>NZ_JAQTWL010000007.1 GCF_028689295.1 Rhodoferax sp.
GCGCTTCACGGCCCGCGCAAAAGGTCGTGGCAACCAGATCAGAAAACCCACGTGCCATGTGTACGTGACGGTTGGTAACTGAAAGAGGCCAGCAAGATATGGGACAAAAAATCCATCCAACCGGCTTCCGCTTGTCGGTCAGTCGCAACTGGGCATCTCGTTGGTATGCCAATGACCGTGATTTCGCTGGCATGCTGGCGGAAGACATCAAGGTGCGCGAGTACCTTAAAGCCAAGCTCAAGAATGCGTCGGTTTCGCGCGTCTTGATCGAGCGTCCTGCCAAGAACGCCCGCATTACCATTTACTCGTCTCGTCCGGGTGTGGTGATCGGCAAGAAAGGTGAAGACATCGAGAACCTCAAGCGCGAATTGGGCCGCCAGCTCGGCGTGCCAGTGGCGGTCAACATCGAAGAAGTGCGCAAGCCAGAAATTGATGCCAAGCTGATTGCTGACTCGATCACGCAGCAGCTTGAAAAACGCATCATGTTCCGACGGGCCATGAAGCGTGCCATGCAAAATGCCATGCGTCTCGGTGCCCTGGGCATCAAGATCATGTCGTCAGGTCGTCTGAACGGCATTGAAATCGCGCGTTGCGAGTGGTACCGCGAAGGTCGCGTGCCGCTTCACACCCTGCGCGCCGACATCGACTACGGAACCTCTGAAGCCCATACCACCTACGGCACCATCGGTGTCAAGGTCTGGGTTTACAAGGGCGATACCTTGGGTCGCAACGATCTGCCGGCTGTGGAAACACCGCGTCCGGACGATGAGCGTCGCCCACGTGGCCCGCGTCGTGATGACCGTGGTGGCCGTCCAGGCGCCGATCGTCCTGCGCCGCGCGCCGCGCGCCGCCCGATGGGCAGCAACGCAGCCCCTGCTGATGGCAGTGACAAACCCGCAGTGGCTCTTGGAGCCGACGCACCTAAACCCACCGTTCAGCGCGTCCGCAAGGTAGCCGCGCCAGCCGCTGCAGCAGCTGACGGTAAAGGAGAATAATTATGTTGCAACCCGCTCGTCGCAAGTACCGCAAAGAGCAAAAGGGCCGTAACACCGGTATCGCAACCCGGGGTAGCTCGGTTGCATTTGGTGATTTCGGTCTGAAGTGTATTGACCGCGGCCGTTTGACAGCGCGCCAAATCGAGGCCGCACGTCGTGCTGTCTCCCGTCACGTCAAGCGTGGCGGTCGTATCTGGATTCGCGTGTTTCCCGACAAACCCATTTCCCAAAAACCCGCAGAAGTGCGGATGGGCAATGGTAAAGGTAACCCCGAGTACTACGTGGCTGAAATCCAGCCCGGCAAGATCGTGTTTGAGATCGTCGGTGTCACCGAAGAATTGGCTCGTGAAGCGTTCCGTCTGGCAGCCGCCAAACTGCCGCTGCGCACCACCTTCGTGTCGCGCATGATCGGTCAGTAATCAGGAGAAATTGATATGAAAACGACTGAATTACGCCAAAAAGACGTTGCAGGTTTGCAGGCAGAAGTCAAAGCGCTGCAAAAGGCACACTTTGGTTTGCGCATGCAAAAGGCAACCCAACAACTCAACAATACAGCCACACTGCGCCTCGCGCGCCGTGATATCGCTCGCGCCAAGACCATTCTGGTCGAAAAGCAAGCCGCTGTTCCATCCGCCAAATAAGGAGCGAAACATGACGGAAGCTAAAACATCCCTCAAGCGCACTTTGATTGGCAAGGTGGTCAGCGACAAGCGTGCGAAAACGGTCACCGTGCTGATCGAGCGTCGTGTCAAGCACGAGCTCTACGGCAAGATCGTCGGCAAGTCCAGCAAGTACCACGCCCATGACGAAAAGGGTGAGTACAAAATGGGCGACATGATCGAAATTACGGAAAGCCGTCCTATCTCAAAAACCAAGAACTGGGTCGCAACGCGCCTGGTGCAAAAGGCCTTGCTGGTCTAAGTCTTTGCTTGGGCTGCGTGTCAGCACTTTACAAAACGGCTCACAATTGTGGGCCGTTTTTATTTATTCAATTGTTTTTTAAATCAGGAGTTAAATATGATTCAAGTCGGTGACCAGTTACCAGCCGCAACGCTGATGGAATTCCATGAAACCGAAGGTGGCGGCTGCAGTCTGGGCCCCAATCCGGTCGATGTTGTGGCCGCCAGTGCGGGCAAGACCATTGCGTTGTTCGCCTTGCCTGGCGCCTTCACCCCCACCTGCTCTGCCAAGCATGTGCCGGGTTATATCGCCAACCATGATGCGCTCAAGGCCGCTGGCGTTGATGAAATCTGGTGCGTCAGCGTCAACGACGCTTTCGTCATGGGCGCCTGGGCGCGTGACCAAAAGACCGGTGACAAGGTGCGCATGCTGGCCGATGGTGATGCGGCATTTGCCAAGGCCACCGGTTTAACGCTCGACCTGACCGGCAAAGGTTTGGGGCTGCGCAGCAATCGCTATTCGATGCTGGTCAAGAATGGCAAAGTGGTCACGCTCAACATCGAGGGCCCTGGCAAATTCGAAGTCAGCGACGCGGCTACGCTGCTGGCACAAGTCAAGGCCTGATCCTTTTCAACTCATCAGGGGACATCTGTGCAGAGACTCCCCTGATCAAAGTCGCGCCATCAAATAGTGCGCGCCTTCAATGGGGTTGAAGTAATAGGGCGCGACTTCCACGAACCCCAACTCCTGGTACATGGCGCGTGCCGTTTCCATTTCGCTCAGGGTGTCCAGCAGCACATAGGCGTAACCGGCTTGACTGGCGGCCTGTATCACCGCTTCGGCCAGACGCCGACCCAAACCATTGCTACGCAAGGCCGGGCGCACATACAAACGTTTCATTTCACAGGCGTTGGGGTAATCGGCCGTGTCCAAAGGGCGCAGCGCGCAGCAGCCGACCATGTCATTGGCTGAGTGGGCTATGAACAAGGCGCCGCGCGGCGGCGCGTAGTCACCTGGCAGGCCCGCCAGTTCTGCCTCAAAGTTCTGGAAACACAGGTCGATGTCCAGACTGTTTGCATACTCTTTAAAGAGCGCGCGCACCTGCTCAACATCATCCGTGCCTTCAAACGCTTGAATTTGAATAGGTTCTGAAGTCATGGTGGGCTAGAACTTGAGTCGTTCATTCAGCCAACCAGTCCGATGACCGTGCCACTCACCAGGCCCATGCAGACCAGAAAAATCACGGCGGCAAGCTTGCGCTCAGACCCACTGTCGCGCGCGCTGGGTGCGGCAAAGTCTAGCGTCTTGTCGCCCGTGATCATGGGTTGAATCAGGTTTTCCTGCTTGCCAAAAAAATAATAGACGATGGCCGACACATGCAAAGTCACCAAGCCCAGCAAGACCAATTTGCCAATCGCCTTGTGGTAGTAAGTCGCATTGCTGACCCAGGCCGAGGACACAAAGCGTGTCAAAGGACCTGCATTGGCGATTTCATCATCACTCATCAGGCCGGTGGTGACTTGCAGGGCTAGGAACACCAGCATAGCGACAACCGACAGGGCGCCCAACGGGTTGTGACCGACATCGTGATGTTGCAGGCCCTTTCCACGCAGGTAACGCCATACCTCCCTGGGGCCGACCAGGAATGTGGAAAAGCGCGACCAGTGGCCGCCCAGCAAACCCCACACCATGCGAAACAGCAGCAAGGTCAACACACCGTAACCAAACTGGAAATGCCAGACCATGGCGCCACCACCCATTTGGCTGGTGACGATCAGGCCGACAAAACACGCCGCCAGCGCCCAGTGAAACAGGCGCGTCGGGGCATCCCAAACACGAACAAGCAAAGCAATTACCTCCTTGAAAGACGCGGGAGAAAGGTTAAATGATTTCTCATACACTTCGCCTCCCATCTGTTTTAGTTTAACGACGAAAGGACTTCCATGAAAAAACTCACTGCTTGTCTTCTGGCGGGCGCAGCATTGGTCATGGCCGTGCCTGCCTCGGCACAATTCGCCAAAGCTGAAGATGCCATTAAATACCGCAAAAGTGCCCTGTTTGTGATGCAGCAGAATTTTGGCCGTGTTGCTGGCATGGCTGGTGGAAAAATTCCGTTTGATGCCAAAGTCGCCGCAGAGAGCGCCGCCGTTGCGGAATTCATGGCCAAGCTGCCCTGGGCTGGTTTCGGTCCGGGAACCGACAAAGGCGAGACCAAGGCAAAACCTGAGATATGGACTGACAAAGCCAAGTTCGACGACCACGCCAAAAAATTGCAGGGCGAAATGAGCAAACTGGCAACTGCTGCCAAATCCGGTAATCTTGACAACATCAAGGTGGCGGTGAATGCCACTGGCGGCGCGTGCAAAGCGTGCCATGACGACTTTCGCGCCAAATAATCTGCGCTTCAAGCCAGGGGCAAGCTTCTAAGTCAGCTGCATGCCCCCGGTATGACCGGCGTTAAGATGTCGCTACCCCATGAACTGCCCAGGACATGCTTATGAATCGACGCCGGTTTGGATCCTTTTCAGCTTCGCTACTGGCGTCTTCATGCCTGGGGCTCAGTGCAAGCGCAAACGCACTGTCGGTCAATGACCTGACCAATGCCCAGGCCTCGCAGGGGCTCAAGCTGGCATTGGAAAAGGGCGCCATTGCGGCCGTCCAGTTGCTGGGTCGGCCCGACGGGTTTTTGGGCAATGACAAGGTCCGGATTCCATTGCCGGGCTTTCTGCAAGACACTGCCAGGTTGTTGCGCAGCTTTGGTCAGGGCGCCCGCCTGGATGAGCTGATTGTGGCCATGAACCGTGCGGCGGAGACCGCAGTGCCGTTGGCGCGTGACATGCTGGTGGGCGCAGTCAAAACCATGAACGTGAAGGATGCCAAGAAAATATTGACTGGTGGCGACACCTCGGTGACGCAGTTTTTTGCGGAAAGAACGCGGCAACCTCTGGGTCGAAAGTTCTTGCCCGTGGTCGCCCGGGTCACCTCGCGGGTCAATCTGGCTGATAAGTACAACCAAGTCGCCGGCAAAGCCGCTGGCATGGGTTTGCTCAAAGGAGACCAGACCTCGATCGAGCAATACGTCACCGCCAAAACGCTCGACGGCATCTACTTCATGATTGGTGAAGAAGAGAAAAAGATCAGGCAAGATCCGGTGGGCACCGGCAGCGCCTTGCTGCAAAAAGTATTTGGTGCCCTGCGGCCTTGATGCGACGACTCCCGCTGTGCTGACCCTGTTACCACGGCGCAACGCGATATTGGTGTTTGTTGCGTTCGCCTTTGCCTACTTCCTCTCATCCCTGATTCGTGCCATCACGGCCACCCTTTCGCCCACGCTGACGCAGGAATTCGCGCTCAATGCGCAAGATCTTGGGCTGCTTGCGGGTGGTTATTTTTTGGGATTTGCCGCAACGCAACTCCCGCTGGGTGCCTGGCTGGATCGGCATGGGCCCAAAAAAGTGATTCTTTATTTCCTGCTGGTGGCGGTGTTGGGCTGCATGGCCTTTGCCATGGCCGACAGTTTTCGCGGTTTGCTGCTGGCGCGCGTGCTCAGCGGTGTCGGGGTCAGCGCCTGCATGATGGCGCCGCTGACCGGTTACCGGCGCTGGTTTGCGGTCAGTTCGCAAATGCGCGCCAATTCCTGGATGCTGATGACCGGCGCCTTCGGCATGGTGGCATCCACCCTGCCCGTGCAGTGGCTGATGCCGCTGGTGGGTTGGCGCCCCCTGTTTTGGGCGCTGGCGGCTTTGGTCGCGTTGGCCATGTTGCTGATCGCCTGGCAGGCGCCCCGTTGGCAGGAGGTTGCCGCCGCCCCCCCCGATATGATTCATCCTGTGGCTGGGACCAGCTATGCCGAGGTCTGGCGTCACCCGTACTTCAAAAAAATGGCGCCCATGGCGTTTTTCATTTACGGCGGCCTGATCGCCATACAGACCCTTTGGGTGACGCCCTGGATGATTCGCGTGGCTGGCTTTACCCCGATGCAAGCGGCTATGGGACTCTTTTGGCTCAACATGGCCATGCTGGGCACCTTCTGGTCTTGGGGCATGGTTTATCCTTGGCTGGCCCGCCGCGGCTACAGCGCTGATCGCCTGATCAGCTATGGCATGCCGCTGAGCTTTATCCTGCTGGCGTTGATCATTGCGGCGGGCTCGGGCATTGGCGTTTGGGCCGGCGTGGCCTGGGCCTTGTATTGCATGAGCTGCACCTTCATTTCTCTGGCGCAGCCGGCGGTGGCCATGGCTTTTCCCCCCGACCTGGCCGGGCGCGCCCTGTCGTCCTACAACCTGGTGTTGTTTGCCGGCGTTTTTGCCGTGCAGTGGGGCATCGGCCTGGCCATTGATGGTTTTCGGGCGCTGGGATCGACCGAGGTGCCGGCTTTTCAGATGGCGATGGCGATATATTTGCTTTGCACCATGGCGTCCTACGCGTACTTTCTGACTACAAAAAGTCATAATCAGCATCCGTGTTGAATCACCAGAGCCAGCACCATGCCCCTTCAAAATTGCAGCACCCGTGAAAGACATGAATAACGGCATTTTCATCATTGCGCATGCACCCTTGGCCACAGCCTTGCGCCAGTGCGTGTTGCACGTTTTTCCGGATGCGGCATCCTCGCTGGCGGTGCTCGATGTTCAGCCCAATACCCCGGTCGATGAATCCCTGGACAGCGCCCGATTGACCATGGCGCTGCTCAATACCGGGCGCACGCTGATCCTGACCGACATGTTCGGCGCCACGCCCTGCAATGTGGCACAAAAACTGGTGGATGGCGTTAATTCCAGACTGGTCGCCGGTGTGAACCTGCCCATGCTGCTGCGCGCCATCACGTACCGCAACGAGTCCATGGATGCCCTGGTGGCGCGCGTGCTCGCCGGGGGTACCCAGGGGGTGATGCAAGTGGCCGTCACGGCCCCGCAAAATCAGCAACGAAAACCAAATGATCAAAACCACGACGACCATCAGCAATAAATTGGGACTTCATGCCCGCGCTTCCGCCAAGTTGACCAAACTGGCAGGCAGTTTCCCATGCGAAGTCTGGATGTCGCGCGGCGAGCGTCGCGTTAATGCCAAAAGCATCATGGGCGTAATGATGCTGGCCGCCGGGATGGGCTCGCAGATCGAAATTGAAACCAGTGGTGAGCAGGAGCAGCAGGCGATGGAGGCGTTGTTGAATTTGGTGGCAGACAAATTTGGGGAAGGTGAGTGACTTTTGCCATCCATGGTCTGGCAGTGGCCCGGGGCATCGCCATCGGGCGGGCGGTACTGGTGGCCTCCAGCCGGCTGGACGTGGCGCATTACTTCATCGAACCCGCGCAGGTTGCCGCCGAGATCAACCGGGTGCGTGATGGCCGCGATGCGGTCGTGGAGGAAATCCACCGACTGCAGACCAGCATCGCCCACATGGGGCCCAAAGACACGCCCCACGAGTTGTCGGCGTTGCTTGATGTACACCTGATGCTGCTGCAGGACGAAGAGTTGTCGTCCGGCGTTCGCCACTGGATCAAGGACCGGCTTTACAACGCGGAGTGGGCGTTGACCACCCAGCTCGAAATTGTGGCGCGCCAGTTCGACGAGATGGAAGACGACTATTTGCGCGAGCGCAAGGCCGACCTGGAGCAGATCACCGAAAAAATCCTGCGCGCCATGCGCGGCGTCTCATCGCCGTTGATCCAGCCGCTGGGGCGCCAGGAGCGCAAGACGTCGCAACAGGATTTGTTGCTCGACGATACCGTGGATGTGCCCCTGATCCTGGTGGCGCATGATCTATCCCCGGCGGACATGCTGCAATTCAAGCAAAGTGTTTTTGCCGGTTTCATCACCGATGTCGGTGGCAAAACCTCACACACAGCCATTGTGGCGCGCAGTCTGGACATTCCGGCGGTGGTGGGTGCGCGCTTGAGCAGTCACCTGATCCATCAGGATGACTGGGTGGTGATCGATGGCGATGCCGGTGTCGTGGTGGTTGACCCATCGCCGATCATTCTCGCGGAATACGGCTTCAAGCAACGCCAGGGCGAACTCCAGCGGGGCCGCCTGGGGCGGCTGCTGCACACGCCGGCGGTGACGATGGACGGACAAAAAATCGAGCTGCTGGCCAATATCGAGATGCCCGACGATGCCACCGCCGCGCTCAAAGCGGGTGCCGTCGGTGTCGGCCTGTTCCGCAGCGAGTTCTTGTTCATGGGGCGCCATGGCAAACTGCCCAACGAAGAGGAACAGTATCTGGCGTATCGGCGCGCGGTGGAGGGCATGAAGGGCCTGCCGGTCACGATCCGTACCGTCGATGTGGGCGCCGACAAACCCCTCGATGACACGCTGCGCGACGACGCCCATCTGAACCCGGCGCTGGGACTGCGTGCCATTCGCTGGAGTCTGGCCGACCCGGCCATGTTCCTGACCCAGTTACGCGCGATGTTGCGTGCCGCCGCCCACGGCCAGGTGAACGTGATGATTCCGATGCTGGCGCACGCACGGGAGATCCGCCAGACCATGGCGCTGATCGACCACGCCCGTGTGCAGTTGGACAACCGTGGCGTGGCCTATGGCCCGGTCAGGATTGGCGCCATGATCGAAATCCCTGCCGCCGCGCTGACGCTCAAGGTGTTTCTCAAGTACTTCGACTTTCTGTCGATAGGCACCAACGATTTGATCCAGTACACGCTGGCCATCGACCGCGCCGACGAGTCGGTGGCGCACCTTTACGATCCGATGCATCCGGCTGTTTTGCGCTTGGTGGCCAACACCATTGCCGAGGGTCGGGCGCAGGGCAAGCCGGTCAGCCTGTGTGGCGAAATGGCGGGCGATGTGAGCATGACCAAATTGCTGTTGGGCATGGGCTTGCGCAGCTTCTCCATGCATCCGGCACAAATCCTGGTGGTCAAACAAGAGGTGTTGCGCTCCGATACCAGCAAGCTGGCGCCCTGGGCCGCGCAAGTGATCGAGGACGATGAACCCTTTGTGCAGCCGCAAAAAGCGGCTTGATCAAGCCGCTTTGCAAATCAAAACAGCCGGAACAGCAGCGGAATCAGCAGGGACGCCAGCACCACCTGCAGGCCCAGGGCCAGCCCGGCAAATGCGCCGGCGTCGGCGTTGACCTGCAGCGCCCGTGCCGCGCCGATGCCGTGCGCCGCCGTCCCCAAGGAAAAACCACGCGCCATCCAACCATTGCCGTCCGTTGGAATCTTCAGGAACCCAAACAAGGCTTTGCCGCTGAGCGCTCCGACCATGCCCGTCACCACGGCAAACACCGCAGCCAGCGCCGGGATGCCGCCAATTTTGTCGGCAATGCCCATGGCGACTGGCGCGGTGACCGATTTGGGCGCCAGCGACAGCACCACGTCATTGGGCAAACCTGCCAGCCAGCCCAGCAGCAAGGCAGAGCCGCTGGCCGCCACGCCGCCCACCACGGCCGCAGCCAGCAACGCACGCCAGTGCTGGCGCAAGGCGGTGCGCCGCTCCCACAACGGCCAGGCCAGCGCCACTACGGCCGGGCCGAGTAAAAAGTGGATGAATTGCGCACCCGAAAAATAGGTGGGGTAGTCCACCCCCGTGAGCGTGAGCAGGCTGGCCAGCGTGATGACCGACCACAGCACCGGATTGGCCCAGGCCGGCTGATCCAGCCGGGCATACAGCGCCTGCGCCAGCACATAGACCACCAGCGTGGCGGTCAGGCCGAACAGCGGCGTGGCGGACAGGTAAACCCACAACTCGACAAATTTAGGCATCGCCGGGCTCCTTGAAGGTCCGCAGAACCAGCACCGTCACGGCAAGCCCGGTCCAGGTGGACAGCACGATAACGACCAGCATGCGCACGCCGTACTGGCCCAGCAGCCCCAGGTGCGTCATCACTCCGACGCCCACCGGTACAAACAGCAGCGACAAATGCGAGAGCAGAAAATTGGCGCACGCCGCCACCGGTTCGCGCACCAGCGGCAGTCGTAGCGCCAACAGCAGCAGCAGCATGCCGATCACCGGCCCAGGAAACGGCAACTTCAGGCCGCGAGACAGCAGCTCGCCCAATGACTGCATGGCCAGCAGCCAGGCCAGTCCGCGCAGGCCGTTCATGCGGCGTCCACTTTAGAACCGGGGCAAGTCCGGGTGCTTGAGCTGGCCGCCGCGCACCAGCATCTTGCCGTACTCGGCGCAGCGCTGCAGCGTCGGAATCACCTTGCCCGGATTGAGCAGTCCCTTGGTGTCGAAGGCGCGCTTGACGCCGAACATCTGCTCGTTCTCGGCGGCGCTGAACTGCACGCACATGCTGTTGAGTTTTTCCACACCCACGCCGTGCTCGCCGGTCACGGTGCCGCCCATCGCCACGCTGGTCTCCAGAATGTCGGCCCCGAACAACTCGGCCCGGTGCAATTGGTCGGCCTCGTTGGCATCGAACAAAATCAGCGGGTGCAGGTTGCCGTCGCCGGCGTGGAACACGTTGGCGCAGCGCAACTGGTATTTCTTCTCCATCTGCTGGATCGCCAGCAAAATGTCGGCCACGCGTTTGCGCGGAATGGTGCTGTCCATGCACATGTAGTCGGGGCTGATGCGGCCGCTGGCGGGGAACGCGTTTTTGCGCCCGCTCCAGAATGTCATGCGCTCCTGCTCGCTCTGGCTCACCGCCACCTTGGTGGCGCCCGCGGCCATCAGCACATCACTCATGCGACCAATTTCCTCTTCGACTTCCTCGGGCGTGCCGTCGCTTTCGCACAGCAAAATGGCCTCGGCGCTGAGGTCGTAGCCCGCATGCACATAGTCTTCCACCGCCGCCGTCATCGGCTTGTCCATCATCTCCAGACCCGCCGGAATGATGCCGGCGGCAATCACGGCCGCCACCGCCTCACCGGCCTTGCGGATGTCATCGAAGCTGGCCATGATGCAGCGCGCCAGGATCGGCTTTGGAATCAGTTTGACCGTGACCTCGGTTACCACCGCCAGCATGCCCTCGCTGCCAATCATCACGCTCATCAAGTCGTAGCCGGGCGCATCGAGCGCGTCGGAGCCAAACACCACAGGCTCACCGTCCATGGTGAAACCCTTGATCTTGACGATGTTGTGCAGCGTCAGGCCGTACTTGAGGCAGTGCACACCGCCCGAGTTTTCGGCCACGTTGCCGCCTATGGTGCAGGCGATCTGGCTGGACGGGTCCGGCGCGTAATACAGCCCCAAAGGTGCGGCCGCCTCGCTGATGGCGAGGTTGCGCACGCCGCATTGCACCAGCGCCGTGCGCGACACCGGGTCGAGTTTCAGGATCCGGTTGAAGCGCGCCAGCGACAGCGTCACGCCCATCAGGTGAGGCATGGCGCCGCCCGACAAACCGGTGCCGGCACCGCGAGCCACCACCGGCACCGCCAGATCAAAGCAGGTCTTCAGCACCGCCTGCACCTGGGCTTCATTCTCCGGCAAGGCCACCACCAGCGGGCGCTGGCGGTAAGCAGTCAAGCCGTCGCATTCATAGGGCGTGGTGTCCTCGCTGTTCCACAGCAGGGCATGGGCTGGCAAATGCGCCGACAGCCCTTGCACCACCTGCGCCTGGCGCTCGGCGCGTTGTTGTGCAGAAAATTCTTGCGGGGTCGCGGAGGCGTTCATCTGAATCCTTGTGATCTCCGGCTGGGAAGAACCGGGTTTGAGAGCCATGACTTTACTGCCTGCAGCAAGCATTGCTGTTGAGCATTTTTATATACTTTTTTGAAATTTCTCAAACCACGCTTTGCTTGAGCCAATCGGCAAACGCCACGCATTCCCAGCGCTCCATCATGCCGGTGCGCCAGCACAGGTAGTGGGCGTGCGGGCTGGGCACGTTGGTGCCAAAGACATCGCTGGTCCCCAGTCGCACCAGCGAGCCGTTTTCCAGCCAGGGCACGGCCAGCTTGAGGCGAATCAGGGCAATGCCCATGCCGGCCGCCGCGCCATCACACATCAGGCCGACATCGTTGAACTGCGAGCCATCCAGCGGCTCGGGCCAGTCCAGCCCGCGGGCGGCAAACCAGGTGCGCCAGGGCTCCAGCGGGCTGCGCAGCAGCTCTTCGCCCTCCATATCTTGCGCCACGTCAAACGGCCCGTGCTCGCGCACAAAGGCGGGCGAGGCCAGCGGGGTGACCTCGTCCTTGAGCAGGCAGACATGCTCGACATCGGCGTAGCGCCCGGTGCCAAAGCGGATCATCAGGTCGGCGTCTTCGGCCACCACGTCGAGCAGCGGGATGGAGATTTGCAGGGTCAGGTCGATCTCGGGGTAGGCTTCGGTGAACTGGCGCAGGCGTGGAATCAAAATGGAGCGCGCAAAGGTCGGCGTGACAGCCAGGCGCAGCTTGCGCTTGCCCGGCATCGCCGCCGAGCTGGGAAATTTTTGCAGCATGGTCAGGCCGTCGCGCACATGCGCCAGGTATTCCACGCCTTCGATGGTGAGTGAAAAGTCGGCCCTGCCAAACAACTTGGTGCCAATGATTTGCTCAAGCTGCTTGACCCGGTGACTCACCGCACTGGGCGTCACGCAGAGTTCTTCGGCGGTTTGCGTGACGCTGCGCAGGCGCGCCAGCGCCTCAAAAGTCAGCAGGCATTGAATGGGGGGAATGCGGGCGGCGGACATGGTCTGATTGTGGCAGGCGCTCAGCTGAATGCACTGCGTAGAATCCCTGCCTTATGACTGACCGCGCCGCCGTACTCGCCCAATACATCATCCCCAAACAGGCCATCACTTTGCTGGCCGGGCGCATTGCGCGCGCCCAAGGTGGCGCGCTGACGACACGCTTGATCGCCTGGTTTGTGCAGCGCTACCGCGTGAACATGCAAGAGGCTACCAACCCGGATATGGCCAGCTACGCCAGCTTCAACGACTTTTTCACCCGCGCCCTCAAAGACGGTGTGCGTCCTTTGGCGCAGGCGGACCTGATTTGCCCGGTCGATGGCGCCATCAGCCAGTTTGGCCGCATCGAAGGCCAGCAGATATTCCAGGCCAAGGGCCACCACTACAGCAGCACCGCGCTGCTTGGTGGTGACGCCACGCTGGCCGCGCAGTTTGACAACGGCCACTTTGCCACGCTGTATTTGAGCCCGCGCGACTACCACCGCATTCACATGCCCTGCGCCGGGCGCCTGACGCGCATGATCTATGTGCCAGGCGACCTGTTTTCAGTCAACCCCGCCACTGCGCGTGGCGTGCCGGGGCTGTTTGCGCGCAACGAGCGGGTGGTGTGCGTTTTTGAAGGCCAGCATGGCCCGTTTGTGCTGGTGCTGGTGGGCGCCACCATTGTGGGCAGCATGGCCACCACCTGGCACGGTGCGGTCAATGCCCCGCGGCCGGGGCGTTTGAGCGAATGGCCCTATGACGATCAGTCCATTGAATTCAAGCAGGGCGATGAGATGGGCCGCTTTTTGCTCGGCTCCACCGTGGTGATGCTGTTCCCGCAAGGGCCGCTCAAATTCAACCCGGATTGGCAACCGGTCGGCGCTGTCCGGATGGGTGAGGTGATGGCGCAGCGCTGTTAACAAGCAGATCAGACATCAGCCGCCACTTAGCCCCTGCTGGGAGGTGCTGCTTGGTCCCGGATCACAAGACAAGAATACAAATTGCCTAGGCAGGTTGGGTGACGGCTTCACAGATCGCAGCCGCATCAGCGGCATCGTTCTTGCCCCGTTTGCCGCTCATGCATAGGGCACTACGAACTTCGGAGCCATCATGCGCACCGTGTGCCCAAACTTGGAAAACTCACGGTTCCAGTGATGGGCGCCGGAGCAGGCTTCCATGCCGATGAGGCAGGGTGGCAGATTGCCAATGAGCTCCAACAGCTTGGCGCGTGGTACCTCGGGGCGCACCAATACAGCCTTGCCTGTTTCATCCACGCCATGGACTGCAAAGACGTTCTTGGCGAGGTCAATTCCAACGGTTACGATAGCCATGATTTCCCCTCTCAGGTGAGTTGATGAAAAGTTTTGCCTCTCCATCTTGGCACTCTGTTGCCGTAAACCGCAACCCCCACGGGTCGCGGCTCGCCTGGGACGGGGATGTCCCTTTCATTCGTTAGCGATCCAGCCGGCCCCGCCCGGACTCCGTGCCGAAGAAACTTGATTTTTTAGATCGTTGATTTGTATGGATATTTTTGAAGTTACTTAAGAGGCAACTCCAATGGGCGAAGATGAAACAAAAACGAATGCCTTCCTGAGCTTCTCTATTGGGGAGGAGCGTGTTACGGATTCACATCGTGCGCTCCTTGCGGCAATTGATGCGAAGCTTTGTCAACTCAAAGGCCCAGTACCGTTTACGATTCGCGACGAGATTGATTTGCATAAACACGTATTGCAATACATCGACTCCTGCATTTCACAGATTTCAACTATGCAAAAATTGATGGGCCTGCCGCGTCTAGAATTCCCGGTACATCACGACCTGCTCCGATTATTCCGGGATCACAATCATCATGTCGGCTATTTGGCATTTGTGCCGCTGGCGTCAACTAAAGGAGCACCCGATTTTTTTGCGTGGCCGACACTGCAGATGATTGATGCTGTGAAGCAGAAACATAAGAAATGGGTTGCGGCAGTTCCGCAAACCACTCTCAGTGAATTGATCTACCTAAATCACGCTTATGTCCTCAGCGTCATCGAAGGAGAGAAGCAAAAGTTCCAAAGTAATGGCGTTCCGCTATTCACAATTCGCAAAGAATACCCGATGGGAGTTATTTATTTTGGCACTAGCCTCGCCGATACGAACGATGAGAAAAATTAGTACCCGCGACTTAAGACGCGAGCCTATACGAAACAAGAGAAGCCAGAAGTGATTTCAATGCCTAAACGCTTGGTGCAGCCGACGCGCATGAAGCCGCGCGCGGCTGACCAAGAACGTTGACGACGCAAAGAATCAGTCAATTTGGCTGTCGGCTAAGGGTCTTTTGCCATAAGTGCAGCAGCCAATTTTGTCAATGAAATAATGCCGATCCATCGCACGCGTAATGGATCCAGCATCTTTGCCCGCACTGCTGTTTCAAGTTGTAAGTTGCCTTGACTTGGTCGCCTGATGCGGATTGAATCGCAACTTTTCGACCTAACAACAAAGGGAAACCATGAAAAGCTTCAAAAAATTCGTCTCCACCGGCCTGATCGTCTGCATCACCGCTGCCGGTCTGCCGTTCAGCGCGCAAGCCCGTATCGTGGCGACCGAAGAAATCACGGCGCCTGCAGCTGCCAGCACCTTGAACGACAGCCGTGCCACCGTGAACCAGTTTTTGGCGCGTGACGAGGTTCGACAGGCTATGCTGGGCCAGGGCGTCACCTCACAGGCCGCGCTGGAGCGTGTGGCTGCCATGTCTGACAGCGAAGTCGCCCAACTGGCCGGTCGCATTGACCAGGCCCCAGCGGGTGGCGATGTGCTGGGTATTTTGTTTACCGTGTTCATTGTGCTGTTGATCACCGACATCATGGGCCTGACCAAGGTGTTTCCGTTCACCCGATCGGTGCGATGACCGGTCGAATTTCTGGTCTTCTGGCCCCCGTCCTGACGGGGGTTTTTGTTTGTGCGGCCTTGCTGCTGGGCGGCTGCGCCACGCCCCAGGTCGCCATGCTCGATGCGCGCTGGCCAGAAGGACTCCCGGCGCAGGTCGTGTTGTCTCAGGTGCCGTTTTTTCCGCAAGAAGACTATGAATGCGGCCCGGCCGCACTGGCCATGGTGGCCAATACAGCAGGTGTCAGGGTCACGCCTGAAGCCCTGGTGGACCAGGTGTATCTGCCAGGTCGCCAAGGCTCATTGCAGCCTGAAATGATGGCTGCCACACGCCGGCAAGGCTTGCTGGCTTACCCATTGAAGCCCAGCATCGAAGCTGTCATGCGCGAAGTGGCGGCGGGCAACCCGGTGCTGGTGTTTCAGAATCTGGCGTTTCCAATTTACCCGGTCTGGCACTATGCCGTGGTGATGGGCTTTGACCGGGAGCGCCATGTGCTGCTGCTACATTCCGGGCGCACCGCGCGCATGGAAATTTCGCTGGTTGCCTTTGAGCGCACTTGGGCGCGCGGGCAATATTGGGCCATGCTGGCGCTGAAACCCGGGCAACTTCCCGCCACCGCCGAGCCTCGCGTTTACGCCGCCGCCGCCGCCACGCTGGAGCGCACCGATGCCCATGGCGCACAGCATGCGTTTGCCGCCGCGCTACAGCGCTGGCCGGATGACCGCGCCGCCTTGCTGGGCGCAGGCAACAGCGCCTATGCGCTGGGTCAGCGCGAGGACGCCGCAAAAGCCTACCGCCAGACGGTGGTCAAGCACCCCGATTTTGCCGAGGCCTGGAACAATCTGGCACAAGTCTTGATGGAACTGGGTCACCGTGCCGACGCCAGCCGGGCCATTGCCCGCGCGGTGGCGCTGGGCGGTGAGCGCCTGCCGGACTACCTGACGCTACAGGCGCAGATCGACCAAAAATAGGGCGGCAGCCCTTGCCGACAAAGCCGGCGGCTACTTGAAAATCACGGTCTTGTGGCCGTTGATCAGCACCCGGTGTTCGCTGTGCCATTTGACGGCGCGGGCCAGCACCTGGCTTTCGGTATCGCGGCCCAGGGCGGTCAAGTCCTCTACCGTTTTGCTGTGGTCCACACGCGCCACGTCCTGCTCGATGATCGGGCCCTCGTCCAGGGCGGCGGTCACATAGTGGGCGGTGGCGCCAATCAGCTTCACACCCCGGTCATGTGCCTGGTAGTAGGGCTTGGCGCCCTTGAAGCTGGGTAAAAACGAGTGGTGAATGTTGATGGCGCGGCCACTGAGCTTGCGGCATAAATCGTCAGACAAAATTTGCATGTAGCGCGCCAGCACCACCAGCTCGGCGCCTTCGCTCTCAATGATCTCGATCTGCTTGGCTTCCACCTGGGCCTTGCTGGCGGCTGTCACCGGCAGGTGGTGAAACGGCACGTTGTAGCCGGCCGCCAGCTGGTAAAACTCGCGGTGGTTCGAGATGATGGCGCAAATGTCCAGCGGCAGCAGGCCACTTTTCCAGCGAAACAGCAGGTCATTAAGGCAATGGCCTTCCTTGCTGACCAGGATCACGGTGCGCATTTTTTGCGCCTGGGCGTGCAATTGCCATTGCATCTGGAACGGTGCGGCAAAGTCGGTCAGCTGGGTTTTCAGCGCGTCAAAGCTGTGCTCGGCACAGGCAAATTGCACGCGCATGAAAAACAGGCCGGTGCTGGTGTCGTTGTATTGCGCGGCCTCTTCGATGTTGCCGCTGTGCGCCAGCAAAAAGCCGGACACGGCATGCACCAGGCCGAGGCGGTCGGGGCATGACAGGGTGAGGGTATAAACAGGGTTCATAGGGGCGGTATTGTCGCAGCCTTGTTTCATCACTCTCCGGGGAAAAACCAAATGGACATCCAGGCACTGCAACAGAATTTGCGCGATTTCGCAGCCGCACGCAACTGGAAGCAATTTCATACACCCAAAAACCTGAGCACGGCGCTGATGGTGGAGGCTGCCGAACTGGCCGAGATTTTCCAATGGATGACCGCAGAAGAATCACAAGCCGCGCAACTTGATCCCGTGATGAAAGAGCACATCGCTGACGAGGTGGCCGATGTGTTGCTGTATCTGCTGCAGGTGGCCGATCAGTGCGCTATCGACCTGCCCAGCGCGGTGGCCCACAAGCTGGTCAAGAACGCCATCAAGCATCCTGAGTCCGGCGCCGCACCGTCGCGTGGATAATCTGATCCATGCGAATCCCCTTTACCAAGATGCAAGGTGCAGGCAACGACTTTGTGGTGCTCGACGAGACCCAGGCCCGCTTTGGCTTGGACACCGCGCACTACCGGTTTCTGGCCGACCGCCACTTTGGTGTCGGTGCCGACCAGATCCTGACGGTGCGCCCGTCACCCGCGCCGGGCATCGACTTCGAATACCTCATCCACAACGCCGATGGCGCCGAGGTGGAGCAGTGCGGCAATGGCGCGCGTTGTTTTGCGCGCTTTGTGCGTGATGCCGGGCTGACCCGCAAGGATGCGATCCGGGTGCAGACCCGGGGCGGGGTGATCGAGCCGGTACTTCAAGCCGATGGCCGCGTCACGGTCAACATGGGGGCGCCGGTCTTTGAGCCAGGGCGCATTCCGTTCGCGCCCGGACAGGTGCCCGCCGAGCCAAGCGGTTCATGGCAGCAATGGCCGCTGCGACTGGCCACGCCGGGGCAAGACACGCTGGTGCGGGTGGCTGTGGTGTCAATGGGTAATCCGCACGCGGTTCAGCTGGTGGACGATGTTGCTACCGCACCGGTTTTGCTGCAGGGCCCGCTGATCGAACACCACCCGTTTTTTCCGAACCGGGTCAATGCCGGCTTCATGCAGGTGCAAAGCCGCCGCCAGATTCGGCTGCGGGTGTATGAGCGCGGCGCCGGCGAGACGCTGGCCTGCGGCTCGGGCGCCTGCGCCGCCGTGGTGGCGGGCATCCGGCTCGGTTTGCTCGACGCCGAGGTCGATGTGCAAACCCACGGCGGCGTGCTCACCATTGCCTGGGCCGGCGACAGCGAGCCGGTCATGATGACTGGCCCGGCCACCACCGTATTCCAGGGTCAAATTGAAATCCCCGACGATCTTCCCAACGCGTAACGACCATGCCAAATTCAAAACTGCCCAGCGCCATCGCCAACCCGATCACCGAGGACGACATTGCCAACTACCTGGCCAATACGCCAGATTTTTTTGAGCGCCATGCCGACATGCTGGCCGCTGTGCAATTGACCAGCCCGCACAGCCAGCGCGCGGTGAGCCTGCAAGAGCGCCAGGCCAACATGTTGCGTGAAAAAATCAAGCTGTTGGAACTGCGTATCATGGACATGATTCGCAACGTCAACGACAACACGGCGCTGTCAGACAAACTGCTGCGTTGGGCGCGCACGCTGTTTTTGAACACCGAAGCCGCTGCCTTGCCCGACCTGATGGCCGCCGAGCTGGCCGACCAGTTTGCCGTGCCGCAGGTCGGCATCAAGGTCTGGGGCGTGGACCCCGCCTACGCTGGCGCGGCGTTTGCACAGGGAGTCAGCGAAGATGCCAGGCTGTTTGCCAGCTCATTGACCGAGCCCTATTGCGGCGTCAACACAGGGCTGGAAGCCATCAATTGGTTGCCCGACCCCAAGGCGGCGGCTTCGCTGGCGATTTTGCCGTTGCGTGCTGGCCAGGTTGGCAGCACCGCGCCGGCCTTTGGCCTGCTGGTGCTGGCATCGCCCGATGCACAGCGCTTCAACAGCACCATGGGCACCGACTTTCTGGCGCGCATTGCCGAGCTGGCCAGCGCCGCGCTGTCGCCGCTGCGCTAACCCGAACCAAATGGCGACATCGTCATTGCGAGCCCTTCGACAAGCTCAGGACAGGCTGAAGCATGGCCATCCATGAACCCCTCAATGACCCGGTGGCGAGCCCGCCCAGGGATGCGCTGGTGCAGCGCTACCTCGACCACGTGCGTTTCGAGAAACGCCTGGCCGAGCGCACCGTGGCGCTTTACACCCTGGACCTGGAAAAGCTGGAAGCCAATGCGGTGCAGGCTGGCGTCAGCTTGACCGCGGTTGAGTCCAGCCACATCCGGCGCTGGGTGGCGCAAATGCACAGTGGTGGGCGTAGCGGCCGCGGCATTGCTTTGATTTTGTCGGGCTGGCGCGGGTTTTACATATGGCTGGGGCGCGAAGGTTTGGTGGCCTGCAACCCGGTGCTGGACGTGCGCGCGCCCAAAGCCGCCAAACCCCTGCCCAAAGCCCTGAGTGTGGACGATGCGGTGCAAATGGCGAGCTTCGAGAACGCCGGCAATGACCCCTGGCTGGAGGCGCGCGATGCTGCCATGGTGGAACTGCTCTACGGTGGTGGTTTGCGGGTGGGCGAGCTGACCGGGCTGGACATTCTGGCCAGTGCTGCGGCGCGCGGCTGGGTCGACTTGGCAGCGGGTGAAGCGCATGTGCTGGGCAAGGGCAGCAAGCGGCGCATTGTGCCGGTGGGTGCCAGGGCGGTGCAGGCGCTGCAGGCCTGGCTGCTGGTGCGCGCGCAGGGTCTGCCGGCATCGACTGCACCCGCTGATGCGGGCAGCGGAACGCAGGTGGCATTGTTCATCGGACGCAACAGCACGCGGCTCACCTCGCAGTCGATCTGGCAGCGCGTGAGGCTGCGCAGCCTGCAAGCCGGACTGGCCGCGCCGGTGCATCCGCACATGTTGCGCCACTCGTTTGCCAGCCATGTGTTGCAGTCCAGCAGTGACCTGCGCGGCGTGCAGGAACTGCTCGGGCACGCCAACATCAGCACCACGCAGATCTACACGCGACTCGACTTTCAGCACCTGGCCAAAGCCTATGATGCGGCCCATCCCCGCGCGCACCTGAAAACGGTTGGTTCAAGTGGTTCAAAATAGCGGTTGGCAAGAATTTTTTTCTATAGGTGACTTATGCAAAAGCAAATCATTGTGGCTTTGGACAAAGGTGTCGAATTTTCGTTTCATGTGCCCGAAGGTGCGCCGCTGACGCATGATGCGGCGCGCGCCTGGCTGGACCGGCAGTTCACCTCGCTCGATTGCGAACCCCTGCGCGCCAGTGGCAAGGTGCTTACCGCCGACAAGATTCTGGTGGTGACGCAGGCCGCCGGTGCCGCCCTGCTGGGCGACTCCAAATGGGCCGCCGACTATGTGGCAGCAGTTAGCGCCGCCTTGGGCAAGCCCATGATCCGCGTCGACGTGCCGGCGATGGCGATCACCTATTGAAAAACGTTCGCCTGCGCGCAGGCAAAGAGCGCTCGCTGCTGCGCCGCCACCCCTGGATTTTTGAATCTGCCATCGCCAAAGGCAGTGCCGATGCGGGCGAAACCGTGCGCGTGAAGGGCGATCAGGGCCAGTTTTTGGGTTGGGCGGCGTTCAGTCCGGCCTCGAAAATCCGCGCCCGGGTCTGGAGTTTTGACGAGGCGCAGCGCATCGATGCGGCGTTTTTTGCCGCTGCGTGCGCCAGCGCCGTCAAGGCCAGAGCCCGCTTTGACATCGACAGCAATGCCATGCGGCTGGTGCACGGCGAATCCGACGGCCTGCCGGGCCTGATCGTGGACCGCTACGGCGACACGCTGGTGGCGCAGTTCACCTCAAGTGGCGTGGAGCGCTGGAAAGACGTCATCGCCGATGCGCTTCTGGCCGCCACCGGCCTGAGCAAACTCTTCGAGCGCAGTGACGCCAGCAGCCGCGCTCTGGAAGGATTGCCCGAGGCCACCGGCTGGCTGCGCGGCCAGGGCGAGGTGGAACTGACCCTGCAAGAACACGACTGGCAACTGGAGGTCAACATTGTTGAAGGCCACAAAACCGGCTTTTACCTGGACCAGCGTGACAGCCGCAAGCGATTTTGTGACTACGCCCGTCGCCTCAAATTTGAGCGCGTACTCAACTGCTACTGTTACACCGGCGGTTTCACGGTGGCGGCACTGACCGGTGGCGCGGCCCATGTGACGTCGATCGACTCATCCGGCCCGGCGCTGGAGAAGGCCGCTGCCAATGTTGCGCTCAACGGTTTTGAAGCCAGTCGCGCCAGCTTCATGGATGCCGACGTCAACGCCTCTTTGCGTCAATTTATCGACCAAGGCCGCAGCTTTGACGCCATCGTGCTCGACCCGCCCAAATTTGCGCCCACCGTGGCGCACGCCGAGCGCGCCGCGCGCGCTTACAAGGATATCAACCGGCTGGCGTTCAAGCTGTTGGAACCCGGCGGCGTGCTGTTCACCTACAGTTGCTCAGGCGGCATCAGCGCGGACCTGTTTCACAAGATCGTGGCTTCGGCAGGCTGCGATGCCGGTGTCGATGGCTATATCCACGAGCGCATGGGCGGCGCACCAGACCACCCCATGACGGTCAATTTCCCCGAAGGCGAATACCTTAAGGGCTTGGTGGTGATGCGTAAGTGAGGCTTGGCCCGGGGTCGTTACACTCGCACCCTTTCGACATCCTTTGATATGAGCCTTATTCCCGCCACCATCCTCACCGGTTTTCTCGGTTCAGGCAAGACCACGCTGCTCAAGCGCGTGCTGTCGGAGGCGCACGGTCAGAAGATCGCCATCATCGAAAACGAGTTCGGCGAAGAGAACATCGACAACGACATCCTGGTGACCGATTCCAAAGAACAGATCATCCAGATGAGCAATGGCTGCATCTGCTGCACCATCCGCGAAGACCTGCGCGAAGCACTGCAATTGCTGGCCGCCAAAAAGCGCCAGGGCCTGCTCGACTTCGACCGCGTGGTGATCGAGACCACTGGCGTGGCCGACCCCGGTCCGGTGGCGCAAACCTTTTTCATGGACGACGAGATTGCCGAAAGCTATCTGCTCGATTCCATTTTGACGCTGGTCGATGCCAAGCACGCCAACCAGCAGCTCGACGATCGCCAGGAAGCGCGCCGCCAGGTCGGTTTTGCCGATCAGATTTTTATCAGCAAGACCGATCTGGTCTCGGCTGCGGAAACCGAAGACCTGATGCACCGACTCAAGCACATGAACCCGCGCGCGCCGCAAAAAGCGGTGCATTTTGGCGAGGTGGCCTTGAGCGACGTCTTCGATCTGCGCGGTTTTAACCTCAATGCCAAGCTCGACATCGACCCGGATTTCCTCAAGGAAGAGGAGCATGCGCACCACGACCACGAACATGGCGAGCATTGCGACCACCCCTCGCACCAGCATGGTCACCACCACGCCCATGATGACGATGTGAAGAGTTTCGTCTTCCGCTCCGAACGGGCATTCGATCCGGCCAAGCTGGAAGACTTTTTGGGCGCCGTCGTCAATATCTATGGCCCGCGCATGCTGCGCTACAAAGGTGTGCTGTACATGCAGGGCACCGACCGCAAAGTCATTTTTCAGGGCGTGCACCAGCTGATGGGCAGCGACCTGGGGCCAGCTTGGGCGCCGGGTGAAAAACCCTGCAGCAAGATGGTTTTCATCGGCATCGACCTGCCCCAAGATATATTCTTGCAGGGTATGGCGCAAAGCCTGGTGTGAGTTCGATGTGTTGACCTTAGCCCGGAGGCTTGATGTTTGTCTCGATTTTGCAACTGATGGGCTTTGCCTCGGCTAAGCCTGTACACTCGCGCGCCGACTCAAAGCCCTTGCATGGGCCTGACCGCAAGACCCATCAGACAAGTTCCGTTGACAAGGTGGAAACGTCGACCACCGCTCAAACTGTTCAGGATAAACCCGCGAGGAGATCTTCCGTGAAAGCAAAAGCTGCCAAACCAAAAGCCACTGTCAAGAAAACCACCATTCCCGTCAAGCCGGTCAAGCCGGTCAAGCCGGTCAAGCCGGTCAAGCCGGTCAAGCCGGTCAAGCCGGTCAAGGCGGCCAAGGCAGTCAATACCGTCAAGCCGGTCAAGGCGCTCCAGCCCGTCAGAGCAGCCAAGTCCGTCAAGGCAATCAAGCCTGTTGTGGCTGCCAAGTCCGCCAAGGCGGTGAAACTCGCCATGACGGTTAAGGTGACCAAGCCAGTCAAGGCCTCCAAGCCTGCTCAGGTTGTCAGGCCCGTCAAGCCAGTCAAGGTAGTCAAGGTAGTCAAGGCAGTTTCCCAAGTCAAGTTGACGCCTTCAGTCAAGGCAAAAGCCGTGAAACCCGCGCCCGCGAAGCAGGCGCCGGTCAAAAAAGTCAACGCTGCTCCCGCGCCTGTGCGCAAGCCTGTTTTATCCTCTCCCAAGAAAAAGCCTCAAGAAGTGACTATTCAAGCCCCCGTATCCCCCAAGACTGCAGCTCCCGCAGCCGCCAAGCCGGTGGCCAAAGCGGCGCTGCCTGCGACCCAGATGACATCCTCCGGTGTGCCGGTGCGTACCGGACGGCCCTCCTCGCGACTGGCCCAATTGACTGTGCCTTCCATGGCCCAGTCGGTGGCCTCCACGGCCGCCAAGTCCAGCTTCACCCAAATGACCAATGTGGTGCCCATTGTTTCTCCACTCGCCTCATCGGTCAAAAAAGACAAGAAGCTGGTCAACAACTGGAAAACCAAGCCGGTTGAAGCATTGACCGATGCCGAGGTGCTGGCCATGCCCGATGATGCCTACATGAATGAGACGCAGCTGGCGTTCTTTCGGCTGAAATTGGTTCATTTGAAAAATGACATACTCAGCAGCGCAGGCGAAACCACCGAGCATTTGCGCGAAGACACCGTGGTAGTGCCCGACCCGGCCGACCGCGCCACCATCGAGGAAGAGCACGCACTCGAGTTGCGCACCCGTGACCGCGAGAGAAAACTGCTGAAGAAAATTGAGCAGTCGATTACGCGCATCGATGCTGGCGACTATGGCTATTGCGACGAGACGGGCGAAGCCATTGGTGTGGGCCGTTTGCTGGCCCGGCCGACCGCTACGCTGTCGCTCGAAGCGCAGCAGCGCCGTGAGCTCAAGCAAAAAATGTTTGGCGACTGAGGCTAGCTGACGCGACCTGGCGTCGGTTTGAACAGCATGGCAACAAAAACAAGCAGCTCAAAACTTCTTTCCAAGATTGCCAAGTTTGTCCGTCATCCCAATATCGATTGGCGTGATCTGGACAAGATCGAGCGCGAACCTGCGAATGCACCTGAACCGATGCCGGCGCACAACCGGCAAACGCTCAAGGACATGATCGAGCGCAAGCGTCATGAAGACGCTATCCGCAAGCATGAGTTTGACCAGTTGCGCCACCTTCGCCGCGAGACGCCGGTAGCCACGAATGAGCCCAGCGAGGAAAGCACCCTGATTGGCAGCACCGCCGGACCCTCTGATCTGGATGATCGGGCCTCCACGATTCGGAAAATCGATGAAATTGAAGTCCAAATGTCAAAGCAATGGTGGAAGGCGCAAAGCCTGCCGCATCAGGATGCCGCACCGCCACCTGTGGCCCACGCGCCGGTCGAGCTCCTGACTGAGGGAGCCGAGAGCTTCTTTGCGTCGACCCAGCTCAAAACCGGTCTGATCGACTTTGACGACATCCCCACCTCGCTCGGACCGGCGACTTCAGCGCAGTTCGGCGAGCCGGAGGGGAAGTCAAGCGACATCGCCGATTGGCAGCGCCAGCCGATCGACAGCAAAGGCTTTGATTCGTCCAAATTGTTTGCCGCCGAGATGGCTGACAACCTGGCCGACCCTGACCTGGAGGATGCCGCGGTGCGTTTTGCCAATGGGGATGAAGCGGGCACCGAAGCTGTATTGCTGAGCGCTTTGCGCTCCCAGTCTGCGTTGAGCGCTGTCGCCCAAGCGCGGGCCGAAGCCCTGTTTGACCTTTACCGCAGTTTGGGTCAGCAAACCAATTTTGAACGTGAGGCGCTGAATTACGCACAGCAATTTGGCTGTTCGGCACCCGTCTGGCGGCATCCTGAGGGCGCATCGGGCAGCGTGCAGGCTGTTGTGATGCAGACCATTGCATGGCGTTGTCCTGCGCATCTTGAGCCGCTGGCGCTGGCGCAGCTGCCCAGCCATTTACCGCCCGGCAATAGCCTGTCACTGGATTGGTCGGCACTGGTGCTGATCTCCGAACCTGCGGCCCGGGATTTGGCAACTTTGCTGGCCGCCTGGAGCCAGCAACAGGGTGCGCTGTATTTCAAAGGCCAACAGGTGCTTGATAAGTTGTTGCGTGCCGCCACACCAAGAGGGGTGCGGCAGACGGCACAGTTCTGGTGGACTGCGCGCATGGATCAGCTGCGCATTCTGCAGCTCCAGGATGATTTCGAAATGGCTGCTTTCGACTATTGCGTCACCTATGAAGCAGCCCCCAGCCCATGGCGAGCGGCAAGTTGTGAACTGCTGCAGCAACCCCCGGTTGCCGAACCCAGCGACCAGTGGTTGACAGACTCATGGCCGCAACACGCAGACCTGCGGGCAGCGGCCACGCCACCCTTGATCTCCATGCCAGGCGCTGATGCGCCAGCATCTGGCCCTGTGCGCTTGACGTTGGCGGGTGAATTGCTGGGTGATGGGATCCAGGGCTTGCCCCCTTTGGACGCGGCCAGCCAGCAGGGTCAGCAACTGACGATTGACTGCAGCCAGCTGATCCGGGTCGATTTTTCCGCCGCCGGCAGTATTCTGAATTGGGTTGCCCAGGGCCAAGCGCAGGGCTGCCAGATTGAATTCAGGGATGTCCCGCCTCTGGTAGCCTCATTTTTCAATCTGATTGGCATCAATCAGCATGCGCACGTGATCACGCGAACGCATTAATTAGTCAGGACAGGACAATTCATGGAGCAATTTCACGGCACCACCATCATTAGCGTGCGCCGGCAAACGCCTGAGGGCATGCAGGTTGCCATTGGCGGCGACGGCCAGGTTACGCTGGGCAACATTGTCGTCAAGGGCACCGCGCGCAAGGTGCGCAAGCTCTACCACGGCAAGGTTCTGGCCGGTTTCGCCGGCGCTACCGCCGATGCCTTTACGCTGTTCGAGCGCTTCGAGGCCAAGCTCGAAAAACACCAGGGTCACCTGGTGCGCGCAGCCATCGAGCTCACCAAGGACTGGCGCACCGACCGCGTGTTGCGCCGCCTCGAAGCCATGCTGGCGGTGGCCGACCTGGAGGCCTCTTTGATCATCACCGGCAACGGCGACGTGCTGGAGCCCGAAAATGGCATTGTGGCCATTGGCTCAGGCGGCGCCTACGCCCAGGCAGCCGCCATCGCCCTGCTCAACCACACCGACCTGTCGGCCACCGACATGGTCAAAAAATCGCTGGAAATTGCCGGTGAGATCTGCATCTACACCAACATGAACCACACGATCGAATCCCTCTAACATTATGTCTAGTCTCACACCCCAACAAATCGTCGCCGAGCTCGACAAACACATTGTCGGCCAACAGCAGGCCAAACGGGCCGTGGCCATTGCCTTGCGCAACCGCTGGCGCCGCCAGCAGGTCGGCCTCGACTTGCGCGCTGAAATCACCCCCAAAAACATTCTGATGATCGGCCCCACGGGTGTAGGCAAGACCGAGATTGCCCGCCGTCTGGCGCGTCTGGCCGACGCTCCGTTCATCAAGGTCGAGGCCACCAAGTTCACCGAAGTCGGTTACGTGGGCAAGGACGTCGATGCCATCATCCGGGATCTGGCCGATATTGCCGTCAAGCAAACGCGCCAGGCTGAGACCAAAAAGGTGCGCGAGCGCGCCGAGGACGCCGCCGAAGACCGCGTGCTCGACATTCTGATTCCGATGCCCAAGCAGGAGTTCGGCGTGGTGCAGGGCGTGGATCCCGAAAGCACCGCGCGCCAGACCTTTCGCAAGAAGCTGCGCGAAGGCCAGCTCGACGAGCGTGACATCGAGCTCGATGTGGCCCAGACTGCGCCGCAGCTCGAGATCATGGGTCCGGCCGGCATGGAGGAAATGACCGAGCAGTTGCGTGGCATGTTCGGCCAGCTCAACCAGAACAAAACGCAAAAGCGCAAGCTCAAGATCGCCGAGGCGCTTAAGCTGCTGGTCGAAGAAGAAGCCGCCAAGTTGGTCAACGAGGACGAGATCAAAACGCAGGCCTTGCAGATGCTGGAGCAAAACGGCATTGTCTTCATCGACGAGATCGACAAGGTCACCTCGCGCGCTGAGGGCAACGGTGCCGAAGTCTCGCGCCAGGGCGTGCAGCGTGACCTGCTGCCGCTGGTGGAAGGCACCACGGTATCGACCAAATACGGCATGGTCAAGACCGACCATATCCTGTTCATCGCCTCCGGTGCGTTTCACTTGAGCAAGCCCAGTGACCTGATTCCCGAATTACAGGGGCGCTTTCCGATCCGGGTCGAATTGCAGTCACTCTCGGTCGAAGACTTCGTGGCTATCCTGACGCAGACCACGGCCTCGCTGGTCAAGCAGTATCAGGCCCTGCTAGCCACCGAGCAGGTGACAGTTGAATTTTCGGATGCCGGCATTCAGCGGCTCGCGCAGATCGCCTTCGATGTCAACGAACGCACCGAAAACATTGGCGCGCGCCGCCTTTCAACAGTGATGGAGCGACTGCTCGACGAGGTCAGTTTCGATGCTGCCAACCTGACCGGCCAGACAATCCAGATCGATGCGGCTTATGTCGATGCGCGCCTGGCCGAACTCAGCCAGAACGAGGATCTGAGCAGGTATATTCTCTAAACATTGCGGGTCAGACCACTCGCGCAGCGACGTGCTCTGACCCCAACTGATAAGGGGTGTTCTTGCGGGTCAGACCACTCGCGAAGCGACGTGCTCTGACCCCAGCACTTTGTCGGATGTCCCGCTGCCCCAACACGCATATTTCTCATGCATCACATTCACTTAGCTTTCTAAGTGCTTCATTTAGAACGATTTTCACCTGAATTTAGGTTTCAAATCGCCTCTAAGTCTTTGATTTCATTGTTAAAAATTTATCGCAAACGCGTTTGCATGCCTTGCTTTTGCTGATACAGTGCAAAAAAGTGCAATTTAGTGGTGAATTGTGCTTTTTCTCCACCGCATTCCAGTTCATTCTGAAAATCAAGGGTCAGCAATCGTGTTTCAAGGGGCTTCCTCATTAAGTCTGGACGCAAAGGGTCGGCTCTCGGTGCCAACCCGGCATCGCGACGTCTTGAGTGCTACCGCGGCAGGCCAACTCACCATCACCAAACATCCGCACGGCTGCCTGATGATTTTTCCGCGTCCCGAATGGGAAAAATTCCGCGAGCGCATTGGCGCCTTGCCCATGTCGGCGCAGTGGTGGAAGCGGATTTTTCTGGGCAACGCCATGGATGTAGAGATCGATGCCACCGGACGCGTGCTGATTTCGCCCGAGCTGCGCGCCGCTGCGGGCATCAGCAAGGAGTCGGTGTTACTGGGCATGGGCAACTTTTTTGAGTTGTGGGACAAGGCCACCTATGAAGCCCAGGAAGCCAAAGCAATGCAGGGTGACATGCCCGATGTCTTCAAGGACTTCTCTTTCTGAAGGTCGACGGTGGACACTCCATGGACACATACCACCGTATTGTTGAGCGAAGCCGTTGATGCTTTGCTTGGCGGCGTCGACGCTGCCGGTGCGGCGCCAGTGGTTGTCGATGCCACCTTTGGCCGCGGCGGCCACAGCCGCCTGATCCTGTCGCGGCTGCCAGCCGACGCCCGCCTGATCGCGTTCGACAAAGACACCGACGCTTTGATTGCAGCGGCCACCATCACAGACCCGCGGTTCTCCATTCGCCACCAGGGTTTTAGCCATTTGGGTGAATTGCCTGGCGCCAGCGTGGCTGGGGTGTTGCTCGATCTGGGCATCAGTTCGCCGCAGGTGGACAACCCGGCGCGCGGTTTCAGTTTCAGGTCTGAGGGCCCGCTCGACATGCGCATGGATACCACTCGGGGTCAAAGTGTGGCCGAGTGGCTGGCGAATGCCGAGGCGGACAAAATTACGGAGGTCATACGTGACTATGGCGAAGAACGGTTTGCTGGCCCCATTGCAAAGGCGATTGTTGCGCGCCGACAGGCTCGGGGCCCCATTTCTACCACCACTGAACTGGCCAGAATCGTGGCTGAGGCGGTCAAAACCCGCGAGCCGGGCAAGGACCCTGCAACGCGCACATTTCAGGCTTTTCGGATTTTCATCAATGCCGAGCTTGAAGAGCTGCAACAAACGCTAGCGGCCTCGCTCAAGGTGCTGCAACCCGGCGGGCGCCTGGTGGTGATCAGTTTTCATTCTCTGGAAGACCGCATCGTCAAGCAGTTTCTGGCCAGCCATTCGCGCGAGGTGTTCGACCGTCGGGCGCCGTTTGCGGCGCCGCAGGTGATGCAATTCAAGGTGCTGGCGCGCGTCAAACCCGGCGCTGCCGAGGTAGTGGCCAATCCGCGTTCGCGTAGCGCCATCATGCGGGTGGCCGAGCGCATCGGCAGTGCAACACCGGAGCAGCACGCATGACGCGGCTCAATCTGGTGCTGCTGCTGGGTCTGCTGCTCAGCGCGCTGTACCTGGTCAATGTGCAGTACGAGTCGCGCCGACTCTATTCCGAGCTCGACCGGGCGCAGTCGCAGGCGCACCGGCTGGAAGCCGAAAACGAACGCCTGGAGGTAGAAAAGCGGGCCCAGGCCACGTCGGCGCGGGTTGAAGAGTTGGCCAAGTCGAAACTGCAAATGCGTGCGGCCACGCCGGCAGTCACAACCTATGTCAGCTATGTCAACGGTGCCGATGTGCCAGCTGCCAGTGCTGCAAGCGCTGCCGGCGGAGGCCAGCCATGAGCCGCGGCATCACCTACACCTCCAGCCCCTTGCTGGCCAGCCCGACGCCGGTGTGGCGCAGCAAGTTCATTGTGGCCACCATCGCGCTGGCTTTTGCCGGCCTGATTGGGCGTGCGGTCTATATCCAGGTGATCGAGAATGAATTCTTCCAAAGGCAGGGCGAAGTGCGCTTTGCCCGCACCCTGGCGCTGCCGGCCAATCGGGGCCGAATTCTGGACCGCAACGGCGTGATCCTGGCGTCTAGCATTCCGGTGCCCAGCATCTGGGCCATTCCGGAAGACGTGCCGCGTGCGCCCGAGGGTTTGAAAAAGCTGGCCAGACTGCTCGACATGCCGCTGGCGGAACTCAATAAAAAGCTCGAAGACGAAGATAAAACATTTGTCTGGCTCAAGCGCCAGGTTAATGAATCGGTGGGCAACGAGATCGCGGACCTGGGCCTCAAGGGCATCTACCAGCGCAAGGAATACAAGCGCCAATACCCCGAGGGTGAGGCTGCTGCCCACGTGGTGGGCTTCACCAATGTCGAAGACCAGGGCCAGGAGGGAATGGAGCTGACCTTCAACAAGGAACTCGGTGGCCGCAATGGTTCACGGCGCGTCATCAAGGACCGCTTGGGCCGTGTGGTGGAGGACGTTGGAGAGCAAATCGCGCCAGTCGATGGCCGCGACCTGCAGCTCAGCATCGACAGCAAAGTGCAGTTCTTTGCCTTCCAGACCCTCAAGGAGGCCGTGCTGCAGCAAAAAGCCAGGGCCGGCAGCGTGGTGGTGCTCGACGTGCAAAGCGGTGAAGTGCTGGCACTGGCCAACTACCCCAGTTTTGTGCCTGACAAGCGCCGCAACTTGAGTGGCGCCCAGTTGCGCAACCGGGCCCTGACCGACAGTTTCGAGCCCGGCTCGACCATGAAACCTTTTGTCATCGCGGCGGCGCTCAACTCGGGGCAGGTGACGCCAGAGACGCAAATACAAACCGCGCCGGGTCGCTTGACCATTGGCAGCGCCACCATCAGCGATTCCCATCCTCAAGGCCTGCTGAGCGTGACCGGCGTGATCCAAAAGTCGAGCAACGTTGGCACCGTCAAGATTGCCATGCAAATGCCGCCGCGCAAGATGTGGGAAATGTTCAGCCAGGTGGGTTTTGGCCAAAAGCCCGAGTTGCCGTTTCCGGGCGCCGTGAGCGGTCGCCTGCGCCCCTACAAGAGCTGGCGCACGATCGAGCAGGCCACCATGAGTTACGGTTACGGCGTGTCGGTGAGCCTGTTCCAGCTGGCCCATGCCTACACCATCTTCGGCCGTGAGGGCGATCTGGTGCCGGTGACGATGTTCAAGATGACCGAGCCCGCCATGGGTCTGCCGGTGATCGAGGCGCGCCATGCCCGCGCCGTGCGTCACATGCTGCATCTGGTAACCCTTCCCGGCGGCACCGCACAGAAAGCGCAGGCCATGGGTTACTCGGTGGGCGGAAAGACCGGCACCGCGCGCAAGGTCGAGGGCAAGGGTTATGCCGCCAAAAAATACCGCGGCGTCTTTGCCGGCCTGGCGCCCATCGACGCGCCGCGCATTGCCGTGGCCGTGATGATCGACGAGCCCAGCAACGGCAAGTATTACGGCGGCGATACGGCTGCCCCGGTGTTCAGCCAGACGGTGCAGCAGACCCTCAGGGTGCTCGGCGTCGAGCCCGACATGACGGTCAAACCGCAAGTGATCACCGACGCCGTGCAGGAAAGCTTCTGATGCTGCAGCAGCTCCGCACCCAGCAAGAAGCAGCCGCCTGGTTGCGCGCGCGCGTTACCGGCACGCTGCGCACTGACAGCCGTCAGCTGCAGCCCGGCGATGGTTTTTTGGCCTGGCCCGGTGCGGCGGTCGATGCGCGTGCCCATGTGGCCGGCGCCCTGGCGGCGGGTGCGCGGGCCTGCCTGGTGGAGCATGACGGTGTGCAGGCCTTCGGCTTCTCCGATGCCAGAATCGTCACTTACCAGGGTTTGAAAGCTGCCAGTGGTCTTGTGGCTGATGCCTGGTTTGGCGCGCCGAGCCAGCAACTGGCGGTGCTGGCGGTCACCGGTACCAACGGCAAGACCTCGACCACCTGGTGGCTGGCGCAAGCGCTGTCGAATCTGAATCCGGAACTGGCCGAAATCGTACCCTGCGGCGTGATCGGCACACTGGGCGTTGGGGTGCCTCCGCACTTGGCGAGCACCGGCCTGACCACGCCAGACCCGGTGGCGTTGCAGGCGGCGATGGCGGATTTCGTCAAACAAGGCTTGCGCGCCTGCGCCATCGAGGCCTCGTCAATCGGCATCGAAGAGCAGCGGCTGGCAGGCACCCGCATTCACACTGCGGTACTGACCAATGTGACCCAGGACCACCTCGACTACCACGGCGACATGGAGCGGTACTGGCGGGCCAAGGCCGGCCTATTTGCCTGGCCCGGGTTGCGCGCGGCGGTGATCAATGTCGATGACCCTTGTGGTGCCGAGCTGGCCGCGCAGTTGGCCGGCGGCGCGCTGGACGTCTGGACGCTGTCGATCACCCAGGGTGTTGCCAATCCCGCCCGCTTGCAGGCGCAGGACATCCGATACGAAACCCAGGGCGTGGCGTTTGACGTGGTCGAGGGCCGGCAAAAGCTGCGCCTGACCACGCATCTCATTGGTGCTTTCAATGTGAGCAATGTGCTGGGTGTCATCGCCACCCTGCGAACGCTGGGCATTTCCCTGGCGGCCTCTGTGCAGGCCTGTGCGCATTTGACGCCGGTGCCGGGCCGCATGGAATGCGTCAGCGCCCCGGGTCGGCCGCTGGTGGCCGTCGATTACGCCCACACGCCCGATGCGCTGGCCAAGGCGCTCGATGCCCTGCGGCCCGCGACGCAAGCGCGGGGCGGCAAACTGTGGTGTGTGTTTGGTTGTGGCGGCAGCCGTGACAGCACCAAACGCCCGTTGATGGGCGCGGTGGCGGGGGCACATGCCGACCGCGTGGTGGTCACCAGCGACAATCCGCGCGCCGAGGCCATGGACGCCATCATCAGCCAGATTCTGCTCGGCCTGACGGGCGTGGCTGGCGTGCAGGTGGAGCCGGACCGGGCCTGCGCCATTGCGCAAACGCTGGCGCAGGCCGCTGCGGCTGATGTAGTGCTGTTGGCCGGCAAGGGCCATGAGGACTATCAGGAAGTTGCGGGCAAACGCCTGCCGTTCTCGGACCTGGTGCAAGTGAAAAAAGCTTTTGCGCAATTGGCCATCCCTTCGGCGCAAAGGAAATCTGCATGAGCGCCATGATGAACCTGCAGCAAGCTGCCGCCTGGCTGGATCAGGCGCAGCCGGTGACTGACGGGCTCGCTACTTCCGATGTGACGATTCAACGCGTGCACACCGACACGCGCACGCTGGCGCCGGGTGACCTTTTCGTGGCGCTGCGCGGCGAGCGCTTTGACGGCAGCGACTTTCTGGCCGACGCCCGCGCCCGGGGCGCGGTGGCGGCCATTTGCCAGGGAGTCGGCGCGGCAGAAAAACTGAACCAAGCCGGATTACCCGGCCTGGTGGTGACTGACGCCAAACAGGCCTTGGCGCAACTGGCCACGCACTGGCGCGCGCAATTCTCCTTGCCACTGATCGCAGTCACTGGTTCCAACGGCAAGACCACGGTGACGCAGATGATCGCCAGCATCCTGCGCGCCTGGCAGCCGCAGGCCTGTCACGCCACGCAAGGCAATTTGAACAACGACATCGGAGTGCCGCTGACCGTGCTGGGCTTGCGCGAGCACCACCGAATTGCCGTGGTCGAGCTCGGCATGAACCATCCCGGCGAAATTGCCGCCTTGGCGGCCATCGCCCAGCCCACCGTGGCGCTGGTCAACAACGCCCAGCGCGAACATCTGGAGTTCATGGCCACCGTCGAAGCCGTGGCGCGGGAAAACGGCGCGGTGATTGACGCGCTGCCGGCAGATGGCGTGGCCGTGTTCCCGGCCGACGACGACTTCAGCTCGCTGTGGGCTGACAAGGCCGGCGCGCGTGCTTGCCTGTGTTTTGGCGCAACACAGCAGGTCGAGGCGCAAGTCTGGGCTACGCAGGCGCTCTGGTCGGGCGCGGTCTGGCAGGTCAGCGCCATGACGCCGCAAGGCGCGTTGCATTACGCCCTGCACATTGCGGGCGTGCACAACGTCAAAAATTCTTTGGCGGCGGTGGCCTGTGCTCTGGCCGCCGGGGTGCCGCTGGCCGCCATTGAGGCCGGGCTGGAAGCGTTTGAGCCGGTCAAGGGCCGCTCGCGTGCGCTGCTGGTGCGCCATGGCGGGCGGGCGATCACGCTGGTCGATGACACTTACAACGCCAACCCAGACTCGGTGCGCGCCGCCATCGACGTGCTGGCCGCGCTGCCCGCGCCGCGCCTGCTGGTGCTGGGCGATATGGGCGAAGTGGGCAACCAGGGGCCGAAGTTTCATGCCGAGGCATTGCAATGGGCGCTGGCGCAGCAGATCGACAAAATCATCGTCACCGGCAGCGCCTGTGCGCAAGCCGCAGCGCCCCTGACCACGTCCCTTGCAGCGGTTGAGGTGCATGCGCAAATAAATGAGGTCCAGGCGGCTGTGCTGGCGGCGCTGCCCTCGGTGGTCAGCGTGCTGGTGAAGGGCTCGCGCTTCATGAAGATGGAGCGCGTGGTCGAAGCCATTGTGCAGGCCTCGCAATCCGACATGGCAGAGAAGGAGGTCGCCCCATGCTGATCTGGCTGAGTCAATGGCTGCAAACGCTGTCGCCCGAGATGGGCTTTTTGCGCGTCTTCCAGTACCAGACCTTTCGCGCCGTGATGGCCGCGTTGACCGCTTTGCTGATGGGCCTGGCCGCCGGCCCCTGGGTGATCCGGCGGCTGGCGGAACTCAAGATCGGCCAGCCGATTCGCGGCTACGGCATGGACACGCACCATGTCAAAAGCGGCACCCCCACCATGGGCGGCGTGTTGATTCTGTTGTGCATCGCGATCTCGACGCTGCTCTGGTTCGACTGGAGCAACCGCTTTGTCTGGATCGTGCTGTTGGTCACGCTGGGCTTTGGCGCCATTGGCTGGTCGGACGACTGGCGCAAGGTGGTCAACAAGGACCCCGAGGGCATGCCCTCGCGTGAGAAATACCTGTGGCAGTCGTTGATCGGGCTGCTGGCGGCGCTGTACCTGGTGTTCAGCATTTCCGAGAACACCAACTACCGCGTGCTGGAACTGTTCTTTACCTGGGTGCAGTCCGGCTTCGACCTGAGTCTGCCGCCCAAAGCGGGCTTGATGGTGCCGTTTTTCAAGGAGATCAGCTACCCGCTGGGCGTGCTCGGCTTTGTGCTGTTGAGTTACCTGGTGATCGTGGGGTCAAGCAATGCGGTGAACCTGACCGACGGGCTGGACGGCCTGGCCATCATGCCGGTGGTGATGGTCGGGGCTTGCCTGGGCATCTTCGCCTATGTCACCGGCAACGCTGTCTTTGCCCGCTACCTGTTTTTGCCGCACATCCCGGGAGCTGGCGAGCTGATGATATTTTGCGCTGCCATGGCCGGTGCCGGGCTGGCATTTTTGTGGTTCAACACGCACCCGGCGCAGGTTTTCATGGGCGATGTGGGCGCGCTGGCGCTGGGCGCTTCCCTGGGCACCATCGCCATCATCGTGCGCCAGGAGATCGTGCTGGCCATCATGGGCGGCATTTTTGTCGCCGAAGCCCTGTCGGTCATGCTGCAGGTGGTGTATTTCAAGTACACCAGGAAGCGCTTTGGCGAGGGTCGCCGCCTTTTAAAGATGGCGCCGCTGCACCACCATTTCGAGAAAAGTGGCTGGAAAGAAACGCAGGTGGTGGTGCGATTCTGGATCATCACCATGCTGTTGTGCCTGGTTGGACTGTCCACGCTGAAGCTGCGCTGAACTGAACATGAACACGCTGCAATCCCAACATGTGCTGATCCTGGGCCTCGGTGCGTCCGGCCTGGCGATGGCGCGCTGGTGCGCACGGGGTGGCGCGCAGGTGACGGTGGCCGACACCCGCCCCTTGCCGCCTCAGTTGGCCACGCTGCAGCGCGATGTGCCAGCGGCAAATTTCATCGCTGGACCGTTCGATGCCGGTTTGCTGCGGGACGGCATCACGGCGGTGTTCAAGAGCCCGGGGCTGAGTCCGGCTGACGTGGCCGTGCTTGCACAAGCTGCCAAAGCCAAGGGCATCACGCTTGCCGGTGAACTGGCCTTGTTTGCGCAAGCGCTCGCCGACCTCAAGGCCAGCCGCGACTACACGCCCAAAGTGTTGGCCATCACCGGTACCAACGGCAAGACCACGGTGACCTCGCTCACCGGCCAACTGATCGAGCGCTCCGGGAAAACAGTGGCCGTGGCGGGCAACATCGGCCCGACCCTGCTCGACACGCTGATGGCGCGGCTGGATACCGATGCGCTGCCCGAAGTCTGGGTGCTTGAACTGTCGAGTTTTCAACTCGACGGCGTTCGCAACTTCGAGCCCACCGCCGGCGCGGTGCTCAACATCAGCCAGGACCATCTCGACTGGCATGGCTCGATGGCTGCCTATGTGCAAGCCAAAACGGCCGTCTTTGGCGAGCACGGCCGGATGATCTTGAACCGCGATGACGAGACGGTCATGGCGATGCTGCCAGCGCCAACGCGCGTGAAATTGCAGAAGCCACGGCAACGGGACTGCGTCACCTTTGGGGGCGATCTACCACAGCGCCCCGGTGACTTTGGCATCGAAATCGTCAACGGTATGGCTTGGCTGGTGCGCGCGCTCGACCCCGACGAAACAGTCAAGCCGCGCAAGGGCGAAGCGCCCGAACTGTTCATCCAGCGTCTGATGCCCGCCGACGCGCTGCGTATTCGCGGCCGTCACAACGCCATCAACGCGCTCTCAAGCCTGGCGCTGGCTTGCGCTGCCGGTTGTGCGCTGGGCCCGATGCTCTATGGTCTGCGCGATTACCGCGGCGAGCCGCACCGGGTGCAGCCCGTTGGCATCATCGGCGGCGTTGAATTTTTTGACGACAGCAAAGGCACCAACGTGGGTGCCACGGTGGCGGCACTGCAAGGGCTGGGCGCCGAGCGCCGTGTGGTGGTGATTCTGGGCGGCGAGGGCAAGGGCCAGGACTTCTGCCCGCTGGCCGATCCGGTGCGCCGTTTTTGCCGCGCCGTGGTGCTGATCGGTCGCGATGCGCCGCTGATTCGCACCGCGCTGGCAGCTGCACAGGTGCCGATGTTTGATTCGGGCTCGATGATGGACGCCGTGACCCAGGCCAGTGCGCACGCCCGGACCGGGGATGCGGTTCTGATGTCGCCAGCCTGCGCCAGTTTTGACATGTTCGACAACTACGAGCACCGCGCCCGCCAATTTGTGCAGGCAGTGGAAAACCTGGCGGCGGATGCCGGTGTCATGCTGGAGGGCGGTCTGTGAGCGCGATGGCCGCCCGTTTTCAAGGTCTGATGGGCTGGCTGGGTCGCGTCAGGGCACCGGCAGGCGACGTGTTACCGGTGCGTTTGGGTGGCTCGCGTCTGTCGTCCACTGGCGCCACCCCGTCGCGTGCCCAGGGCTTCGACCAGCCGCTGGTGTGGGTCACGGTGGCGCTGTTGCTGTGGGGACTGGTGATGGTGTATTCGGCCTCGATCGCCATGCCTGAAAACCCGCGCTTTGCCCGCTACACCCACACCTACTTTCTGGTGCGCCACGCGATGTGGCTGGTGATTGCCTTTACGGTGGCACTGCTGGCTTACCAGGTGCCGCTGGCGCGCTGGGAAAAGGCTGCCCGGCCGCTGTTCTTGATCTCGCTGGGGCTGCTGGCGGTGGTGTTAATCCCGCATGTGGGCAAGGTGGTGTATGGCGCGCGCCGCTGGATCAGCCTGGGGCCGCTGAGCTTTCAGCCGTCCGAACTGGCCAAGCTCACCGTGCTGCTGTACGCGGCCGACTACATGGTGCGCAAGATGGACGTCAAGGAGCGATTCTTTCGCGCCGTGCTGCCGATGGGGGCTGCGGTGGCGGTGGTTGGCGTGCTGCTGCTGGCCGAGCCCGACATGGGCGCCTTCATGGTGATTGCCGTGATCGCCATGGGTATTTTGTTTTTGGGCGGTGTCAACGCGCGCATGTTCTTTTTGATCGCCACCATTCTGGTGGTGGCATTTGCCTTGATGATTGCCGCCAGCGAGTGGCGTCGCGAGCGCATTTTTGCCTACCTCGACCCGTGGAGTGAACACAACGCGCTGGCCAAAGGTTACCAGCTTACACACGCGCTGATCGCCATTGGTCGCGGTGAAATTTTTGGCGTCGGTTTGGGCGGCAGCGTGGAAAAACTCAACTGGCTGCCCGAGGCGCATACCGACTTTTTGCTGGCGGTGATCGGCGAGGAATTCGGTCTGATTGGCGTGGTCATGGTGATCGGCCTGTTTTTTTGGCTGGTGCGTCGCATGATGTACATCGGTCGCCAGTCGATTGCGCTGGAGCGGGTTTTTGCCGGCCTTGTGGCGCAAGGCGTGGCGATCTGGATGGGTTTTCAGGCGTTCATCAACATGGGCGTGAATCTGGGCGCACTGCCCACCAAGGGGCTGACGCTGCCGCTCATGAGCTACGGCGGCTCGGCCATTCTGGTCAATCTGGTCGCCATTGCCGTGGTGCTGCGCATCGACCAAGAAAATCGTACGCTGATGCAAGGGGGGCGCGTATGAGAGTCGACTCTGGCAAGTGTGCCCTGATCATGGCCGGTGGCACGGGTGGGCACATTTTTCCCGGCCTGGCGGTGGCGCACGCCTTGCGTGACAAAGGCTGGCGAGTGCATTGGTTCGGTGGCACCGGCACGGCCGGGCAGCCCAGCATGGAAAGCCAGCTGGTGCCGCCGCAAGGCTTTGCTTTTGAATCGATTGACTTTGGCGGTGTCCGCGGCAAGGGAATGGCGACCGTGGCCTTGTTGCCACTGCGCTTGCTCAAAGCCTTTTGGCAGAGCATCCAGGTGCTGCGCCGGGTCAAGCCTGACGTGGTGCTGGGCTTGGGTGGCTACATCACGTTTCCGGGCGGCATGATGAGCGTGTTGCTGGGCAAGCCGCTGCTGCTGCACGAACAAAACTCGGTGGCCGGTCTGGCCAACAAGGTCCTGGCGGGTGTGGCGGACCGGGTCTTTACTGCGTTTCCGGGTGTGCTCAAGGGTGCCCAATGGGTGGGCAACCCCTTGCGCGCGGCGTTTTTGCAGCAGCCCGACCCGGTGCAGCGCTTTGCCGGTCGCAACGGGCCACTGAAATTGCTGGTGGTTGGTGGCAGTCTGGGCGCCAAAGCGCTCAACGACATCGTGCCGCAGGCGCTGGCCCGGCTGCCCGAGGCCACTCGCCCCGAGGTGATTCACCAAAGCGGCGCCAAACAAATCGAGGCCCTGCGCGCCAACTATGCCGCCGCTGGCGTGCAGGCGCAGTTGACGCCGTTCATCGACGACACCGCGCAGGCCTTTGCCGATGCCGACTTGGTGGTTTGCCGCGCTGGTGCCAGCACCGTGACCGAGATCGCGGCGGTGGGTGCTGCCGCGCTTTTTGTGCCTTTCCCCTCGGCTGTGGATGACCACCAGACCGGCAACGCCCGCTTTCTGGTGGATCAGGGCGCAGGCTGGCTGGTGCCTCAGAACCAATTAACGCCGGCGCACCTGGCTGACATGCTCCAAAAAATGGAACGGTCAACGCTGATGAATAAAGCGCTGGAAGCCAAAAAAATGCAAAAACTGGATGCCACCCAAAGCATCGTGGCGACCTGTGAGGAACTCTGTCAATGAAGCACGCCATCCAACACATCCACTTTGTCGGCATCGGCGGTGTCGGCATGTCGGGCATTGCAGAAATCCTGTTCAACCTGGGTTACACCATCTCGGGCTCTGACCAGTCTGACAGTGCCACATTGCAAAGACTCACGGCTTTGGGCATCCAGACCAGCATCGGCCATGCCGCAGATCACATCAGTGGTGCTGATGCGGTGGTGACATCGACCGCCGTCAATGCTGATAACCCCGAGGTACAGGCAGCGCGGCACAACCGCATACCCGTGGTGCCGCGCGCTCTGATGCTGGCCGAACTGATGCGTCTTAAAAGAGGCATCGCCATCGCTGGCACGCACGGCAAAACCACCACGACCAGCCTGGTCGCCAGCGTGCTGGCCGAAGCGGGGCTGGACCCCACTTTTGTGATTGGTGGTCGCCTCAACAGTGCTGGTGCCAATGCGCGGCTCGGCCAGGGCGACTACATCGTGGTCGAGGCCGATGAGTCGGATGCGTCGTTTTTGAACTTGCTGCCGGTGATGGCGGTGGTGACCAACATCGACGCCGACCACATGGAAACCTATGGCCATGATTTTGGCAACCTGAAAAAAGCTTTCCTGGACTTTTTGCACCGCATGCCGTTTTATGGCACCGCCATCCTGTGCACCGACGATGCCGCGGTACGTTCCATCGTGCCGCAAGTGACCTGTCCTGTCACCAGCTATGGCTTTGACGAAGGCGCCGAGGTGCGCGCCGTGAATGTGCGGGCGGTGGATGGCCAGATGCGCTTTACCGTGCAGCGGCGCAACGGTCTGGTGCTTCCGGACCTGGACGTGGTGCTGAATTTGCCGGGTCGCCACAACGTGCTCAATGCCTTGTCGGCAATTGCGGTGGCGGTGGAGCTCAGCATTGATGACGCCGCCGTGCTGCGCGCGCTGGCCAGCTTCAAGGGCGTGGGGCGGCGTTTTCAAAGCTACGGAGATCAACCTGCCAGCGCTGGCGGCAGCTTTGCTTTGGTGGACGACTATGGTCACCACCCGGTCGAAATGGCCGCCACGCTGGCCGCCGCCCGTGGCGCATATCCGGGGCGGCGCTTGCTGCTGGCGTTTCAGCCACACCGCTTTACCCGCACACGCGACTGTTTTGAAGACTTCATCAAGGTCATTGCGCAGGCTGATGCGGTGTTGCTGGCCGAGGTTTATGCGGCGGGTGAAACCCCCATTGTGGCGGCCGACGGGCGCAGCCTGGCGCGTGCCCTGCGCGTGGCCGGGCGCATTGAGCCCGTCTTTGTCGATGACATTGCGGCCATGCCGCAAGCCATTGTGGACGCCGCCCGCGACGGCGACGTGGTGCTGTGCATGGGCGCTGGCTCGATTGGCGCTGTCCCCGCCAAAGTGGTCAGCTTGCTGCAAAAAAAAACGCCACTCAAACATGAAAGACAGGTGTTATGAGCCAATTTGACATAAAAACCGAAAAAGTGGCGGTGCTCATGGGCGGCGTATCGGCCGAACGCGAGGTGTCGCTGATGTCTGGCAACGGTGTCTTGCAGGCGCTGCAAAGCCTGGGCGTAAACGCCAGTGCGTTCGACCCGTCCGAACGCAATGTGTTCGACCTGAAAAAAGAAGGCTTCACGCGCTGCTTCATCGCCCTGCATGGCCGCTTTGGCGAAGACGGCACGGTGCAAGGTGCGCTGGAGTTGCTGGGCATTCCCTACACCGGCCCGGGTGTCATGGCCTCCAGCATCGCCATTGACAAGCTCATGACCAAGCACATCTGGCGCGCCGATGGCCTGCCCACGCCCGCCTGGAAAAATGTCGATAGTGCCCAAGCCACCCGCGCCGCCTTTGCCGAGCTGGGCTGCCCCATGATTGTCAAACCCGCCCGCGAAGGCTCCACCCTTGGCCTGAGCAAAGTGACATCCCTGGCGCAGTGCGACGACGCTTTTACCCTGGCTGCCGGGATGCGCGACGAGGTGCTGTGCGAGCAGTTCATTGCCGGTGACGAGGTCACCATTGCCGTGCTGGGCAGTGGCGCGCAAGCGCAGGCGCTGCCGGTGATCCGCATTGTGGCGCCCGAAGGCAACTACGACTACCAGAACAAATACTTCACCCACAGCACCCAGTACCTGGTGCCGTGCGGCCTGCCCGAGGGTGAAGAAGCGCACATCCAGCAGCTGGTACTGCAAGCCTTCAAAAGCCTGGGCTGCCGCGGTTGGGCGCGCGCCGACGTGATGATCGATGCCGCCACGCGCCAACCCTATCTGCTGGAAATCAACACCTCGCCGGGCATGACCAGTCATTCGCTGGTGCCGATGGCTGCCAAGGCGGCCGGCATCAGTTACCCCGAGTTGTGTCTGCAAGTGCTCACCCTGGCGAGCCGCGACTACGCACTATGAAAACCATTGCGTCCCTGCCGCTCGACATCAAGCTCATGAACGGAGTGGCAAGCGCCCTGTTCGGGGTGCTGGTGCTCATGTTGCTGGGCACTTCCCTGGCTTATGTGCAGCAGTTGCCGCTGTTTGCCATTCGCGGCGTCACGGTCACTGGCGATGTGTCGCACTACAACGCGATCTCGCTGCGCGCCAATGTGATGCCGCGCTTGCAGGGCACTTTTTTCACGCTCGACCTGCACGCCGCGCGCCAGGTCTTCGAGACCATGCCCTGGGTGCGCCAGGCGGTGGTGAAGCGCGACTTTCCGAACCGGCTCAAGGTGCAATTGCAAGAGCATCAGGCGGTGGCGTTCTGGGGCGTGGAAGGCGACTCGCGCCTGGTCAACACTTTTGGCGAAGTGTTCGAGGCCAATCTGGGTGAACTGGAGCAGGACGACCTGCCGCGCCTGAGCGGCCCCGAGGGCCAGAGCGCGCAGGTGCTGGCCATGCTCAACACCCTGCAGCCGCGGCTGGCGCCGATGGAGCTGACGCTGGAACAGCTCGAGCTGACACCCCGCGGTGGCTGGCGGGCGCAGCTTGACAACGGCACGGCGCTGGAGCTCGGCAGTGGCAGCACCGACGAACTGCTGGCGCGTCTGGAGCGATTTTTGAAGACGGTGACGCAGGCCACCGCGCACTACAACCGCAGCGTGGAGCAACTCGCTTCGGTCGATTTGCGCCATGCCGATGGCTATGCGATACGGCTCAACGGGGTCAGTACGGTCGAGGCTGATGACATGAAAAAAGTAATTCAAGGTAACAGGTGACGCAATGGCAAAAGAGTACAAAGAGCTGGTTGTCGGGCTTGACATTGGCACCGCCAAGGTCATGGTGGTGGTGGCCGAGGTCATGCCCGGCGGCGAGCTCAAACTGGCCGGCCTGGGCGTGGCCCCGAGCAACGGCCTCAAGCGCGGCGTGGTGGTCAACATCGACGCCACAGTCCAGAGCATCCAGCAGGCGTTGAAAGAAGCCGAGCTGATGGCCGACTGCAAGATCCAGCGGGTGTATACCGGCATCACCGGCAGCCATATCCGCGGCATCAACTCACACGGCATGGTGGCCATCAAGGACCGCGAGGTCTCCGCCGCCGACGTGGCCCGGGTGGTGGAAACCGCCAAGGCCATCAACATCTCGACCGACCAGCGGCTGCTGCTGGTGGAGCCGCAAGAGTTCATCATCGACGGCCAGGACGTGAAAGAGCCCATAGGCATGAGCGGCATCCGCCTGGAGGCCAAGGTGCACATCGTCACCGGCGCCCAGAGCGCGGCCGAGAACATCATCAAATGCGTGCGCCGCTGCGGCCTGGAAGTGGAGCAGCTTATGCTGAATCCTCTGGCCAGCAGCCTGTCGGTGCTGACCGAGGACGAACGCGAACTTGGGGTGGCGCTGGTGGACATTGGCGCCGGCACCACCGACCTGGCCATTTTTACCAACGGCGCCATCCGCCACACCGCCGTGATCCCGATTGCCGGGGATTTGATCACCAGCGACATCGCCATGGCGCTGCGCACGCCGACCAAGGACGCCGAAGAAATCAAGGTCGAAAACGGCTACGCCAAACAATTGCTGGCCGACCCCGAAGCGCAGGTGGAAGTGCCCGGCCTGGGGGACCGCGGCCCGCGCATGCTGAGCCGCCAGGCCCTGGCCGGTGTCATCGAGCCGCGCGTGGAAGAAATATTCAGCCTGGTGCACCAGGTCATGCGCGAGTCGGGCTTTGAAGAAATGCTCTCCAGCGGCATCGTGCTCACCGGCGGCAGCTGCGTCATGCCCGGCATGGTCGAGCTCGGCGAAGACATCTTCCTGAAACCGGTACGCCGCGGCATTCCCAAATACACCGGCGCCCTGTCCGACATGGTGGCGCAACCGCGCGCCGCCACGGTGATGGGCCTGCTGGAAGAGGCACGCATCGCCCGGCTGCGCGGCTTCAAGGTGGCGCAGAAAAACGGCTCCATGAAAACAGCCTTTGGCTCGGTCAAGGACTGGTTTGTGGGGAATTTTTAGCATGAAAACCTGCCTGTGGCGCTGCCGCGCCGGACCGAACCGACGATGGCGATGCATGGATCCGCCCGATGCAACCGCAAACCCATTCCAGCCCATTTTTTCGACTCATCTTTTATTCACTGAAACCCAAGGAGAACACCATGCCCATTGAACTCATCGACGAAGAATCCTTTAACCAGGGCACCCAGATCAAGGTCATCGGCGTTGGCGGCGGCGGCGGCAACGCTGTGGCCCACATGATTGCCAGCGCGGTGCAGGGTGTGGAGTTCATCTGCGCCAACACCGATTCGCAGGCGCTTTCCACCAGCGACGCCCACCTCATCATCCAGCTCGGCAGCACCGGCCTGGGCGCCGGCAGCAAGCCCGACAAGGCGCGCGAGGCGGCTGAACTGGCCATCGATCACATCCGTGAAGCCATCGACGGCGCGCACATGCTGTTCATCACCGCCGGCATGGGCGGCGGCACCGGCACCGGCGCAGCGCCGGTGATCGCGCGGGTGGCGCGTGAAATGGGCATTTTGACCGTGGGCGTGGTCACCAAGCCGTTCGAGTTCGAGGGCAAGCGCCGCATGGACAACGCCGAGACCGGTCTGGCGGAGCTCGAAGCCAATGTCGATTCGCTGATCGTGGTGCTGAACGAAAAGCTGCTCGACGTGCTGGGCGAGGAAGCCACGCAGGACGAGGCCTTTGCCCACGCCAACGATGTGCTCAAGAACGCCGTCGGCGGCATTGCCGAAATCATCAACGTGCCGGGCCATGTCAACGTTGACTTCGAAGACGTGCGCACCGTCATGGGCGAGCCTGGCAAAGCCATGATGGGCACCGCGGTGGCGGCCGGCCCCGACCGCGCCCGCATCGCCGCCGAGCAGGCGGTGGCCTGTCCGCTGCTCGAAGGCATCGACCTGTCGGGTGCCAAAGGCGTGCTGGTGCTGATCTCGGCGGCCAAGGGCAGCCTGAAACTGTCAGAGTCCAAAGTGGCCATGAACACCATCCGCAACTACGCCTCGCAGGACGCGCATGTGATCTACGGCACCGCCTACGACGACAACCTGGGCGACCAGATTCGTGTCACGGTGGTGGCTACCGGCCTGAGCCGCCAGGCGCAGCGCCCCAAACTTGTGGTGACACAAACCCAGCCCGAGATGGGTCTGCGCACCGGCACGCACGATGTGCCGTTCAATATTCCCACCCTCAACACCCCGGCGGGCGTGGGCCAGGTGAACAGTGCCATGGCGACCAGCAACGTGGGACGTGCGCCAACCGACTACAACACGCTGGGCACCCCCAGCGTCTGGCGCAACCGCACTTCGGCAACGGCCAAGGTGGATGCGCTCAGCAGCGGCGGCATGGACGACTTCGAGATACCGGCGTATTTGCGCAAGCAGGCGGATTGAGGGGGGACGCGCGCCGCCTGCAACCCAGCGTTGCGGGCGGTGGTGAGGCCATCACGGCATCATGCAGCCAAGTGCATCCAGCGGGCTGGCCGTGCCACCCGCAGCCACCTTGAGCACGTGGGTGTAGATCATGGTGGTGCTCACATCCGAATGGCCCAGCAACTCCTGCACTGTGCGGATGTCAGTCCCAGCCTGGAGCAAATGGGTGGCGAACGAATGGCGCAAGGTATGCACTGACACCGTTTGAAAATCTGTGCAGCGGCGCTTGCCAGCTTGATGGCACGTTGCAAACGCTCCTCGTACACGCACAGACTGGATGGCACAGAGTTTTTGCGCCGTTTCATGCTGCATGTACTGCCCACTGGGGTCAAGCGTATTCGGCACTATGGGGTGCTGGCATCGAGCTGCAAGGGCAGACTGCTCAATGCAGCACGGCTGGCCTTGCAGATGCCTGCTGCCAATCCCCAGGCGATGGAGTCTGCTCGAGGGTTCATGGCGCGGGTGGCCAAGATGGATGTGGGTTTATGTCCGTGCTGCAAAGTGGGGCGCTTGCGAATGGCTGAGGTGTTGGCCGGGGCCAAGCAGTTGCCTGCGCCGGGCGCGAGGGTTTCGCCACAGGAGCGCGGGCCACCGTGAGTGAGGGGCAAGGGGCTGGAATCAGCAGGTGGTTTACACGTCAGCGGCAAAGCCGATGGGGGCCGGGCTGCGTGGCGTGTTGGAAAAGCCGGATGACGGCTTCAAAAACCAGGCTGTCTGGCATCAATACGGGGGCTGCATTGCGCGTGCGTTGGGTGATTGGCCGACGGATTTGCGCTTGTATCGCGCTATGATCTGATGCCACAGACGGGGGAAAGCTTGCAATCCCCTATCGCCACCGCCCACGCAGGCGGTTCAATCCAACATGGTTTATCCGCCGCGGGAGGTGTTTATGGTTTCTACAAGCATTGCAGCGCGGCGGATAAACGCTGATCGTTAGGCATCAGGGAGCGCCGCATGCCAAAGAAGACGCCTTGCACCATTCCAGAGCTGGCATCGATCGCGGCGATCCAGCATGTCGCGCTGAAGGAGCCAGATCACCAGCGGCAAGAGATTGCCGACTACGTCGAGTGGCAGGTAAACAAGGGCGTTAAAACTGCCTACAAGGTGGTTCATCTGGAGCGCATCAAGTCTGAGGTCGTCTTCGGAACAGAGCACGTTGCATGGGATGTTCATACTGATGAACCGGGGCGTTGGTGGGTAATTACGGGACCGACCAACCTCTATTCGCAGCGAGAGTTCCCGTCGCTCGACTACACGCTGTCTTTTCACGTTGGCGTCATGGCCCGGGTGGCCGCCAGAGACGCCAAGCGCGCGCCACCATCTCGCAAAGATCGCCTGCGCTCAACATGGCGTCGGTGGGAAACTGCAACTGATGCCATTGACCTTGCGCGTGAGTCTGAAGACTTTCAAGCAGTCGGGATGCGCTGCAGGGAATCGCTGGTCAGCCTCGCGAAAGCGCTTCAAAAGGACATAGAAGTGCCTGCTGGCACGGAGCGACCGAAAGCAGCTGATTTCGTTGGCTGGTCCGTCCTCATCGCGCAGCACTTCGCTCTTGGTGCCCGCAATGAGCACGTGCGTAGCTATCTGAAAGCAACTGCCAAGGAAACTTGGCAACTCGTTAATTGGCTAACTCATACATCAAAGGCGAGTTTGCACGAAGCTCACTTGGCGCTCGACGCAACATCCAACTTGCTGGGCATGATGAGCCTCGTGGTCATGCGTGGCGAGGCTGGGTCGCCCGATGCCTGCCCGACATGTGGCTCATACAGAATCGTTGCCGTATATGAGCCAGATCTTGACCGCGAGCCTCCCTATGTCAGCTTGTGTGAGTCCTGCGGCTGGAACGATCATGAAGAAGCTGACGCCTAGCAATGTCGTGGTGTTGCAACCCGAAATTCAAAAGGCATTCCCCACCTCTGAGGCAGTCAACAAGGCGTTGGCAAGCATGTTGGCCTTTGCGCAAGAAACGCAGGGTTTAACAGGTCGCTCAAGTCGGACACCGCGCAAGCGCGTCGCCGCGTAGCTTCGTTAAGCCGATGAAGTTGGAGCCGTACGTTCTGGTCGATACGACGCCCTTCTCGGCGTCGCGGGAACAAGTCGTGGAGCAAAGGGGCCAGCCGCTGAAAGAACTACGAAACAGCGTCGGCCTCAACGAGCTTGACTACGGATCCGTTGTGTTTCGCTTCCAGGACAGTGGCGGGCTGGAAGAAATTTCCATGCGAGCGCCGGTGGTTTACATCGGCAACGTTGACGTGCCGTTCGCGGGTCTTGAGACGTTCGTTTGGGCCGAGGATGAGTCAGCCTTTGAGCGCGCGGGTTTCATCGTCAGTCCGAAGTTCGGGCTGGCGTTTGACCCGAGCTGCCCAACCTGGGTGACCGCACTTGCCGCGCACTGCATCGACACATGGCGGGCTATATGAACCCAACCAGACCTCAATTAAGGCGCAACCATGTACATCCCAAAACACTTTGAAGAGCCCCGGATCGATGTCTTGCACGCGCTGATGCGTGCGCGCCCCCTGGCGACCCTGATCACGCTGTCATCCGACGGGCTCAACGCCAATCACATTCCCTTGCTGCTCTCGGCTGAACCTGCGCCGCTGGGCACCTTGCGTGGCCACGTTGCCCGAGCCAACTCAATCCGAAGCGATGTTGCTAATGATGTCGAGGTGCTGGCGGTGTTCCAGGGCCCCGACGCCTACATCAGCCCCTCGTGGTATCCGACCAAACTGGAGCATGGCAAGGCCGTGCCCACCTGGAACTATGCGGTGGCGCACGCCTACGGCAGCTTGCGCGTGGTCGATGATGCAGCCTGGTTGCGCGCTCACTTGGAGGCGCTTACCAGCCACCACGAAGCCTCGTTCCCCAAGCCATGGCATGTCTCCGATGCGCCGGGCGACTACATTGAGAAGATGATGGCGGCGGTGGTCGGTATCGAAATCAACATCACCCGGCTCTTGGGCAAATGGAAGGCCAGTCAAAATCAGCCGGCACAAAACCAGGCGGGTGTCATTGCGGGTTTGGGTGTGCGTGCCGATGCCCGTTCGCTGGCCATGGCAGAGTTGATAAAAGTAAAATCGACCGGTGCTTAAACAACGAACCCTCAAAACCCTGACGCGTGCCGTCGGCGTCGGCCTGCACAGCGGCCAGCGTGTGGAAATCACCTTGCGCCCGGCGCAGCCTGACACCGGCATCGTGTTCCGGCGCGTGGACCTGCCCGAGCCGGTCGATATTCCGGTGTCGGCCCTGGCTGTGACCGACACACGCATGGCCTCCACCATTTCCAAGGGCAATGCGCGCGTGCTCACCGTGGAGCATTTGATGTCGGCTTGCGCCGGCCTGGGTGTGGACAACCTGTATGTGGACATCACCGCCGAGGAGGTGCCCATTCTGGACGGCTCGGCGGCTTCGTTCGTGTTTTTGCTGCAAAGTGCCGGCATTGAATTGCAAAACGCGCCCAAGCGCTTTATCCGCCTGCTGGCGCCGGTGGAAGTGCGCCAGGGCGAGGGCGATAACGTCAAGTGGGCGCGGCTGGAGCCGTACCATGGCTACCGGCTCAGTTTCGAGATCGACTTCAGCCACCCGGCGGTGGATGCCACCGGCCAGCGTGTGCTGTTCGACATGAGCACCGGCTCCTATTCCAAAGACATTGCCCGCGCCCGCACCTTCGGCTTTACCAAAGACGTCGAGATGATGCGCGCCAACGGCTTGGCGCTCGGTGGCGGGCTGGACAACGCCATCGTGATGGACGACTACAAGGTGCTCAACGCCGGTGGCCTGCGTTACGACGACGAGTTTGTCAAACACAAGATCCTCGACGCCATGGGCGACCTGTACCTGCTGGGCAAGCCGCTGCTGGCCAGCTACAGCGCGTTCCGCTCGGGTCATGCGCTCAACAACCTGCTGCTGCGCGAGCTGCTGAACCGCCAGGATGCCTGGGACGTGGTGACGTTCGACCAGGAAAAGCAGGCGCCGGCTGGTTTTGCCCAGCTGGCGCGCGCCTGGTAACGCAGCCAAGGCACCTCATGCTGTTACTTCGCTGGCTGGTGTTGTTGATGTTGCTGGCTGCGCTGGTGTCGTTCGCCTTTTATGCGGGCACTGGCGACGCGCGCTTCAAACGCTATGGCTGGTTGGTGCTGAAATGGGCACTATTGTCGGCGTTCGGCTTTTTCGCCGTGCTGATCCTGGAACGGGTGCTGTGAGTCCGACACGCGCTCCAGCCCCAGGCGCCACGGTCTTTTTCTGAGCCTGCAGTATCAAACTCAAAAGCCCCTCGCGGGGCTTTTTGATTGCAGCATGCAAGCGCCAGATATCAGAAGCGGTGGCGAATGCCGAAAGCCAGGCCCGTGGAGTCGGTGCCAGCTGATTCCGTGACGCCGCCCAGGTAGCCATTGCCGCCAGGTGCGACCTGCGCGTTGTCGCTGTTGGCGAACCGAACGACCACGGCACTGACGTCGGTGCGCTTGGACAGCGCGTAGGAATAGGCCGCGCCATAAGACGACACATCAGCATTGGCTGGGCGCTTGTCGTTGTAGCGGTTGTAGGCCACAGAAATGGTGTGTGGCCCGGTCACGTTGCGATAGCCGATGTGGTACAGCATGCCGTCTTGTTTGAAGGCTTCAAAAAATGCATCCTGAACCTGCTGTGCGATGACCGGACCCAGCGCCGGGCCAACACCGTTTGGTGGTAGCGCAGACAATCCAGGCGTCAAGGCAGCAGAGATGCCAGACAAACCGTTGGGGTTGTCATCCTTGATCTTGGTGACCATCGTGCTGATCTTGCTGCTACCCATATTCATCGAAGCGCCCATCACGGTCGAGGTCAGGGACTTGTCACCCAGTTCGTTATTCTTGGTGTTGTAGCCAACGCCCGCCGAGAACTTGTCGGTTTTGTAGGCCGCGTTAATGCCGAGCAAACTGCCTTTGCTGCCATCGCCAGCAACCTCGCCGGGTGCGTACATCAGGGCGCCAGAGATGCCATTCTTGACGATGCGGTAAGCCAAAGCATTCGACGTGCGGATTTCAAACATGGCCGGGAACTGCACAATTTGCCCCGCAGACAATGCCGATTGCGTTTCCATGATGTCGAAGGTGGCAAAGGCTTCATAAGCGGGGGTGTATTGCCGGCCCGCCAAAACAGCGCCCACAGGCGTGATCAAACCAACATAGGCTTGGCGGTCGAACACATTACCAGCCAGATTCACGCCAAACTGGGAAGCGATGATGCCATCGACACCATTGACCGCGGCCTGGTAAACAGCATTCAGTTGTGGAGATGGCGAGCTAAGTCCCAACCGGGATGCCTGCGAAAAACGGTCAGACAACTGGCTACCGGTAATGGGCCGGCTGCTCAATGCGCCAGAATCTGCCTCCAAACGCGATTCCAGCGTAAAAATCGCCTTGTAGCCACCGCCCATATCTTCAGTGCCCTTGATGCCCCAGCGCGAGCCTTCCATGATGCCGCTCGCAACTTGCGTCACGGTGCCAGCCTTCAGGCCACTGACCGAGGTAACGCCCACGTCGACGAGGCCGTAAAGCGTGACGCTGGAGCCGGTTTGCGCTTGCGCCAGACCGGCGCAGCACAGCGCGGTGGCAATGGCCACACGGTGGAAGCTCAGTGCCGTCGAAGGGGATGAAGGTTGTTTGTTCATGATGATTGAGACGCTGAAAGGGAAAACATTTGCAGAAAAGAACGACCGTGCTAACTATAAATAAGCATCCCCATGTCCGCAAGAGATGCAACTCAAACTATGCACCTGATTCGTGCTTTTTCCCACAAGGGTTTTCCCTGATTTGGTGCAACTCGGCGCACCAGGCCAGCACCCGAACATGTGCTTCATCAGAAGTTCAGTCACTGCGAGCCCTTCGACAGGCACAGGACAGGTTGTAGCGCGGCAGTCCATGCCTTTGGAGGTCTTTGAGGGCGCAACCTGACCTTCCCTGCATGTGAACCGTGATGCCAAGTTGCCCATTGGGTTGAAATCTGTATGGTCAATGTCGTGCAGTTGCAACAAAACCGGCAAAAAGAGGCACGTTATTTGCGTTCGCCTCACCCTGTTGGCGCATTTTGAGCGCCTTCATGGTGAAATCTGGCATGTGAAGTTTTTTCGCTGCTTCAAAACTTGCCGTAAATGGTGTTTTGATTTTTTTAACTTAAGGAGTTTTCATGAAAAAGAGTTTGATTGCTTTGGCAGTTCTCGCTGCTTCCGGTGCATCTTTTGCGCAATCTAACGTCACCCTGTACGGTCTTGCCGATATTTGGGTTGGTTCCGTCAAAACCGAAACTGCTGGCGTCAGCACAACTCAAACCTTGATGGAAAGTGGCGGCGTCAATAGCTCTCGCTGGGGTATGAAGGGTTCTGAAGATTTGGGCGGCGGCTTGAAGGCAAACTTCAAGCTTGAGCAAGGTTTTAAACTGGACACTGGTGCGGCATCTGCTGGTCAGGCGTTCTCACGTGAATCGTATGTGGGCTTTTCAGGCGGCTTCGGTGAAGTCAAGCTCGGTAAAGTCTGGACCGCCTATGACGACGTGAGCGGTGCGTCTGACGCCATGTTCGATTCTGGTGCCTTGGCCCCCATGAACATTGTTTTCAGAAGCGTCGGCTACAGCGGCAACCCTGGCAACACCATTTATTACGCTAGCCCATCCATGGGTGGTTTCGCTGCTGCCGTCAGCTACAGCCTGGATGAGAACGTCCTGGGTGCCGCTGCCGTTTCCAGTTTGAACCTGACCTACGGCGCAGGCCCAATTGCTGTGCAGTTCGGTTATCAGGTTGAGGACCTTGACGCGACCAGCGATGACACCAAATTCATGCGTGTGGGTGGTTCCTATGACTTCGGCATGGCTGTTGCGAAGCTGACTTATGGCAAAGTGACCGATGTTGGCAACGTGAATGGTGCTGACACCTCAGAATATCAACTCGGTGTTGATGTTCCGGTTGGCCCCGCTTTGACGGTGTCTGCCAGCTACGCCAAGTCTGACGACAATGCCGCAGCCGGTGACCAATCTCGCAAGGGTTATGGTATTGCTGCTGCTTATACGCTGTCCAAGCGTACCTTCTTGTACACGGGCTACACCAACAACAAGTTCAGTCAAGTGTCCGCCAGCGATGACACTGTCAGCGCGTTTGCGGTTGGCGTACAACACAAATTCTGATCGTAGCGCCAAGCTGTCTAAACACCAGCTTTACGCTTCGACAGTATCAAGCCGCCTTCGGGCGGCTTTTTTTTGCTCGAACAAAAAAACAAACCTATTGACTTTGATCTTGATAGGATAACTTGACAGACCCAGTGCCCTTTGTTGCAAGGTCACCACAGATGCACCAATCTTGCGCAAGTTTACCGGCCGTTTTGGGGCAAAAGCGCCGGCCATCTGTTTCAATAGCGGTTAACTTCCTGACACAGGAGGTTGGCTCTGGGTTCTGAAATAAGTTGGTTTCAGGGCCTTATGTTTAACCTTGGAGATACTTGTAATGAAAAAATCCCTGATCGCATTGGCCGTTCTGGCCGCTACTGGCGCCGCAATGGCCCAATCTTCGGTAACCTTGTTTGGTCGCCTTGACGCTGGCGTTGGCGTCATCGACAAAGAGACAACCGGTGCCGCTCCAGTGGCATCGCAGTCGCAAACCGTGGTGAATTCTTCCACATTCAATACCACCTACTGGGGCATGAAGGGCACAGAAGATTTGGGTGGCGGCTTGAAAGCCAACTTCAATCTCCAATCCGGTTTTGCGATTGACACCGGTGTGGGCAACACTGGTTTGTTTGAACGCCTCGCCACGGTTGGTCTGTCCGGCGGTTTCGGTGCCGTCAACCTAGGCCGTCAATACTCGCCTTACTACGATCTGTTTGGCGCAACTGACAACATTGACGATGCCAATGTCGCCACCACTGGGGCAGTTTACGGAAAAGGCATCGGACAATCAACTGTCACCCGTGCCAGCAATTCGATCCGCTACGACTCCCCGTCTTTCAGCGGCCTGTCGGTATCGGCCTTGGTCGGTCTTGGCGAAAATGAAAATGTTGCACCTAATGTCGGTGATGCTACCAACATCTTCAGCCTGAACATCATTTACAAGGCTGGCCCGTTGCTGGTTGGTTATGCACATCACCAGGAAAAGTTGACTCAGGCGGTTTTGACGACACCTCAGGACGAAAACACTTACGACATGGTCGGTGCTACCTTTGACTTTGGCATGGCCAAAGTCACCGGTGGGTACCAGCAAGTATCTAACGACAGCGGGACTGATGACAAGGAATTCAACGCGGGTGTTAAAGTGCCGGTCGGGACCGCAGCGACGGTTTACCTTGGTTACGCCGACTCGAACACAAGCAAAGCTGGTTTCGATCTGAACAGTCAGGGTTATACATTGGCTGGTACCTACAACATGTCCAAGCGCACCAAGCTGTATGCCAGCTATGACGCGACAGAACTCGAAAAAGGTACCCCCGGTGCGGTCAGTACCGACGAAACGAGCCGGTTTGCGGTTGGTGTCGTGCATCTGTTCTAATCTGACGCTGACGCAAGTCATCTGACGGTTAAACCTCAAAACCCCGCCTGGGTAACCCGGCGGGGTTTCTTGTTTCCGGACTGAGTTCAATCGTCCAAAGCTCAGCGACTGGCTCGCCACGGCGCGCTGGTCAACATCAAATCCGTAGGCGACGGCGTGTTTGAGATGCGCGACTTCTTCGGCCCCGGCTGGCGCATGTATTACCTGGAGCAACCGGGATCAATCATTCCAAAGACATTCAACGTGCAATACAGCTGGCAAAGGAGCAGTGATGAAGAACATCAAAATCCGAGCATTCGATGCAGCAAACTTTCTCAATGACGAGCAAGACATTGCAGAGTAGATGCGTCAATTCCTTCGACGAGAATCAAGAGTTTGCGGGGTCATGGTCTCGCCCAAAGTTGAGCGGCTGTCGGCCTGATGAATTCACTCACCCCAGCGGGTGCTCGATGATCCGGCCAATGTCCGGCCAGCGGCGATGCAGCCAGAGCCAGGCCAGCAGGCCCACCGACAGCATGGCCAGTGAGGCGGCCGCCAGCGCCACGGTGGAGTGCATTACCAGCGGCGCAATCAGGCCGGCCACCACGCCGTTGGCACTGGCGCCAATGAAAGCCTGCAGGCTCGACGCCATGCCACGCCGGTCAGGGTGCAGGTCGAGCACCAGCAGCGTGATCACCGGAACCATCATGGCCCAGCCAAAGGCAAACAGCGCCACCGGGAACATGGCCCACACCACATGCGCGACAAACAGCGCGTTGGCCAGCAGATTGATGAGCGCAATGCCGAGCATGATGGCAAAGCCGTATTTGATTTGCTGCTTGGGCGCCAGTCGCCCGGCCATGCGGCCACTGACCCATGCACCACCCATGATGCCGCTGATGGTCAGCACGAAGAACCAGAAAAACTGCGTGGGCGCCAGCGCCAGGTGCTCGCCCAAAAACACTGGCGCCGACAACACGTACAAAAACATGCCGTTGAACGGAATGCCGCTGGCCAATGCCAGCAGCAAAAAGCGCGGGTCAAGCCCCAGTTTCCAGTAGCCCTGCATCAAGTTGCTGACCTTGAGCGGCTGACGCTGGGAAACGTGCAGGGTTTCAGGAAGCAGTTTGTAATTGGCGGCCCACAACGCCACGCCCACTGCCGTCAAAAACCAGAACACGCTGTGCCAGCCCAACTGCGCAAACAACACGCCGCCGATCATCGGCGCAATGGCGGGCGCCACGCCAAAAAAAAGGGTGATCTGGCTCATCACCCTTTGCGCCTGCGCCGGTGAAAACATGTCGCGCACCACGGCGCGCGACACCACAATGCCCGCCCCGGTGGTAAGGCCCTGCACTGACCGGAAAAACACCAGCTGGCCAATGCTTTGCGACAGTGCGCAGCCCATGGAGGCCAGCGTAAATGCGGCCAGCCCCCACAGCACCACCGGTCGGCGTCCCACGCTGTCGGACAGGGCGCCATGAAACAGGCTCATGAAGGCAAAGCCGAACAGGTAGGCCGACAGGGTTTGCTGCATCTGCAAAGGTGTGGCATCCAGCGAGCTGGCAATGCCGGCAAACGCCGGGATGTAGGTGTCAATGGAAAACGGTCCGAGCATGCCCAGCGTGGACAGCAACACCGCCAGCGCCCAGCGCGGCGCGCGCCACAGGTGTTGTGCGTCGGGATTCATCCGGACTGTTAGCGCGGCACACCGATCAGGGTGACCAGCACAATCAGCATACCCAAAACCAGATTCACCAGCACCCAAGATCGGATTTGCGCCAGCGCCGCAGCACCTGCAGGCCAGTCGGCGGCTGGTACGGCTCGGCTTAGGCGCTTGTACAGGCCAAACCGGATATGACCGAAAATCAGCATCATGACGATGCCCAACGTGGCCATGATGGTCCACTCCAGCGGCATGCTGAAATGCCCGCCCGCCTGCACCACCTGTTTGGCAACCTGGCCGATCATCCAAAGGCCCGTGACCAGCGCTACCGCAACGGCTGCCAGTACGGCGCCAAAGAAGCGGCCCAGCACCGCGTGCATCAGGCGAACCCGCACCGCCGGCTCCAACACACCGACGGCCGGGCGTAAAAAGAAATGGGCAAACACCATGCCTCCGATCCAGACGATGATGGCGAGCAGGTGCAGGGTTTTAAGGATGGCGTACGACATGGACAAGACTCATGAATGGAACAAGATGGGGAGTGTGCATCAGGAACGGCAACAGAGTCAGCCTGGGGGTGAAAGCCTGTCGCAGGTTCGGCCAATTTGAATCAGCAAAAAAAGCTGATGCGCCTGCGGAGCACCTATTCAGGCACTTATGATGACCGAAGTACTACTATGATGATAGCTAAAAGGCTATATACAGCAATTAATGGTGCCCGGGGCCGGAATCGAACCGGCACGCCTTGCGGCGGGGGATTTTGAGTCCCCTGCGTCTACCAATTTCACCACCCGGGCCACGCTTTGAGGCTCGAATTATGGCACAGTGCAAGTTATGAAATATTCAACCATTGAAGATCTGATCGGCAACACTCCCCTGGTACGTTTGCAGCGCATTGGGGCCACTGAAAGTGCTGCACGTAGCAATGTCATTCTGGGCAAACTGGAGGGTAATAACCCGGCCGGTTCGGTCAAGGACCGTGCCGCCATGTCGATGATCCAGCGCGCCCAGGAGCGCGGCGAGATCAAGCCGGGCGACACGCTGATCGAGGCCACCTCGGGCAACACTGGCATTGCGCTGGCCATGGCGGCGGCCATCAAGGGCTACCGCATGGTGTTGATCATGCCCGAGGATTTGTCGATCGAGCGCGCGCAGACCATGAAAGCGTTTGGCGCCGAGCTGATTTTGACGCCCAAAAGCGGCGGCATGGAATACTCGCGCGACCTGGCTGACCAGATGGCGCACGAAGGCAAAGGCCATGTGCTCGACCAGTTCTCCAACCCCGACAACCCGCGGATCCACGTGGAGACCACCGGACCCGAAATATGGTCAGCCACCAAAGGCAAGATCACCCACTTTGTCAGCGCCATGGGCACCACTGGCACCATCACCGGGGTCTCGCAATACCTCAAGAAAAAGAACCCGGCCATCAAAATCATCGGCGTGCAGCCCACCGAGGGTTCGCGCATTCCGGGCATCCGCAAGTGGCCGCAAGCCTATTTGCCCAAAATTTACGACCCTACCCACGTCGATGAGCTGCTCTACGTGAGCCAGGAAGATGCCGAGGAAATGTGCCGCCAACTGGCCCGCGAAGAAGGCATCTTTGCCGGCATTTCTGCCGCGGGCGCCTGCTGGGTGGCGCAGGAAATTGCCAGACGTGAAAAACATGCAACCATTGTCTTCATCGTCTGCGACCGGGGCGACCGCTATCTGTCCACCGGCGTCTTTCCGGCCTGATGACGCGTGGCCCTCAAAATTCCAGGAACCCAGCATGCACATCGACAAAGAAATTGACACCAGCGGGCTCAACTGCCCGTTGCCCATCCTGAAAGCCAAGAAGGCCCTGGCCGAGCTGGAAAGTGGCCAGGTCCTCAAGGTGATCGCCACCGACGGCGGCTCGCTGCGCGATTTCCAGGCCTTCGCCAAACAGACCGGCAACGAGTTGCTGGAGCAGCAGACGCTGGGCGAGGAATTCATTCACGTGCTGCGGCGGCGCTAATCCGGTCATTGCGAGCGAAGCGTGGCAATCCATGACTTCGTGGATTGCCACGCTTCGCTCGCAATGAGACGAATTTAGTTAAGCCGCGCCAACTGGTCCCTGACCTTGGCCAGCGTGGCTTCAAAATCGGCCAGGCGTTTGCGCTCCTGCTCGATCACGGCGGCGGGAGCCCGGGCCACGAACGCTTCGTTGCCGAGCTTGCCGTGCGCCTTGACGATTTCACCTTCCAGCCGCGCCAGTTCCTTACCCAGGCGCCCCTGTTCTGCGGCCACGTCAATAGCCATGAACAGACATATTCGCGCCTCGCCCACGACGGCCACCGGCGCGGCTTGCGCGGCGGCGGCCCAGGAAGCTTCGTCTTCAAACACGCGCACTTCGCTGAGCTTGGCCAGCGCCTGCAGCACGGGTGCCGCCTGCGTCATGAAAGCGGCCTCGGCGGCTGAACCGGCAATGGCAAACAGCGGCAAACGAGTGGCCGGCGACACACTCATTTCGCCGCGCAGGTTGCGGCAGGCGTCCACCAACTGCTTGAGCTTGGCCACATGGGCAATCGCGGCTTCGTCAATGCGCTCGGGCTGGCTCACCGGGTAGGCGGCGATCGCCACCGAGGGACCGTCTCGCCCGGCCACCGGGGCAATTTTTTGCCACAGTTCCTCTGTCACGAACGGGATGATCGGATGCGCCAGGCGCTGGATGGTCTCCAGCGTGCGGATCAGCGTGCGGCGCGTGGCGCGTTGCTGCGCGGCATTGCCCTGCTGGATTTGCACCTTGGCGATTTCCAGGTACCAGTCGCAGAACTCGTTCCAGATAAAGTCGTAAATGGAGGCGGCGACATTGTCGAGACGGTAGTCGGCAAAGCCCTGAGCCACCTGGGCTTCGACCTTTTGCAGCAGGGAGACGATCCAGCGGTCGGCCGCGCTGAAGTCGAGGTAAGTGGCGCCCACCTCGCACTCGGCCGCCGTGTGCTCTTTCAAACCGCAGTCCTTGCCTTCGCAGTTCATCAGCACAAAGCGGCTGGCGTTCCAGAGCTTGTTGCAGAAGTTGCGGTAGCCTTCGCAGCGCTTGGCATCAAAGTTGATGGAGCGACCCAGCGAGGCCAGCGAGGCAAAGGTGAAGCGCAGCGCGTCGGCACCAAAGGCCGGAATGCCCGCCGGGAACTCTTTTTCGGTGTTCTTGCGCACCTGCGGCGCGGTCTCGGGCTTGCGCAGGCCTTCACAGCGTTTGACCAGCAGTTCGGGCAGCGCAATGCCGTCGATCAAATCCACCGGGTCGAGCACATTGCCCTCGGACTTGCTCATCTTGTGGCCCTGCGCGTCGCGCACCAGGCCGTGGATGTAGACGTGTTTGAACGGCGCCTGGCCGGTGAAGTGCGTGGTCATCATGATCATCCGGGCGACCCAGAAGAAGATGATGTCATAGCCGGTGACCAGCACACTGCTGGGCAGATAGAGGTCGAAATCTTCAGTTTTTTCGGGCCAGCCCATGGTGCTGAAAGGCACCAGCGCCGACGAGTACCAAGTGTCAAGCACGTCTTCGTCACGTTTGAGCGTTTTGCCAGGGGCCTGCGCCTGGGCCTCACGCTCGTTGCGCGCTACATAGACCTTGCCGTCTTCGTCGTACCAGGCCGGAATCTGATGACCCCACCAGAGCTGGCGGCTGATGCACCAGTCCTGGATGTTGTTCATCCACTGGTTGTAGGTGTTGACCCAGTTCTCTGGCACAAACTTGACCTGACCAGACTGCACCGCGTCGATGGCTTTTTGGGTGATGCTTTTTCCCGTGGGGTCTTGCTCAGACACTTTGGACATGGCCACAAACCACTGGTCGGTGAGCATGGGCTCAATCACCTGACCGGTGCGGGCGCAACGTGGCACCATCAGCTTGTGTTTTTTGATTTCGACCATCAGCTCCAAAGCCTGCAGGTCCTTGACGATCTGTTTGCGGGCGGCAAAACGGTCCAGGCCTTGGTAAACGGCCGGTGCCTCGGTGTTGATCTTGGCATCCAGCGTCAACACACAAATCATCGGCAGCTTGTGGCGCTGACCTACGGCGTAGTCGTTCAGGTCGTGCGCCGGCGTCACTTTGACCACGCCGGTGCCAAAGGCCTTGTCAACGTAGTCGTCGGCAATGATCGGAATGGTGTGGTCGCACAGAGGCAGCGTCACGTGTTTGCCGATCAAGTGGGCATAGCGCTCGTCTTCCGGGTGCACCATGGCGGCCACGTCGCCGAGCATCGTCTCGGGGCGCGTGGTGGCGACCACCAAACCCGGGGCCAGTTTGCCATTCACCAGCTGCGGGCCGTCGGCAAACGGGTACAGGATGTGCCACAGGCTGCCGTCTTCTTCCTCGGATTCCACTTCCAGGTCTGACACGGCGCTCATCAGCACCGGGTCCCAGTTGACCAGACGTTTGCCACGGTAGATCAGGCCTTGCTCATACAGACGCACAAAGGTCTCCGTCACCGTTTTGGACAGCTTGGGGTCCATGGTGAAGTATTCGCGGCTCCAGTCCACCGTGTCGCCCATGCGGCGCATCTGGGTGGTGATGGTGTTGCCACTCTTTTCCTTCCACTCCCAAACCTTGCTGACGAAGTTTTTGCGTGCCTCGGCTGGTGTCGGTCCCATGTCGTGGCGGCTGATGCCTGCAGCTTGCAACTGGCGCTCGACCACAATTTGCGTGGCAATACCGGCGTGGTCGGTGCCCGGAATCCAGGCGGTGTTGAAGCCAGCCATGCGGTGGTAGCGTGTCAGGCTGTCCATGATGGTTTGGTTGAACGCGTGCCCCATGTGCAGCGTGCCGGTCACGTTGGGCGGCGGCAACTGGATGCAAAAGTTGTCACCGCGCGCAGCCGCCTCCGCATTTGGCGCGCCAGTGCCGCGGTAACCCGCCACACCGTAGCCGCGCCCTTCCCATTCGGGGCCCCAATGCGCTTCCAGCGCTGCGGGCTCGAAAGATTTGGACAGGCTGTTGAGGCCGGGTTGCTGGAGTGCGTCAGTCATGGTGTTTTGCCGAGGTGCCTGGCGCGCATTGCGGCGGCGCCAGGATGTCGCAGCAGGCGTGCAAGGCCGCACTGCGATGGGATTGTTCAAGGGACCTTGATTTTATTCGACCCGACCCTCAAGTGACTCGACTTGTCCGCATCAACACGGCAGCCAGTTGGTCGATTGTCGAAATGATTATCGGTTTCCAGTGTTCAATAGCCCGGAGCAATGACAGACATTGACAGCGTCAATTGGACGCCCTTGGGCGAGGCAGGTAAAGTGCAGGCGTCTTTGACACCAAGTTCAAGGCAAACCCTTTTTATTCAACCCTAAGGAGAATTCCATGGCAGCACTCAAAGGCTCAAGAACGGAAGACAACCTGAAAGCCGCCTTCGCAGGCGAGTCACAGGCCAACCGCCGCTATTTGTATTTCGCGAACAAGGCCGACGTGGAAGGCCAGCCCGACGTGGCAGCCCTGTTCCGTTCCACCGCTGAAGGCGAGACCGGTCACGCGCACGGCCACCTGGAGTGGCTGGAGCAGTGCGGCGACCCCGCCACCGGCATGCCGTTTGGTGCCACCCGCCAAAATCTGGCCTCGGCTGTGGCGGGCGAAACCCACGAGTACACCGACATGTACCCGGGCATGGCCAAGACGGCCCGCGAGGAAGGTCACGACGAAGTGGCCGACTGGTTTGAAACCCTGGCCAAAGCCGAGCGTTCGCACGCCAATCGCTACGCCAAGGCTTTGGCCGAACTGGCCGATTGATGTTTGAGTGATTCGTGTTGGGCGCTGCCTGCAGCGCCCAATGCCAATCCCATACCGCGTCGAAGCGGTGTGCAATTGCTGTTTCCCGCGCCACCACAACATTCTTGACAAGGAAGATCACCATGGCTACCGAGGGCAATCTGTCAGCACCCACCCGTCACGCGATCGACTGGAATAACCCCGAGTACTACGACGAAGAGAAAACCTTCGTCGAGCTGGAGCGCATCTTCGACATCTGCCATGGCTGCCGCCGTTGTGTGAGCCTGTGCGGCGCCTTTCCCACGCTGTTCGACCTGGTGGACGAGAGCAAGACCATGGAAGTGAATGGCGTTGACAAAAAGGATTACTGGCAAGTGGTGGACCAGTGTTACCTGTGCGACCTGTGCTACATGACCAAGTGTCCTTACGTGCCGCCGCACCAGTTCAACCTCGACTTCCCGCACACCATGCTGCGCGCCAAGGCCATCAAGTTCAGGAAGGGTGAAGTGGGCGCCGCCGAGAGGTTCCTGGCGTCCACCGACGTGCATGGCCAGCTCGCCGGCATTCCGGTCGTGGTGCAGGTGGCCAACGCGGCCAACAAGACCAAGGTGGCTCGCAGTGTGATGGAAAAGGTGGCGGGCGTGGACAAGGACGCCTGGTTGCCCTCGCTGGCAAGCAAAAAGTTCCGCTCGGCAGCGCCAGAAGCCAAGGCAACGGTAGTGAAAGACGGCGAGAAAACGCCCGGCAAGGTGGCGATTTTTTCCACCTGCTTCATCAATTACAACGAACCCGGCATCGGCCTGGACCTGCTCAAGATACTCGACCACAACGACATCCCCTACGTGCTGGTCGAAAAGGAAAAATGCTGCGGCATGCCCAAGCTGGAACTGGGTGACCTGGAATCGGTGAACGCCAGCAAGGAGGCCAACATTCCGGTGCTGGCCCGCTACGCCAAGGACGGCTTTGCCATTATGGCGGCGGTGCCGAGTTGCGCGCTGATGTTCAAGCAGGAAATCCCGCTGATGTACCCCGATGAGGCGGACGTGCAGCTGGTCAAGGCGTTTATGTGGGACCCGTTCGAGTACCTGATGCAGCGCAAGCGTGACGGTCTGCTGAAAGAAGAATTCCCGGTACCGCTGGGCAACGTCAGCTACCAGATTCCCTGTCATGGCCGGGTGCAGAACATTGGCAAGAAAACCGAGGAAATGCTCAAGATGGTCCCCGGTACCACGGTGAATACCTTCGAGCGCTGCTCGGGTCACGCCGGCACCTTCGGCGTCAAAAAGCTGTACCACCAGCAGGCCATGAAAATTGGCAAACCGCTGTTCAAGGGCATGGCCAGCATGAAGGACGGCAGCAAGCCCGACTACATCAGCTCCGACTGCCCGCTGGGTGGCCACCACATTGCCCAGGGCTTCGAGGTCAACGAACTGGGCACCCCTGAATTGCAGCACCCCTTGAGCCTGATCGCCAAGGCCTACGGACTGAAATAACACACTGAACACACCATGCAAATCACCGGAAACATCACCCCCGACAGCCTCATGAGCCTGGAGACCTACAGCAAATGGCGCAAGGCCAACAAGCCCGCCGTGATGGCGCACCGCAAGTTGCGCAGCGTGCATCTGGGCGAGCACATGACGCTGCAGTTCGAGTCGGAGACCACCATCCGCTACCAGATTCAGGAGATGCTGCGCATCGAGAAGATTTTTGAGGAGGACGGCATCCAGCAGGAAATCGACGCCTACGCCGCGCTGGTGCCCAGCGGCAGCAACTGGACCGCGACCGTGCTGCTGGAATATCCCGATGTCAGCGAGCGCAAGCGTGAGCTGGCGCGCCTGATCGGGGTGGAAGACCGTCTGTTTGTCGAGGTCGAGGGCCAAAAGCGCGTTTATGCCATCGCCGACGAGGACATGGACCGTGAAAACGACGAGAAAACCTCGGCCGTGCACTTTGCCCGCTTCGAATTGACCCCGGCCATGTGCGCCGCGGTCAAGGCCGGCGCCGCGGTCAAGCTGGGCTGCGATCACACCGCCTATCCGGCGCATATCGCGGTCGCCGATGACACGCTGGCCTCGCTGGCCTCTGACCTGAAGTAGGAATCCTGCATACTATGGGCTCGTCATTGCGGCCTCAGACCTGATCCGGGGTTGCAGCACCCGCAACCCATCGATGCCGGATCAGGTCCGGTGTGACACCTCCGGTTATTACGTCATGCTGTTTTTACTCTCCCCCGCGAAATCGCTCGACTTCGAGACCCCTGCCGGTGACGTGCCCCACACCCAGCCGCTGTTCGTACCTCAGTCAACCGAGCTGATCACGATCCTCAAGCAAAAGTCGCCGCAGGAGATCGCCAGCCTGATGAGTCTGAGCGACAACCTGGCGGGGCTCAACGTGGCACGCTACCAGGCTTGGCGACCCAGGTTCAGCGCCAAGAACGCCAAGCAGGCGGTTCTCGCCTTCAATGGCGACGTCTATGACGGGCTCGATGCCAAAACCTTGAGCGCGGACGACCTCGCCTGGGCGCAGGAACATGTCTGCATCCTGAGCGGCCTGTATGGCGTGTTGCGGCCGCTGGACTACATGCAGCCGTATCGGCTGGAGATGGGCACCAAACTGCCCAACGCACGCGGCAAGGACCTGTACCACTTCTGGGGGTCGCAGATTGCCAACTACCTCAACACCCGCTTGCAACGCGACACATCACCGGTGATCGTCAACCTGGCCAGCCAGGAATACTTCAAGGCGGTGGACCAAAAGGCGCTCAAGGCAAGGGTGGTGGACTGCGTGTTCGAGGACTTCAAGGACGGCAAGTACAAGATCATCAGCTTTTATGCCAAGCGTGCGCGCGGCCTGATGGCGCGTTTTGCCACCACGCGGCGCCTGAGCTTGCCAGCGCAACTCAAAGTCTTCGACCTCGACGGTTATGCGTTCGAGGCGACCCAGTCCAGCGCAGAATGCATGGTATTCCGCCGCCGCTTGACAGATTAGGCTTTGATGAGCACGCCGAACCATTCCCCGCTGGGTCATGCCTGCGCCTATGCAGACCAGCATGACGCCTCGATTCTGTTTCCGATCGCGCGCGCGCCGCAGCGCGCCGATTTGGGCATTGGCGCCACCCTGCCTTTCCTGGGCGCCGACCTTTGGACCGCCTACGAACTGAGCTGGCTCAACGCGCGCGGCAAGCCTCAGGTGGCGCTGGCGCACCTCACGGTGCCTTGCGAGTCGGTCAACCTGATCGAGAGCAAATCGCTCAAACTGTATCTGGGCAGTTTCAACAACACCCGATTTGCCGATGCCACCGAAGTGGCGGTGCGCTTGCGCACCGATCTGACCGAAGCCGCCTGGCGCGGCGGCGTGGTGCAAAGCAGCGTGGGTGTGAACCTGGTGACAGCCGACGTGTTCGACCGCGAACCCATCTACGAGCTCGACGGCCTGAGCCTGGACCGGCTCGATCTGGACTGCGACCGCTACACCCCGGCACCTGAACTGCTCAGCTCCGTCATTGACGAGGCGCCGGTGTCCGAGGTGCTCACCAGCAACTTGCTGCGCAGCAACTGCCCGGTGACGGGCCAGCCCGACTGGGGCAGCGTGCAGATCAGCTACTTCGGCCCGCAGATCGACCAGGCCGGGCTGTTGCGCTACCTCATCAGCTTTCGCAATCACCAGGGTTTTCATGAGGATTGCGTGGAGCGCATGTTCATGGACATCATGGCACGCTGCCGTCCGCACAAGCTCAGCGTGTATGCCCGCTACACGCGCCGCGGTGGGCTGGACATCAACCCGTTTCGCACCAGCCACCCGCAGGCGCTGCCGCCCAACCACCGCAACGCGCGCCAGTAGTGCTCGCCTGATTAGCAGCAATAATGCCGCTTCACGCCAACATCGCCATGACAACACCTGCCAAAAACACCGACCTCGATTCTGTCGAAGGTCTGCTCGGACGCCTGGAGCAACTCAACCAGATCGGCGCCGCGCTGTCCAAGGAGCGCGACATCACCCGGCTGCTGGAATCCATCTTGCTGGCGGCAAAGGGCATTACTCGCGCCGACGGTGGCACCATCTACAGCAAGGACGCCAGCGGAGACAGCTTGCGATTCGAGATTTTGCGCACCGATTCGCTTCAGATTGCCATGGGTGGCAGCGCAGCTGAGCCGATGCACTTCCCCGACCTGCCGCTGATCAACGCTGCGGGGGCGCCGAACGACTCGCTGGTGGCGGCTTATGCGGCCATTCACCGCGTCACCGTCAACATCGAAAACGCCTACACTGACCCTGATTTCGACTTTTCCGGCACCCGCAAGTTCGACCAGAATACCGGCTACCGCTCCCAATCCTTCCTGACCGTGCCGATGTGCAACCAGGACGGCGATGTGATTGGCGTGCTGCAATTGCTCAACGCCATGCGCCCCGGCAGCTCGGAAGTGGTGCCTTTTTCCAAGGCCGACCAGCAACTGGTGGAATCTCTGGCCTCGCAGGCCGCCATTGCGCTCAACACCCGCCTGCTGATCAGGCAGCTCGAAGACCTGTTTGAATCCTTCATCAGCCTGATCAACCTGGCGATTGACGAAAAATCGCCCTACACCGGCGGCCACTGCCAGCGCGTGCCAACGCTGACCATGATGCTGGCCGAAGCCGCGGCGCACAACCAGGAAGGCCCGCTGGCCGAATTCACCATGACCGAGCTGGACCGCTACGAGCTCAAGATTGCCAGCCTGCTGCACGACTGCGGCAAGATCACCACGCCAGTGCACGTGGTGGACAAAGCCACCAAGCTGCAAACCCTGTACGACCGCATTGATCTGATCGACACCCGTTTCGAGGTGCTCAAGCGCGACGCCGAAATTGCCGCCTTGCGCCAGCAACTGGCGCTACGCACCAGCGTCGATGTCGCCGCAGAGCGTGCGCTGACGACAAGCCTGACAAGCCAGTTTGGCACACTCGACGAGGACCGCAACTTTTTGCGCGCCACCAACTCCGGCGGCGAGTTCATGAGCGATGCCGCTGTGGCGCGCGTGCGCCATATCGCCAGCCATCACCAGTGGCGCAACGCCGACGGCCGGCAAGCCGATTTTTTGTCCGTCGAAGAAACCGAAAACCTGTGCATCCGCAAAGGCACGCTGACCCCGGCCGAGCGCGACACCATCAACTACCACATCGTGTCCACCATCAAGATGCTGGAAAAATTGCCGTGGCCCAAACACCTCAAAAACGTGCCCGAGTTTGCCGGCGGCCACCACGAGCGCATGGACGGCAAGGGTTACCCCAAGGGGCTCACGCGCGAGCAAATGTCGGTGCAGGCGCGCATCATGGGCATTGCCGATATTTTCGAGGCGCTGACTGCCTCCGATCGCCCCTACAAGCCGGGCATGAAGCTGTCGCAAGCCATCGGCATCATGGTCAAAATGAAAGAAGACGGCCATATCGACCCCGACCTGTTCGATATTTTCCTCAAGCAGGGCGTTTACCTCAGTTACGCCCAGGCCTTCGTCGATCCCGCGCAAATTGACGATGTCAAGCTGACACTTTAAAAATTTATCTGCTTTGGAGTTTGCCGGTCATGACAGACGGACGATCGATGCAGCACGGATAATTGGCGCATGTCTGCCCTTTTTGCACGCCCCCCGCGCTTTTCGCCACGCACGATTGGTATCGGCGCGGCCGTGATCACCGTGCTGATCTGGACCTCGTTCATTTTGATCGCCCGCGCCTCGGCCGACCCGGCGCGCGGCGGTGTGCTCACGCCGCTCGACATTGCCTGGTGCCGCATCGTCGGCGCGGCGCTGATTTTGCTGCCCTGGGGGGCCTACCTGGTGCATCAGGACCGCACCCGCGGCATCACGAGTGCCTCCTGGCTGAGGCTGTCACCCTTGCCCAGGCGCATTACCATTTCGGTCGGATTCTTTGGCGGTCTGCTTTACGCTCTGCTGGCCTACAGCGGCTTTGCCCACGCCCCGGCGCTGCACGCCTCGGTGCTGATGCCGGGCAGTTTGCCGCTGTGGACCGCGCTGCTGGCGGCCTGGTTGCTGCGCGATCGCATCACCCCGGGGCGCGCGCTGGGCCTCGGGCTCATCGTGCTGGGCGACCTGATGGTGGGGGGCTTAAGCCTGCTGCGCGCTTTTGACGGCGGCGACGTCTGGCTCGGCGACCTGCTGTTCATGAGCGCAGCCCTGTGCTGGGCCACCTACAGCGTGCTGGCGCGCCACCACGGGCTCGATGCGGTGCGCGCCACCATCGCCATCACCACCTTTGCTGCCGTCACTTTTGTGCCGATGTACAGCGTGTTGGCGCTGACCGGGGTGGTGCAGGCCCACATCTTTGCGGCACCGCTCAAGGACCTGCTGTTTCAGGCGCTGTTCCAGGGTTGGGGCTCGGTGGTGATCTCGGGCATCACGTTCACCCAGATGATCCGCCACTTCGGCCCGGTGCGCTCCACCATGATCACCGCGCTGGTGCCGGGTCTGTCGGCGATGGGCGCCGTGCTGTTGCTGGGCGAACCGCTGCACTGGAATCTGGTGGCCGGGCTGGTGCTGGTGACCGCCGGCATTTTGTTCGGCGTGCGCGCCGCCACCCTGAAGACCACCGAACAAGCCATTCTGCAGAGGGCCACCGCATGAACTTGCTGGCCTTGGACACCAGCACCGACATCATGTCGATTGCGCTGCAGCGCGGCACTGACGCTGGCGTCGCGCTGTTCCAGCACAGCGCAACGGGCGGCGCGCAGACCTCCACCCATTTGATTCCCGAAATCCTGCGGCTGATGGCGCTGGCGCAACTGCGTTTTGCCGACCTGGATGCCATCGTTTTCGGTGCCGGGCCGGGCTCGTTCACCGGCTTGCGCACCGCCTGCTCGGTGGCGCAGGGGCTGGGCTTTGGTGCGGCAATTCCACTGTTGCCGGTGGATACCCTGATGACCGTGGCCGAAGAAGCGCGTTGGCAAACCGGCGCCGCAGAGACCTTTGCGGCCACCGTCTTGCTCGATGCCCGGATGGACGAGTTGTACACCGCCGACTACGTTTTTGAACATGACGGCTGGACACCGTGCACCAGCGTGCGCCTGATCAAGCCTGAGCAGCTGGTCTGGAACGGCACGAGTGTGCTGGCCGGCAATGTGTTCGACAGCTATGGCGCGCGCTTGCCCGCACTGGCAACGCGCATCTCGGCCCTGCCCATGGCCACCGCGCTGCTGCGTCTGGCGCCGACCCTGCTGGGCGCAGGTGCGGCCGTGCCGGCCGAGCAAGCCATGCCCAGCTACATCCGCGACAAGGTGGCACAAACCACGCAGGAGCGCGCCGCCATCAAGGCGCAAGCCGGAGTGGCGCCATGAACCTGCATGCTCCTGACCAGGCGGTGGCGGCCCGTTTCGAGCCCATGAACGAACATCGACTCGACGTCGTCGTCGCCCTGGAGCAGCAAGCCCATCCCCATCCCTGGCAGCGGCGCCATTTTGTGGACTGCCTGGCCAGCGGCTACGAAGCGCAGTTGCTGATCGCTGGTGACACCCTGCTGGGTTATTTTGTCGCGATGAAGGGCGTCGAAGAAGTGCATCTGCTCAACATCACGGTCGCGCCCGAGCACCAGCGCCAAGGCTGGGCTCGCGTCATGCTCGACGCCCTGATCCTGTGGTCGCGCGGCCAGGGCGCGCAATGGTTGTGGCTGGAAGCGCGCGACGGCAACACTCGGGCACTGCACGTTTACAAAGCGCACGGTTTTCGCACAGTGGGCGTTCGGCGCCAGTATTACCCGGCGGCGCAAGGACGGCGCGAAGATGCGGTAGTGATGAGCCTAAAGCTCGAAAACGCGCCTGAGCTGGACGTGGCGCCATGAGCCTGGCCCTGGACGCGCGCCAACGCGCCATGCTGCTCGAAATGGGCGTGCGCGTCTGGCAGCCAGAGGCGCCAGACGCACACGCTGAAGACGCACGCGGTGCCAGCCCGCCAAGTCAAGACAAGATCACGGCCGTGGCCAGTTCTGCCGGGACTGAGCCGACGGCCAGCAGTTCGCCGCAGGCTGATGCCGTGGCACCGCCTCGGATGCCATCCAGGCCGCCAGCGCCCACCAAGGTGGCCGAACTGGTCAGCGGTATTGCCGGCATGGACTGGCCCACCTTGACCGAGACTGTTCGCCAATGCCAGGCTTGCGCCATGTGCCTGGGGCGCCGAACGCCGGTGTTGGCGCCACCGCCGCAGCCCACCGCATGCGACTGGCTGGTGCTGAGCGACCCGCCGGATGAAATGGAAGAGCGCGCGGGGCGGCCCTTTGTCGAAGAAGCTGGCCAGTTGCTCGACAACATGCTGTGCGCTGTCGGGGTGAAACGCTGGGACCAAGCCGCCAGCGCCAGCCTGTCAGCGGCAGAGCGCGCCTACCTGACCCCCGTGCTCAAGTGCCGCCCGGCCCTGATGCGGGCGCCCGACGCGACCGAGTTGAGCACCTGCGCCCACTTCCTGCGCCGCGAAATCGCCCTGACCCAGCCCAAGGTGATCCTGGCGATGGGCCGCTTTGCCATGCAACTGCTGCTCAGTGAGACCCCGCCCGAACAGGCCAGGCTGCCGCTGGGGAAATTGCGCGGCCAGGTCTGGCGCTTTGCCGATGTGCCGGTGGTGGTGACCTATCCGCCAGTTTTTCTTTTGCGCAACGGCGTTGACAAGGCCCGCGCCTGGGCCGACCTGTGCCAGGCACGCGCCGTGGCGAGCAGCGCCAGCAGCGACATGGCCACCCGGTAAAATCCGCCCATGCTGACTGTCAAAACCCAATTGCTCGATGTGCTGCGCACCACGCTGGAAGACATCCAGCCCGGCGCGGGCGCCAAGGCGGCTTTCGAATCGCCCAAAGTCGCCGCGCACGGCGACCTGGCCACCACCGCCGCCATGCAACTGGCCAAGCCGCTCGGGCAAAACCCGCGGCGACTGGCCGAGAGCCTGTGTACCCTGCTGCGCGCCACGCCGCCCTACCAGACCTGGGTCGAGGCGCTGGAAATAGTCGGTCCCGGTTTCATCAACATCAAGCTCAAGCCCGCGGCCAAGCAGCAGGTGGTGCGCTCGGTGCTGTTGCAAGCCGACCGTTACGGCGCACAGGCGGACAACGGCCAGCGCATGCTGGTGGAGTTTGTCTCGGCCAACCCGACCGGGCCGCTGCACGTGGGCCACGGACGCCAGGCGGCTCTGGGCGACGCCATTTGCAACCTGTTCGAGAGCCAGGGCTGGCTGGTGCACCGCGAGTTCTATTACAACGACGCCGGTGTCCAGATCGGCACGCTGGCGACCAGCACGCAATTGCGCGCGCAGGGTTTCAAGCCGGGTGACGCCTGCTGGCCGACCGACCCCGACAACCCGTTGAGCAAGAACTTTTACAACGGCGAATACATTGCCGACATTGCGGCCGACTTCCTGGCCCAAAAGACAGTCACCTCCGACGACCGCGCCTATACCGCTTCGGGCGATGCCGACGACCTGGACAGCATCCGCCAGTTTGCCGTGGCCTATTTGCGCCATGAGCAAGACCTCGACCTCTCGGCCTTTGCCGTCAAGTTCGACAACTATTACCTGGAAAGCAGCCTCTACACCAGCGGCAAGGTCGATGCCACGGTCAAGCGCCTGATCGAGGCCGGCAAGACCTATGAGCAGGACGGCGCGCTGTGGCTCAAGTCCACCGACTACGGCGACGACAAGGACCGCGTCATGCGCAAGCAGGACGGCAGCTACACCTACTTTGTGCCCGACGTCGCCTACCACATCAGCAAGTGGGAGCGCGGCTTCCAGAAGGTCATCAACATCCAGGGCACCGACCACCACGGCACCATTGCCCGCGTACGCGCCGGCTTGCAGGCGGCCAATGTGGGCATTCCTCAGGGCTACCCCGACTACGTGCTGCACACCATGGTGCGCGTGGTCAAGGGCGGCCAGGAGGTCAAGATCAGCAAGCGCGCCGGCAGCTATGTGACGCTGCGTGATTTGATCGAGTGGACCAGCAAGGACGCGGTTCGCTTCTTTCTGCTCGGCCGCAAGCCCGACACCGAGTACACCTTCGATGTCGATCTGGCGGTGCAAAAGAACAACGACAACCCGGTGTATTACGTGCAATACGCGCACGCCCGCATCTGCTCAGTGCTGACTGCCTGGGGCGGTCAGGTCAGCGCCCTGCACCCCGTTGATTTGTCGCCGCTGCAAAGCCAGCAGGCGCTGGCATTGATGCTGCTGCTGGCCAAATACCCCGACATGCTGGCTGCCGCTGCCGATGGTTTTGCCCCGCACGACGTGACTTTTTACCTGCGCGAACTGGCCGCCTGCTACCACAGCTATTACGATGCCGAGCGCATTCTGGTCGATGACGAGGTACTCAAGCTGGCGCGTCTGGCGCTGGTGGCGGCCACCGCCCAGGTGTTACGCAATGGCCTGGCGGTGCTGGGTGTCAGTGCCCCGGAAAAAATGTAACCCGAAGACAAGCAAAGACAACTCATGAAACAACAACGCGGCAGCACCTTTTGGGGATTTATCCTCGGGTTATTGGTCGGGCTGGGCTTGGCACTGGCGGTGGCCGTGTATGTGACCAAGGTGCCCATCCTGTTTTTCAACAAAGCGGGCAGCCGTAACCCCGATCAGGATGCCAATGAGCTTGAAAAAAACCGCAACTGGGACCCCAACGCACCGCTGTATGGCAAGAATCCCGCCAAACCGGCAGGCCCTGCCGAAACCATGGTCCCGGCACCCGAAGCCAACAAGATCGAGAACAAACCGGCGGTCAATGCCGACCCCCTTGGCGATCTGGTCAAGGCGCGCACCAAGAGCGGCCCCGCATCGACGGCGGCCGGCAGTACAGACCCTTTCACTTACTTCATCCAGGTCGGCGCCTACCGTACGAACGAGGATGCCGAGGCGCAGCGCGCCAAGCTCTCATTAGCCGGCATTGAGACCAAAATCTCCGAACGCGAGCAGTCAGGCCGGTCGGTTTTCCGCGTGCGGCTTGGCCCGTTTGACAAGCGAGAGGACGCGGACGCCGCCAAAACCCGCCTTGAAAGCGCGGGGATCGAAACCGCCCTGGTGCGCGTGCAACGCTGAACTTTGTCGCAGTTGGCCGCTCATAGTTTGCTTCTTCCATCCTCAAGAGAATTCACCATGCAACGTCGTGCATTTGTTGGCAACTACGGAGCGCTTGCACTTAGTGCCGCATTCCTCCTGCCATCCGGCCGGGCGCTGGCGCAAGCCAATTTACCCCGCGCCGGGACAGATTTCCTGGCCCTGAACCGACCGGCCCCGGTAGAAACACCCGCCGACAAGATCGAGATCATCGAATTTTTTGGCTACTACTGCCCGCATTGCAACGCCTTCGACCCGGTGTTATCAGCCTGGGTCAAAAAACTGCCCAATGATGTCGTCTTCAAACGGGTGCCGGTTGCGTTCACGGGTGGCGCAGAACCACAGCAACGTTTGTATTACGCGCTCGAAGCCATGGGATTGGTCGAACAGCTTCACGCGCGCGTTTTTGCTGCCATTCACGGCGAAAAACAAAATCTGGTCCAAAGCGCGGCCATCATCGACTGGGTGGTCAAACAAGGCGTTGACAGAGCCAGCTTCACTGAACAATTCAACTCGTTTTCTGCCGCCACCAAAGCCACGCGCGCCAGGCAACTGCAGGCCGCTTACCAAGTCGAAGGCGTGCCTGCGCTAGGTGTCGCGGGACGTTATTACACCGACGGCGCCCTGGCCCGGAGCATGGACCGGGTCTTGCAGGTGGTTGACTTTTTGACAGCCGAAGTTCGCCGTAGCCGCTAAGCCCGGCATCCTGCGGCCAGAGTCGAGCAATATCGGGCTGCGATGGCATGAAAGCGGGTGAGGCCCGCTACAATCTTGTAAACACTTACGCAAGATTCATGCCTTTATGAAAATCCCCTTCCAATGCTGGTTTGTCACCTGTGCGCTGGCACTGTCCGTGTCGGTTGCCTGCGCGGAAAATGCCGATCGGGACAAACCCATGAACGTCGAGGCCGACGCGCTGCGGTATGACGACAACAAGCAGGTCAGCACCTTCACCGGCCAGGTGGTACTGACCAAGGGCACGATCCTGATCCGCGGCGACAAACTGGAGGTGCGCCAGGACTCGCAGGGATACCAGTATGGCGTGGTCACAGGCGTTCCAGGTCAGCGCGCATTTTTCAAGCAAAAGCGCGAAGGCGTCGATGAGATCATTGAAGGCGAGGGCGAAACCATTGACTACGATGGCCGCCTGGACACCGTCAAATTTACCGGCCAGGCGCAATTGCGGCGTTTCCAGGGCGCCAAGCTCAACGACGAGTTCAATGCCGGCATCATCGTTTACAACAATTTGACCAATGTCTTCACCCTGGACGGCGCCCCGGCTGCGGGATCAACAGGCAGCACCGGCCAGCCCGGCGCGCCGGCCGGCCGGGTTCGCGCCATGCTGGCGCCCAAGTCCGCACCGGCGTCGGCACCCGCCAGCAGTGCGCCACTGCGCAGCAGCCCCAAACTGGGCGGCTCTGCGCAGTAATGACCATGCCCGCAATGACCGCCCCCGTGCCAGACACCGATCTGCCAGAAAGTCGCCTGGAAGCGCATCACCTGCAAAAGTTTTATGGCAGTCGCAAGGCCGTCAAAGACGTGTCACTGGCCGTGCGCAAGGGCGAGGTGGTGGGGCTGCTGGGCCCCAACGGCGCCGGCAAAACCACCTCTTTTTACATGATCGTGGGCCTGGTGCGGGCCAGCGCGGGCGACATCACCATCGACGGCCAGTCCATTGAACACATGCCGATTCACCGGCGTGCTCGGCTCGGCTTGAGCTATTTGCCGCAAGAGGCCTCCATCTTTCGCAAGCTCAATGTCGAGGACAACGTGCGCGCGGTGCTCGAATTGCAGCTGGATGCGCAAGGCAAAGCCCTGAACAAAGCCGAGATCGAGAAGCGCCTGACCGGCTTGTTGCAGGACTTGCGGGTGGATCATTTGCGCGACTCGTCAGCTCTGGCCCTGTCCGGCGGTGAGCGCCGGCGCGTAGAGATTGCCCGCGCCCTGGCTACCCAGCCCCGGTTTATTTTGCTCGACGAACCCTTTGCCGGCATTGATCCGATTGCCGTCATTGAGATTCAGCGCATCATCTCCTTCCTGAAAAGCCGGGGCATCGGGGTGCTGATCACCGACCACAACGTGCGCGAGACCCTGGGCATTTGCGATCACGCCTACATCATCAACGACGGCAGCGTGCTGGCGCAAGGAACACCGGCCGAAATCATCAACAACGTCGATGTGCGCCGGGTGTACCTGGGCGAGCACTTCAGAATGTGATGAAACAGGGCCTTTCCTTACGCACCTCCCAGCATCTGGCGCTGACACCACAGTTGCAGCAGTCCATCCGTCTGTTGCAACTCTCCACCCTGGAGCTCGGTAGCGAAGTGGACCAGATGCTCGACGACAACCCGTTTCTGGAACGCACCGAGGAGGCAGCCGAGCGCGAGTCGTATGGCCTGGAGCAGGCCGATACCGCCGTTAGCGCGAACGACCGTGAACTCGAGTACGCCTCTTATTCAGGCACCCCGGACGACTACAGCTCAAAGTCCAGCACCGATAACAGCGCCGAGGACAGTTCATCCGCCGTGGACGATGGCCCGAGCTGGGAAGGTGACGGTAGCGTCAGTATGAGCCCGGACGACGGCGAATGGGGCGGCGAGGCGCGCGCCCATGGCAACAACCTCAGTGGTGGCGGCGACGAGATGGATGCCACCGAGCTGGCGCGCAACCAGGAGTCGTTGCAGAGTTTTCTACAGCGCCAGGCGCTCACCCTGCGGCTGGGCGCTGAAGACCAGGCCGCGCTGTATTTTTTGATCGAGTCGCTCAATGACGAAGGCTATCTGGAGGACGACCTGACCGATCTGGCCAGGGGACTGGCGGGCGATGACGACAGTCAGATCGAAGAGCTGGTGCACCATTTCACCGTGGCACTGCGGCTGCTGCAGAGCCTGGAACCCACCGGTGCAGGGGCGCGTGATCTGGCCGAATGCCTGCGCCTGCAACTGCAAGCGCTGCAAGCCGACCCGGCCATCGAGGCCGACACGCTGGCGGTGGCTTTGCGCATTTGCAGCCAACCGATGGATTTGCTGGCAAGGCGCGACATCAAGCACCTGATGCCCTTGTGCGAAGCCAGCGATGCGCAGTTGCGTGCCGCCATCGCCCTGATTGGCCGCCTGGAACCCAAGCCCGGCCGCCGCTTTGTCAATGTCGAGCGCAACATCGTGGTGCCCGATGTGCTGGTGGTGGCCATTGGACAGGGCACCCAGGTGAAATTCCAGGTGCGACTGAACCCTGACGTAATGCCGCGCCTGCGCGTGCACGATATTTACGCCAACGCTCTCAAGGGCCACAAGGCTGGTGGCAGCGACGCCGCCAACTTTGCCGCCCTGCAGCAGCGCCTGCAGGAAGCGCGCTGGTTCATCAAGAACATCCAGCAGCGCTTCGACACCATCCTGCGCGTCAGCACGGCCATTGTGGAACGCCAGAAAAGCTTTTTCATCCACGGCGAGCTGGCCATGCGCCCGCTGGTACTGCGCGAAATTGCCGATGAATTGGGCCTGCACGAATCCACCATCAGCCGCGTCACTACCGCCAAATACATGGCGACACCCTATGGCACCTTCGAGCTCAAATACTTCTTTGGCTCCGGTCTGGGCACCGAGTCGGGCGGCAACGCGTCGAGCACCGCAGTGCGCGCGCTGATCAAGCAGTTCGTCGCCGCCGAAAGTCCCAAAAAACCACTGAGTGACAACCAGTTGTCCGACATGCTCAAGGAGCAGGGCATTGAATGCGCCCGTCGCACCGTGGCCAAATACCGCGAAGGCCTGCGCATTGCACCGGCGAGTTTAAGGAAAGAATTGTGAAACTTTGCGGGACAGACCGCAGTTACGCGAAGCGAACCAGCTCTGTCCTCAACATTTTGTCGGATGTTAGATGCCGCACCTTGCGGGACAGACCAAGAAATTTATGAACCAACTCCAACTTTTCCTCCCCTGCGCCGCTGGCGTCGAGGACTTCCTGGCGCCTGAGGTGCTGCGCATCACCGGCTTGCCGCCGGGCTGTATCACCAAGCAGCGCGGCGGCGTCGCGGTGCGCACCTCGCTGGCGCAAGCCATGCTGCTGAACCTGCACAGCCGCCTGGCCCAGCGCGTGCTGGTGCTGCTGGGTTATACCGAATACCGCAATGAACAAGACCTGTACCGCGCTGCGTCCGAAGTGGCCTGGGAGCGCTGGTTCACCCCGCGCGAATCCATCAAGGTCGAGATCACCGCGCAGCATTGCCCGCTCACGTCCTTGAACTTTGCCGCGCTCAAGATCAAGGACGCCGTGTGCGACCGCTTTCGCGCCGTGGCCAATGGCGTGCGCCCCGACGTCAACACCCAGTGGCCCGACGTGCGCATTTACGCCCACCTGACCACTGATAGCTGCTCGCTCTACATCGACACTTCGGGTGAGCCGCTTTTCAAACGCGGCTGGCGCGAAGACAAGGGCGACGCGCCACTGAAAGAAACGCTGGCGGCCGCCATGCTGGCCGCCGCCGGCTGGTTCGACGGTGAAGACGATTTGAAACCGCTCTACGACCCGTGCTGCGGCAGCGGCACCATCGTCATCGAGGCGGCGCAAATGGCCTGCAACATTGCCGCCGGCAGCCGCCGCCGTTTTGCCTTCGAGAAGTATGTGCCGTTTCAAAAACAGGTGTGGGACGCCATCAGGCAGGAAGCCGTGGCGGCCGAGGTGATCCGGTCACCCGGGCAAAAACCCATCATCTTCGGCAGCGATGTCGCGCACCGCATGGTGGACTTTGCGCAGCACAACGCGGCGCGCGCCGGCGTGGCCGACGTGATCGAGTTCCGCGGTGGCGATGCCCTGCAGCGCATGCCACCCATCGACGTCAGCACCACGGGTGGCGGCGTGATGGTGCTGAACCCGCCCTATGGCGAGCGCATCGATGTGGGCGGCGTCGCCAAAGGTGGCGCACGCCACGCGGGTGATGCGGGCGGCTTTGAAGACGAGCCCAATGTGCCGCGCTTTGGCGCCCGTGAACTGCCGCAAATCGAGGGCGCGGGTGAATTCTTCAACCAGTTGGCCAGCCACTGGAAGAAAAATTATTCTGGCTGGACCGCCTGGGTGCTCACCCCCGACCTGAAACTGCCGGGCAAGATGCGGCTCAAGGAAACCCGCCGTGTGCCGATGTGGAACGGCCCCATCGAATGCCGCCTGTTCCGCTTTGACATGGTGGCGGGGAAAATGGGGTGAGGGTTGTCCTTGACACCAACATCGTGCTCGACGCCTTTGTTTTTGACGATCCTGGCGCACGGCCGCTCAAATCGGCGCTGGCCGCCCATCAGCTTGAATGGATCGCCACCAAGGCCATGCGCGATGAACTGGTGCGGGTGTTGGGCTACCCCAAGATCGTGCCGCGCATGCTGTTTCACCAGGTCAGCGTAGCGCACGTGCTGGCCCAGTTCGACGGCCAGGCCATGCTGGTCGACACCGCACCCAAGGCCGGGGTTACCTGCCGCGACCCCGATGACCAGATGTTCATCGATCTGGCCGTCTCGCACCAGGCTTTGTTGCTGAGCAAGGACCAGGCGGTGCTTTGCATGCGTAAAAGACTCCAAGGCTGCTCAGTCAAAGTGCAAGAAACTGTGGACTAATTCGCTTTGGTATGGGGTATGCCAAATCATGTGGCAAAAGTAAACTCGACCCTGTCGGATGGGCAGTTCGGTCCATGCGGCTTGTTCTACCTTATTTTTTGCGAGAAAAATCATCATGTTTCATCACGCTACTGCCACTGACGCCAAAAACTTCAACTTCAACACGCTGCCATCCCGTCAGAGCGCGCCCGTTGCGCCGACCCTGCCCGAAGAGCTGCTTCCGTTTACCGTCCGACTGGTGCACAACGAAGCCGATTTGAGCAAGGCCGTTCAAATCCGGCACGCAGCTTATGCACGCCATCTGCCGGACTTTGCGGAAACACTCAAAATAGCCGAAACCGATGATGTCGAAAACGGCGTGGTGGTGCTGCTGGCGGAGTCCAAGGTGGACGGTTCGCCGCTGGGCACCATGCGCATCCAGACCAACCAGTACAAGCCGCTGTGCCTGGAACAGTCGATCGCGTTGCCCGAGTGGCTCACGGCACGCCCCTTGGCAGAGGCCACCCGACTGGGTGTCACCAACGAGAAAGGTGGGCGTCTGGTCACCACGGTGCTGTTCAAGGCCTATTTTCAGTATTGCCAGCAAACCGGTATCGAATGGATGGTGGTGACGGCGCGCGCACCCGTTGACCGGACCTATGACCGCCTCATGTTCAACGATGTCTTTCCAGAGGCAGGCTACATCCCCATTCACCACGTGGGCAACCTGCCGCACCGCGTGATGTCGTTCAACGTCGAAACGGCTGAGGATCGCTGGGCCGCAGCCAAGCACCCCTTGCTCGGCTTCATGTGCAGCATCCATCATCCGGACATCGATCTTGGTAATCCACGCCAAGGCTACGCCGGGTTGCAGGCACTGGCCACTTTTCCTGCGCACGGTGCAACGCTTCCCATGTGAGTTGGCGGGGTCGGGCGTTGGTTCATTTCAGCGACACCCGACTCACCCCTCTGCTTTCATGGGCGAGCAGAAACGCTCAGTCAGCTTTATGATCTGATGGTCGTTATTGGATAACAAAGCCATGAAAAAAATGCCAAAACCGTCCGGGTTTTTCCGGAATCGGACAGATCAGTTCAACCATTTCCTGGAACAGATGCTGTATGTCTTTTCGACCTACGCGCTGCCCTTGGTCATCGGACTGCTCTCGTTGTTGGCTCTCTTTGCCTGGAAAACACAATACCCGTTCACTGAACCACGCCAACTGCCCATCCAGGTGATCCAAGGGGCCGCTGACACCCTTGAACCGGCACAAGCGTTGGCCCTGTTGCGTGGGCAAACCCTGCGCCCCTTCCATGACACCCGGCTTTCCGAAACGCCTGCCTGGTTCACTTTCGTAATTCCCAAAGATGTTGCACCTTCAGCTCGGATGGTCGAATTTCCATCCCGCCATGCCATGGACGTCGCATGCTGGGATGCCAGCACGCTGAGTCCACTGGGCAGGGGCAGCCGCCAAGGTGCGACCGGTGGCATCTCCACCATCAAAGCGGGTTTTGCGCTTGAACTGAGTCCGGTCCTGCATGATGATGCCCAAGTGCTGTGCCGCAGCAGCGCCATTGGCCCGGCCCGTCTTTCAGTCCTCCAGTGGCAGGCGGCGGACTTAAAGATGTCTGCACTGGAGTTCCACCGCAAGTCGGGGCTTCTGGACGGCGGCATTTTGATATTGGCGGGCTTTATCCTGATCACAGCCTTGATCAACCGCAACGGGCTGTACGTGTTGTTCGCAGCCTGGCTTGTGATAAATTTGCGCATGGCTTCCCTGTCTGCTGGCTGGGACACGCAATGGCTGGGCAACACCGTGCCGCAAGAATGGCTGATACAGGCAAGGTCTGTGACTCTGACCCTGTATTACATATTGACCCTGACGCTGTTCACCTCGCTTTTCAGGGAAGATTTATTACTTGTCGGCTACAAATTCATCGTGCGGATAGCGCAATGGACCTGCTTCCCATTGCTGGTGTTGTCCATTTCCTTGCCCTATGCTTCTTATTTGCCGATGATTTGGTTGGTTGCCGGCTTCGGCATTGCCATGCTGATTCTTCTGCTGGTTCGCATTCTGCGGAAAACAAAATCGCGAGTTGCCATCTTGTATGGCACTGCCATCAGCATTACTCTGGTCGCCAGTCTCTATGAGGTGCTGGCGGCGGCGCTCGGCATCAAAGGGTTGATTGGATCGGTCAACAGCGTCACTGCCGCCTTGTCTTCAAGCCTGCTCACAGCGCTGGCAATTGCCGAGCATATGCGACAGGAGCATGAACAGCGTCTGCAAGTGCAGGCAGAACTGGCGCACACCTTCGAGGCCATGCCCATCGGCCTGTTTACCCTTGACCAGCGCGGCCGCTTCCTGAGCGCCAATCCTGCCCTGATTGACATGCTGGGCTCCCATGTTCTTACCAATGAGGGCAACAGGTGGCAGCGCTATTTTGCCGACGGCGCCTGGACACAATTGCATCAAATGGTGTTCAGCAAAAGCCAGAGCGAAATGGAAATCGATGGCAGAACAGCCCCAGGCTCTGCGACTCCCAAGCGTTTTCTCGTCAAGGCCACGCTGGCGCGCGACAAGATCGAGGGCTCGCTGCAGGACATCACGGAAAAATCCAGAGCCACTGCCGAACTGGAATTCCTCGCCAACCACGATCCGCTAACCAAGATACTAAACCGACGCGGTATCGAAAAAGCGCTCAGCCAAGCCATATCGGGTCAGTCCGAAGGAAAGCCACTGGCGGTGGCCTACCTTGACCTTGACCGCTTCAAGCTCATCAACGACCTGTTTGGCCATGGCGCCGGCAATGAAGTACTGCAGCAGGTGTGCGGTCGGGTGTCGGACATGCTGTCACGCGAATTCCATTTCGGCCGTGTCGGTGGGGATGAGTTCATCATTGTCTTTCCGGCAACCCCGATCACCCTGGCCTCGGTGGTCTGCCGCGGTCTCATCGACCTGCTGGGCAATGAGCCTTACCGCGTTGGCGACAATGCCTTCAACGTGCGATGCTCGATCGGGCTGGTCGAGGTCAGCCCCGGCATGCAGTTCAACGATGTCATGTCAACGGCCGACCGCGCCTGTCGCGAAGCCAAAACCACCAGCGGCCCCGGTCTGGTGGTGTACGAAAAGCACGCGGCGGCGTTTCAGCAACACGAGGCCGAACTGAAATTGATCGCCCTGCTCGCCACCCCGTCGGCCACTGACTGCCTGTACCTTGAGATGCAGCCCATCATGTCGCTCAAGGCGCCGCATGCATCGCTCAATTTCGAGGTGCTGCTGCGCATGCGCGACCCGCAGGGCAAGCAGGTCAACACCGAGCACCTGATCAAGGCAGGCGAAGCCAGTGGCCGCATGGGCATGATTGATCGCTGGGTGCTGACCACCACGCTGGCCTGGCTCAACGCCCATGCGGCGCAAATGAAGCACACCAAGTTCGTCTGCATCAATTTGAGCGGCGCATCACTCAACGACGAAGAATTCCTGAGCGAGATTTACACCATGCTGGAGCAAAACCCGCATCTGATTGACAAGCTGTGCCTTGAAATCACCGAAAGCGTGGCGCTGCACGATCTGGACAACACCCGCCGTTTTGTGGACACCGTGCGGGGTTACGGCGCCAAGGTCGCGCTGGATGACTTCGGCGCGGGCTACACCTCGTTTTCCTATCTGAAGGAGTTCAAGGCAGAACTGCTGAAGATCGATGGCAGCTTCATAGTCAACATGAACCAGCATCCGGCCAACATCGCCATCGTCGAAGCCATCGTCAGCCTCGCCAACAACCTGGGCATGAAGGTGATTGCCGAATGGGCCGAGGACAATGCCACGGTGGAAATGCTGACCGAGATTGGTGTCGATTACGTGCAGGGCTTTGCCGTGGCGCGCTCACAGCACCCCGACAAGCTGCTCACCGCCGCGTCGTCGGCCAGTTTTATCCAGGACGCAGAACTGGCCCACTTCGTCGGACTGATCGGCAAGGCCGACCCGATGCAACCGATCGCGGATCTGTTTTCCGATGTGCCCCGCCAGGTGCATTGACGCCGGGTCAGCACACCTCAAGGCCGCACCGGGCGTTTCTCGATGAAAGCCTGAACACCCTCCAAGGTGGATTCATCCATCATGTTGCAGGCCATGGTTTGCGCCGCATCCTCATAGGCTGCCTCGATGCCGTTTTCAAGCTGACGATAAAACAGGCGCTTGCCCAGAGTCACCGCCACGCGCGATTTGGCAACGATGCTGGTGACCAGGCGCTCTACCTCGTCGTCCAGCGCCTGCGGTTCGGCGATGCGGTTGATCAGGCCTTTGTTCAGGGCCTGCTCGGCAGTGATGAATTCGCCCGTGACCAGCATCTCGAACGCCGCTTTGCGACCGATGTTGCGTGCCAGCGCCACACTGGGGGTGGCGCAAAACAGGCCCAGATTGATGCCGTTGACGGCGAATCTGGCGGTGCTGGCCGCCACGGCCAGGTCGCACATGGCGACCAATTGGCAACCGGCCGCTGCGGCGACGCCGTGCACACGCGCAATCACCGGCACCGGCAGCTTCTGGATCGCCATCATCATGCGTCCGCACTGTCGAAACAGGTTTTGGTAGTAGGCCTGCGACGGCTCGGTGCGCATTTCTTTCAGGTCATGGCCAGCGCAAAACGCCTTGCCTGCAGCGGCCAGCACGACCACGCGCACCGTGTCGTCCCTGGCGATACGATCCAGCTCGCCCTGAAAGGCCTCCAGCAAAGCTTCGGACAGCGCATTGAAGGCCGCCGGGCGATTCAGCGTCAGGGTGACGGCGCCGCGCGCATCGCGGGCGGACAACACCAGGGGTTCTGTGACAGGGCTCATGATGGCATCCTCAGCCAAGCTGCCCCGCGCCAAGCAGGCGCGCATGTTCGATCTTGACGCACTGGTTCATCACCGAGTCCAGACCGGCTGCGCGCGCCAGTGCGTCGGCCTCGCGGTTTTCCACGCCAATTTGCTGCCAGAGGCACTTGGCGCAGATCTGCACCGCCTCCTGGGCGGTGGGCAACACCTCTTCGGTGCGCCGAAACACATCGACGATGTCCACGCCAAACGGGATGTCTGTCAGGCTGGCGTAGCATGGTTCGCCCAGAACCGACTCGCCCGATGCGGCATAGCGCGGATTCACCGGAACAATGCGAAAACCGTGCCGCTGCAGGTAGTGGGCAACCTCATGGCTGGGGCGCTGCGGATCAGCCGACAGGCCCACCACGGCGATGGTGCAGGGCTGGCGCAGCAGGCGGCGCATGGTGTCGATGTCAGTGCTCATGACTTGGTTTCCTTTGGCGCCATTTTGACATCATGCGCCTCGCGGCGGCGACAGGGATAATCTGACCAGATCAACTTTTTGAGCAGCGAGGCACGGCATGTCAGGAAAATCGAACGACCCGCAGGCCACCCCGGTCGATGTGGTCATCATGGCTGCGGGCAAGGGCACGCGCATGAAAAGCAGGCTGCCCAAGGTCTTGCACCGGCTGGCCGGGCGCGCCCTGGTGCAGCATGTGGTGGACACGGCAGCCGCCTTGTCGGCGCGCCAGGTCACGGTGATCACCGGGCATGGTGCTGATGAAGTGGAGGCAGCGTTGAACGCCAATCGCAGCGGCGAGTTTGAGCTGGGCTTTGTGCGCCAGGAGCCGCAGCTGGGCACCGGCCATGCGGTGCAGCAAACCGTGCCGGTGCTGCGCGACGACGGTATCGTGGTCGTGCTCTCGGGCGACGTGCCGTTGACGCAGGCCGACACGTTGCAACAGCTCATTGCCGCCTGCGATGGCAGCCGACTGGCGCTACTGACGATCGATTTTGCCGACCCCACGGGCTATGGCCGCATCGTGCGCACGGACGCTGCGGTGCAGGCCATCGTCGAGCAAAAAGACGCCACGACTGAGCAACTCGGCATCACCGAGGTCTATAGCGGCATCATGGCCGTGCCAGCGGCCCAGCTCAAGCGCTGGCTGGCGCGGATCGACAACCACAATGCCCAGGGCGAGTATTACCTGACTCAGATCGTGGCATTTGCCGTGGCCGATGGCGTGCCGGTGGTGGCTCACAAGATTACCGACGCCTGTCAGGTGGCAGGGGTCAACAACCCGGTGCAACTGGCCGAACTGGAGCGCGCCTACCAGCAGCGCCTGGCCGTGCAGTTGATGGAACAGGGCGTGCGCCTGGCCGACCCGGCACGCCTGGATGTGCGCGGCAGTTTGCATTGCGCGCAGGACGTGTCGATCGACGTGAATTGTGTCTTTGAAGGCGAGGTTTCATTGGGTGAAGGCGTGCGCGTGGGCGCAAACTGCGTCATCAGCAATGCCAGCATCGCCGCCGGCGCCGTGATCCACCCGTTCACCCACATCGAAGGCGGCAGACCGGGCAGCAAGGACGAGGTCGAGGTCGGCGCCGGTGCCCTGATTGGCCCGTTTGCGCGCCTGCGCCCTGGTGCCAGGCTGGGGGCCGAGGTGCACATCGGCAACTTTGTCGAAGTCAAAAACGCCACCCTGGCCAAAGGCGCCAAGGCCAACCACCTGGCCTACCTGGGCGACGCCACGGTGGGCGAACGCGTCAACTTTGGTGCCGGTTCCATCACCGCCAACTACGACGGCGCCTTCAAGCACCGCACCATCATCGAGGCCGACGTCCACATCGGCAGCAACTGCGTGCTGATTGCGCCCATGACCGTTGGTGCCGGTGGCACGGTGGGTGGCGGCTCGACACTGACCAAGGACACACCACCGCTGGCCTTGACGGTGGCACGCGCCCGCCAGATCAGCATCCCGAAATGGAAACGTCCCAGCAAATAGATTTTTACACCGAAACAGGCAACGGCACCCGCGCACCGAATTTGCTGCGTTTGACGCTGAAAAATGTCTTGACGTTGCGCACGTTGGCATCGACGGTGAACAACCGTTGCGTCAGCGCCAGGTAGTCGGGCATGTCACGCGCATGCACCACCAGGCAAAAATCCGGACCCGGCGAGACTCGGTAGCACTGCTGCACCGCGTCCTCGATCAAGACTTTTTTTTCAAAAGCTTCCAGTGCCGCCTGGTCTTGCCGGTCCAGCGTGATCTCGACCACGGCGCACAGGTTATGACCGATGACACTGGCCAGCGTATCGACACTGAGCACCGCGATCTCGCGCTCGATCAGCCCCGCCTCGTGCAGCCGCTTGACGCGCCGCAGGCAGGTGGGCGGCGACACATGCACCAGTTTGGCCATGGCCTGGTTGCTCAGCGACGCATCGGTCTGCAGACGTTCCAGCAGTTGCAGGTCGATGGCATCGAGTTCAGGTTGAGATGCGCTCATGTCAAGCTCCCGTATTCAGCGACGCTGCCAGCGCCGTGCCCACCACGGCCACAGCAGGTTCAGCGCCAAACCCAGCATCACCAAAGCAGCGGCCAGCAGTTTCCAGCCCGGCAGGCCCTCCCCAAGCCACAGTGCCGACCCGCCCATGCCAAACAGCGGCACCAGCAAGGCCATGGGCGTGATGGTGGCCGCCGAGTAGCGCGACAGCAACCAGCCCCAGGCGGCATAGCCGAACAGCGAATTGCCCCAGGCCTGCCACGCCACCGCGGCCCAGGTGAAGGCATCAGCCTGCTGCAAGCCCGCGGCCAAGGCGTCCCAGCCCTCCACCCAAAGCGACAAGGCGGCAAGCGGTGGCACGGCAAACAGACTGGACCACACCACATAGGCCACCCTGTTGATGCGCCCGGCCGCGCGCGACACCAGGTTGCCGCCGGCCCACGACAGCGCGGCCAGCAGAATCAGCCCCAGGCCCAGCAGCGTGGTGCTGCCGTCAGTGTGCGCCATGATCACGCCCAGGCCGGCCGCGCCCAGCGCCAACGCAATCCACTGCACCCGCTGCAGCGATTCACCCGCCATCAGCATGGCCAGGCCGATGGTGAAAAACACCTGCGTCTGGATCACCAATGACGCCAGGCCAGGCGAAATGTGACCATTCATGGCGACAAACAGCAACCCAAACTGACCGACACCAATCAGTAAACCGTAGCCTGCCAGGTTGCGCCAGGGCACGGCCGGGCGCGGCAAAAAAAACACCATCGGCAGCACCACCACGAGAAAACGCAGAGTGGCAAACAGCAAGGGCGGCATCTGCCCCAGCGCCAGTTTGATCACCACAAAATTGGTGCCCCAAACCGCCACCACGGCCAGAGCCAAAAGAAAGTGCCGCAGCGATAGCGATGTTTTCATTCAAATAGTTTTATATTTTGAAATAAATAGTTTCTTTTTCCAATTATAGAAATTTAAGTTCTGTAAATTAACAAAATAGACAACCTATTTCACGCCGTGGCTTTTAGCATCAATGCCTTCACTTCAGGAGTTCCCATGTGTGGCATTGTCGGCGCTGTATCCAATCACAACATCGTCCCCGTTCTGGTGCAGGGTCTGGCCAGGCTGGAATATCGGGGTTATGACTCCTGTGGTGTGGCGGTTTACGCCGATGGCCTGCAGCGTGCGCGCAGCACCGCGCGCGTGTCGGAGCTGATGGAACAAATCGACAGCACCCATCTGCAGGGAAGCACTGGCATAGCACACACCCGTTGGGCCACCCATGGCGCGCCCGCCGTGCACAACGCGCACCCGCACTTCAGCCACGGCCCAGGCCCGGATGCCGCCAGCAGGCCCGGCTACATTGCTCTTGTGCATAACGGCATCATTGAAAACCATGACGAGCTGCGCGCCGCCTTGCAGGCCAAGGGTTACGTGTTTCAGAGTCAGACTGACACCGAGGTGATCGCCCATCTGATTGACAGCCTGTACGACGGCGACCTGTTCGAGGCCGTGAAAGCCGCACTGGGTTCATTACATGGCGCCTATGCCATTGCGGTGTTTTGCAAAGACGAGCCGCACCGCCTCATTGGCGCCAGAGCCGGCTCGCCGCTGATTCTGGGCGTGGGGCCAGACGGCCAGTCGCACTACCTGGCCAGCGATGCCATGGCTCTGGCCGGAGTCACCGACCAGATTGTTTACCTGGAAGAAGGTGATGTGGCTGACATTCAGCTGGGCAAATACTGGCTGGTCGACAAAGCCTTCAAGCCGCTCACGCCAGCGCAGCGCCCGGTCAAAACGGTGCATGCCCACAGTGGCGCAGCCGAGCTGGGGCCGTACCGCCACTACATGCAAAAAGAGATTTTCGAGCAGCCACGCGCCATTGCCGACACCCTGGAAGGTGTCACCCACATCATGCCGGAGCTGTTTGACGGCGCCGACACCAGCGCAGCGCGGGTCTTCAAGGACATCGACGCGGTGCTGATCCTGGCTTGCGGCACCAGTTACTACAGCGGCTGCACCGCCAAGTACTGGCTGGAAAGCATCGCGAAAATCCCGACCCAGGTCGAAGTGGCCAGTGAATACCGTTACCGCGACTCGGTGCCGAATGCGCGCACCTTGGTGGTCACCATCACCCAGTCGGGCGAGACCGCTGACACCCTCGCGGCCCTGCGTCACGCACAAAGCCTGGGCATGAAACACACGCTGACCATCTGCAACGTGGCCACCAGCGCCATGGTGCGCGAATGCGAGCTGGCCTACATCACCCGCGCCGGTGTCGAGATCGGCGTGGCCTCCACCAAAGCCTTCACCGCCCAGTTGGCAGGCCTGTTCTTGTTGGTGCTGGCGCTGACGCAATCACGCGGCCTGCTCAGCGCGTCAGAGGAAGCACGCCACATCAAGGCCATGCGCCACCTACCGGCCGCCCTGCAGGCCGTGCTGGCGCTCGAGCCCCAGGTGATCGCCTGGTCACAGGACTTTGCCGCCAAGGAAAACGCGCTGTTTCTGGGCCGTGGCCTGCATTACCCGATTGCCCTCGAAGGCGCCCTCAAGCTCAAGGAAATCAGCTACATCCACGCCGAAGCCTACCCGGCAGGCGAGCTCAAACACGGACCACTCGCCCTGGTCACCAGTGCCATGCCGGTGGTCACCGTGGCGCCCAACGATGCGCTGCTGGAAAAGCTCAAAAGCAACATGCACGAAGTGCGCGCCCGCGGCGGCGTGCTGTATGTGCTGGCAGATGCCGATTCGCACATTGAAAGCAGCGAGGGTGTGCACGTGATCCGCATGCCAGAGCACTACGGCGAACTCTCGCCCATGCTGCATGTGGTGCCACTGCAATTGCTGGCCTACCACACCGCCTGCGCGCGCGGGACGGATGTGGACAAACCGCGTAACCTGGCCAAGTCGGTCACGGTGGAGTAATCTCGCTTTTACCATTTCAAGGCTTCAAAGTTCCGCCACACACTGCCTCAATTTTAGGTTGCAGATCAAGACCAAGGCATTGTCCTTGGTCCACCTTGACCCTGCCCATCAAAACCTCATTGACCGCATCCTGAAGCTCCATCAGGACGGTCTGAACAGCCGCCAAATAGCGGACCACCTGAATGATCTTGGGACCACTTCGTGGACCGGGAGGCGGTTCTATCCAGAGTTAGTCTTTGGATTGATCAAGAAGACGAAGATGAGAGTACAACGGGAAGTGTCAGCAATTGCGGAGATGCGTTGCCAGTTGCGTCCAACCGGAACAAATCCGATCAATGGAACTCAATATTCGCCTGGAAGCATCAGCACCCACTGCTCCCCATCCCAACAGGCGTACAAAACCTGCTCAGGTAGCGGAAAGTCGGTGTAGGGGATTTGCTGACTGGCACGCACGTTTCCGTTGCCATCTTCAAGCGTCAGCAAAGCCGCTGAATCACTGACAACAAGCCTAACCAATACAAACCAGTCCGTTGTGCCCAACTCCAGCAGGTAGCTGGCGACGGCATCAAACAACCAGAAAGAACCAGTTTCATCAGCGAGGTATTTGGCGCCGTCGGTGATCAAACACCGACGGCTCAGGCGGTAGGACCGCTCAGTTCCGGTGAACTGAGCCAAAGTTGTTGGATCGAACGCCATCATCAGACCCAATTAAGCGGATGTTTTGGCTGGTTTCAGTTTGCAGAGTTTGTCGAGCAATTCCATTGCTACCGAATCACCGGATTCGATGAGTAAAGCAATACGTCGCATCACTAGCCGGGATTTTTGACTATTACCCTTCGATAGTTCCCGCAAAACAGTAGGCGAGATGGATGCATTATTATTCAGCTTGACCTTAATCGTGTCGATGTGAGTCTTGATGGTTTTCTCACATGCCATCAGCGCTATATCAACTTCAGCCAATGTCAGTTGACCAATTGATGTAGACTTTTCTTTCGGCAATTTTACAGTCGTCTCTGCTTTGCTATCTGCTGTGTCATTCATGGAAACCTCCAAATTTGAAATAAACGCCATCGAAATAACAGCGTCCGTTGATCATATTTGGATGCAGAATATATGTAAGTTAAAAATCTACTGATCCAAAAGTGAAACCAAAAGTCAACTGAATTAGTAGAGATTGAGAATGTCAGCTTAGCTTAATCACAATAATACTGAGTCCAGAAGAAGGATCGGTGGCATATGAAAAATCTCTTGCTGTTGATTGCCTAATAACATTCAACAGTCTTTCCTTGCTGATTTTTGTGCCAGATTTTTCAATAGTCTTGATTGCGTCTTTATTGTTCATTATTTCCTCCGTTTAGTACATTTCTTCTTTCACGCGTTCAATATTCTCATCGTTGTTCCAATTAGAACGAATGAAAGCATTCAACGCATAACGAGCAACTGATGACCTTTTGTGTCCAAGACGATGGCATAGCTCGTCAAATCTATTGGTGAAATCTTGTGTTGCGCGGAAACCAACAACTTGATTCCGTTCAGGTGTGAATATTTCCATGTCGTTCTCCTATCTGATTTGTTTCACATCTATTTATTGGATCGCTTAATGTGGGTCAAATCCTTGCCTTTGGCGCTATAAACAAGCCAACTGATTGTTTCACCTGTCCGGATTGGCTCCATTAGGACAGAAGACACAATACTAATTGACTGAAAATCTTTCGTAAGCCGTGGACTTAATTTCTGCTCTACTTCATCCCACACACGATTTGTCATGCTTGTCGGAATTAGTAATATTGCATGAACATGATGCGGATGTCTTTTGTCAGCAAATGATTTCTTCAAACTAGATTCTTCGAATTCGTAATAGCAACCGAATTCATGAACCACAATCAATTCCTTAGCATGCCGACAAAGTCGCTTATTCACCTTCCAAACCACTTTGTGTTTGTACTGATCTAACCAATAGTCCGGTCTTGGAACAGACCCGGAGGCTTTGAATACAGCAGTTATTGCAAAGGGAGTCCAATCCTTTCTCATTGACTCTATCCATTCACTCTCTGCGTTCAGTAAAGTTTCTTTAGTTGGTATTATTAGGTCTGTTGGTATTAATTCAATCATTATTGATCCTTATCGGTTATGTAACAAAGGTCATACCCAGTAAAGGGCATCCAGGAAAACTTCCCGCGTAATCAAGACGTCATTGAAGTGCATGTCGCTGTCCTGATAAGACCCGACATGTCCATCTATTTATACGTGTGTAAAACCGTGAAAATTCGGAAAAAAAAGCCCGCGACTAGCGGGCAAATTGATGGTCACTGAAGAATGCAAAGTCAATCCAATATTGGCTCGTTCATCAGTTCATATTGCATTGTCTTAATCATGCTCCTAATGTCAGGAAAACACTGTCGAACAACGCTTTTCAAGAATGCTTCCTCTACCTCAGGATAATCTTCTCTAGTTGCTATTACCCTCAGCCGATCCAAAAGTGCTTGTTTGAATTCGGAAGATGCCATGAAGTCAAAGGCAACCAGATGAAATCTGGACTTAACAGCAACACTCAACCGTTGCGGTTCATTGGCGGTCATGATGAAGCAGTTGTTGGAAGAATACTCTTCCACCAATCCCCTCAAGGCTGCCTGAGCATCCTTTGACAAATAGTCTGCCTCATCCAGCACAACTACCCGTCTCGCGCCCGAGAAGGTCAAGGCGGAGCAGGTGCGCTCTAAGTTCCGCACCATTTCGATTGAATTCTTCATGGTACAGTTAATGAATAAGGTTTCGTCTGGATTGATTAATTTGGCGACGGTAGTTTTTCCACAACCTGGCTTGCCGTAGAACATTAGTGACATGCCACCTTTATCAGATACCAATTTGCGGAGCCGTGTTGCCAGCGCTGGTGGTAATACTAAGTCGTCAAATTTAGTGGGGCGGTACTTTTGTGCCCAATCAAGTTCGTTCATTTTCATCTTTGTCTCCTTCTTATGCTGCCAATGCCTGGGGCGTATCGTTGAGGATGTCCTGCAACGATTCGCTTTCTTCGACCTCAAAGTTGATCTCCTTCAATTCTTTCAAGATGCGTTTGAGTTTCTTACTGACCGCGTCATCAGGGCAATTTGGCAGTCGAACTTTGAAGCTAAATTCGTTGACTGTTCCATTTGGAACAACGTCGATGACAGCATCATCGGCGAGCACTGCCTTGGGTTTGCTTTGGGAGGATAGACCCAACTTTTCCCTAACGTTTGTTCCAGCGAGGCACGGGTTAATTACGCCCTCGTCGATCTTCGACGCGAATGAGTCATCGCTCATCGTTGCGATATGGTAAACAGTAGTCCATGTGTTGGGCAGCTTGTCGGCATTCGCAATCAGCTGGTCATATTTGCTTCCAATTTGGATAAATTTCCGTATCGTTGATGACTCTGACTTGTAGCCAATGAGCTCACAGAACTTCTCAAATTCAGACTTGATCCCCTTTGCCTTCATGTCTGAAACGACTTTCCCCATACGCAGGACTGATTCAGCGGTCTTCCTTGCATAACCATTGAATTTTGCTGCCATTTCGTTGGCACGAGGTGGTTCATTCAAATCTATTAAATTGCTAGTAACAAGTGCATTCATGATAATTTCCATTTCTAAAAAAGTTAAGTTAAACTGTTGATTTATAAAGACCTTTTCCTCTATCTCTCAACAGTTCCTATTTTATAGATTTCACACTTTTTTCCGACTGCTTAGATAATTGCTGCATATAAAGTGTTAGCATATCTGTTCCATTTGGAACGGTGAAAATGAAGAAATCTGACAACTCCCGGCACTTCCCATATAAGCACCCGACTTTTGGCACCAAGCACAAACCAAAAGCTAAGTCTGCTTGGGAGGGGTCTGTGTATTACTGGTGGTGGCAGCACTTGCGGCGCAATCAGGACTATCTTGAGACTTGCGCCAATGATGGGCATGGCAAGCTGGAAGCGACTTACAAAGAGTTCGGGGATGTACGCAGTGATGACTTCAAAGCGTGGTGGTCAGACGGTGGTCGTGGCGGTCACTTGTTTGCGAACCCTCGTGCGGAGGACTCAATAAGGGTGCTTGGACTGAACGAGGCAGCGCTAGGCAGCGAAGAAGCCCTGACCGTGAGTATTCCATTGAATCTGCCTCGCAAAATGATTGAGCAGCGACTAAAGCAGCTTCTCGATACACATCACACGGGCAAACGTGGGCATCAATTGGCGAAGAAGAGCACGGCTAGGTTTCGTGTCCACGGTCAACCTAACGTGCCGGCACTGGCGCAGGGACTTTTGGTTTATGACGCTGTGATCAAAGCAGCGGGATCTTCCCCAAAGACTCCGCATTGGAAAATTGCAACCGACTTGAAGATTGTTCCCCTGGAGCAGCGCGTATTGGCGAAAGATACAGATGCCGAAAAGACCGACAAGAAGAGGATTCTGACGATCACGGTCAGCCGCTATATGAGGCGGGTACAGGAGTCGATTCGACGTGCTGGGGAAGGAGTTTTTCCTTAGGGCTCGTCTTGAAGTCTTATTTCCACTTGCTGGATTCCAGAAGTTCGGCTTTGCCTCGAGGCAATGACTGCCTGAAATCCTGCCAGTTTCAGTCACACATCAACTGTCGACTTCGTCCATATAGCTTCACATGCGGCAAGCATTACACCCAGAAAACAAGGAAAAAGCGAATTTTTCTGACGATTTTGAGCATCCATGACTACAAACATTGTCTACAGACTACACAAAGCTCCTATGTACTGTACAAAACCAAAATGCAGTGCTACGATTGCATTTCAAACTTGTTGAAAGGACATGAAATGAGCGAAAAACGTCAAAAATTTGTTGAGCTCGCTGAAAAGAGAGTGACGAGAGCAATCAAGGATTTGCGTTTGATCGGGAATTTGTCGAACAGAAACAACTACACCTATTCAGACTCAGATGTACAAAAAATCGTCTCGGCACTTGACATGGAGGTGAAAAATCTAAAATCGAAGTTCGCTACCGATGACGGAAAAGCAGTGCAAGTATTCAAACTTCAATAATTTAATCTTAAAAGGGAGCGCGTATGGAAGAAAAATTATCAAGAAAAATTGCGGAGCAGATGCTCGCAGCTCATTCAGCCGACGATATCAAGGCGATCATTTCCGACACCGAGTTGGACTATTGGTTCTCTGCCGATAGCAATTGGAAGCCCTACGGTGGTCGGGAAAAGAACTGGGACACAGTTGGCAACCAGCAGGCAAATGCTGTAGGCTCGTTGGTGGAGTTGATTACCAACGCTGTGGACGCAATACTCCAGCGTAAGGCTCGTGAAGCTGGATTAGTGAATTTTCGAAGCGCAGAAGCACCCCAGTCGATGTTTGAAGCAGTTAAAAGGTACTTTCCCCATGTGGTGGAAGGAAGAATAGCCAACCTTGGTGCGAAGCAACGAACAGAGCTCGCTGAAAAGTGCGTGATCATTGGTGTCAAACGAGCCAGTCGTATCAATAGCAAATATCCTACATACACGATCCTTGACCGCGGAGACGGTCAGCTCCCTGATGATTTTCCAAATACATTCTTGTCCTTAAGCGAACGCAATAAAGAGGGAATTCCATTTGTGCAAGGTAAATTCAATATGGGTAGCACTGGAAGTCTCCGATTCTGTACGTCGGCGAATATAAATCTTGGGCATTACAAACTATTAATATCAAAGCATCCTGGACAGAACTATTGGGGCTGGACTCTAATTAGGGTACGAAAGCACCGCGCGGGTGAATCTCTGCCAGTTGCTGAGTATTTTTGCCCGGGTGGACAAATACCACGATTCAGATCAGAAACTTTGCAAGGACTTGGACATCCAACGATCGGAGTCGTATCTGATGGGACAATAATTAAACTTTATGAATATGATGTCGGCGCACCAGCACATACCGTGGACATTGGTTTGTATGATGCATTGACAGTAAGCCTAGTCGACTGTGCACTGCCAGTCCGTGTTTATGACTTTGACGCTAAACCTGTCGATAACAAAGGAGACTTGCGAAAAGAGGGAATCGCAGCTCGAACGTTTAGTGGGATGAATGCAACCCTCGTAAATGAAGCTGAGGAGAGTTCCGATGACGGGGTTATCGTTGGCGCCAAAGACACTGAATGGCAACATTTGGTACTTGAAGACAAGACGGAGGACTTAGGGGTAATTAAGATAGTGGCAACAGGTGTAAAAAAACTTAAAGACTACCTCCTAAAACAACCCGCGCGAGTATTTTATACAGTAAATGGACAAAGGCATGCTGTTGAGCGCGCTAGCTTTTTGAATACAAGAGTTGGTCTGGGGGATATACGAAATCACGTAATCATTAACGTAATCTGCGATCGAATGGATACAACGGCATTATCTAATATATTCATGCCGGACAGAGAAAGGAAGGTTGATAATAATCAATCTCGTCAACTTGAAGAAACTGTGATCAATGCTCTTCGAAATGACGACAAGCTTCGTGCTTATGCAGCTGAAATTAGATTGCGTAGGGCTACAGAATATGTTGATGAGACAGAAGAGTCCAAGGAACTTCTGGAAGAGCTTGTAAAATCTGACCCAGATATTAAAGAACTGTTTGGGCTAGGTGCAATGTTGCCTGAAATTACGCATGTTCCAGGCGGTGGAATCATTTTTGAAGGGAAAAAATTTCCAACAATTCTTGTGCCGTTAAATTTGAAACCTGAGGGCAAATTGCTGGTTAAAGAAGTGCCAATAAATGCAACGCGAAAAATTGAATGTGGTACTGATGCTGAAAACGAATATCTTTCTAGAATTGACTCTCCAGGTGAAACATGGTGTTCGTTGACGCCTGACTTGATGCCGCACAGTGTTAAGGTGCGCAATGGAACTGCGACATTCACTATCAAAGTTCCCAACTCAGCGAAGGTTGGTGATACCTGCCAAGTTGAGTTTGGCTTCGTGGACAATGGTAGAAATGTAGAGCCGCTCAAATTTGGTGTGTTGATACGTTACACCGAGGCAGAGGTTTCGAATTCCAAAAAAGGCGGAAATAAGACTGATACCAAGGCTAAAGTTGCTGACAGTCTTGCTTTACCGAAATTTGATTGGGTTGATCAGGCAGATTGGGATAACCATAGTTTTGATGAGAATTCGGGTGCATACGTAGCCGTAGGCGATAGCACAGTAGTTTATATAAATAGAGATAACAAGTCACTTCGGTACATGCGCGTCAAGGAAAAGGATGAGGCTGCGCGTCAAGTGTTCGAAACAATGTTTAAGTATGGTTTGGGTATATTTGCACTATCTATCCACCGAAAAGCCACTTTAGCGAGTGAGCACAATGCTGCCGAAGGTCAATCTCATTCAGGCGACATAGAGGAAACGGTGCGTGTTGCGTCAGACGGTATTGCTGCACACATAATAACCGTCATCAAGCGACTCGGAGGCGGAGACCTAGCAAAATAATGCTGCCCCGTAAGGGGCAACCTAGCATGATGAATTTGGCAGCATTGAGCGATTCCACGTAGACGTTTGTGGGGGGCTTTGGGTGCTTGCCACCTCGGTGGTTTCGAACGCGTGCCTTGCGAAGTGTGAGTTCGACCATGGGGATCGCTTTGTTGCACTAGAATCGGCGTACCCGGTCACGTGCGTGGATCGAGGCTTCGTCGCCCTTAGCGTTCACCAATACTGAGCTGAATTTAACTTGACTATGAACTCTATTCCTGTTGTTGCCATAGATTTTTTCTGTGGAGCTGGTGGAATGACTAACGGACTGATCCAAGCGGGGATCCACGTTCTTGGTGGAGTTGACAATCAGCCGCTTTGCGAGCGGACGTACGTACAAAATAAAAATCCCGACGGAACAAATCCAGCATATATTTGTAAAGATATTTTTCCAAAGACTAGGTCTCACCCCAACGGACAGCAGCATGAAATTCGAGACGCAATTGAAGTTGCTATTCGGAACTTTAAGCGACTGCATGGTATTCGTAAGGTAAAGCTGGTTTTTGCAATATGCGCGCCATGCCAGCCGTTTACGAAGATAACGAAAATTGAGATGTCCGAAGGTCGCCAGTTCAAGCGAAAAAATGATGCCAATCTGTTGACTACGACATTGGCATTAATTAAGGAGTTTAGACCTGCAGCGTTAATTTGTGAAAACGTTGAAGGTATGATTGGTAAAACTGAGGATTCTGTACTTGGAGGATTCAAGCGTACTTTGAAGAGGAATGGCTATTCATTCCAAGCCAAGGTAATCAACGCATCTAAGTTTGGTGTACCACAAAATCGTCGTCGAACCATTGGTATTGGTATCGATGCAAGAGTTTATCCGGGTGAAATTGAAGTGCCTGAGATGGATGAAGAACGTGATGGAATTGTCACTGTATCCGAGGCAATCGGTCATCTGCCGGCGCTTGCCGCTGGCGATGTTGATCCATTCGATCCAAACCACAGGGCGCGAGCTCTTTCGCCACTTAATTTAAAAAGAATAGCTAGCGCCCCACCTGGAGGAAGTAATGCTTACCTCTCCAATACTCCGTATGGTGACTTGACTTTGGATTGCCATAATCGATTAGAAGAAAAATCGGGTACGCGGTCATTTAGCGACGTCTATACACGTTTGAGTGGATCTGCTTTAGCACCTACTATAACGACCAAGTGTGTTTCAGTTAGCAATGGTAGATTTGCGCACTACGATCTTCGGCAGAATAGAGGTTTGACACCTCGTGAGGCTGCGTTACTCCAGACATTTCCAGAAGAATATATTTTTTATCCGGAAGACAATATACAGTTCTCAGCAATTGTAATTGGTAATGCTGTACCACCAAGACTAGCGGCTTACTTTGGAAACGCGATCATCAGAGCAATTGAATAGATTGCGATGATTAAATGTGACTTGTTGTGGTTTGTCTAGCCGCAGCGCAGCAGTATTCGACTGAACTGATGTCAGGTACTGTCTGTTGACATGACCTTATTTTCCAAATGCGTACCGGCATTTGAGAATACCCGGATCGCGCTCAACGATCTTCATCAAATGAAAGCCAAAGGCGATCTTTTGACTAAATTCATTATAGAATTACTAAAATATAATCAGACACTCTAAATTATTGATCTAAAAGGGAATTTGAGTCGACGGTAACAATGTACATATTCATCTCGTTTTAATAAAATGGCATTTGGCATTTTTATAATGGGATAAATTATGGCACTTGGTAAGCAAGCAAAAGTTTTGACCAAACAGCAAGCGGATGGTCTTTACCTATCCTTGGAACTAACAAGGGAACCCGAGCGTAACCGTCTCATCTTTCTGCTGTCGGTAAAGGCAGGTCTTCGCGCCAAAGAGATTGCGGGATTAACTTGGTCCATGGTGGTGGATGCGTCTGGGTTAATTGCTGAACAGATTTCTTTAGAGAATATTGCATCCAAGGGTAAATCTGGTCGCACCATCCCGATCAACAAGCATTTGAAAGGTGATCTTGAGGAGCACCTTTGTCGTGCTTTGCGACGGTGTTCATTGAGCGACCTTCTGCAGCAGAGGATCGTACAGACACAACGTGGAAGTGCTACCAGTGCTCAGGTTGTCGTAAACATGTTCAAAGGGTGGTACGCTAAAGCAGGGTTAGTTGGTTGTTCATCCCACAGCGGTCGAAGGACGTTCATTACGAATGCAGCAAAAAAGATATCCACCGTTGGCGGTTCCCTTAGAGACGTGCAGTGGTTGGCAGGGCACAGCAGTCTTCAAACTACTCAGCGATACATTGACGGTGATAGTGACGCTCGGCGAAAGGTAGTAGACCTTGTCTGACATCCTTCACATCTACACAAGGGTATCAACCGCAGTACAAGCGGACGAAGGTATGTCCTTGGACTTTCAGCGTGAACTGGGGGAGAAGCGTGCCAAGGACCTTGGTTTCGATTTCAAAGTTTGGAACGAAGGCGGCAAATCTTCCAATCACGAAGAAATCGACAAGCGACCCGTGTTGTCGCAACTGCTGACGGAAATTCAACGTGGGGCGGTCAAGCACCTGTTTGTGTATGACCAGTCTCGCCTATCCCGTAACGATTACGTCAGCTCCATTTTTCGATACGAGTGCAACAAGCACGGCGTCACCCTTTACAACAAGGAAGGCAAGTACGACCTTGCAAACCCTCAGGACCAATTTCTAAAGCAAATTCTTGATGCCGTTGGGCAGTTTGACAACGCCCAGCGAACCGAGCGGACACGACTTGGCAAATTGGCGCGGATTCGGCAAGGATATTGGCTAGGGGGACCACCTCCGTACGGATACGAAATTAAAGACCGGAAACTGGTGGTCAATGAAAATGAATCCAAATGGATCAGGGTGATCTTCGAACGGTATGCTGATCGAGTTCCACTGATGGATATCAAGGCAGAGTTGGATCGCAATGGCGTTGAACCGAGGCGGAAGAGAGGAACTTGGACACTTGGGTCATTACAAGCGCTGCTGCGCAATTCCCATTATGTAGGGCACTATGACTTTAAGGATGGGAAAAGTGGCGAGGAAATCCGCACTGACTGCCCACCAATTCTTTCAGCAGACCTTTGGACACGAGTTCAGGCAACCCGTGAACAAAACATGGTTCATCGAAGTGCTACTAACCCGGTCAAACATTTCTACTTGCTGAAAACCATCCTTCGTTGTGGTCATTGCGGGACGTGGATGTCCGGTATCTATTCAGAGCATCAGAGCAAAAATCACTACTACTGTCCAAAAAAGGAAAGGCAGTGGAGGAAGTTCCAGATCCCGGATGATGAAAAGTGGAAGCGTGGTCGGGTGTGTGAGATGACAAGATCATTGAACCTTGCAGCGACAGACGATCTTGTGTGGAATGCTGTCCTTGATGCTTTGTCAAAGAGTTCACTGATTAAAGAGGCAGTAAAAAGAGATGCCTTGGGCGAGGGTGGTCAACGTCTGAAAGCGTCAGATCACGAAGTCAAAGTTTCCACCAATAGGGTACGTCAGTTGAAAAAGACCCTGGCGAAGAGCGAGGACAGTCTGACTGATTTGGAAGCGGAACGCTTGATGGGGCGCATCACACCAGCTCAATATCCAAAAATCAAGGAAACCATCACCAAAGAAACACTCCAAATCAAAGCGGAAATTGAGCGTCTTGAGGCATTTGTCGCCGGCGTTCAGCAACAGAAAAGTTGGATTGATTGGGTTGGTAAATTCCGGAAAAAAATCGACGCTTACAAAAGTTTTACCCCAGAGCAGAAAAAAGAACTGCTACAGGGACTGGTGACCGTGATCGATGTTCACCTGATAGACAACCAGACACATTGGTTAGAGGTGCAGTTTCAGTTGCCGTTGGTTGATGACAATATTGAGCACTTGGATGTCACCAAGAAATCGGGATACGCTGTAAAGGACGGCACAAACGCACTCATGATTGAAATGAACTCACGCCCCTATGCCAAAAAAAAGTCGTTGCAATCAATGGGTTAGCGAATGGTAAAAGCGACATCAGTCAGTCACGGTGGAGTAGCGATCCCCGCCGCTTGACATGGCCATTTCCGCGTCCTTACGTCGCATCAGGTTATCCCGGCAGGGTGCGTTCAGGTCTATAGTGGTTCGGTTAACAACGCAACTCAAGGAGCGCGAAATGGAAAACAAGAATCCGAGTTCTGCTGGCAAATGCCCCGTCATGCATGGTGGCGCCACATCGGCCAGTATGTCAAAAACAGATTGGTGGCCCAAAGCGCTGAGCCTGGACATCCTGCACCAGCACGACAGCAAAACCAACCCGATGGGCGCGGACTTCAACTACCGCGAAGAGGTCAAAAAACTTGACGTCGATGCCCTGAAAAAGGACCTTAAAGCCCTGATGACCACCAGCCAGGATTGGTGGCCGGCAGATTGGGGCCACTACGGCGGCCTGATGATTCGCATAGCCTGGCACTCGGCTGGCACCTACCGCATCGCCGATGGACGTGGCGGTGGCGGCAAGGGCAACCAGCGTTTTGCGCCGCTGAACTCCTGGCCCGACAACGCGAATCTGGACAAGGCGCGCCGCCTGTTGTGGCCGATCAAGAAGAAATATGGCAACCAGCTCAGTTGGGCCGACCTGATCATCCTGGCCGGCACCATGGCTTACGAGTCTATGGGACTGAGGACCTTTGGTTTTGCCTTTGGCCGCGAAGATATCTGGCACCCCGAAAAAGACATCTACTGGGGCGCTGAAAAAGAATGGCTGGCGCCCAGTGGTGGTCCCAACAGCCGTTACTCGGGCGAACGCGAGCTGGACAATCCGCTGGCGGCCGTGATGATGGGCCTGATCTACGTCAACCCCGAAGGTGTGGACGGCAAACCCGACCCGCTCAAAACCGCCCATGACGTGCGCGTGACCTTCGAGCGCATGGCGATGAACGACGAGGAAACCGTGGCGCTCACCGCCGGCGGCCACACTGTCGGCAAGGCGCATGGCAACGGTGCTGCCGCCAAGCTGGGCCCGCCCCCCGAAGCCGCCGAGCTGGAAGAACAGGGCCTGGGCTGGATGAATCACACCAGCCGAGGCATCGGCCGCGACACCGTGACCAGCGGTATCGAGGGCGCTTGGACGACGCATCCGACCCAATGGAATGTCGGCAAAGGCGGCTACTTCGACTTGCTGCTCGGCCACGACTGGTGGCTGTACAAGTCTCCGGCGGGCGCCTGGCAGTGGGAACCCGTCAACATCAGGGAAGAAGACATGCCGGTTGACGTCGAAGATCCCTCGATCCGCTGCAAACCGATCATGACCGACGCCGACATGGCGATGAAGTTTGATCCCGCGTACCGCAAGATCGCCGAACGATTCCGCCAGGACCCAGCCTATTTCTCGGACATGTTTGCCCGCGCCTGGTTCAAGCTGACGCACCGCGACATTGGCCCCAAGGCCCGCTACATTGGCCCGGATGTGCCCAAGGAAGACCTGCTCTGGCAAGACCCGGTGCCCGCGGGCCGCACCGATTACGAGGTGGCTGCCGCCCGGGCGAAGATTGCCGCCAGTGGCCTGAGCATCAGCGACATGGTGACCACAGCCTGGGACAGCGCCCGCACCTTCCGCGGTTCGGACAAGCGCGGTGGCGCCAACGGCGCGCGTATCCGTCTGGCTCCGCAAAAGAACTGGGAGGGCAATGAACCCGCCCGGCTGGCCAGGGTGCTGGCCGTGCTGGAAGGCATTGCAGCGCAGACCGGGGCCAGCGTGGCCGATGTCATCGTGCTGGCCGGTAACGTCGGCGTCGAGCAGGCGGCCAAGGCGGCAGGTTTCGAGGTGACCGTGCCCTTCGCGCCAGGCCGGGGCGATGCCACGGCGGAAATGACCGATGTCGAGTCGTTTGCGGTACTGGAGCCGCTGGCCGACGGTTACCGGAACTGGCTCAAGCAAGACTTCGTGGTCAGCGCCGAAGAACTGTTGCTCGACCGGACCCAACTGCTGGGCCTGACCGCGTGTGAGATGACGGCACTGGTCGGTGGCATGCGCGTGCTCGGAACCAACTACGGCGCTACCCGGCACGGTGTGTTGACCGACCGGGTGGGTGCCCTGAGCAACGACTTCTTCGTCAACCTGACCGACATGGCCTACACCTGGAAACCTGCCGGGCGCAACCTGTACAACATCTGCGAGCGCAAGAGCGGCACGGTCAAATGGACGGCAACCCGGGTTGACCTCGTTTTCGGCTCAAATTCCATCCTGCGCGCCTACGCGGAGGTCTATGCCCAGGATGACAACAAGGCAAAGTTTGTCCAGGACTTTATTGCGGCGTGGGTCAAGGTCATGAATGCTGACCGGTTCGATCTGGCCTGAGTTGAACCACCTTGACGGTGACCGAACCCATGAACATGCCAGCGACACCGGCAAAGCCGTGGGCGCCGATGAGCATCGCCCGCTTCGCTGTGAATGTCTTCCAACACTTTCCCGACACTTTTTTTGCCAAGCGATACGGACCTCTTGCGGTGGTGCTGGAAACAGTGGTCGCAGTAGCGGGCAGGGTGAGCGTTGCTGCGCACCGCATGGAAAGCGACTATGGCTGGATCCGTGTGCTGATCTTGCTGGTGCAGGGCGCGTTTTTCAATTTATCTGGCCGCGTGGACGACGGCACCTGCGCCAATGTGCCAGCGCCTCAGATCGCCATCGATTACTGGCAACTCGCGCCCGATGCACGTTTGCCAGCGAACTGGCCAGCAACCAGACCTGAAGACAATATGAACATCGCAAAACATGACTAATGCGCTATGGTTTTTGCTGGTTGGCGGGCTGCTGCTGACGCGCGGCCTGACGGCGTCTTTGTTGAAAAATCTGCCCGTCACGCCGGCCATTGTCTATCTGGCGGTGGGCATGCTGGTGGGGCCGACCGTGTTCAATTTCTTCCACTTCAATCCGCTCAAGGAATCGGCGCTGCTGGAAGTGCTGACCGAAGTGGTGGTGCTGATCTCGCTGTTTTCAGCCGGTGTCAAGATGCCGGTACCGGTGAGCCTGGCGCGCTGGCGGGCGCCGATGATGCTCGCCTCGGTGTCGATGGTAGCCAGCGTCGGGCTGATCGCTGCCTTTGCCTGCTACGCCTTGGGTCTGCCGCTAGGTGCGGGCATTTTGCTGGGGGCCATTTTGTCGCCTACCGACCCGGTGCTGGCGACCGACGTGCAGACCCGCCATCCGGGCGACCGCGACCAGTTGCGCTTTACCCTGACCTGTGAAGCCGGCATGAACGACGGCAGCGCATTTCCGTTTGTGATGCTGGGCATGGGCCTGCTCGGGCTGCACGATCTGGGCGACTCCGGCCTGCGCTGGGTGCTGGTCGATGTGCTGTGGGCCACCTCAGCGGGTATTGCCATCGGCGTCGCAGCCGGTGTGGCGCTGGCCCATTGGGGACGCACATTGCGCCGCCTCGCGCCAACCCAACCCCTTATGAACGACTTTCTCGGCCTGGGTTTGATCGGCGTGGTCTATGGCCTGAGCGTGATGGTGGATGCCTGGGGTTTTCTGGCGGTGTTTTTTGCCGCTGTGGCGCTGCGCCAGACCGAAGTCAGGCACCTCGACGCCGAACGACAAGACCCCGCACCAGCACCGGGCGACACCAGCACATCCGTCACCGGGCAAACTCCAGCCACGGCAACCATCAGTGCGCAATCCCTGATCTTCAAGGAACATCTGGAACGGCTCTCGGAGTTGATGCTGGTGCTGCTGATCGGCGGCTCGCTGTTTCTTGATTCCTGGAGCTGGCGCGCTGTGGCGCTGGCGCTCTTTGTCTTCGCCGTGGTGCGTCCGGTGAGTGTCCTGACCGGCTTGCTGGGCACCCGCACCAGCTGGACCATCCGCAGCCTGATCGGCTGGTTTGGCGTGCGGGGTATTGGCTCTCTGTACTACCTGATGTTTGCCATCCAGCATGGCCTGCCCGAAGCGCTGGCGCTGGAATTGATGCAATTGACACTGATCGTGGTCACACTGTCCATTTTTGTGCACGGCACCAGCGTCAAACCGCTGCTGGGCCGCTTCTGGCGCTTTCGTCAGTATCTGCCGGAATGGCGCCAAGGCGGGGACGATCCGCCACCACACTAATTGCTATTGGTGATTCTTTGCGCCTTGAGCACGACATGCGTGTGGCGCAAATTGCGCAGCGCGCTTTCCAGTTGCTGCGCATCGCGCACGGCAATGATGAATTTCAGATCGACTGCGCCTTGCGGCGACTCGTCGGCCATGTTGATCTGGATGATGTCCACCTCTGCAGCGGCCAGGGCAGACGCCACCTTGGCCAGCACCCCTTTGCCGTTGTTCACTGTCACCACGATGCCGGTTTCGAAAGTGCGCACCGGCTCATCGGCCCACTCCACCACGATGAAGCGCTCGCTGTCCTTGTTTTTGAGCTTGACGGCCACCTGGCAGTCCCGGTGGTGAACCGTCAGGCCCTCACCACGACCCAGGTAACCCAAGATGGGATCGCCCGGAACAGGTCGGCAGCAAGTGGCAAAACGCACCGAGGTGTTCTCGCTGCCATCGATGGCGACACCGCCCTGGGCCACAGCCTCTCCGGCCATGAAACGCTCGCGCGTGAGCAGCAAGGCATTTGGCTTTTCGCCCGCGTCGGACAGCAGCTTGGCAAGCCGCTTGGCCACGATGCTGGCGATGCGCCGACCCAGGCCGATTTCCACCAGCAAGTCGGAACGGGTGCGGTTGCCGCTGAAACGCAGCAACTTGTCCCAGACACCGGCCATCGCACCCTGCTCGTCGGGCAGGTGCTCGATGCCCTCGGCGCGCAACGCTTGCGCCAGCATTTTTTCGCCCAGGTTTTGCGAGTCGTCCTGTGCCAGCGAGCGCAAATGCTGGCGAATTTTGGAGCGCGCCCGCGCCGTGCGGACAAATCCCATCCAGGCCGGGTTGGGGTAGGACTCTTTGGCCGTGATGATCTCGATCACATCGCCGTTTTGCACTTCAGTGCGCAGCGGCACCTGCTCGTTGTTGACCCTGGCTGCCACCGCGTGGTCGCCCACGTTGCTGTGGATGGCATAGGCAAAATCGACCACGGTGGCGCCGCGCGGCATGGCCATGATCCGGCTTTTCGGGGTAAAAACATACACGGCATCGGGAAACAGATCAACCTTGACATGCTCCCAAAACTCATTGGCATCGTGGGTTTCATTGCCGATGTCGAGCAGGGACTGCAGCCACTTCGACCCCAGGCGGTCCGGGTTGGCCTTGGACTCGTCGGGGCTTTCCTTGTACAACCAATGTGCGGCAATGCCGGTTTCCGCCACCAGGTGCATGGCTTCAGTGCGCACCTGAAATTCCACATTGATGCTTGAGGGCCCCACCAGGGTGGTGTGCAAGGACTGGTAGCCGTTGATTTTGCTGATGGCAATGTGGTCCTTGAACTTGCCGGGCACCGGTTTGTAGAGCTGGTGCAGCAGCCCGAGCGCGGTGTAGCAGTCGATCAGACCCGGCACGATCACGCGAAAACCATAGATGTCGGTGACCTGGGCAAAGCTCAGGTTTTTTTCGTCCATCTTGTGGTAGATCGAATAAAGGGATTTCTCCCGACCGTAGATTCTGACGGTCATGCCATGGCGCTCAAAGGTGGCCTCCAGGTCGGCTTGCACTTTTTGGATCAGGTCGCGGCGGCGCCCGCGGGCCTTGGCCACCGCTTTGCTCACAATGGCGTAGCGCCAGGGTCGCAGGTATCTGAATGACAGGTCTTGCAACTCCCGATAGGTTTGATTGAGCCCCAGCCGGTGGGCAATCGGGGCATAGATTTCCAGCGTTTCAGAGGCAATGCGCGCCCACTTGGTGCGTGGCGCATCGGACAGGGTGCGCATGTTGTGGGTGCGATCGGCCAGTTTGATCAGGATCACACGCACATCGCGCGCCATGGCCAGCAGCATTTTGCGGAACGACTCGGCCTGGTTTTCCTCGCGCGTGTTGAATTGCAGTTTTTCGAGCTTGGTCAGGCCGTCCACCAGTTCAGCCACCGGCGAACCAAAGCGCTCGATCAGGTCCGTTTTTGTGACCGCGCAATCTTCCATGGCATCGTGCAACAGGGCGGCCATGAGCGCCTGGGCGTCGAGTTTCCATTCGGCGCATTGGGCCGCCACCGCAATCGGGTGGGTGATGTAGGGCTCGCCGCTGTTGCGCAGTTGCCCCAAATGCGCTTCGTCTGAATAACGGTAGGCCGATTTGACACTGGCCAGGTCGGCGGCACTGAGGTAGTCGAGCCGGCTGGTCAGGCGCGCGAAACTGGCCGCTGCGGCATTCGATTCAGCCGCACTCATCACCTTGGGCAGGGGCGGGCCTTGGCTTGCTTTTGGCGGGTTCGGGTTGGTTGCGGCGCACATGCCATGAATATAGCGCGCCGAATGCGAATTTGTGAATGAAAAACAAAAAAGCACCGCAAGCGGTGCTTTTCACAGGCTGCCGATGGCGTGCTTACAGAGGCACTTTTTTCAGCATCTCGATGCCCACCTTGCCAGCTGCAATTTCACGCAGGGCGGTCACGCCCGGCTTGTTCTTGCTCTCGACTTTGGCCGCGTGGCCATGGCTGAGCATGCGTGCACGGTAGGATGCCGCCAACACCAATTGGAAGCGGTTAGGAATCTGCAACAGGCAGTCTTCAACAGTGATACGGGCCATGAATTCTCCAAAACCAGGTGGGGCGCACTAGGCAATATGCAGTGCTTGAAAGGTGTCTGCCCTGGCGCGGCGCTGCGCCAGATACTTGAGCCGCTGTGAATGCACGATGGTTTTCAGGTCAAACACGGCGCGGTCAAACGACTCGTTGATTATAACGAAGTCGAACTGCGACACCTGCGCCATCTCGGCGGCGGCATTCACGAGCCGGGCGTCAATGACCTCGGGGGTATCTTCGCCGCGGCGCTCCAGACGCGAGCGCAACTCTTCCCAGCTGGGTGGCAAAATGAAGATGGTGACGGCATTGGCAAATAGGCTCCTGATTTGCAGCGCACCCTGGTAGTCAATTTCAAGAATGACGTCCGAGCCCTGCGCCATGCGCTCTTCGATGGCTTTTTTCGACGTGCCGTAGCGGTGGTTGTGGACCTTCGCCCACTCGACAAACGCGTTGGCCTGCACCATGGCATCGAACTCTGGCTCGGAAACAAAAAAGTATTCGCGGCCGTGCTTTTCCTGGCCGCGCGGCGCGCGCGTGGTGTGCGACACCGACGGCCGCACCTGGGCGTCGAGCTCCAGCAGCGCTCTGACCAAGCTGGACTTGCCAGCGCCGCTTGGGGCGGCCACAACAAACAAATTTCCGGGGTAGTCCATCAGAAGGGGCTTTGTGAAAAAGTAACCGAGGGGATTTATTCTATGTTTTGCACCTGTTCGCGCATCTGCTCGATCAGCACCTTCATGTCCACCGAGATGTGCGTGAGTTCCAGTGCCGCCGATTTGGAACCCAGCGTGTTGGCCTCGCGGTGCAGTTCCTGAATCAGAAAGTCGAGCCGCTTGCCAATTTCGCCCCCCTTGGCGATCAGCCGCTCCAGTTCATCCAGATGCGAGCTCAAGCGAGTCAGTTCCTCGGCCACATCAATGCGAATGGCAAACGCGGTGGCCTCGGCCAGCGCCCGGTCTTGCGCGGCTTCGGGCAACGAACCGCCTTCGACCAGTCCCATGGCATCGCGCCAGCGGTCCAGGAAACGCTGGCGCTGCTGCGCCACCAATTGCGGCACCAGCGGCTCGGCTTGCGCCGCCAGGCTGCGCAATTGCACCATGCGGTCCTGCAGCATCAGGGCAAGCCGGGCGCCCTCGCGTTCACGCGCCGCCAGCAGCGCCGCCAGCACCTGCTCGGCCAGCGCCATCAACTCAGCCTGCCAATCCTGCTCGGTCACCGCGCCACCCGCCGTCAGGCGAATCACATCGGCCACGCTCAAGGGCGTGGCCAGCGGCAACCAGGCCTTGACGCTGTCCTGGATCGTGTTGAGGCGTTGCAGCAACCGCGCGGAAGGCTCGGTCACCAAGCTGGCCGCATGGCTTTCGAGGACGGCGCGCACTTCGACCTTGCCGCGCTTGAGGCGGTGCACGAGCAACTCGCGCAAGGCCGGCTCGAAGCCGCGCAATTCATCGCTCAGCTTGAAGGTCAAATCGAGATAACGACTGTTCACCGAGCGGATTTCAAGACCCAGCCGCGCGGCTGACGCTGCCGGGACGTCGGCCGCTGGGGAAGCCGCGGCGGGGTTGTGCTGGGCGCTGGCGTAACCCGTCATGCTGTAAACTGACATATCAATAATCTGTTGTGTTGAATGGTGTCAAGAATAACCCGGTTCCAGCGACAACCGATGTCCGTTCATTCGAAAATATGGCCAACCCCAAACCCTCCTCGTTAATGCCAGGTACCCCGATCGGCGGTTACCGGGTGATCCGACGGGTCGCCGCTGGAGGTTTTGGCGTGGTCTATCTGGCTGCGGGGGACGATGGCCAGCAGGTCGCCATCAAGGAATATCTGCCGGCCTCGCTGGTCAGTCGCGCGCCGGGCCAGCTGCAGCCCCAGATATCACCTGAAAAGCTGTCGCTGTACCGGCTGGGTCTGAAAAGTTTTTTTGAAGAAGGGCGCTCGCTGGCGCAAATCTCCCATCCTTCGGTGGTCAGCGTGCTGAATTTTTTCCGGGAAAACGAAACCGTTTACATGGTGACCAACTTTCTGGAAGGCGCCAGTCTGCAAGATTTCATTGTGACTGCGCGCAATCTCAGACAAGCCAAGGTCTTTCGCGAATCCACCATCCGCTCGCTGTTCGATGAAGTTCTGCGCGGCTTGCGCATCGTCCACCAGCACAAAATGCTGCATCTCGACATCAAGCCTGCCAATGTTTTCATCACCGACGACAACAAGGCCGTGCTGATCGACTTTGGCGCTGCGCGCGAAGTGCTGAGCAAAGAAGGCAACTTCATCCGCCCCATGTACACCCCCGGCTTTGCCGCGCCGGAGATGTACCGGCGCGACACCACCATGGGTCCCTGGACCGATATTTACGCGATCGGTGCGTGCATGTTTGCCTGTATGCACGGCTTCCCACCCAGCGATGCGCCGCAACGCGCGCCCGAAGACAAAACCCTCAACACCTTGAAGCGTTTGCAAGGTGTTTACTCGGACGACCTGCTTGAGATTGTGCATTGGTGCATGGAGCTGGATCCACAAAAGCGGCCGCAGACCGTCTTTGCCCTGCAAAAGGAATTGAACCGCACCGGGGCACGGCGTTACACCCAACTGACGGTGGGCGACAAGGTCAAGCTTCAGTTTGACAGCGTCATGACCAGCACCAAAAAAACGGTCCTCATGGTCACGCAAATAGGCAAGAACTTCTGATGAGGTTTTCTGTCTTCCAGACGAGTCGCCAAGGGGGCCGCAAGGCCAACGAAGACCGCATGGGTTATTGCTACACCCGTGACAGCGCCGTGCTGATGCTGGCCGATGGTCTGGGCGGACACCCCGAGGGCGAAGTGGCTGCTTTTTTGGCGATTGAAACCGTGGCCGCCATGTTTCAAAAAATGGCCCAACCCGAACTGGATGATGTGGCCGAGTTTCTGGGCGACGCCGTGATGGCGGCGCATTTGCGGATTCTCAACTACGCGACGGACAAACGCATGAGTGATTCACCGCGTACCACCCTTGTGGTGGCGGTCATCCAGTCCGGCCGGGTCAGTTGGGTCCATTGTGGCGACTCCCGGCTTTATATGGTGCGCCAACAGCAACTGCTGGCCCGCACCCAGGATCATTCTTTTGTTGAACGCAGTCGCGGCCTTCCGGACACTGCCCACGCCGAGCACAACCGCAATGTTCTGTTCACCTGCCTGGGCTCGCCCGTCAAGCCCATCTACAGCCTGGCCATGCCCGTGGCTTTGCAGCCAGGCGACAAACTCATGCTCTGCTCTGATGGCTTGTGGTCCAGCCTGCCCGAACAGGACATCGTCAGCGAGCTGAGTCAAAAAACGGTGGAACACGCGGTGCCCGACCTGGTTGATCAGGCGCTTCTCAAGGCTGGACCGCACAGCGACAACGTCACCTGTCTGGCACTCGCCTGGCAAACGCCGAATTATGCGGAACCCGGGCAGGGTGACATCGCCAACGTATCGATCCAGGAGGTCGATTTACTTCTAGCCGACGACAACGATCGAAGTAACTGAAGCACAGGTCCCGACGACCGAACAATTTGAGCCCCTGACATGACCGCTTATGCAAGAACAGGCGCACGCGCCGCCAACGCCCTGCGCCCGGTGACCCTCACCCGCAACTACACCCGCCACGCCGAAGGTTCGGTGCTGATCGAGTTTGGCCACACCAAAGTGCTGTGCAACGCCTCGGTGCTCGACAAGGTGCCGCCACATCAAAAGGGCAGCGGCCAGGGCTGGGTCACCGCCGAATACGGCATGCTGCCGCGCGCCACCCACAGCCGAAGCGACCGCGAAGCCGCGCGCGGCAAGCAGACCGGCCGCACCCAGGAAATCCAGCGCCTGATCGGCCGCGCCCTGCGCTCGGTGTTCGACCTGACTGTGCTGGGCGAGCGCACGCTGCACCTCGATTGCGACGTGATCCAGGCCGATGGCGGCACTCGCACGGCCGCCATCACCGGCGCTTTTGTGGCGGCGCAAGACGCGGTCAACGGCTTGCTGGCGCAAGGCAAACTGAGCCAGTCGCCAATCCGTGAAGCGGTGGCAGCCATCTCGGTCGGCATTGTGCAGGGCACGCCGCTGCTCGACCTGGAATACACCGAAGACGCGGCCTGCGACACCGACATGAACGTGGTCATGACGGCCAGCGGCCATTACGTGGAAGTGCAGGGCACTGCCGAAGGCGCCGCCTTCAGCCGCGTCGAGATGGATGCGTTGTTGGCGCTGGCCGACCAGGGCATTCGTGAGCTGATCCAAATGCAACAGGCGGCGCTCGCCCGGCCGTCGCGGTCATGAAACTGGTCTTGGCCTCCAACAACTCCGGCAAGCTGGCCGAACTGCAGGCCATGTTTGCGCCCTTGGGTTTTGAACTGGTGCCTCAAGGCCAGCTTGGCATTGCCGAGGCAGAAGAGCCGTTTCACACCTTCATCGAGAATGCGCTCGCCAAGGCGCGGCACGCCGCCCGGCTCAGCGGCCTGCCCGCCATGGCCGACGACGCCGGCCTGTGCGTCGATGCCTTTGGCGGCTTGCCGGGTGTGCAAACCGCTTTTTATGCCACCCAATTCGGCTACCCCAAGGGCGACGACAACAACGTGCGCGCCCTGCTGGAGCAGATGCAAGATATCGACAACCGGCGCGCAGCGCTGGTCAGCACGCTGGTGGCGCTACGCTCGCCCGATGACCCCGAGCCGCTGGTGGCGGTGGGAAGGGTGGTCGGCGAAATTGCCCGCGAACCGGTGGGTTCCAATGGTTTTGGTTTCGACCCGGTGATGTTCATCCCGGAGTTTGGTTTGACTTTTGCCCAGCTGCCGGTTGAAATCAAAAACGCGAACAGTCACCGGGGGCGGGCCGCGTCTGCCATGGTGGCGTTGATGCGTGAGCGCTGGCTGTGAAGGGTCAAAAACCTGAGCCATTGGTAGCTGAACCCGCGAGGCAGGCCCTTTGGGCGGCTTCCTCAAGCTCCACCATGATCCCGATCCAGCAAGAAGCCACCTTCACGGATACACCTGTCTCGACACGCGACATCCAGCACTACATGCGCCCCGGCACGCTGCAACTCGGCAGCCTGCCACCCTTGTCGTTGTATATGCACCTGCCCTGGTGTCTCAAAAAATGTCCTTATTGCGATTTCAACTCGCATGAAATGCGCGCTGCCGATCTGCCCGAGCAAGCCTACATCGATGCCCTGATGGCCGACCTGGAAGCCGCGCTGCCGCTGATCTGGGGCCGCAGCGTGCAAACCGTGTTCATGGGCGGCGGCACGCCCAGCCTGTTCTCGCCGCAAGCCATCGATCAGCTGCTGGCGGGCATAAGGGCACGCGTGAGACTTGCCCCAAACGCAGAGATCACGCTGGAAGCCAACCCCGGCACCTTCGAGAAAGACCGCTTCAAGGCCTACCGTGCCGCCGGTGTCACGCGCCTGTCGGTGGGTGTGCAAAGCTTCAACGACGATTTTTTGCGCGTGCTGGGCCGGGTCCATGACCGCGCCCAAGCCATCGCGGCGGTCGAGGAGGCGGCGCATGCGTTTGACACTTTTAATCTGGACCTGATGTACGCACTGCCCGGCCAGACGCTTGACCAGTTGCGCGCAGACGTTGAAACCGCGCTGGCACTGGTGCCCCGGCACCTGTCGATTTACCACCTCACCATCGAGCCCAACACCTACTTTGCAAAATTCCCGCCGGCCGCCGTGGACGGCGACCTGGCCGCCGACATGCTGGACCTGATCACTGACCTGACAGGCGCTGCGGGGCTGCAACGCTACGAAGTCTCGGCCTATGCCCTGCCTGGCCACGCCAGTGCGCACAACCTGAACTATTGGCAGTTTGGCGACTATCTGGGCATTGGCGCTGGTGCCCACAGCAAGCTCAGCTTTGCCCACCGGGTGGTGCGCCAGGTGCGCGCCCGCAACCCGGCGCTCTACATGACGCAGGCCGTGGCAGGGCAGTGCGTGGTGCAGGACATGGATGTCAAACGGTTTGAACTGCCATTTGAGTTCATGCTCAACGCGCTACGACTGGCGAGTGGATTCGATGTCAGCCTGTTTGCCGAACGCACCGGCATGCCGCTGTCGGCGCTCCAAGCCGGGCTGGACCAGGCGCAGGCGCAAGGCCTGCTCGATGTGCAAGGCACGCGCATCCAACCCAGCGTGCGCGGTTTTGACTTTTTGAACGATTTGCAGGCGATTTTTTTGCCCTCTGCACGCTGATGCCAACTGCCTATTCGGGCTTGCTGCAGGCTTTCAGCAGTGTGACGCCGCCGTCTGAGGCCAACCAGTCGGACAGCGGCTGGCAGCGTGCCTGCACGCACACCTCGTAATCGGGGGTGAACTCCGAGCGGGTCAGGCGCAACTCAGGCGGGTTGGTGAACGTTGGGGTGTATTGGTACCAGCCCTGGCGCAACACCGCATCGGGCGGCGGCTCCATGCCGGCAGCCGATCCGCGCACCCGGGCTTGCACCGCGTGCAGCACCGGCTGCCCACGCACAGCGTCGACCCGCACCGCGTAGTCTTCTTCCCAGCGCACTTTTTCGATCGAATGGGTCCAGGCCAGCGTGAACTCGGTCACCGGAAAAAACACGGCGGGTGCCCCTTGCAGCGCGGCAGCCAGGCTCAGGCAGATGCCCAGGGCGCTCAATTGCCAATCCTCAACCCGTCACTTAGAAGCGCGGCTGCGCCAGACATGCCAGACAACAAAAACGGCAATCAACCCCAGGCCCAGTTCGTCCGTGAAGGGCAACGCCGCCACCAGCAGACTGGCCGCCAGAATGGCGACCACGCGCTCCGTCCAGTTCAGTGGCGTGATCAAAAAGCCGATGGCGCCCGCGCCCCACATGGCAATTGCCACCAGCGCTTTAAGCACAATCCAGGTCGTGTCCAGCCAATCTCCGCTTTGCAGCATCAGCGCCGGGCTATAGACCGCCATGAACGGCACGATGAAACCCGCAATGGCCACCCGCAGCGCCTGGATGCTGATGGCCAGGCCACTGACCCCCGCAATCGGCGCTGCGGCAAAAGCAGCCAGCGCCACCGGCGGCGTCAGGTCGGCCATGATGCCAAAGTAAAAGACGAACATGTGCGACACCAGCAGCGGCACGCCCAGCTTCAGCAGCACTGGTGCCGCCAACGAGCTGGTGATGATGTAGTTGGGAATGGTCGGAATGCCCATGCCCAGCACCAGGCAGATCACCATGGTCAGCAGCAACGCCAGAAACAGGCTGTCCTCGCCCACCGCGATGATGCGCCCGCCCAGCTCGGCTGCCACACCCGTCAGGTTGATCATGCCGATGATGACGCCCACCAGGGCGCAGGCAATGGCCACCGGCAGTGCATGGCGCGCACCATCGACCATGGCCTGAATCGCCAGCGTGCGGGCATCGGCACCCACGCGCCGGATCAGGGTGAAGGCCACCAGCAGCGCCACCACGACAAAAAACGTGCCGACGCCGAACTGGAAGAAACCGGCGCAGGCCAGCCCCAGCAACGCCCAGAACAGGCCGCGCAAGGCCAGGTTGCTGACCCCGGTCATCACCGCTGCGCCAAATATCAGCACCACGGTGAGCGCCAGCCCCACGGTGCCGGAAAACAGCGGCGTGTAGCCCGAAAACAGCAGCAACACCAAGCCCATCAGCGGCAGCAGCAGGTACCAGCGCAGTCGCACAGCCGTCCACGGGTTGGGGCATTGGTCTTTGGGCAAGCCGTTGAGCCCCTTGCGGCCCGCTTCCAGGTGCACCATCCAGAACGCGGTGATGAAGTACAGGATAGCCGGGATCAGCGCGGCCTTGACGATCGCAACATAGGGCACGTTGATGGTCTCGGCCATGATGAAAGCCACTGCACCCATCACCGGCGGCATGATCTGGCCGCCCATGCTGCTGGTGGCCTCGACGCCACCTGCAAAGGCCGGGCTGTAGCCAAAGCGCTTCATCAGCGGAATGGTGAACTGGCCCGTGGTGACCACATTGGCGACACCCGAGCCATTGATGGTGCCCATCAAGCCTGACGAGATCACGGCCACCTTGGCCGGGCCGCCGCGGGTGTGGCCGACCATGCCCATGGCAAAGTCGTTGAACAGGTTGATCATGCCGGCCTGCTCCAGGAAAGCGCCAAACAGGATGAACAGAAAAATGTAGGAGGACGATACATAGGTTGGCGTGCCATAAATGCCCTCGGTGCCAAAACCCAGCGTGCTGACGATCTGGTCCACGCCAAAACCCCGGTGCGCCAGGGCACCCGGCAGGTGCTGGCCAAACAGGCCGTAGAGCAGAAATACTGCGCAAATGATAGGCAGGCCCCAACCCATGACGCGCCGAGCGGCTTCGAACACCAACGCCACGGTGACCACGCCGATCACCCAGTCCATGGGAATGAGCTCACCGGCACGCTGCGTCAGGTCGGCCTCGAACACCCAGTGGTAAAGGCTGAAGACAAAGCCCGTGAGGCCCAGCAGCCAGCCCAAAAGCTGGCCCTTGCCCGCATGGCGGGTGCTGTCGGCAAAAGGCGGATACAGCGCAAAGATCAGCAGCAGCACAAAACCCACATGCACCGCGCGCACCACCTGGCTCGACAAGGGGCTGAACGCCGCCGTGATGAGCTGGAAGCTGGAAAACAGCAGCGCGACCCAAAAGATGGCACCGCTCAGCGTTTTGGTTTGGGGTTCGTGGTCATCACTCATGGGCATCTCGCAGACATCTGAAACAAAAACGGCCCCGACAGCGGGGCCGCAGCAGGGCACAACTCGTTTACTTGATCAGGCCCACTTCCTTGTAGTATTTGGCAGCACCAGGGTGCAGTGGCACCGGCATGCCTTTGACGGCGTTTTCGCGCTTGATGGCCTTGGCCGCATTGTGCGCCGCATACAGCGTGTCGATGTTGTCGTACATGGTCTTGGCCATCTGGTAGGCCAGCTCGTCGGAGACGCCCGAGTGCGTCACCAGAAAGTTGGGGATGGCGGCGGTGGCGATGTCTGCCGTTTGGCCGGCATAGGTGTTGGCCGGGATGACGGCAACCTGGTAGGCGGCATCGCCCACCTTGCCGACCACATCGGCCGGCACCGGCACCACGACGATCTTGACCGAGGTAGCCAGGTCGCGGATCGAGGCCACGCCCAGACCAGCAGACTGCAGCGTGGCATCGAGTTGGCGATTCTTCATCAGCTCGACCGATTCGCCAAACGGCAAATACTCGACCTTGCCGAGGTCGGCGTAGCTCAGGCCGGCGGCCTTCAGGATGGCGCGGGCGTTGAGCTCGGTGCCTGATTTGGCGGCGCCCACCGAGATGCGTTTGCCCTTGAGGTCGGCCAGGGTGGTGATGCCCGAGTCGGCATTGGCCACGATCTGGATGTAGTTGTTGTAGGTGGCCGACAGGCCGCGCAGCTTGTCGAGCTTGGTCTTGAAGCCGGCCTCGGCGTCGCCTTTCCAGGCATCCGACACGGAATCGGCCAAGGCCAGCGCCAATTCACCGCGACCAGCTTGCAGCAGGTTGAGGTTTTCGGCTGAGGCCTTGGTGACCTGCGCGGTGGAACGCGTGTTGGGGATGGCTTTGGCATAAATTTGCGACAAGGCCACGCCCAGCGGGTAATAGACGCCGCTTTGGCCACCCGTGAGCACATTGACAAATTGCTGTTGCTGGGCCAGCGCGGCGCTGCTGATGAGGGCGGCGCCCAGAGTCAGGGCGAGGCCGATTTTTTTGATAAGAAGCATGGGGATCAATCTCCAGTCAGTAAGGTTTGAAACGACAAATATGAGCAAGACGTGATTATTGGTCAACTCGCCCGACTTGTGTGCTGGTGTTTTCCCCAGAAAACAGACTTATTCCATCGACTTGGTGTCCAGCAGACCCGTCGATGCAAATCAAGTACGATTCCATATCCGGAGCGACAGCCTGACTGCCGTTTCACCGATTTCCGCTTCCTTGAGCCAACCATTTCCAGGAGACTTTCATGCACGCCACTGCCTTGTCCACCTTCCGATTTCCAGCGAACACCTGCATTCCGCAAGCGCAGCCCAAAGCGCATGGCACGGTGACAGAACATTCGCCCGGCACCGAGGTCATGACTGACCTGGCCAGCGTCAAGGCGGCCACGATCGATCCGCACATCTCGCTGGACCAGGCCGAGCAGGCCATGATCCATCAGGGCGTGCGCTCGCTGTTCGTGGTGAGCGGTTTCCCGTGCGTGGACGGCCTGATCACGCTGGCTGACATGGCCGGCGAAAGACCGATGCGATTGGTCAACGAGCGCCACATCCGGCGGCAGGATCTGTCGGTGGCCGATGTCATGATACCGCTCTCGAAGCTGGACGCGCTCGACTACGATGAACTCAAGTCGAGCACCGTGGCCCAGGTGATTGCCACCTTCAAAAAACTCAAGCACAGCCACCTGCTGGTGGTGCAAGCAGCCACCGCACAAGGCCCGGCGCGCATCCGCGGCGTGATCTCGCTGACCCAGCTGGAGCGGCAATTGGGCCGGTCTTTGCCGGAGGCCATGCCACGTCCCTGAACCATCATGAAGATGCCTACCACCGACACCCTGGCCCTGGGCCGGCAGGCCAAGCAGGCCTCTGCCCTGATGGCCAAAGCGCCGGCCGCTGTTAAAAACGCCGCCTTGCGCAAACTTGCCGAACTGCTGCGCGCCAATGTCGAGGCGCTGCAGATCGACAATGCCAAAGACTTGGCGCGAGCCGTGACGGCGGGTTTGGCCGCGCCGATGGTGGACCGGCTCAAGCTCAGTCCAAAAGTGATCGAGACCTGCGCCCAGGGCTGTGAGCAGCTGGCCGCCATGGCCGACATCATCGGCGAAATCACCGCACTGCGCCAGCAGCCCAGCGGCATTCGCGTGGGACAGATGCGCGTGCCGATCGGTGTCTTCGGCATGATATTCGAGAGCCGCCCCAACGTCACCATCGAAGCGGCTTCCTTGAGCATCAAAAGCGGCAACGCCTGCATCCTGCGTGGCGGCTCGGAGGCCATCGATTCCAACAAGGCGCTGGCCCGGTTGGTTCAGCAGGCCTTGATCGCGTCCGGCCTGCCCGCAGACGCTGTGCAACTGGTGCAGACCACCGATCGCGCCGTGGTGGGCGACCTCATCACCATGCCCGAGTATGTCGATGTGATCATTCCGCGCGGCGGCAAGGGGCTGATCGAGCGCATCAGCCGCGACGCCAAGGTTCCGGTTATCAAGCATCTCGACGGCAACTGTCACACTTTTGTTGATAACCCCTGCGACCTGGCCATGGCCGTCAAGGTGGCTGACAACGCCAAAACCAACAAATACAGCCCGTGCAACGCCACCGAGAGCCTGCTGGTGGCGCGCGGCGTGGCCGCCCAATTTTTGCCTTTGATTGGCGCCATTTATGCGGCCAAGGGCGTCGAGATGCGCTGCGACCCGGAAGCCCTGGCGCTGCTGCAAGCCTGCCCGCAAGCCATGGTGTTGCAGCCCGCGCTGGAGTCCGACTGGTTCGAGGAATATCTGGCGCCGATCATCAGCATCAAGGTGGTGGCCGGTGTGGACGAGGCCATTGCCCACATCAACCAGTACTCCAGCCATCACACCGATGCCATCCTGACGCGTGACCATATGCACGCGCAGCAGTTTTTGCGCGAGGTCGATTCGGCCAGCGTGATGGTCAACACCAGCACCCGCTTTGCCGACGGTTTTGAATACGGCCTGGGTGCCGAGATCGGCATCAGCACCGACAAGTTCCACGCCCGCGGCCCGGTCGGCATCGAGGGCCTGACCTCGCTCAAGTACGTGGTGCTGGGCGAGGGAGAAGTGCGCGCCTGAACCGGCTCAGGCCTGCTGTTTTATTGAAAGATTTCCATGAACAACTTTTTTGCTTGCCTGGGCGTGGGCGCCCTGGCCTTGACGGGGGCCGCCCACGCCAGCCCGCAACTGGCCATCGACCATGGTTGCTACAGTTGCCACGGTGCCTACCCGCGCGGTGAGGCGCCCAACTTTGAAAGCCTTGCCAGCAAATTGGGCAAATACAGGGGCGATGCCGACGCCGTGGCCAAATTTGTCACCAAATACCGCACAGGCGAGCCGTTGGAGCACATCGATGCCCATGAACGTCTGAGCGCAGAGACCGCCACGACGCTGGTGCACTGGCTGGCTGAAGGCGGCAAGTAGGCCCTTAAAATCAACGACCACACTATGCAAGGTCTCCTATGGTTCCGCACCTGATCACCGCCCTGACGGGCCCCATCAATGAGCTGGAGCAGCGCGTGCTGGACTCCATGCCCGCCATCGAGCGCTGGTTCCGGCTGGAGTGGATGGAGCACACGCCGCCGTTTTACAGCTCGGTGGACGTGCGCAACGCCGGCTTCAAGCTGGCCCCGGTCGATACCAACCTGTACCCGGGTGGCTGGAACAACCTCACCCCCGAAATGCTGCCGCTGGCGGTACAGGCGGCCATGGCCGCCATCGAAAAAATATGCCCCGAGGCGCGCAATCTGCTGGTGATCCCCGAAAACGGCCAGCCCAGCAGCTTTTACCTGGCCAATATGGCCCAGTTGCAGCGCATTTTCAACATGGCGGGCCTCAACGTGCGGCTCGGCTCGATCGACCCGGCCATCAAGAAAAACACCACCTTCGAGCTGCAAAATGGCGACAAGGTCACGCTGGAGCCAGTCCTTCGCAGCAAGCGCCGCCTTGGGCTCAAGGACTTCGATCCCTGCACCATTTTGCTCAACAACGACCTGAGCGCCGGCGTGCCCGGCATTCTGGAAGAAACCTACGAGCAGTACCTGCTGCCGCCGCTGCACGCGGGCTGGCCCACACGCCGTAAAAGCACGCACTTCAAATGCTACGAAGAGGTGTCCAAGCGTCTGGGCAAGCTGCTGGGGGTGGACCCCTGGTTGACCTATCCGCTTTTCGACCGCTGCGAAAACGTCAATCTGGACCAGGCAAGCGGCCTCGAATGCCTGCAAACCCAGGTCGATACGGTGCTGGCCCGCGTCAAGCGCAAGTACAAGGAATACGGCATCAAGGAAAAACCGTTCGTGGTGGTCAAGGCCGACCACGGCACCCATGAGCTGGGCATTGTCACCGTGCGCGATGCCAAGGACATGCAGAGCCTGCAGGCGCGCATCCAGTCCCTGACCAAAGGCCGCAAAACACCGCTGTTGCCGCATGACTTCATGGTGCAGGAAGGCGTGCTGACGCAGGAACGCGTCAACGACGCCGTGGCCGAACCCGTGGTCTATATGATGGACCGCTATGTGGTGGGCGGTTTCTACCGCGTGCATGCCGGGCGCGGCATCGATGAAAACCTGAACGCCCCCGGTGCCGGTTACGTGCCGCTGGCGTTCGAGCACAGCACCCAGTTGCCACAGCCCGGCGTCAAACCCGGCGCCAGCGTGCCCAACCGGTTCTACATGTACGGCGTGATCGGGCGTCTGGCCATGCTCGCCGCCAGCTACGAACTGGAAGCGACCGATCCCGACGCGCAGGATTTCGAATAGCCTGCGTTTCTGACGCAAAATAGCGTTCCCTCAAACCACGGAGCCCGTCGCCGCTAGCCGCCGGGTGACTATTTGGCTATATCCCAATCGTCGCTGCGCGCCCTCACACTGGGCGCCATCGGGGTCGTCTATGGCGACATCGGCACCAGCGTGCTCTATGCCGTCAAGGAGGTCTTCGGCTCGGGCCATGTGCTGTTTACACCCGACAATGTGCTGGGCATTTTGTCGATCTTTTTCTGGACCCTCACGGTCATCATCTCGCTCAAATACGTGACCCTGGTGCTGCGCGCCGACAACAACGGCGAGGGCGGCTTGGTGGCCATGCTGGCGCTGGCCTCGCAGTCGGTCAAAGACAAGCCGCGCCTGCGCCGCGTGCTGCTCTTTGTCGGTATTTTTGGCACCTGCCTGTTTTATGGCGACGGCGTCATCACACCTGCCATCTCGGTGCTGTCAGCGGTCGAAGGCCTGGAAGTGGTGTCGCCCAATTTCAAGAAGGCGGTGATCCCGCTCACGCTGGTGATTTTGTTTGGTCTGTTTGCGGTGCAAAAACGCGGCACCGCCGACATCGGCAGATTTTTCGGTCCGATCACGCTGGTCTGGTTTGCTTGTATTGCCGCGCTGGGGCTGTGGCACATTGCGCACAACCCCGCTGTGCTTTGGGCGCTCAGCCCGCACCATGCGCTGCGTTTCATGTGGGCTGAGCCGCTCACCACCTTCATCATCCTGGGCGCGGTGGTGCTGTGCGTCACCGGCGGCGAGGCGCTCTATGCCGACATGGGCCACTTTGGCAAAAAACCGATCCGGCTGGCCTGGTTTTGCGTGGTGATGCCAGCCCTCACACTCAATTATTTTGGCCAGGGGGCGCTGCTGCTGCATGACCAGACCGCCGTCAAAAACCCGTTTTTCATGATGGCCCCCGACTGGGCCCTGCTGCCGCTGGTGGGTCTGGCCACGCTGGCCACGGTGATCGCCTCGCAAGCGCTGATCACCGGCGCCTTTTCAGTCACCAAACAGGTGATCCAGTTGGGCTACTTGCCGCGTTTTCAGGTTTGGCACACCAGCGTCAAGGAAACCGGGCAAATCTACATGCCGTTCGTCAATTGGGGGCTGTTTGTGCTGATTGTGCTGGCGGTCATGCTGTTCAAGTCGTCGAGCAACCTGGCCGCCGCCTACGGCATTGCCGTCACGCTGGACATGCTGATCACCACGGTGCTGACCTTCTTTGTGATCCGCTATGCCTGGCATTACCCGCTGGCGCTGTGCCTGGCCGCGACCAGCGTGTTTTTTGTGGTGGACCTGGCGTTTTTCAGCTCCAACCTGCTCAAACTGGTCGATGGTGGCTGGTTTCCATTGTTGATTGCCGCCGGGGTTTTCACCGTGATGCTGACCTGGAAAGATGGCCGGCGTCTAATGAACAAAAAGCTGGCCGCCGATGCCATCGATCTGACCAGCTTTCTGGAAGCCGTGTTTGTCAGCCCGCCAACCCGCGTCGCGGGCACCGCGGTGTTTCTGACCGCGGCGTCCGGCACCGTGCCCAATGCCATGCTGCACAACCTCAAGCACAACAAGGTGCTGCACGAGGTCAACCTGTTTGTCACGGTGTTCAACCACGAAGTGCCCTGGATCGGCATGGACAAGCGCCTGGAACTCGAAGCGCTGGGGCACGATTGCTGGCAGGTGGTGGTGAACTACGGCTTCAAGAACGACCCCGATCTGCCGCGCGCGCTGCAGTTGATGAAGGGCCGTGGTTTTCATCTGGATCCGATGAGCACCAGTTATTTCCTGAGCCGCGACACCATCGCCCCCACGCTTGGCGGCGGCATGGCGCAATGGCGCGAAAAACTGTTCGCCCAAATGCACCTGAACGCCAGCGGCGCGGCCAGCTTCCTCAAGCTGCCCAGCAACTCGGTGGTCGAGCTGGGCAGCAAGATTGAAATCTAAGGACCCCGAATGCACCTGTTGTTTGTCGCCGACCCGCTTGAATCCTTCAAGATTTACAAGGACACCACCTTTGCCATGATGCGCGAGGCGCAAGCGCGCGGCCACCAGATCAGCGCCTGTGAAGCCAAGGACATCATGTGGCAGCGTGGCGCCGCCGTGGCCGCTTGGGTGCGCGACATCACGCTCACCGGCGACCTGGTGCACTGGTTCAGCGCGGCGCAGCGCAAGCCCGATGAGCGCAGGCAGGCGCTCAAGGACTTCGACGCCGTGGTGATGCGCAAGGACCCGCCGTTCGACAGCGAGTTTTTCTACGCCACCCACCTGCTGGAGCAGGCCGAGCGCGAGGGCGCCAAGGTTTTCAACAAACCGCGCGCCCTGCGCGACCACCCCGAAAAGCTGGCCATTCTCGAATGGCCGCAGTTCATCGGACCGACCCTGGTCACACGCGACGCGCAGGACATCAAACGCTTTCATGCCGAGCACCACGACATCATCCTCAAACCGCTCGACGGCATGGGCGGCACGGGCATCTTCCGGGTCAAGGCAGATGGCCTGAACCTTGGGGCCATCATCGAAACGCTGAACCGGGACGGCGCCCAGACCGTGATGGTGCAAAAGTTTTTGCCTGCCATCTCAGAGGGCGACAAACGCATTTTGGTGATTGGCGGCCAAACCGTGCCCTATTGCCTGGCGCGCATTCCGCAAGGTGGTGAAGTACGCGGCAACCTGGCCGCTGGCGGCAAGGGCGTGGCCCAGCCCCTGAGCCCGCGCGACCGCGACATCGCCGAAGCCATCGGCCCGGTGCTGGCCGGGCGCGGTTTGCTGCTGATGGGGCTGGACGTGATCGGCGACAGCCTGACCGAGATCAACGTCACCAGCCCGACCTGCTTTCAGGAAATTGCTGACCAGACCGGGTTTGACGTGGCCGCCATGTTTGTGCAGGCGCTGGAAGCTGCGGCGGCATCATGAACCAAAACCATCCGCACCATCGCGCTGACCTGGTCCGCATTGCCACCCTCGCCATGACCGAGCGCGGGCTGGAACCTGAATTTCCGGCGCGTGTCGAGCGCGAGCTGGCCACCATCACCGGCCCCGGCAGCGAGGCTGGCCCGGATATCCACGACCTGACGGCGCTGCTGTGGTGCTCCATCGACAACGACGATTCGCGCGATCTGGATCAGCTCACGGTCTGCGAGCCGCTGGACCAGGGCCTGGTCAGGCTGTGGGTGGCCATCGCCGATGTGGACGCGCTGGTCAAGAAAGGCGGCGCCATCGACGAGCATGCGCTCACCAACACCACCTCGGTGTACACCTCGGCGCGCATTTTCCCGATGCTGCCCGAGCGCCTGTCCACCGACCTGACCTCGCTCAATTTTGCCGAAGACCGGCTCGCGCTGGTGACTGAAATGGTCTTCAACGCCGATGCCTCGCTGGCGGGCGCCACGGTGTACCGCGCCCGGGTGCGCAACAAGGCCAAGCTGGACTATGACGCTGTCAGCGCCTGGATAGACGGCGACGCCGCGCTGCCTGCTGCAGCCGCGGTGGTGCCCGGCATGGAGGCGCAACTGCGCACGCAGGACGCGCTGGCCCAGCGTCTGCGGGTGCGTCGGCGTGCCGAGGGCTCGCTGGAATTGGAAACCTTTCAGCCGCGCGCCGTGTTTGATGGTGAGCAAGTGATCGATATTCTTCAGCAAGTGCAAAACCGCGCGCGTCAACTGATCGAGGAAGTGATGATTGCCACCAACGGCTGCACCGCGCGTTACCTGGCCGGGCGGGGCGGTGCCTCGTTGCGGCGCGTGGTGCGCTCGCCTGAACGCTGGCAGCGCATTGTGGCGGTGGCCCAGGAGTTAGGCGAAACCCTGCCGACCGAGCCCGACTCCAAAGCGCTGGAGGCTTTTCTGGCCAAACGCCGCCAGGCCGACCCGTTGCGCTTTCCCGATTTGTCGCTCGTGATCGTGCGGCTCATGGGCTCGGGCGAATACGTGGTGGAGACGCCCAGTGGCCCCCCGGTGGGCCACTTTGGACTGGCCGTGCGCGACTACACGCACTCGACGGCGCCAAACCGGCGCTTTCCCGACCTGATTACCTCGCGGCTGCTCAAGGCGGCGCTGGCCGACAAGCCACAGCCTTATTCGAACGCTGAACTGGCCGACCTGGCCCTGCATTGCACCCGCCAGGAAGACGCCGCCCAAAAGGTCGAGCGGCGCATGCGCAAGTCCGAGGCGGCGCTGCTGCTGGAGGCACACATCGGCCAGCGCTACGACGCGATCGTGACCGGCAGTACCACCGACGGCATCTGGGTCCGCATTTTCACGCCACCCGCCGAGGGCAAGCTGGTACGCGGGCAAACCAGCCTCAAGGTGGGCGACCAAATCCGGGTCAAGCTGGTCGCCACTGACGTGGAACGCGGCTTTATCGACTTTGTGACAAGCGATTGAGCCCCGCCTCCAATACCGGCCTGAACCTGGCCCAGCAAGAAGCCGTGAACTTCATGCACGGCCCCTGCCTGGTGCTGGCCGGCGCCGGCTCGGGCAAAACGCGCGTCATTACCCACAAGATCGGCCGCTTGATCCAGTCCGGGGTGGCTGCCAAAAACATCTTCGCCATCACCTTCACCAACAAGGCCGCCGCCGAGATGCGCGAACGCGCCCGGGGCCTGATCGGCAAGGCGGCCAAGGACGCGGTGATTTGCACCTTTCACGCCCTGGGTGTGCGCCTGCTGCGCGAAGATGGCGCGGCGCTGGGGCTGAAACCGCATTTTTCGATTCTCGACAGTGACGACGTCAACAGCATTCTGAAAGACGCTGGCGGCTCGGTGGACGCTGCCACGGCGCGCCAATGGCAATGGACCATCAGCCTGTGGAAAAACCAGGGACTCAACGCCGCAGCGGCGGCAGCCCAGGCCAGCAGCGACAGCGAGCGCACCGTGGCGCGCGTGATGGCGCATTACGAGGAACGGCTCACTGCCTACCAGAGCGTGGACTTTGACGACCTGATCAGCCTGCCCCTCAAACTGCTGCAAAACCACGAATCCGTGCGGCAAAAGTGGCAGGCCCAGGTCGTGCACATTCTGGTGGACGAGTACCAGGACACCAACGCCACCCAATACGAATTGCTGAGACTGCTGGTCGGTGGCAAGGACCCGGCGCAGGCCCGCTTTACCGCGGTGGGCGACGACGACCAGTCCATTTACGGCTGGCGTGGCGCCACGCTGGACAACCTGAAAAAGCTGCCCGTCGATTTTCCGGCGCTCAAGGTCATCAAGCTGGAGCAAAACTACCGCTCCACCGGTGCCATTTTGCGGGCCGCCAACAACGTGATCGGCCCCAACCCCAAGCTCTACCCCAAAAACCTGTGGAGCGACCTGGGCGAAGGCGAACCGGTTCGGGTGGTCGATGCCGACACCGAAGAACACGAGGCCGAGCGCACCGTGGCGCGCATCCAGAGCCTGCGCGCCAGCGGCCTGAACCAGGCCGGGCCGCAGTTCAAGGAATTCCGCGACTTTGCCGTGCTCTACCGCGCCAACCACCAGGCCAAGACTTTTGAGAAGGCACTGCGCAAGGCGGCGATTCCGTACAAGGTGTCCGGGGGCACCAGCTTTTTTGACCGCGCCGAAATCAAGGACCTGTGCGCCTGGTTTCGCCTGTGGATCAACAACAACGACGACCCGGCGTTTTTGCGCGCCGTGACCACGCCCAAGCGCGGCATTGGCCACCAGACGCTTAGCGCTTTGGGCGACTTTGCCAGCAAATACCGGGTCAGCATGTTCGAGGCGCTGTTTTCCAGCAGCCTTGGGGCAGTGATCTCGGGCAAGGCGCTGGGCAGTCTGCACGAGTTCGGCCGCGAGATCAACGACCTCGAATTCCGCGCCCGCCACACGCTGGGGGCTGAGGCCGCCAAAGCCTTCTTGATTGACTGGCTCAAGGCCATCGGCTTTGAGAAATACCTTTACGACGGAGAAGACAGCGACAAAGTGGGCGCCGCGCGCTGGAGCAACGTGCTGGACTTTTGCGACTGGATGAGCGGGCGCTGTGGCGGCCAGATCGACGATGCGGCCGGCGTGAGCACGGCGGGCGAGGTCAAGTCGCTGCTCGACGTGGCGCAAACGGTATCGCTCTTGTCCACCATCAACGAGCGCGAGACCGACCAGAACGTGGTCACGTTGTCCACCCTGCACGCATCCAAGGGACTGGAGTGGCCGCATGTGATGCTGGTCGGCGTGACCGAGGGCATGCTGCCGTTCAAGCTGCGCGACAACCCCGACGACCTGCCGGCGGGCAACGCGTCGAGCGCGCTGCGTGCGGCCGCACAAGAGGCCGCCAGCGAGACACTCACCACGCATCTGCAAGAAGAGCGCCGCCTGATGTACGTCGGCATCACCCGCGCCCAGCGCAGCCTGGCCGTGAGCTGGACACGCAAGCGCAAAAAAGGCCGCGAGATGATTGCCGCCCAGCCCAGCCGCTTCATCGCCGAGATGGGACTGGATCAGAACACGGTAAAAGAAGACCCGCGCGAGAAGCTCAAGGCCTTGCGCGCCGAATTTGCCCAGAAGGCGCTGGACGGCGCGGCGGCGCGGGCGCTGGTGCGCTGACAAAGAAAGGCCCTGGAACTTCATGAACTTCACATCTCCTGCCATCACGGTGGCGTTCGTGTTTGCCTTCGCAGCCGCACCGCCCCCGGCTGTCGCTCAAGGCAAGGCTGAAGCCGCCGCCTCCAAAACGCTGGACTGGCAGCAGTGCAGCGCCCTGCGCGGTGACAGCGTGGCCCGCCTGCAATGTTTTGACCGGTGGGCGGCGCAGCAAGCCCGGCCCAACGCGCCCGGCACAGCCGTGCGGCCAAGCCCGCAAGCCTCAGCGCCGGTCCTCATCACCATGACAGCCCCCGAAGTGCACAACTGCAAGAACCCGCGGTTTTCAGAGCTGTCGCGTTATTGGGAGCTGGAGGCCGGCAGCGACTGCGGCACCTTCGGCATACGCGGCTACCAGCCCATCAGCCTGTCGTGGATCGGCTCGGACAGCGTCAACACCCAGCCCACCTCGCCATCGCCCGAGCATTCGGCGACGTCCGCCCTGTCGTTCAAAACCTCGGAGCTGCGCATTGGTCTGTCGGTCCGCACCAAAATCGCACAAGGACTGCTGACGCAAAACGAGCCATTCAAGCGCGACTCGATCTGGTTTGCCTATTCGCAAAAATCCAACTGGCAACTCTTCAGCGGCGACCTGTCACGCCCGTTCCGCACCACCGACCATGAGCCCGAGCTCATCTACATCTATCCGCTGGAGGCGCCATTGCCCTGGGGTTGGCAACTGCGCTACGCCGGCCTCAGCGTGAACCACCAGTCCAACGGCCAGCCGCTGCCCCTGTCCAGAAGCTGGAACCGCACCGTGCTGATGGCGGGCATGGAAAAGAACCAGGAGTTTTACGTGTTCGGCAAGCTCTGGTACCGCATGCCCGAGGTGGCGCAAGCCGATGACAACCCCGACATCAGCGACCTGATCGGCCGCGCCGAATTGACGGGCTATTGGAACGTCAACCCCGACCACACGCTGGGCGTGACCCTGCGCCACTCGCTGCGCGCCAACAGCAACGGCTCGGTGCGCCTGGAGTGGCTGCGCAAACTGGGCGACAGCGGTTTTGTCGGCAACAACAGCGGCCTGCGTTTGCACACCCAACTGTTCAGCGGTTACGGCGATTCGTTGATCGACTACAACCGCCGGCGCACGGTGCTGAGTGTGGGACTGAGTCTGGTGGACTGGTAGCTACTAAATCTGCGGCTTCTTGCGCTGGTCTTTGTTGACCTAGCATTCGTTTTCACGACCACATTGACCAGGGCAGTCATTCAGATGACTGAGCGCGGTCTCAATTGTGTTTGATCATGACATGACGGGCGCAACTGTAGTCTTCCAACGCATAGACCGACATGTCTTTCCCATAGCCTGACTGCTTCATGCCGCCGTGCGGCATCTCGGAAACCAGCATGAAGTGCGTGTTGACCCATGTGCAGCCGTATTGCAGGCGTGAAGCGATGGCCATCGCCTGGCCCACATCGCGCGTCCAGACAGAGCTTGCCAAGCCGTATTCCGAGTCGTTGGCGTAAGCAATGGCTTGCTCAGCATCCTTGATCCGGGTGACCGATACCACCGGGCCAAACACCTCGCTGCGGACGATCTCGTCTTTCTGCAGCGCTCCGGCCACCACGGTGGGTTTGTAGAAGAAGCCTTTGCTGCCCAGTGTGCTGCCGCCGGTGGTGATTTCGATGTGAGAGAGTTCCCGTGCGCGATCCACAAAGCTGGCCACGCGATCACGCTGGCGCATTGAAATCAGCGGACCCATCTCGACGCCGCTCTCTTGCTGGGTGCCTGTTTTGATGGTGGAGACGGCGCTGCTGAGGTCGGCGACCAGACGGTCATAAATCTTTTCGCCCGCGTAAATGCGGCAGGCCGCCGTGCAGTCCTGCCCGGCGTTGTAGTAGCCAAAGGTACGCACGCCCTCAACCACGCTGGCAATGTCGGCATCGTCAAGCACGATCACCGGCGCTTTGCCGCCCAACTCCATGTGGGTGCGCTTGATGCCGCGCGCAGCCGCTTCCATGATCTTGCTGCCGGTGGACACGTCGCCGGTGAGCGATGCCATGCGGATGCGCGGGTCGCGAATCAGCGGCGCACCCACCGTGTCGCCGCGGCCACAGACGATGTTGACAACACCGGGTGGCAAGATATCGGCCAGCAATTCACCCAGGCGCAGGGTGGAGAGTGGCGTCATTTCAGATGGCTTGAGGACCACCGTGTTGCCCATGGCAATGGCTGGTCCGAGCTTCCAGGCGGCCATCATTTGTGGATAGTTCCACGGCGCGATGGAGGCCACCACGCCCAACGGATCGCGGCGGATCATGCTGGTGTGGCCGGGCAGGTATTCACCGGCCAGCGAACCCGGCATGTTGCGGATGGCCCCGGCAAAAAAGCGGTACACGTCAGCAATGGCGGGTATCTCGTCGTTGCGTGCGGCGCTGAGCGGTTTGCCGCAGTTGAGTGACTCCAGCATCGAGAGTTCGTCGCCATTGGCCTCGATCGCATCGGCGATTTTGTGCAGGTAGGCGCTGCGGTCCTTCGGGGTGAGCGCCGCCCAAGCCGGAAAAGCGGCGTTGGCGGCATCGACAGCCTGGCGCAGCTGGTCGGCGCTGGCTTCGCGCACCTCGCACAGCGTTTCTCCGGTGGCGGGGTTCAACACCTGCTCGGCGCGGCCTTCGCCGGTAACAGGGGTGCCGTTGATCAGCAATTGGGTAGGGAAGCGCGGAGCAGCCATGATGCGTTGCATAGTGTGGTTGATAAAGGGTTTAGCGTTGATTCGGATTGGCATCACCATCACGGGTGAGGCGCCAGGCAACAATGATCAGCGGCGCGGTCAGCAGCATCACCAGCAGCGCCACCACGTTGGTGATGGCGGCGTCGCGCGGGCGGCTGAGTTGGCTGAGAAGCCAGATCGGCAACGTTTTGTCGCTACCGGATGTAAACGTGGTGACGATCAGCTCGTCCACCGACAGGGCAAACGCCAGAATGCCGCCGGCCAGAAGTGCGGTGCCGAGTTGGGGCACGATGACATGGCGCAGTGTGGTCAGCGTATCCGCACCCAGGTCCATCGAGGCCTCCCACAAGCGGTTGGGCAAACGGCGCAAACGCGCCACCACGTTGTTGTGAACAATCACCACACAAAACGTGGCATGACCCACCACAATCGTCCAGTAGCCCGGCGTGACTTCCATCAACCTGAAGGCAGACAGAAGCGCAATTCCGGTCACGATGCCGGGCAGGGCAATCGGCAGGATCAGCAGGGTGGTGAAAGCGTTTTTGCCGAAGAATCGGTCGCGGTTCAGGGCGGCGGCCGTCAGCGTACCCAGCACCATGGCGATCAGAGTGGCCATGGCTGCCACCGATAGCGACAAGCCAATGGCGGAGCGAATATCGTCGCGCTCAATGGCCAGGCTGACCCAGCGCAGCGTCAGGCCGGTGATGGGGAAGCTGTAGCCTGCGCTGTTGTCGTTGAAGGCGTACAGCGCGATGAACACCAGTGGCAAGTGCAGGAAGGTCATTCCCCCATACGCAGCCAGACGCAAAAGCAGACCTTTAGGCAGGTGGAATGCACGGCGGGATATCTTTTTTTCAGAGTGCATTGAAAGCCCCCAACCGTCGTGCCAGCGCCAGGTACAGCGTAATCAGAACAATCGGCACGCAGGTAAATGCCGCAGCCATCGGAATGTTGCCAATGGTGCCTTGCAGGGTATAGACCATGTTGCCGATGTACAGGCCGGAAGGGCCGACCAGTTGCGGGATGATGTAGTCGCCCAGCGTGAGTGAAAAGGTGAAGATCGAACCCGCCACCACACCCGGAAAAGCCAGCGGCCACAACACGGTGGTGAAGGTTTTGAACGGGCTGGCGCCCAGATCGGCTGAGGCCAGCAACAAATTGGCGGGCACCCGCTCAATGGCAGCCTGGATCGGCAGAATCATGAACGGCAACCAGATGTAGGTCAGCACCAGAAAGCGCCCCAGATTGGAGGTCGCCAGCGTGTCGCCACCAATCACCGGCAGGCGCAGCACGGCTTCCAGCACCGGAAGCAGGCCAAGCTGCTTGACGACCCAATAAATCATGCCCCCCTGCGCCAGCAGCACCGTCCAGGCGTAGGCCTTGACGATGTAGCTGGCCCACATGGGCAACATCACGCCGACAAAGAAAAAACCCTTTTCACGCGGCCCCGCGTAGTGCGCCATGTAATAGGCCACGGGAAAACCAATGGCCACCGTTCCCAGCGTCACCGCCACGGCCATGCCCAGCGTGCGCAGCACGATGTCGTAGTTGGCGGGGCTCAGCAGACTGGCAAAGTTGGCGGCGGTGATCTCGGTGGTCACCGTCATCGCCATCTCGTCGAAGGTAAAAATGCTCTGGCTCAGCAGCGTCAGGAGCGAGCCAACATAGACCACACCAAACCACAGCAAGGGCGGCAGCAACAGCAAAAAAATGGTCAAGGCTTGCCGTTGGTACAGCAGCGTGGACAGCGTGTTTCGCCAGCTGCCATTCAATGCGGGCAGGAGCGGTAAAGCTGCGGCTTTAGTCATCGAGCATCACCATGTGTTGCTCGGCCCAATGCAAGGCCACTGTCTGACCGGGCTGAAGATCAGCGCCAGGTTGCTGCGAAGGCACTGTGCTTGTGTTGTCAGACTGAAGTGCGGTGATGACGTGGCTGCCAACCTTGATCTCAAGTCGCTGCGAGGCACCCAAAAATTGCACCGCCAATAATTCACCCTCAAGCTGCACTTGCCCTGCGACCTTGGGCGCATCGGGCTTGGTGACATGGATGTTTTCCTGGCGCACAGCAAAGGCTTGGCGCTTGCCGCACAATGGCTCGGCCAAGTCAGCAGTAAATACGTTGGAGCTTCCCACGAAGTCGGCGACAAAACGGGTGCGCGGCCGGTAATAGAGCTCGCGCGGGGTAGCAATTTGCTCAATCCGGCCGTTGTTGAACACGGCAATGCGGTCGGACATGGACAGCGCCTCACCCTGGTCATGCGTGACATACACAAAGGTGATGCCCAGTTTGCGGTGCAACACCTTGAGCTCGACCTGCATCTGCTCGCGCAACTTCAGGTCAAGCGCGCCAAGTGGCTCATCAAGCAGCAAGATGCGCGGCCGGTTGACCAGCGCGCGCGCCAGTGCCACACGCTGGCGCTGCCCTCCCGAGAGTTGCGCCGGTGTGCGGTTGCCATGATCCGGCAACGCCACCATGGCCAACGCCTCCTGAGCCAGCGCGTGGCGCTCTGCCTTGGCCATCTTGCGCACCATCAGACCATAGGCCACGTTGTCCAGCACGTTCATGTGCGGGAACAGCGCGTAGTCCTGAAACACGGTGTTGACATCGCGCGCATACGGCGGCGTGCCCGCAGCTTCCTGACCCAGCAACGCAAGGTTGCCGCTACTGGGCTGCTCAAAACCGGCCATCAACCGCAAGGACGTGGTCTTGCCCGAACCCGATGGCCCCAGCATGGAAAAGAACTCGCCTTCTTCCACGCGAAAGCTCACATGGTCAAGCGCGGTGACATCGCCATAACGTTTGGAGATGTCCTTGAACTCAATGGCGACTGACATGCCTGCTGCTTTCTAATTCACGTGTAAACATCGCCGTCCCGAACGATGAAGGAAGGCCGCCATTGCGAACAGTGAAGCGACGTGACCCTCTTTCACGTTGATGTCTGTCTATCAACGTCCGCCCTGAATGGCGATGTAGTCCAGCGCCCACCTGGAGTAAGGCACGCAATTGCTTTGGGTGGCGCACTTGGACTCGGGGGTCTTCCAGAACTTGATTTTGGCAAAGTCGGCAAACCCGTTGTCTTTGCAGAAGTCACTGCCACCCGGCGCTTTGGCTTTGCAGGCGCCCGGTGTCACCGGGTCGCTGCCGAACCATTCAGCCAGCGGCGCTTGCACCTTGTCTCCCAGAGAGTGTTCCATCCACTGGTAAGCGCAATTCACATTTTTGGCATTGGCGTGCAACATGGTGGTATCGGCCCAGCCGGTGGTTCCTTCCTTGGGGATGGTGGAAGCAACCGGTTTTTTCTCGGCCTTGAGGGTGTTGACCATATAACCCCACGAGCCAGTGGCCACAATGCCTTCGCTCTTGAAGTCGTTCATTTGAACGGTGGCATCGTGCCAGTACCGGTGCGTCAACGCCTTTTGACCGCGCAGCAGTTCCAGGACGGCGGCGTATTGTTTTTCATTGAGCTCATACGGGTCCTTGATGCCGAGTTCGGGCTTTTTGCTCATCAAATACAGAGCCGCATCAGCGATGTAAATGGCGCCGTCATAGGCCTGCACACGGCCTTTGTTGGACTTGCCGTCAGGTAGTTTTTGTTCTTCAAACACCACCGACCATGAAGTGGGGGCCTGCTTGAACACGTCGGTGTTGTACATCAGCACGTTGGGGCCCCATTGATAAGGCGTGCCGTAGTGTTTGCCGTTGACGGTGTGCCAGGAAGCGTTTTGCAGGCGCTTGTCAATGTTTTTCCAGGACGGGATCAGGGCCGGATTGATCTCCTGCACCAGCTTGGAGGCCACCAGCCGCAGGCTGGCATCACCCGAGGCGGTCACCAGATCGTAGCCACCGGCCTTCATCAGCGTGACCATTTCATCCGAGGTGGCGGCGGTCTTGACGTTGACCTTGCAGCCCGATGCTTTCTCGAAACCGGTCGCCCAGTCGTAGGCCTTGTCAGACTCGCCGCGCTCAATATAACCCGCCCAGGCGATGATATTGAGCTGGCCTTCGCCCTTGCCCACAGCAGTGGGAGGTGCCGCCAAGGTTGACGCTGCAGCAGCGACAGCCAGCAGCCCGGTGAGTAATGCACGGTGGTGAGACATCAATTTCTCCTGGTGGGGGTTAAACGGCAAACCCGGGGGGTCGGGGCCTGAATTCATTCTAGGGACAAGACTGCACGGCAACCACCGGATTGCATGAATACAATCCATCGATAAAACAGAAACCTTGAGCAGGAATGTCAGAGAAACCACTCCGGAATCGTAGGTAGAGCGACATACCCTAGGGTTAACACCAAGCTTACGCTGGGAAAATACCGGAATGCTGTTTGAAATTTGAAAAATGAAAACTTCATTTAAAAGCATACGCTATTTCATCGCGGTGGCCGAATCCGGGTCGATTTCGGCGGCGATTCATGAGCTGGGGGTGTCGCAATCGGTGGTGTCGCAAGCCATTGCGCAGGTGGAGGCCGATTTGGGAACACTGCTGTTTGACCGCCGCGCCCGTGGCATGACACTGACCCACGCCGGCCACCAATTTCTGCGCCACGCCCATCAAATCGAAGTGGCCATGCGCAACGCGCGCGAAGCGCTCTCGTCGCGACCGCACACTGTCACCGGCCACCTCAACATTGGCGTGACCAGCCTGATGGTGGGCTACTACCTGCCTTTTTTGCTGGACCGTTTCAAGCGGGTCTTCCCGCGCATCACGGTGCAGATTACCGAAGACCGACGCGACTATCTGGAGCATGCGCTGGTGAGTGGTGAACTCGATGTCGCGCTGATTGTGGTGTCACAGTTGCAGAACCAGAGCGCGATGGAGACCGAAACCATTTTGCGCTCAGGCTGGCGCGTATGGTTTCCGGTAAATCACCGGCTCACCGATGAAGACAAAATTGCCGCCATCGATTTGGCGCAGCAACCGCTGATCGTCCTGCAGGTAGACGAGTTGGGCGACACGGCCACGGCCTTGTGGAATAGTGCCGGGGTGGACCCGCATGTGCTGATTCGCACCTCCTCGGTGGAAGCGGTGCGCAGCCTGGTGGCCACCGGGGCGGGCTGCACGGTGCTGCCCGATATGCTGTATCGGCCCTGGTCTTTGGAAGGTGACCGCATCGAGGCGCGCCCTCTGGCGCAACCGCTGCCGCAGTTGGAGGTGGGGCTGGCGTGGCGCAAAGGTGCGGAGCAGCCCGAATCCTTGAGTAATTTTTTAACCGCGGTGCACCCGACCCTGGACAGTCGCTTGGGCGCTGGCGCGGCGCATGGGGTACGGTGCTGAGCCTGGGCTTAAGTCTGGTGGACTGGTAGTCCACAAACTATGTCAAACAGTATTTGACATCCGCTTGTTTTCATCTAAACTTTGTAGAAATCGGTTTTGGTTTTACAGAGGGTCTGATATGCAAGTTGAAATTGTGCTGAGAAAATTTGGCAACAGCACCGGCGCCGTGTTTCCCCCTGCTATTTTGAAGGACCTTGGCTTGAAGGCTGGCGTCTCTTTAACGATGGACGCCACGGCTGACGGAAAAATCATGCTGACTCCAAAGCGCAGATACAAACTGGCAGAATTAATTGCGCAATGCAATCTGAAAGCGCCCCATCCTGCTGACATGGTGCTGTGGGATGCTGCCAAACCCGTAGGCCAAGAGGCTTTTTGATGGCAATCTTTGATCGTGGCGATATTGTTCACTTGAGCCTTGAGCCTGTCGTTGGCCGTGAAATGAAAGGGGAGCGCCGTTACGCACTCGTTTTGACCACAAAAGAATTCAATGTGCTGGGTGATGTGCTGGTTGCCCCCATCACGCAAGGTGGCGATTTTTCACGTTTTGAAGGTTTTGCGGTGTCGCTCATGAACACAGGTTGCAGCACTCAAGGCGTGGCATTGGTCAACAAGTGCCGCATGATGGACCTGGTCGCCAGAAAAGCAAAAAAGGTCGAAAGAGCGCCGCAAGAAGTTATTGACGATGCACTCGGGCGATTGTTGGCTCTTTTTGAGTGACTGGTGGGTTTTCTCGATGACCGCAGGAGACTCTTTGCCGATTTTTGAAATTCCAGACTGCGGACGTTCAACGTGGAGCTAAGGGGCTGCGCGCTTTTGCGCAGTCCCGCTTGAGGGGTTAGGCGTCTGGATTTGCATCGCCGACCTGGCTTGAAGTGTGGAATGCCAAGGTAATAATTGTCGGGAAAATAAAGCCCTTGAGATAGGAGAGCGGGTGCCTACCCAGGGTGAAATCGACAGGTAGGTTTCCGAAATGCGCCCAATAGTGCGTTGCAATAAGCCCGGTGATGCCGACCCACATCCCCCACAAAGCCCAGCGGTTGCCAAATACGACGAGCAGCAAACTGAGAGTAATCACCACTCGAAGGACTGATTGTGCGTATTCGAATGTTGTATGAGCACTGATGCCGGTGCCTAGATACAGGTCGCAGAGAGTAAAGGTGTGGTAATAGATCAGCAGTCCGGCGAGAACAAGGATGATCAGGCGCCGAAATAACAGAAACCGGCTCGTCTGCATTACAGGTAGTGTCGTCACCTCGGTCTTCCATTCAATTGCGTATAAAAATGGGGACAACCCTCATACTCCTCGATTCGCTTTGGTCGATATCCTACTTCTGAATCGCCCCGGGAATTGAGGAGGCTCCAAACTTTGAGAAGATGGAGCCATGAGCAAGAAATCAAATCGTTTTTCCCCCGAAGTGCGCGAACGCGCCGTGCGCATGGTGCAGGAGCACCGTGGCGAATATGCATCCCTGTGGGCTGCCGTTGAATCGATCGCACCCAAGATCGGCTGCGTCCCCCAGACGCTGCATGAATGGGTACGCCAGCATCCAAACAGCCGTTATCAAGAAGAAGTTTTAAACACCCATCACGCGTTGCGACGAGATTGATCGACCATCATGGCCAACCGGGTTCACCCCACACCGATAGACGCCGATAACCCTTGCGGCAGCTTGCCTGCCGCTTGTAGCGATTGGCGCGTCGGTGACGCAGATTCCATGTCGGCACGGGCCACAACAGAGCCCACCCTGGATGCCGGATATACGACTGCAGGCGCTTCCCAAATAGCCAAACTATCGGTCAGCCTCTTGCTGTTGTGGGGGAGTCCATATACGTAGGGTTAGGTTTTAACACGCGGGTCTGCATGCAACGTATTTTTAACACGCCGCTTCATGACCGACCAGCCGTCGAAGCCATAGCGGTCTTCAAGTAGCTGCCGAATGTTGCCCAGCGCGACGAGCACTGCTTTCGCTTTGTCTTCACACTCAGATAGCTTGTACACAGCTTTTCCGTGAACCATGTCGTTTCTCATGGTTTGGGCATCCATTACAGTTTTAAGATCGGCTTGGGCAATGAACTTGGATAGTGTTTCGTTTTTTGGGTCGAAGCACACCCACACTTGTTTGATGTTCTCGATACCTCGGAATTTGTTCATAAGGACATCTGCTTGCGTTGACGGAAAACCAGCAGATACGACCAGTTGTCTGAGCGTGCGGTACAAAGTTTTTTCGACGGTGAACATAGCCGTGAGAAGTGCCTCGGCGTGATGCCCATTCTTGATGAGTGAATTCACGCGCTTTGTAGCCTCGGTATAGCCAAGCTTGACGGGATACATGGGACTCCTTTTAAAAAAACCTCTCTTAAGAAACTTCCGCAGCAGCCCTGAGAAATCGGATAGTTGAAGTCATGCTGAGGAGGTTTCCTGTGGTGTAAGTTGAAAGCCCAATTGGTGAGCCCGACGAGTGAGATTTTGCACCACTCTTTGACGGTAGCGCTCCTCGTACTCGTCCTGCCCGGCCTCGACAAAGGCTTGCCCCTTGGTCAGCATGAAATAAACCAGTCGGGCCAGCTTGTGCGCACTGGCCGTGATGGCCTTGGGTTTATCCATGCGCGAACACAATCGACGGTGATGGGCGCCCAGTGCGGTTTGACTCTTGCGCAGCGCCTGCGCGGCCATGCGCAAGGCTTGGGCGGCCCGGTTGGCACAGGGCTTGGTGGCACTTGAGAGCACCTTGCCGCCCGAAATCTTGGTACCCGGACACAAGCCCAGCCACGAGGTGAAATGCTTGACTGTGGGAAAGCGTGCCAGATCGACACCAATCTCGCTGATGACTTTCAACGCGGTGCTGGTATCAATGCCGGGTATGCGCGTCAGGTCAACGCCGCTGGCTTCGAACAGGTAGGCACGCGCATCAAAGCGAACTGAATTCTTGGCCGGCGTGCCGCGTTTGGGAGCCCCCAATCCGATCTCTGGCAACGCATGGCCCTTCAGCGCCCCCAGCAGTTGCTGCAGCTTGCCATCGCACTCGGTGATCTGGGCGGTATAGGCGTCGATCAAGGCCAGCGCCTGCTTGAGGGCAAACAGGTGCTCGTCGCGCCAGTTGCCCTGTAGCGCCGCGGCGACCTCGGCCTCATCAGCCTTGATGCGCCGATCCCGCAGTTTGGCCAGGGTGGCGGCGTCACGCTCGCCCGCGACGATGGCGCGCACGATGGCTTGGCCGGTCACCCCCATGATGTCGGAGATGACGTGGTGCAGTTGCACATTCATCTGCGTCATCGCCTTTTGCAAATGCTGGACATGGCGTGCCTGATATCGTGCTGCCGCTCAAAGCCGCCACCGTGCGCCGCGAAGCCCACAAACACCTGGAAGACCTGCCTGGCTGGTGCAACACGGTGGTGGGGGATGCCCTGAGCGAGCTCACCCGCCTGGATGAGCGCATCAACCAATATGACAAATATCTGGCCCACATTGCCAAAGAGGACGAACAGTCCAGGCAACTCATGCGCTTAAGCGGCGTTGGCACCACAACCGCCAGCGCCATTGTGGCCACCATCGGCAAGGGTTACGACTTTACCTGCGGTCGCCAGTTCTGTGCCTGGCTGGGTCTGGTTCCGGGCCAATACAGCTCTGGCGGCAAGCAGCGCCTGGGGCGCATCACCAAGGCCGGTGACCCATACCTGCGCACCCTGTTGATCATGGGCGGTAAGGCGGTGTTGTCAGCTGCCAAGAACAAGACCGACCCGGTGAGCCGATGGGCGATCAGCGTACAAGAGCGCCGGGGCTACTGGAAAGCCGTAGTGGCCATTGCGGCCAAGAATGCGCGCATGTGTTGGGCGATGTTGCAGCAGGGCGATGCGTTCAAGTTGCCTGCGTGATCAGCACAGCGCTGACGCAGATCGCGAAATTAAAGTTGAAGTTGTAAATGTCACCGTGTGATGACTTGTCGTTGATGAGTGAAAGGTTTGGACCTGCGCCGGGGAATGCTCGGTAGCTTTAAGGAAGGTAGCAGAATGGGAAACCAAACTGAGCCCCGACTAACGAATGGAGCCCTCGGCGCGCGTCTTTCATCAGGGTTCGCTGCAAGCAATGCAGCCTCGAATGACCGTTTGTAGTTTCGCCGTCCGCATGCCTTGCACTGAATAGGCAACGACAGAAATCGCACAGTGATGTAGGGGAAGAAGGAAGTCAGGTTTCGTGGTCAATCGCTGCGCGATTCACCACGAGGGATATTTGTTTGACAAAGGTGGGGAAGCCCTTGTAGTTTGAGTTAAAAGGCGCGACGCTTTTTCGCGTCCTTTTTGAACGACTTGTTATATGCTATTTTCAAACTAGCGACCTATATTTTTCAATTAAACTATTAGCTTCTTCATTACTTATTGGTTCAAACAAGAATTCTTGAAATATTGGATTAATGAGAGCCAACTTAAAGCGTTCATCATCTTTTATGTGTTCATCATCGTGCATGTATACATAGCCCTTTTCTTTCTCTTCTCTTTCAGGAGCCTCTATTGCTAAAATTGGATGAATTAAATGACTTTTAAAATACTGGCCATGCACATTGGAATAAATTACTTCTATTGAAAGATCCGGCCCACGATATGATGATTGAGCCGGATTGTTTTTTACCCTATACACGTTTTTTGCATGACTAATAGAAAAATCCTCCATCATTTTTTCTATTTTTCTTGTTTCAAAGTGCATATCGGATTTTTTCTCCTCTTGTGCACTTAAATTACCAATAAATGAATATTCATATAGCTGATCTTTCCATTCATATTCTACATGCTTGTAAATAAGCTTAATGCGTGTGTGAACATGAAGCGCAGGACTATCACCAATATTTTTCACGATAGCTTTTATACCTAGCTGTCTTCTTTTTTCTCCAAAGTAAGCGGAACCTGAGGTTTCGGTTATATCAGGTATTAGTGTAGGTACATTTGAAAACATTAATTGTTTTTCAGTTTGTTTAAGTAGATTTTGACTAACCTCAACAGATTTATTTGAGGCGTTGACTTGGAAGAAGGTTAGTATCACATAAATAAGAGTTACTATTACCAGTACGACGGAAAAAACAACACCGATAATTGAAGCGTAACGATTGTTTATGTTCTCAAGTGTAATTAATACACCATCATCACTAATGTAAAGAAGCACTAAACTAGTTAGGCCAGCTCCTAAGAAAAAAAATATTATATTCTTTACAACGTTATTCATTGAGGCTTCTTCTCTTTTTTTTGCATATAACGTAATGTAGCCGAGCGCCTATCTTGGCATTCCCAAGCTAGACGACGAAATAAACTGGGACTCCATCCATTCAACGCGATGCCCATTGAGCGGCAGGACACATGCCACCAAGGTTTGTGGCCAATTTCGCAAAAAGTTGAAGTCAATTCCATCCCTTTGAACCCCGTCGCCTATCCTGGCGAAGTTAGGTTAATGATCTAACGTTTTTCGACGTTCTGGTGGTCTGCACTATAGCTCACTGGACCACGCATCCGAGCGTCTGCAATCGCTGCCCACCCGCCCGCCAGAGGCAGCCACTCCGAAAATTCTTGATAACACCCAACGGCCTCGGGCTTGCGCGCTACTTCACCAGCTGATTGAGCTGGATGATCGGCATCAGCACCGCCAGCACGATCAGCATCACCACCAGCCCCATGGCCACAATCAGCAGCGGCTCCAGCAGGGTGGCAAGCTGCATGGCGCGGCGCTGCACCTCGGTGCTGAGCTGTTTGGCGGCGCGCTGCAGCATCAGCGGCAGTGTGCCGGTTTGTTCACCCAGGCGCGCAAACAAGGCCAGCAGCCCCGGAAAGCGCTTTTTTTGCGCCAGCGCAGAGGCCAGCGGCGCACCTTCGCGCACCAGCACCAGTGCGTCGAGCGCGTCGGTGCGCATGGCGCGGTTGGACAGGGTCTGGGCGGCGGCCTGCAAGGCTTTCAAAATGGGCACGCCAGCAGATGCCAGCATGGCCAGGGTGCTGGCAAAACGCGCCGAGTTGTAGCTGCGTGACATCTTGCCCAGAATCGGCAGATTGAGCCAGGCGGCATCGAATTTTTCACGCGCCTGGTCATTGGCCAGCGCCAGGCGGGCGGCAAATGCGCCAGCCGCCAAAGCCATCAGCAGCAGCCAGCCGTAGCTTCTCAGAAAAGTGCTGGTATTGATCATGATGACGGTGAGCAGCGGCAGCGCGCGCTTGCTGCCGGCAAACACGTTGGCCACCTGCGGCACCACGTAGGTCACCAGGAACAGCACGATGACCACCGCCACCACCGACACGATGGCCGGGTACAGCGCGGCGCCGATCAGCTTGGCTTTGAGCGCGTGCTGCTCTTCGAGGTCGTCGGCCAGGCGTTCCAGCACCAGCCCCAGGTTGCCGCTTTGCTCGCCGGCGCCGATCACCGCGACAAAAATATCCGAGAACTCGCGCGGGTGCTGGGCCAACGCCTTGGCAAACGGCGTGCCGCCATTGACCTCGGCGCGCAGCGTGGCCACCAGCTCGCGCTCGGGCGTTCTTTCGGCCTCGTCCGACAGTGAGGTGAGCGCACGCTCCAGCGGCAGGCCCGAAGACACCAGACCGGCGAGCTGGCGCGTCCAGATGGCCAGCGCGGTGGCGCTGAAAACGCGGCGTTGACCCCAGGACTTGCCCGCTCGTGACTGATCACCGGCCTGGGCGCTGATAGCCTCCACCCTGAGAGGCACCAGCGCCTGCGCGCGCAACAGTCCGCGCGCGGCCTTGGCCGAGTCGGCCTCGATCACGCCCTTGCGGGTGTCGCCGGCGGCGCTGATGGCTTCGAAGGAATAAACCGGCATGGTCGATGGATGGACAAGCCTAGTCGCGCGTGACGCGCAGCAGTTCTTCGCGCGAGGTGATGCCAGCGCGCACCAGGCGCTCGCCGTCCTCGCGCATCAGCACCATGCCCGAGGCAATGGCTGCGGCGCGGATGTCGGCCTCGCTCGCGCGGCTGTGGATCTGGGCGCGGATGGCGTCGTCGGTGACCAGCAGCTCAAACACGCCGCTGCGGCCGCTATAGCCGGTTTGGCCGCACTGGGGGCAGCCGACGGGGTGGTTGTCAAGCTTGCACTGCGGGCACAGTTTGCGCACCAGGCGCTGGGCCAGCACGCCGAGCAGGCTGGAGCTCAGCAAAAACGGCTCGACACCCATGTCGGTCAGGCGCGTCACGGCGCTGGCGGCGTCGTTGGTGTGCAGCGTGGCCAGCACCAGGTGGCCGGTCAGGCTGGCCTGAATGGCGATTTGCGCGGTCTCGAAATCGCGGATCTCGCCGATCATGATGATGTCGGGGTCTTGCCGCAGGATGGCGCGCAAGGCCTTGGCAAAAGTCAGGTCGATCTTCGGGTTGACCTGGGTCTGGCCGACGCCGGCCAGCTCGTACTCGATCGGGTCTTCCACCGTCATGATGTTGTTGTGGGCGGCGTCCAGCCGCTGCAACGCGGCGTAGAGCGTGGTGGTTTTGCCCGAGCCGGTGGGGCCGGTCACCAGCACAATGCCGTGCGGCTGCGTCACCAGGTGCTCAAAACGGCGCAGCACCTCGCCCTGCATGCCCAAAGCCTCCAGGCTCAAGCGGCCCTCGGATTTGTCGAGCAGGCGCAGCACGGCGCGCTCGCCATGGGCGCTGGGCAGCGTGCTCACGCGCACATCCACGGCGCGGGTGCCGATGCGCAGGCTGATGCGGCCGTCTTGCGGCAGGCGGCGCTCGGCAATGTCGAGCTCGGCCATGATTTTCAGGCGCGAAATCAGCGCGGCGTGCAGCGCCCGGTTGGGCTGCACCACCTCGCGCAGCGTGCCGTCAACGCGAAAGCGCACGGATGAATGGCGCTCGTAGGGTTCGATGTGGATGTCGCTGGCGCCGTCGCGCGCGGCCTGCGTCAGCAGCGCGTTGAGCATGCGGATGATGGGCGCGTCGTCCGAGGTTTCCAGCAGGTCTTCGATGGCGGGCAGCTCCTGCATCATGCGCGTCAGATCGGCGTCGCTTTCGACCTCGCTGACCACCGCTGCGGCGCTCGATTCGCCCTGCGCATAAGCGGCGCTGATGCGCTGGATGAGCGCATTGGCCACCATCGTCTGCAATTGGCTGTGCGGGTATTTGCGCAGCACCTCGCCGACGGCGCCGGGCGCCGACTCGGCATGCACCAGCAGGCTGAAGGCGCCCGCGTCTTCTTCCAGCAACAGCTGGTGGCTGCGGGCAAAGGCGTAGGGCAGGGGGTAACGCATGGGCCAGTTCGATGGCTGGAAATTACGGGCCGGTCGTGATCATCGGGGTGGGCGAGCCGCTTACCGATTTGACCGGTGCCGGCGGCAACAGCGGCGCCTCGTTGATCGGCGCCAGCAGGCTGGGTGCGGGCTGGGCTTTTTGCAGGCCGGCGCGCATCAGGTCATAGCGATCGAGCGAGAGCTGGTCGGTGGCCTGCGCGTCGCGCACCACCACCGGGCGCAAAAACACCATCAGGTTGGTTTTCTTGCGGCTGCGGTTTTCGCTTTTGAACAAATTGCCGAACAGCGGCACGTCGCCCAGGCCAGGCACTTTTTCCTGGTTGCCCGAGTATTCGTCCTGCAGCAGGCCGCCCAGCACCACGATGGCGCCGTCTTCCACCAGCACGTTGGACTCGATGGTGCGCTTGTTGGTGGTGGGGCCGCTGGTGGCGTTCAGGGTGGAGGCCAGCACGCTGGAAACCTCCTGGTAGATGGCCAGCTTGACGGTGCCGTTTTCACTGATTTGCGGCTTGACCTTGAGCGTCAGGCCGACGTCCTTGCGCTCAAAGGTGGTGAACGGGTTGACCGAGCCGGTGTTGCTGCCGGTATTGGTGAACTGGCCGGTCGGGAAAGGCACGTTCTGGCCGATCACGATCTTGGCTTCCTCGTTGTCCAGCGTCAGCAGATTGGGGGTGGACAGCACATTGCCGCTGCCGCTTTCCTCCAGGAAACGGGCCAGAAAACCCAGCACATAGACGCCGTTGGTCTTGCGCGCGGCGCCGTAGTTCAGGCCACGCGCCGGCAGCACATCGCCGCTGACGACACCGGTTGACAGGTCAATGATGTTTTTGCCACCAGAACCAAAATTGGTGCCCAGCAGGCCGATGATGGTGTCACCGGCCTGGCCGATGGCGCCCTGCCACTGGATGCCGAATTCGGCCACCCGGTCGGCGCTGACCTCGGCGATCAGGCTCTCGACGAACACCTGGGCGCGCCGGCCGTCGAGCTTGTCGATGACGGCGCGCAGCTGGCGGTATTGCGGCTCGGGCGCGGTGATGATGAGCGAGTTGGTGGCCACATCGGCTTGTATCTGGCCGCCCGTGGTGGCTTGCGCGCCAGTGGCGCCCGCCGCGCCCGTCGCGCCCGTGGGTGCCGCCGCGGGGGCGGTACCGCCACTGACAGCGGCGCGCAGGGTGGCCGCGATTTTGGTGGCATCGGCATTTTTCAGGTAAACCACATGGATGTTGCCCGCCGCGCCATTGTTGCTGCCTGCTTCGGGCTGGTCGAGGCGCGCCACCAGCGAGCGCGCCAGCGCCAGTTGCGCGCCGTTGGCGGCTCGCAGAATCAGGCTGTTGGAGCGCGGCTCGGCGATCAGCGTGGTTTTGAACGAGGTGTCGGCCTGGCCGGGCGGCGCGCCCGCGCTGCTGGCGCCCAGCAGGCGCAGCACCAGCGGCGCCAGGTCGGCGGCAATGGCGTGCTGCAGCGCAATGACTTCGATATCGGTGGCGTTGGCCACGTCCATGGCGGCAATGATGCGCCCCAGGCGGCGCAGGTTGTCGGCGTAGTCGGTGATCACCAGCGAGTTGCTGCCGGGGTTGGCGTTGATGGTGTTGTTGGGGCTGATCAGGGGCCGCAATACCGGCACCAGGTTGCTGGCCGACTCAAAATTGAGCTTGAAAATTTGCGTTGCAATCTGGTTGCCCGAGGGCAGCCTGCCTTCGTCGCCATCGAGCATGCTCACGCCGGCACTTTGCAGCTTGGCATCGGCCTCGGGCACCACCTTGTACAGGCCATCCGACTCCACCAGGGTGAAGCCCTGCAAGCGCAGCGCTGCGACAAATTGCCCCATGGCGGCGGCGCGGCTCACGGCTTTGTCGGTCACCAGCGTCAGCGTGCCTTTGACGCGCGGATCAACCACCACATTGCGCCCGGTGATGCTGGCAAAGGTGCGCGCCACGGCGTCGATCTCGGCGTTGTTGAAGTTCAGCGTCACCAGGTCACCCGACCTGGCCGCGCCCTGCGCCATGGCGTTCAGGGGCGACATTGCCATCACCACGGCCAGCAGGGCGCATGCCGCAGCGGCATGAAGGCCATGGTGGGGTTTTGAAGAGTTCAATAGATTCATGCTGGTTCAACCCACTTTGATGATGGAGCGCGCACCGTTGCGCCGCCCGATGAGGTTCAGAAGATTGGACAGGGCCGCCTGATGCTCGGGCACGGCGCTGGCCTCGCCATTAAAGCGCAGCTGGCCGCCCACCCATTGGCCCGTGCCTGAGACTTGCAGGCTGCCCTGCAGCGTCGCCAGGGCCAGCGTCACCGGCGTGCCGCCCTGCAGGCTGAAACGGTAGCTGCCCATGGGTCGCAGCGTGGACAGGTGCGAGGACAGGTTCATGGCGTCGAGCTGCGCCGCGCCGCTGAGTTGCAGGCGCCCGGCGGCCCAGTCCAGTGTGAGGCCCTGTGTGCTCAGGTTCAGCTCGCCCTGCGGCTGCACCGTGTTCCAGGGCGTGCCCAGGCCCGCTAGCAGGGCGGCCGGCCACTGCGACCGGGCGTCCGACAGCGTCAGGCGCAGCCCGTTCCAGCGCGGCTGCAAGCGCATCGTCCAGGCTTGCTGCAGGCAGCAGTCGGCGTTCAGTTGTAGCTTGGCACCCGTCAGAGCGGGTGCCAGATGCCAGTCCAGCCGGCCCGGCAGCGTGGCTGAATCCTGGCTGCCGGCCCCGCCCTTGAGCGTGACGCGGGCCGAGCCTGTCCACACGGTGCCGCGCGCCTGCTGCAACAGCACCTGGCCGGCGCTGGCGCGCTGCACCAGCGATGACAGCCAGCGCGCCGGCGCAAAGACCAGCGTGCTCAGCGCCAGGCCCAGCAACGCGCCGGCCAGCGCCCAGCGCCAGGGTGTGTCTGCCCGCATCGGCTTCATGGCCGCGCCCCCAGGTTCAGCACCAGCGTGCCGTCCCAACTGCCAGCCGGATTGCGCACCAGGTGCGCCTCGACCGGCGCGGTGTGGGCGTTTTGCCGGACCGTGGCCAGCCATTGCGCCAGCGCGCCGGCACCGACCGCCTTGAGCGTGACCGTGGCACGGTCGAACTGCATGGTCATCTGCGCGTCGCTTCCCAATGGCGCCAGTGCGGCGTCGAGCGCCTGGCGCGCCTGGTCGGCCGACAGCGCGGGCTGCGCCTGCAAGGCTTTGGCCTGCGCCTGCAGACGCTGCATGTGCTGCAACTGGGCGTCGAGCGTCCGGTGCTGCGCCGGTGCCGCTTTCAGCACCGCCAGCGCCGGGGCCAGCGCCAGCCACCACAGCAGGGCCAGGCTGACCAGCACACCGGCCAGCATCACCAGGCGCTGCTCGCGTGGCGATACGCTGTGCCAGCGGGTTTGCAAGGTTGCCAGAAGCTTCATGGTGTCGCCTCCGCCCGGACTGCCCACTGCGCGCCCTCCCAGGCGGCTGCCAGACCCTGCTGCCTGAGCGCCAGCGCCACCCGCGCCTGCTCCGTGTCATCGACGGCCGGTGCCGTGGCGCGCAGTTCTTGCGCCGTATAGTCAATCGCCGTGAATGTTTGCGTGGCGGGCAGCACCGCAGCCAAGATTGAGAGCATGGCCTCCAGGTCAGCCTCGCTTGCCGCGCCGCTGGCACGCTGCAGGACGGCCACTTCGCGCGCCATTTGCAGCGGCGCATCGACCACCACGGGAATCTTGGGGAAGGTCTGCGTGAGCACCGCGCGCACCGCCTGGCGCTTGGCTTGCAGCGCCGCCTGCTCGCGCCAGGCCCAGGCATTCAAGGCGACGAAGTTGACCAGCACCAGCGCCACCAGGGCCAGTCGCGCCGCGCGCCACTGCGGGGAGCGCAGCAAATTTTTCGACCCCTGCGCCAGCCGCGCCCAGGCCCGATCCCGGTTGGCGTTGACCAGCTCGAACTGGGCCAGGTCCCAGGGCGTTTGCGCTGCCTGCAGCAGTCGCTGGGGACGCGGTTGCAGGGCCACCGGGCGCTTGAACAGGCTTTCGGCCAGCGCCGCCGCGGCGGGCTCGGCGACCACTTCAGGCAGGTCAGCCTGCGCTGGCGCGTCACCCAGCCAGGCCACAGCGGCAGCCGACAGCGGGCACAACACCAGATTGGCGCCCAGCAGCATCGGATGCTGCTCGTCGCCCAGCACATACAGGGTGTGCGCCAGCGCCTCGGGGGTGAACTCGGGCACGATGCGGTGGGCAGCCAGGCCGGCCTGGGCCAGCGCCTGCAAGTGCGCGCCGAGCCAGGTCTTGTCGCAAGCCGCCACCCAAATCGGTGCCTCGGCCACCGGCTGGGGTTGCAGCGCCAGGTGCAACTGCGCCGGGTCGTCGAGCAGGCGCTCTTCGAGCAGGCCCTCCAGGATGGCGCGCAGGCGGCTGGCGCCACGCTCGGCCATCAGGCCACGCGCCAGACTGCCCTTGGGCAACTGGACCTGATGCCAGGACAGTGCGGACATGGGCAGCAGCACCACCACTTCGGTCTGGCGCTCAGTGGGCAAGGGCAGCAGCGCCAGCGGCACACTGGCGTAGCTCGCCGGCGCGCTGCCGTCCGCAGTCAGCACGTAGTCGTACTGCGCAGAAGCATCGGCGCTGGCATTGGGCAGGGCAATGATCAGGGAAGTCATGGTGGCAAGATCATTGTATGGGGGGCTGGCCAGACTGGACCACCTCGCGGGTGCGGCTCAAAATTTTGACCTGCAAGCCATCGCGCTGCAGTACCGAGGTCTCCTGCAGAATAGTCTGGCCTACCCGGAGTTGCCCGGTCACGCTGAAAAACCGCGTCGCCACTGCGTGCAGGCCGGCATCGAGTTTGATTTCAGCGTTCCCGATGCGTTGCACGGCGTCAGGCAGTGTGCTGAAGTGTTGTGCGTCGCGCGCGCCCGCCAGCGAACGCGCCCGCGCCATGTCCAGATTTTCGATGCTGGCCATCAGCACCTCGGGCGTTGCGGTATTGAGATTGACCGGCGTGCGCGCCGGCAACAGCGTGACATACGGGCGCAGGGACAGCAGGGTGGCGGGCGACAGCCCGAGCCAGACCAGATCAGACACTGCCTGCGGCCGCAAAGGCGCAACCGCCGCGGCCTGCGTGTCCGTGGCAGGCGCATGGGCCAGCAACAGCTGCCGCGTGAACGTCATCAGTTCGTCGTCGGGCAGATTCAGTTGCCGGAACAGGCGTGTCCAGGCCGCCACCGTGGGCTCATGCAATTTGCCGTTGTCGAGCAGATTGGTCACGTTCAGGCGCGCCTGCATGTCTTGCATGCTGCCAGCCAAAAAAGCATCCTGCACGCCGTCGGCGTCGTCGCCGACCAGCGCCTCGCCCTGTTGCGCCGCCAAAAAGGTGGTCAGGCGCGCGGGTGCCAGTGCCACGGCCCAAGGCTCGGCCAGGTGGTCGGGGCCGCCCTGGCGCGCGTCCTCACGCAAGATCAGCCTTGCCCAATCGAGCGCGCCGGTCAAAATCCAGGCCGACTGCACGCGGGTGCGCTGGGCCGATTCCACCTCGACGCCGCGCCATTGCTGCCACAGCATGGCGGACGCCAGCGTGGCCACCAGCACCACGGTGAGCATGGCGGTCAGGATGGCAGCGCCGCGTTGCGCCCTCATTTGCCACCCCCGATCGAACCGCGCACCCAGTCGCGCGTCAGCGTGCCGTTGATCGCCTGGCCGGGCGGCAGTGTCAGCACCAGGCGCACGCCATCGGGCGCGGCGGCGGGTTCGCCCGGGCCGGGAGCGCTGGCGGCAGGAGGCGCCGCAGCCGGTCCGTCGGCGCTGGACAGCGGGTTGCTCCAGGCGTTGCCCCGGTAATAAAAAATTTGCCACTGCTCCAGCGCCACCGTGCGCACCTCACGCGCCCGATCATCGTCGCCGGGGGTTTGCGCCCAGACCTGCGCTTTTTGCCAGGCCAGCTCCAGCGCGCCACGCGTCAGCAACGGCGGTGACTGCCAGCGCAACCACTGGCCCGCCGCGCTGCGCTGCGTCCAGGCCACCACCCGCAAGCCCTCGCCCGGCTCGGCGCTGCCGCGTCTGAGAATGCGCAGCGCGCGGCCGTCCCAGTCCAGGCTCGGCGTGCCGGGCTGCTCGACCATGGCGTCGAGGTCGGCGCCCCATTGCGCCAGCGTGGCCTGCAGCGCCAGCACGTCGTCGGATTGCTGCTGCAAGCGAACTTGCGAACGACTGATGCCGTCGAGACCGCGCCAGCTCAGCACCGTCATCAAGGCCATCAGGGTGATCGCCACCAGCAGCTCGATCAGGGTGAAGCCCCGGCAGCAAGGTTTGCGCTGCATCAGTGGCGCCCCACCACGGTGGTCAGGCGCCAGATCGGCACCTTGCCGTCGAGCACCCTGGCATCGACCCGCCTGAAGTTGGGGTTGGGCGTGGGGCGCACCCCCAGCGCCACCGTCAGGCTGCGCCCGGCCTGCTCGCACGCCTCGCTGCTGTCGCCCACATCGGGCATCTGCTGGAGCAGGCGGATTCTGACCAGCTCGTTTTCTGCGCACAACTGCGCCAGCACCATGTCGGACTGGCGCTGCGCATGCCGGGTCAGCGCAGCCGTGGCTTGCAATCCGGCCATCAGGGCAATGGCCACGATGCCCAGCGCCACCAGCACCTCGACCAGCGTGAAACCGCGCGCCCGCTGCTTCATGGCGAGGTGGCCCGCACCGCGAACGGCCGCACGCCATCGGTGGCCAAGCGCACAGCTTTGGCTGGCTCGCTGCTTGAGAACAGCGTCACGACTTGCGGCTCGATGATGGGCTCGGGGCCCAGCAAGAGGGTGGCCAACCGCCCGGCGTTTGCCAAAACCGGCGCATCAATGGCAGCCGAGGTGTCCGTATCGAGCCAGGTTTGCGGCAAATCGTCTTCTGGCAGAGCAGATGGCGGCAAACCGGTAAACGCAAACCCCTGCGGGGTCACCTGCCAGCGCACCGGCACGCCGCTCACCTGCGAGCGCGAGCGCGCCGACTCGAACAAGGCGGACAGGCGCTGCGCTTCACGCTCGAGCCGGGTCTGGGTGCCGTCGCGCATGGCAAAACCGATGCCCGCAGAGGCCATGGCCACAATCGCCAGCACCACCAGCAGTTCCAGCAGGGTAAAGCCCGCCGAAGACCGGCGACGCCAGCGTGACAACTCAGGGCTGCCAGCTACCGATGTCTGCATCGCGGCCCTCGCCACCGGCCTGGCCGTCAGCGCCATATGACATCACATCGACCTCGCCCTTGATGCCGGGGTTGAGGAAAATGTAGGAATGGCCCCAGGGGTCTTGCGGCAGCTTGTCGAGGTAGTTCTTCCAGTTGGCCGGCAGCGGCGGCGTGGTGGGCTTGACCAGCAGCGCCTGCAGACCCTGCTCGGCTGTCGGGTAGCGCATGTTGTCGAGGCGGTAGAGCTTGAGCGCCTGCACCAGGTTGGCCACATCGGTCTTGGCCGCCGTGACGCGCGCATCGTCGGCGCGGTCGAGCACGTTGGGCACGATCAGCGCCGCGAGCACACCAATGATGAGCAGCACCACCATCAACTCGATCAGGGTGAAGCCGCGCTGGAGGTGGCGCAAAAGAGGGGATGAGATTTTTTTCATGTGTCCGGTGTTGCCAGTTTGAAAAGCGCGCGACATGCGTTTCGACAAGTTTAGCCAGAAAAAAACCAGGGACTGGCTGGCATCGTGTGCTCAACCAGGACGGCTGGATCGAGCGCCGCATGGACGCCGTGGCCCTGGGCGTGCGGCGCGGTAATTACACTGCCTGCTGCGCCAGCCGCCTGGCACGGCTGGCCAGCGCTTCGACCAGGCGCGCCTTGGCTTCGGGGTAGATCAGGCTCTCTTCCAGCATGATGTGGTCGTGGCACAGGCTCACAAAGACCTCGGCATTGTGTTTGAGCTCGGCCATGTCCACCCAGTCTTCGCCTTGGGCGATGGCGCGCAGCATGGGTGCGAGTTCAAGCCAGTTCTGCTCGATCCAGCGGTGGTCTTGTTGCAGGGTTTGCACGGCCTGCACCAGTTCGGCGTTGCTGCTGAGCAGCAGGTCGGGGAACACCAGTTGTTCTTCTTCGGCGTGGTGCGGGCGCGCCACTTCTGAAAAGAAGGCCTCGATGGTTTTGGCTTTTTGGCGGGTGTGCGGGCTCTCGCTGTCGGTATCGAGCCGTTCCAGCAAATCGACCAGTTCGGCCAACTGCTGGTGCATTTGCCGGTGGCAGGCGTCGAGGGCTTTGAATCGGTCAACTTGCTGGATGGCTTTCATGGTGGCTCCTGGGGCTAGATGGACTCATTTTGGCGGGCACTTCGGGCATTTCTTTGAGCCAAATCAAGTTGTTCGCCTATTTTTGGCGAAGAAATTTTTTTGATATAGATCAGCAAAATGGCAATTCACGGGGTCGAAAGCTTCATCGGAGCGGCCGTTGGGCGTAGGATGCCACCCTCACCTGCAGCATCATCTCGCAAGCGTTTGCAGGGCAAGGAGACAACTTTGCAAGCTACCAATATTTCGAACCCGGCCTATTTCCACAAGGTCGTCGATTGCCAATGGGCCTGCCCGGCCCATACCCCCGTACCGGAATACATCCGCCTGATTGGTCAGGGTCGCTACAGCGACGCCTACATGATCAATTGGGTGAGCAACGTGTTTCCGGGCATTTTGGGTCGCACCTGCGACCGCCCCTGCGAACCCGCCTGCCGGCGCGGTCGGGTCGAGGAAAACAACGGTGCCAAGCCCGAGCCGGTGGCCATTTGCCGCCTGAAGCGGGTGGCGGCCGACTTCAAGGACGACGTGAAGGCGCGCATGCCCACGGTGCTGCCGCCCAACGGCAAGCGCGTGGCCTGCGTGGGTGCCGGGCCGGCGTCGCTCACGGTGGCGCGCGACCTGGTGCCGCAGGGCTACGCCGTGACGGTGTTCGAGGGCGAGAGCAAGGCCGGTGGCTTTGTGCGCACACAAATCCCCAAGTTCCGCCTGCCCGAGTCGGTGCTGGACGAAGAAACCGGCTACATTCTGGACCTGGGCGTTGACTTCAAGCCCGGGCAACGCATCGATTCGCTCAAGGCGCTGCTGGGTGAAGGCTATGACGCGATTTTCATTGGCAGCGGTGCGCCGCGCGGCCGTGATCTGGAGGCGCCCGGGCGCAAGGAGGCGGCGGCGCATATCCATATCGGCATCGACTGGCTGATGTCGGTGTCGTTTGGCCACATTACCAAGACCGCCGAGCGCGTCATCGTGCTGGGCGGCGGCAACACCGCCATGGACTGCTGCCGTTCGGCACGGCGCATGGGCGGCAAGGACGTGAAAGTGATCGTGCGCAGCGGCTTCGAAGAGATGAAAGCCTCGCCGTGGGAAAAGGAAGACGCGCAGCACGAGGGCATCCCGATCCTCAATTACCACGTGCCAAAATCGTTCGAGCACGACAACGGCAAGCTGACCGGCATGATGTTCGAGATCGTGCGCGCCGAGTACGACGCCAAGGGCCGGCGCAGCCTGATCCCGACTGGCGAGCCCGATGTGTTCGTGCCCTGCGATGAAGTCTTGGTGGCGGTGGGCCAGGAAAACGCCTTCACCTGGATTGAGCGCGATTGCGGAATTGAATTCGACAAATGGGGCCTGCCGGTGCTGACTGAGGGCACCTTCCAATCGACTCTGCCTAACGTGTTTTTTGGCGGTGACTCGGCCTACGGCCCAAAGAATATCATCACCGCCGTGGCCCACGGGCACGAGGCGGCGGTGTCGATCGACCGGCTGCTGCACGGCGAAGACGTGACCCAGCGGCCCGCCCCCATGGTCAATCTGATGTCGCAAAAAATGGGCATCCATGAGTGGAGCTACAAAAATGCGGTATCGAACGACGTGCGCTTCAAAGTGCCATGGACCACGGCAGAAAAAGCCCTGGCCAGCATCAAGGTCGAGGTCGAGTTGGGTTTTGATGCCGCCACCGCCTTCAAGGAAGCCAGCCGCTGCCTGAACTGCGACGTGCAAACGGTTTTCAAGGGCAACCTGTGCATTGAGTGCGATGCCTGCGAGGACATCTGCCCGATGGACTGCATCAGCTTCACCAGCAACGGCGAAGAGGCAGACCTGCGTACCCGGCTGAAGGCGCCAGCCACCCATGCCGAGCAAGACCTGTATGTGTCGGGCGAGCTCAAAACCGGCCGCGTCATGGTGAAGGACGAAGACGTCTGCCTGCACTGTGGTTTCTGCGCCGAGCGCTGCCCCACGGGCGCCTGGGACATGCAGAAATTGTTACTCAACACCACGCAAGCGGGGCCGCGCGCACGCGACACCAAGTCAGCCGCTGCCCATTCCAATGTCACGGAGGCCGCATGAAACGCCTTGAAGCCATCAACGATTTCGTCATCAAGTTTGCCAACATCAACGGCTCGGGTTCGGCCAGCGCCAACGAACTGTTTGCCAAAGCCGTCATGCGCATGGGCGTGCCAGTGAGTCCGCGCAATATTTTCCCCAGCAACATCCAGGGCATGCCCACCTGGTACGAGGCCCGGGTGTGCGAAAAAGGCTACCACGGCCGCAGAGGTGGCGTGGACATGATGGTCGCGATGAACCCGCAGACCTGGGACGAGGACCTGGCCGAGATCGAGCCCGGTGGCTACCTGTTTTACGACTGCACCCGGCCCATTCCCGAGTCCAAATTCCGCAAAGACATCACGGTCATCGGCGTGCCGCTGACCGAAATCACCAACACTGCCTACTCCGACCCGCGCCAGCGCCAGTTGTTCAAGAACATCATTTACGTGGGCGCCTTGTCGGTGCTGCTCGACATGGATGCCTCGGTGTTCGAAAAGCTCTTTGCCGAGCAGTTCAAGGGCAAGGAGCGCTTGCTGGCCTCCAACATGCAGGCCATCAACCTGGGCCGCGACTACGTCACGCAACATCTTGAGTTTCCGATCGGCCTGCAGGTGCGCAAATCCGACATGATCGGCGACCAGATTTTTACCGACGGCAACAGTGCCGCAGCGCTGGGTTGCGTCTATGGCGGTGCCACGGTGGCAGCCTGGTACCCGATTACGCCGTCGTCCTCGGTGCCGGAAAACTTCCAGAAATACTGCGAAAAATTCCGTGTCGACGCCAGCACCGGGCAGCACAACTTTGCCATCGTGCAGGCCGAGGACGAGCTGGCTTCGATCGGCATGGCCATCGGGGCCGGCTGGAATGGCGCACGGGCCTTTACCGCCACCTCGGGCGCCGGCATTTCGCTGATGACCGAGTTCATCGGCCTGGCTTACTTTGCCGAGATCCCGGTCACGCTGATCAACATCCAGCGCGGCGGCCCGAGCACCGGCATGCCCACGCGCACCCAGCAGTCAGACCTGTTGTCTTGTGCCTATGCGTCCCACGGCGACACCAAGCATGTGATGCTGTTTCCGCAAGATCCGCACGAGTGTTTTGAGCACGCGGCGGCAGCGCTGGACTTGGCCGACCGGCTGCAAACGCCCATTTTTGTCATGAGCGACCTCGACATCGGCATGAACCAGCGCCTGTGCAAACCGTTTGTCTGGGACGACAAGCGAGAGTACGACCGCGGCAAGGTCATGACCGCCGCCGATCTGGCCGCCGGCAAGGATTTTGGCCGCTACAACGACGTCGATGGCGACGGCATTCCGTGGCGCACCTACCCCGGCACGCATCCCACCAAAGGCGCGTATTTCACCCGTGGCACGTCCAAGGATGCGTATGCACGCTACTCGGAACGCGGGCCGGACTACATCTACAACATGGAGCGCCTGCTGAAAAAGTTCAAGACAGCCGCCGATCTGGTGCCGCAGCCCATCGTGCACAAAGCGGCCGAGTCCACGCGCATCGGGGCCATTTATTTTGGCTCCACCACTCCCGCCATGCGTGAGGCGCTGGACGTGCTCGATGAAGACGGCATCCATGTGGATGGCATGCGCCTGCTGGCCTACCCGTTCCCCAAATCGGTGGAGACCTTCCTGGCCGAGCATGACACCGTGTTCGTGGTGGAGCAAAACCGCGATGCCCAGATGCGCACCTTGCTGATCGACGAAATCGATGCGAACCCCAAACAACTGGTGAAAGTGCTGCACTACGACGGCACCCCGATCACGGCGCGCTTTATCGTGAGCGCCATCGCCGCCAAGCTGGCGCTTCTGAAGGAGACTGTATGACCTACCTTGCCAAACCCAGGCTGCATCACCCCACGCTGACCAAAAACAAGGTCGGCTACACCCGGCGCGACTACGAAGGCCCGGTCTCCACGTTGTGCGCAGGCTGCGGCCATGATTCCATCTCGGCGGCCATCATCCAGGCCTGCTGGGAGATCGACATCGAGCCGCACCGCGTGGCCAAGCTCTCGGGCATCGGCTGCAGTTCCAAGGCGCCCACCTACTTCCTGGGCGCGTCGCATGGCTTCAACACGGTGCACGGGCGCATGCCTTCGGTGCTCACCGGTGCCAACCTGGCCAACCGCGAGCTGATGTACCTGGGCGTGTCGGGCGACGGCGACTCGGCCTCGATCGGCCTGGGGCAGTTTGCCAACGCCATGCGCCGCGGTGTCAACATGGCCTACATCGTGATGAACAACGGTGTCTATGGTCTGACCAAGGGGCAGTTTTCGGCCACGGCAGACCGCGGCTCCAAGAGCAAAAAGGGCGCCATCAACACCGACAGCCCTGTCGATCTGGTCGGCATTGCACTGCAACTGGGGGCCACCTACGTGGCGCGCAGCTTCTCGGGCGACAAGGCGCAGCTGGTGCCGCTGATCAAGGGCGCGCTGGCGCACGGCGGCGCGGCGTTCATCGATGTCATCAGCCCCTGTGTCACCTTCAACAACCACGCCGGCAGCACCAAGAGCTATGAATACGTGCGCCAGCACGATGAAGCGGTCAGCGTGATCGACTTCGTCGCGCCCGGCCAGGAAATCACCACCCAGTACGCGCCGGGCGAATTGGTCGAGGTGGAGCAGCACGACGGCTCGGTGTTGCGCCTGCGCAAGCTGCACACCGACTACGACCCCACCGACCGCTATGCGGCCATGAGCTACATGAACAGCCATGCCGCGCGCGGTGAAGTGGTCACCGGTCTGCTGTACCTTGACCCGCTGCCCACCGATCTGCACACCTCGCTCAACACCAGCGCGCAACCGCTCAACACCCTGGGTGTGCAGCAGCTTTGCCCGGGCGCCAGCGTGCTGGACAAAATCAACGCGGCACTGCGTTAAAACCATTACCCCTAGGAGCCTGTCATGACCGAACGTACTGTTTTTCAATCGATATCGCAGCGCCATGTGGTCAATGTGGCCCCTGGCGCCACGGTCTATACCGCTGCCTGTGTGATGACGCGTGCAAACTGCGGCAGCGTGCTGATCATCGACGCCGCCAACACCTTGCTGGGCATCGTGACCGAGCGCGATCTGATGACCCGCGTGCTGGCCAAGTCGCTCGACCCGGCCACCACCACCGTGGCCGACATCATGACGCGCAATCCCGACTGCGTGGTGCCCGAGACCAAGGTGGCCGATGCCGTGCTGCTGATGATCGAGCGCGGTTACCGGCATTTGCCCATCGTCACCGAGGCCAAAAAGATTCTGGGCGTGTTCTCGGTGCGCGACGCCATGCCGCGCGAGGTGCAGGCGGCTGAACAGCTGGCCGAATTTAACGAGCAGGTGAACGACGCGCTGGGTTAAGAACCATCGGCGTGCAGCCATTGCCGGACCCATTGCAGCGCGCTTTGCAAGTGCGCCAGGGCCGGCGGGCCGGGCGGCTCGCCCAATTCAAATTGCTCACCACGAATCGCCAGCAGGGTGCACGGTGGTGGCGGCTCGCCCTGCACATCCTGAAACACCTGCAGCAAGGCCTGCGGTGACAGGGCGTGGGTGGTAAAGCTGGCATCCTGTGCCGGCTTGAGCTCTGTCACCTGGAATGGCGCCGGGCAGGTCAGGCTGGCATCAATGAAGAGCACGCGTTGCCGGCCGATCAGGTCCAGCGCGTGCTCAATCTGCAACTGGTAATCTTCCAGAAACTCGACCTGGTCTTGTAAAGCGTCTGGCAGTTGCGCGCGCAGGGCGGCCAGGCACAGCGGCCCCAGCGCATCGTCACCCCGGCTCAGATTGCCCCAAGCCAGCACCAGCAGCGGCGCGATCATTTGGTGCGCGTCAGCCCGCCATCGGACGACTTCTGCATCTGATCCAGCAGCGTGCCGTCGGCTGCCAGCAGCGTCACCTCCAGCGGCATCCGGCCCAGCGCGTGGGTGGCGCAGGACAGGCAGGGGTCATAGGCGCGAATGGCCACTTCGATGTGGTTGAGCAGGCCCTCGGTGAGTTCCTGGCCGTCCAGATAGTCGCGCGCCACCGAGCGCACCGCTTCGTTCATGGCTTGATTGTTGTGGGTGGTGGATACGATCAGGTTGCAGCGCTTGATCAGGTCGTCGTCGCCCACCTCGTAGTCGTGGATCAGGGTGCCGCGCGGCGCCTCGATCATGCCAACGCCATGGCGCTGGCGCACGCCGCTGGTGAGCAGGTCGCCCGACAGCAGCGCCGGGTCCGCCAGCAGTTCGGCGACCACTTCCACCGCGTGCAGCATTTCGATCATGCGGGCCCAGTGGTAGGCCAGCGTGGCGTGCACCGGCTCGCCCCGGCCCCAGGCAACAAAGGACTGGCGCTCGATTTCAGCAAAGGCGCTCGGAATGAAGTCACAGTTTTGCACGCGGGCCAGCGGACCCACGCGGTACCAGCCCAGTTGCGCGCCCAGGCTGCGCAGGTAGGGAAACTTCATGTAGCTCCAGGGGCGAACTTCTTCCTCGATCAGTTCCAGGTAGCGCTGGTTGTCCACCTGGTCAAACAAAATGCGGCCATTTTCATCGCGCACCCGCAGCACGCCGTCGTACAAATCCATGGCGCCGTCGGGACGCACCAGCGACATCAGCTTGGAGCGAAAGCTGCCAAAATTGTTGTACAGCGCGGGGTTTTGCGCGTGCAACTGTTTGGCAATGTCCACCGCATCTTGTGCCCATTGCAGCATCCGGGGCAGATCGCGCTGCAGGCTGTTGCGTTCCTCCAGAGTCACCAGCTTGTTGATGCCGCCCGGCACCGCGCCGGTGCCGTGGATGCGCTTGCCGGCGGTGATGCGGATGATTTCCTGGCCGAACTTGCGCAGCAAAATGCCTTTTTTGGCGATCTCGGGGTGGGCTTGCGCCACGCCCACGATGTTGCGCTTGGCCACTTCGGAATCAAAGCCAAAGAGTAAATCGGGCGATGCCAGGTGAAAGAAGTGCAGTGCATGGGATTGCAGGATTTGCCCGTAGTGCATCAGCCGCCGCACGGCGTTGGCGCTGGCGCTCACCGGCGTGGCACCCAGCACGCGGTCAAACGCCTTGGCCGCTGCCAGGTGGTGCGACACCGGGCAGATACCGCACAGGCGTTGCACCATCACCGGCACCTCCCAGTAGGGGCGGCCTTCGATGAATTTCTCGAAGCCCCGGAACTCGACAATGTGCAGGCGCACCTGTTCGATGTGATTGTCGGCGTCGAGCAGCAGCGTCACCTTGCCATGCCCCTCGACGCGCGACACCGGGTCGATAGCCACCCGGCGCAGACCCTCCGGGTGGGCGGCGGTTTCAAGTGGAAAAGTCATTGCCCAGTACTTTCCTGTGAGGGATGTCATGGCGAGCGAGGCGCGGCAATCCATGACTTCCGGACGTCATGGATCGCCACGTCGCTTCGCTCCTCGCGATGACGAGTGTCTCAGTCATAGTGAATCAACCCTGGTCCCAGTTGCGGCGTGCGTCCGGCCAGCAGGTCGGTCAGAAAAGACCAGATGGCGCCGTCGCCGGGCGGGCAGCCCGGCAAAAAATAGTCCACATGCACCACCTCGTGAATCGGGTGCACATGGTTGAGCGGCAGCGGCAGCTCGGGGTCGTTGGGGACCTGGCTGCCGGCCACCGTACCGTTGTGGCTGCAATACACATCGCACATCATCTGGCCCACATCGCGCTGGTTGCGCTGCGCTGGCAAGCCGCCGTTGATGGCGCAGGCGCCCACGGCCACCAGCGTCTTGCAGTGAGCCCGGAACTCGCGCAGCACCTGCACGTTTTCGGCATTGCACAGGCCACCTTCGATCAGGCCGATGTCGCAGCTGCTGATGGTTTTGATGTCGGTCAGCGGCGAGCAGTCGAACTCGACGTGCTCCAGCAGTTCCAGCAGGCGCTCATCAATGTCGAGCAAGGACATATGGCAGCCAAAACAGCCCGCCAGCGACACCGTGGCCACCTTCAGCTTGCGCGGCGCGTGCAAGTGTGTTGCACCCGTCAAGGCGGTCGTCATGTCGCGTCCTCCTGTGACACCGGATGGCTGTCAAAGCGGCGCTGGCCGATCGGGATGACAAAGCCGCGACGCTTGGGCAGGATGGCGCCCACCGGGCAGATGCTGGCGGCGCGGTCGCCCGGGGCGATGGCGCTGCCCGCCAGTTGGCCGCTGTCGCTGTTGACCAGCAAGTGGCTCGTGATGCCGCGCCCGCCCATGGCAAACACGTGCTTGCCCTCCTGGGCGCTGGCGCGCACACACAATTCGCACAAAATGCAGCGGTTCAGGTCCAGTAGCAGGTTGGGGTGGCTGGCATCGACCCGACGGTTGGGATAGAACTCTTCAAAATGGGGACCAACCATGCCCATCTGGTAAGCCGTGGCCTGCAGCAGGCAGTTGCCGCTTTTTTCGCACGACGGGCAAAAGTGGTTGCCCTCGACAAACAGCATCTGCAGCAGCGTTCTGCGCTGGGCGTTGAGTTCGGGGGTGTCGCTTTCCACCTCTTGCCCGCTGGCGGCCGCAATGGTGCAGGCCGCCCCGGTGCGGCCGTTGACCTTGACGGTACACAGACGGCAGGAGCCGTGTGCGGCAAAGTCGGAGTGCCAGCACAGGTGCGGAATGTAATGCCCGGCGCGGCGGGCGGCTTGCAGAATGCTGTCACCCGGGCCGAATTCGACCTCTTGCCCGTCCAGCGCGAAAGTGCCGGGGCTCAAGGCGTCAATGCGGCTGTCGGTCGTCATTCAAAATTCTCCAGGTGCGCGCCGCTGTCGTTGCGCCCGGTGGCACGGCGCGCCTGGGACAGCTCGGCGTCCATGTCGAAGCCGGCGACAAAGTGCAGCGACTTCAAATGCTGCTCATAGGCCGGGCGAAACTTGGCAATGGTGTCGCGCAGCGGGTTGCAGGCACCGGCACCCAGCCCACAGTGGGTGGCACCGTGCATCAATTTGTCGAGTTCATACAGCACCTGTATGTCGGCACTGGAGCCGTAACCGCGTTTGAGCTTGTCCATCTGGCGCACCACCAGCTCGGTGCCGACGCGGCAGGGCGTGCAAAAGCCGCAGCTCTCGTGGGCGAAAAAGTGGGCAAAGTTGCGAGCCACCTCGAACATGTCGCGGCTACGGTCGAACACCATGAAAGCGCCCGCCGTGGGCACATCCTCGAAACTGATGCGGCGGTCAAATTCCAGCGCCGACAGGCACACTCCGGAGGGTCCGCCGACCTGCACCGCCTGCGTGTCGCGGGCGCCGCAGTCTTCCAGAATGCGCCCGACGCGGGTGCCGAACGGGTACTCGTAAATGCCGGGGCGCTCGCAGTCGCCGGAGACTGAATGAATCTTGGTGCCGGTCGATTGCGCCGTGCCGATGCGCGCCCACCAGTCGCCGCGGTGCACCGCAATGTGGGTCACGGCGCAAAAGGTTTCAACATTGTTGACGGTGGTGGGCTGGCCCAAATAGCCGTGCTCGACCGGGAAGGGCGGGCGAATGCGCGGCACGCCACGCTTGCCTTCGAGCGACTCGATGAGCGCAGACTCTTCGCCGCACACGTAAGCGCCGGCGCCCACGTGGATGCTGATGTCGAAATCAAAGCCAGCCTTGCCCTGAATCGACGCGCCCAGCAAGCCTTGTTCGCGCCGGCGATGCAGCGCCGCTTGCAGGGGTTCCAGCAGGTAACGGTACTCGCCGCGCAAATACATCAAGCCATGCTTGGCGCCGATAGACCAGGCCGCGATGGTCATGCCCTCGAACAGGGTGTCGGCGTAGCGGGTCAGCAGCACCCTGTCCTTGAAGGTGCCGGGCTCGCCTTCGTCGGCGTTGCAGACCACGTAATGTGCCTGCCCCACGGCATTGCGGCACAGTTGCCACTTGGTGCCGGTGGCATAACCGGCGCCACCGCGGCCGCGCAATTTGGAGCGCTTGAGGTCGTCGAGCATGGCCTGGGGCTCGCGCGCCAAGGCCGCGGCAATACCGGCGCCCGGGGCCGGTTGCACGCCCAGCTTGACATTGGCCATGCGAATTTGATCGTCAACCTGCGACCACTCAGACGGCCATTGCGCGGCCGGCACCTGGTGCTCGATCAGTTCTGCCATCTGCGCAATCCGCTCAGGGTTCAGCCGGGTGATGACTTGATGGTGGTTGATGAGCGCCGCCGTGCCCTGGTCGCACAGGCCGGTGCATGACGTGGTGGCGATGCTCACCAGGCCATCGGCGCGCGTCTGCTCGGGGGCCACTTTCAGCAATCCGCACAAATGCCGCAGCAAGGCCTCGCTGCCGAGCATGCGGTCGGTGATGTTGTCGCTGAACAGCACGCGGTAGGCGCCCACCGGCTGGGTATGGAAAAAACGGTAAAACCCCGCCACGCCTTCGACGTGCGCCAGTGTCAGCCCCAGAGCGGCGGCTGTCTGGCGCAGGGCAGGGCGCGGCAACCAGCCATGCACAGCCTGAAACTGGCGCAGGATTTGGACCAATGCATGAGAATCGTGGCCGTGGCGCTGCAGCACCGACTGAAGTTCAAACACCGATTGCGCGGACAGTGGTGAATTTGCGCTCATGGACAGCAATATAGCGCACAAAATTACAATAGGGCTTGCGCAAAACTGCCCCAGCGTTGTTGTTCCGTCTGGCCGGGACAATTTCATCCTAAGCAGTTGGGGTCAGAGCACGTCGCTTCGAGAGTGGTCTGACCCGCAAAGATCAAATTGGTTGGGGTCAGAGCACGTCGCTTCGCGAGTGGTCTGACCCGCAAAGGATCAACTCAGCAGAACTGGAATCAACATGATGGACCGATTTTTAAGCACTTGTGATGACGCCTTGCGAACGGTATTCGCCCAGCACCGTGGCACCCAGGCCTGCCCGACGGTGCCAGGTGATGCCACCGAGCTCTCGGAACTCGATAAAAAAGAAGCGGGTGCGCTGATGCGCGTCAACCATGTGGGCGAGGTCTGCGCCCAGGCGCTTTACACGGCGCAGGCGTTTGCCACCAGCAATGAGGCGCTGCGCGCCCATTTCCAACAAGCCAGCGCCGAGGAAACCAACCACTTGGCCTGGACTGAACAGCGCCTCAAGGAACTGGGCGACCGGCCCTCATGGCTCAACCCGCTGTGGTACGCCGGCGCATTCGGCATCGGCCTGCTGGCGGGCAAGCTGGGCGACAAGGTGAGCCTGGGTTTTGTGGTGGAAACCGAAAATCAGGTGGAGGCGCATCTGGACAGCCATCTGAGCCGTCTGCCCGCCGGTGACCACGCCTCGCGCGCCATCGTGGCGCAAATGAAGGACGACGAGGCGCGCCATGCGCTCAACGCCAAAGAGCTTGGCGCCATTGATTTGCCACCGCCGGTCAGGGGCCTGATGACCCTGGCGGCCAAGGTGATGACCACCGTGGCGCACCGCATCTAAACTCAGGCCTCCAGCACCTCGAAGCTGGTCGTGATGTCTGCGGTTTTGCCCAGCATGACGCTGGCCGAGCAGTATTTGTCGTGGCTCATGGCAATGGCCCGTTCGACCGCAGAAGCGGTAACGCCCTTGCCGGTCACGGTGAAGTGCATGTTGATTTTGGTGAACACCTTGGGGTCGCTCTCGGCGCGCTCGGCGTCGAGCTTGACCGTGCAGCCGCGCACATCGTGGCGACCGCGCTTGAGGATCAGCACCACGTCATAAGCGGTGCAGCCGCCGGTGCCGGCCAACAAGGTTTCCAATGGGCGCGGTGCCAGGTTAAGGCCGCCGTTTTCGGGTTTGGCGGCGTCGGGTGCGCCGTCCATCACCAGCGTGTGGCCGCTGCCGGTTTCGGCCACAAAACCCATGCCCGAGCGCGTACCCAAAGCGCCGATCCAACTCACTGTGCATTCCATGTTCAGATTTCCTTCAAGGTTCAGGAGCCGCGATTGTCGCTTTTTGTCGCCATTTGTCGTCGTGGGCGGGGCGCTTATCATCAGGACCCTATGAAAACTACCCAATTAAGCCCCGCCGACTACCTCATCAAGATACTGACCGCCCGTGTCTATGACGTGGCCGTCGAGTCGGCCCTGGAGGTCGCGCCTTCATTGAGCGCGCGCCTGAACAACACCGTGCTGCTCAAGCGCGAAGACCAGCAGCCGGTGCACAGTTTCAAGCTGCGCGGCGCCTACAACAAGATGGCGCACTTGACCCCGGCGCAACTCAAAAAAGGCGTGATTTGCGCCTCGGCCGGCAACCACGCGCAAGGCGTGGCCCTGAGCGCGCAGCGCCTGGGCTGCCGCGCCGTGATCGTCATGCCCACCACCACGCCGATGCTCAAGGTCGATGCCGTGCGCGGCTTCGGCGGCGAGGTGGTGCTGTTCGGCGACAGCTACTCCGACGCCCACGGCCACGCGGTGGCGCTGGAGAAAAAAGAGGGCCTGACCTTTGTCCATCCATTTGACGACCCCGATGTGATTGCCGGCCAGGGCACCATTGCCATGGAAATGCTGCGCCAGCACCAGGGTCGCCTCGA
>NZ_JAQTWL010000020.1 GCF_028689295.1 Rhodoferax sp.
GGTGGTTCAAAATTCAAGTTCTTCCTCGAACGCGATTTGGCGGGCTTTGGGTATTTTTCCCCCGACCTGAAAGGCGTTTTCCTGTTCGAGTGCCTTTTCTTTTTTGTCCTCAGCCACTTCAGGTGCGGCCTTTTCCCGCACCTCCAAAAATGCCTCACGCACGTAGTCACCAGACGTTTTGAAATACTGTGCAATGTTTGCCCTCAGCGACGGTTCCAGCGCTTCGCGCTCCCTGATGACGCGGTCATCACGAACCATGACCACATCCGTTCCAAGCTGCGTGAGCTTGCCGTCCGTGTCCAAAATGCCTTTTTCACGTAGCAGATCGACAGAACCAGGGTCTACACCGCCGTTTTGCTGTTCAAGGTCAACCCTGGCTATTTGGTGAAGTGCCTGATAGCCCAAATCTTTGATACTGGCGTTGGCCGCAAGCATGCGTTCATCGCGCATGGAAATCTTGCCGTCACCCAGCAGGTCAATATCTGCCACGGGGCTTTTTATGAGGATGTCAATCGTTCTTTGATCGGCGCGAAGAACGGACTTGCCCACAGGCGCGATCGTCAGGTTCTTGACCGGATCACCCGTGATGCCCGCTTCAACACTTGGGATACGGCCACGTTCAAGCCCTTGGGCGACCTGTTTACCTCTCATCCAGGCCCTTAACACCTCAGGCTCTGTGTTTTGCAATGGATAGCCCAATTTGCCAGAGATCTCCGCTGCACGGACCTTGAAGGCCGTGTCACCGATCAACAGCAGGCCTTTGTCGATGTCAAACTTTTTGGCGGCGATCTTGAGTGCCGCTTCGACATCGCGATCATCGGTTTTGCGCACATCCAGGCGGTCACCGACATCACGCACGGCCACCGTCAAGCCGCGCGTGTATTCCATGACGCCGTCCTTACCTTCACGCGCCTGCAAATCGGCCAGCACAATGTTGGGTGCTGTTTGTTGGCTGAAGCCTTCCAGGCCGGAATCCGGCGTCTTTTCTGCTTCTTCAATCAGACTGTCAAAAATGGGGTCATCGGGTTGTTCAAGCTTTGCATCTTTTAGGAAATCAAGCCAGATTTCCGGTTTGGCCAACGTGCCATCCAGTTCGCGAGCGGCCTTGTCTTTTTGGGCGTAATAGCCCTCAGTGAGTTTGGCCAGCTCGATGGCCACTGATGCAGCAATGGATTGCTCAGAAGCATTCTGCCCCTTCAGTCTGGCGTGCAGTTCGCCGCGAGTGGCTTCCATGCTGGACTGCAATTGCAGCCATTTTTCGCGGTATTGCTGTTCGTGCTGATTAATCCCGCCATTGCGAATTTCTCGCGCAGGGGCAGTTTTGGCCTCAAAGGCATCCAGTAGGGCAATTCGCTTTTGTTGTTCACCAGTCAAAGTTTCCATAGATGGCCTTTCAGGTACAAACTCATTGACCACCGGAATCAGGCGGGGTGCAGTCGATCAGTGGGATGGTGAGTGCTGGTCCCCAGCGGCCCTCATTGGCTGACTTTTGAATCAGTGCATTGCGAAAGGCCATGTCATCTTCATAGGCAGCACGCCACTTGCCCTTTTGTTGCAGCCAGGGCTTGGCCAGGTCGAGCGATGCACGCCGTTTTCCAATCAAGGTTTGATGCTCAGGCGTCAAGACGCCATAGCCCGCATAGACTTTCCAACCAACAAAATCGGTGCTGGTTGAGGCACAGCCACCCCCGGCAGGTGAAGTGGGCATGCACGCGGAGTACGCAAAAGTTGACCCCAGTGCCGGTGTTTCAACGTAAGTGGGGAAGCCGCCGGTCGTCCAGGCCACCCAGCCACTGGGTGTCAAAAATGCAGCGGGGTAACCGGGCACCCCTGGGTCTTCAATACCCACCCAAATGGCACCGGGCAGGCCCACATCGGATGCGGCAACGGTGCCACTGATTGACACTGAAGCGGGTGATGGGTCATACGCCGTGCCAGCGCAAAAGACGTTGCCGCCGACGGTTTGGGCCATGGCGACCATGCCGTGGGCTAGCAGCAAAGTGAAAGCGGAATTTTTCAGCATGGGACGGCATTCCTTTTAGGAAGGCCAGTCCAGCATCAAGACTTTGAGGGAAAGGTTGTGAACCCCCGCTGGACTGGCTTTACCCATACCGCGAAGGCGCAAATGCAGTCCCAGGACGATCTTCCGATCCCATTGGAAAGTATTGCAGCCATGATTTCCAGGAAGTTCTCAAGGGCTACAAGATGAAATCGTCAATGAGCCGCAAGGGCAACTGCTGGGACGCACCCACCGAAAGCCTGTGGGGCCGTCTGAAGGTCGGCAGGCTATACGGCAGACGGTTTGCCACGCGACGCCATGGACGAGGTGATCGATTGGCTGGCGTTCTACAACCACAAGAGATTGCACTCAACGTTGTGCTAAGTGACTCCGATGACGTTTGAGCAACGCTGGATAGCGGCCCAGCAGCTAGACCGGAAGTCCGCATAATGGGCAGCCTAAGGAGTCCGGAAAACAGGGGCAAGTTCAGTTTTGGGATCGAGGTATTTGCCGCTGTCTTTCAGAAAGACAAACTAGTGGCCCAGGGTTTCAGGCCGGGCCTTGATCAGATAGTTCAGTGCGTCGCTCATGGTGAATTTCCTTTGAAAATCAAGAATGCAAAACCAGCACCGGGTGCTCGGACAGCCCCATCACCTTCTGCGCCACACCGCCGAGCAGGGCGCGGCCAATGCCGGGCTCGCCGCGGCTTCCCATCACGATCAGGTCGGATTGAGACGCCGCCCTGGCCGCGAGGATCTCGGTGAAAGGCTTGCCCACACGCACCTCACCCTGGGCCACCACCCCGAACGCACGCGCCGCAACAAGCATGTCGGTGACAAACGCATCTACCGGCGGTCGCTGGGCTTCGGTACCGACCACGCTCACCAGTTGCATCGGCAAGGCGCATTGGGCGGCCACGCCCATTGCAGTGGCAACAATCTGGCGCCCGGTTGGCGTGGCCTCGGCCGCCACCAGCACACGCTGCTGCCACAAGCACGCCTCGCGCGGCACGATCAACACATGGCAAGGCGCGTGAGTGACCACCTTGCTGACCATCTCGCCGACCAGCAAATTGGCCAGCAAGCCGCGCTTGCCACGGCGGCGGATGATGACGACATCGCTGCCCTGCTGACGGGCCTCGTCAACGATTTCCTGGTAGGGCTCCTGGCCCCGGCGCAGACGCAGGTCGATGGCCACGCCAACGGCTTGAGCCTGTTGACGCAGCTCGGCAATTTTCACCGCCGCTTCCTGCTCGGCCTTAGCCGCAATTTGCGGCGCAATGGCTTCATATTCAGGGTTGCTGACCAGCGGCAGCACGGTGGCCAAGGGCAACTGGCAGCGCTGCGCCAGGGCCAAGGCCATGGCCTCGGCACCGGTGTCATATTCGCTGTGCTCGGTGGCCAGCAGCAAGTGGGTGAACAATTGCGTCATACTCAGTGACCTCCCGTCAGCAGCCCTGAGGCGGCCAACAACAACACCGCCAGAATGACCGCACAAATCACCGCATAAACCCTGTCCTTGCGCTTGGCATAAAGCAGCATCAGACCCAGCAACGGCGCCAGGGAGCTGCCTGCAAGCAAAGCAATGCCGACCAGGTTGGCCAGGTCGCCATGATAGGCAAGTGCCACCCAGCCCCAACCCTGGGGAGTCGCGGTGCGTTGCAGGTAGACGTCGACCGGCAAGTTCCAAAGGCCGGGCAACTGGTCCAGCGGAACGTGCGGGGGCAGGATGCCAAAGATGTAAGCCGCAAAAGCCAGCAGCAGGGCCAGCACACCCAGGCGTGTGCTCCAGTCAAGCAACAGGGCGTAACGCCGCGACTCATCCCGTTGTTGTTGGGCGTGCAAGTGCTGCGCAGTGGTAAGTGTTTCGCTTGTCATGCTTGCTCAGCTTTCATATCCAGATTCCCAAACCCTTGAGCAGGGCGCGCACCCCGGCAAAAAGCAGGAGTGTGATCACCATCTTGCGAATCACCGAGCCCTTGAGCACATGCAGCAGGCGCGCGCCGATGCGTGCACCCAGCATCATGCCGACCACCGACGGCACGGCAATCATCGGCAGCACCGCACCACGGTTCAGGTAAACCCAGGCGGCAGAAGAGTCCACCAGGGACAGCACCAGGCCCGAGGTGCCCGCCGACACCTTGAGCGGCACACCCATCAGCAAATTGAGCGCGGGCACATTGGCCCAACCGGCGCCAATGCCAAACATGCCGGCCATGACGCCGATGAGCAAAAACACAAACAGGCCCAGCGGCGTGCGGTGCACCTGCCAGTCAATGGCACGGCCGGAAGCGCCGTCGATGAAAACACCATGAATGCCCAGCGCGCTCGACAGGCGATCAGGCTGCACCACATGCGGAAACTCTGATTTTTTGGCCGCCAGCATGAGCGCCACGATGCCCAGAACGATCACGCCCAGTGCAATCTGGATGACCGAGGCGGGCAGCGCCAGGCCCAGCAAGGCCCCCGCGATCGAACTCATGCAGGCCAGCAGCGCCAATGGCAAGGCCAGCCGCACGCTGGCCAGGCCGCCACGCAGCAGCATGGGCCCGGCCGCCAAAGCGCTGGCCAATGCCACCAGCAGACCTGCCCCGCGCACAAAGTCCAGGTGAAACGGGAAAAAGCCGCCAATGATGGGCACAAACAGCGTGCCACCGCCAATACCGGCGGGCACCGCCACGATGCCAATCAGGAAACAGGTGACAAACAGCGCCAGCGGCCAAAACCACCAGGGCATGGCGCTTGCGGGCACCACAGTATCGGCGGCGTGTGCGTGCAGGGCCGTCATCCCATAGACCGCAACCAACAGGCCCAGCTGTTGCAAACTGGCCAGCGTGCGGGTGAATAACTTGAGCATGTGCAAACGGGCTCAGGAGATGGTTTGGTAGTACAAATTTTGCGGGTGGTTGGCCTGCGCAAAAAAGAACCAGCGCTCGGCCAGCAAACCCAGGTACTGCAGCACAAAGGCCAGCAACAACAACACGGTGGAAGCCGTACTGACCCCGAGTGCCAGGGTCAGCAGCGGCATCGGAAACACCAGCAACAAAAACGTCCATTTGACCGAGCGCAGCAATTGGGCGCTGCGGCCATGAAAGAACTCACGCGTGTTGAACGAGCCGCCCATGAAACCCTGCGCCTTTTGCACGATGCGCGGGTGCTTGATGCCAATGGCGCTTTGCAGGGTGGACTTGGGCTTGAGCCGGGCGTTGCGAATGAGCGAGGCACTGCGCGTGACCCAGGCCAGCAGCGTGAGCCCTGCCGCAGCCAAAGCGTAGGGGCCAACCAGCGCCATCATGCCGAAGCCGGCGGCCAGCAGCGTGGCCAGCGTCAGGCCCGAGGCACAGCCCAGCAGCAGGTAGTTGACGAGTGTCAGCGGGCTGGCCCATTCCTGCAAAAAGCGCACCGAGGCATAAATCATGGCTGTGGCCACGAACAGCGCCAGGCACAGCAGCACCGTGACCGCGCCAATCAATTTGGTGTTGCCCAAACCAAACCAGTGCGAGACGGCGTACAAAAACAGGCCCAGCATGAACAGCGGCAAGGCAATCACCTCGCGCGCCAGCCAGGAGGTGCGCCACATGGTGGCCGAGCGCCAGGCACGCTCCGGGTGCCCGAGGTGAAAGAACGAGGCCAGCAGGCCCAGGCCAGTCAGCACCAATGCCACAGCGCTGGCCGTGGACAGGAACTGCTGACTCTCCAGCGCAGTGAGCGCGCCCAGACCGCTGATCTCGGTGCCGTACAGGGCCAGGAACAGCCCCTGCGCCGCACCGGCGAGCGTGGTTAAAAAGATCACAGAAAAAGCGGGTTGCATCGTAAGTCCGTCTGAGGTTCAGGTTGCAAAGTCTTCACGCCCCGCGCCACGGCCGGCGTAGTCGGGTTGTTTGCCGTCGAGCTTGAGCGGGTTGTCGACGCGCTCGAGGTCTTCGGGGTGAATGCGGATCTCGGTCTTGCGCCGCGGCAGGTAATGGTTGGCCGGGCGTGTGCCCCACTCGGGCATGAGCTGGTAGCCGCCGCGCTCGGCAATGGCCTTGGAGACCACCGACTCGGGGTCGTGCACGTCGCCAAAGAGCCGGGCGTTGGCCGGACAGGCCAGCACGCAGGCGGGCTTGCGCTCGGGCTCGGGCAGCTTGGTGTCGGTGACGCGGTCCACGCACAGCGTGCACTTGGTCATGACCTTGCGCTCTTCGTCGAACTCGCGCGCACCGTAGGGGCAGGCCCAGCTGCAGTATTTGCAGCCGATGCACTTGTCGTAATCCACCAGCACAATGCCGTCCTCGGCGCGCTTGTAGCTCGCGCCCGTGGGGCATACCGGCACGCAGGGCGGGTCTTCGCAGTGCAGGCAGCTCTTGGGAAAGTGCACGGTTTGCGTGTTCGGGTACTCACCCACTTCGAAGGTCTGCACCCGGTTGAAAAAAGTGCCGTTGGGGTCGGCCGCGTAGGGGTTGAGGTCGACCAATGCACCTGCCGTGCCGGAGGTGTTCCACTGTTTGCAGCTGGTCACACAGGCGTGGCAGCCGACACACACATTGAGGTCGATGACGAGGGCGAGTTGGGTCATTTGCTGTCTCCCCTGCCCGCGAAATAGGCCTGGATGCGTGGCAGCACCTGGCGCATGCCGGGGGCTGCGGGCACCGCCTTGAATTGTGGAAAGGTTTGTTCAGGCTCGCCCTCGGCGGCCTTGTAGATGCGCACCCGCACGTCGTACCAGGCAGCCTGGCCGGTGATGGGGTCGGAGTTGGACACGGTAGATGCCGAGCCCGCCAGCGGCAGCTCCTCGGAAATCAGGTGGTTCAGCAGGAAGCCGCGTTGCGATTCGTTGGCATCGGCGCTCAGGTTCCAGGCGCCTGCCGACTTGCCAATGGCGTTCCAGGTCCAGACCGTGCCGGGCTCCACCGCCTCGGAGTAGCGGCACATGCAACGGACCTTGCCCCACTGCGACTCGACCCACATCCAGCCGCCATCGGCAATACCCTGGGCCTGGGCGGTCTTGGTGTTCACAAACAGGTAGTTGTGCGTGTGGATCTGGCGCAGCCAGGCGTTTTGCGAGTCCCAGGAGTGGTACATGGCCATGGGGCGCTGGGTGATGGCGTTGAGCGGGTATTTGCCCATGTCGGTGGCCTGCTCTTCGAGCGGCGCGTAATGAAACGGCAGCGGATCGAAATAGGTCTCCACCCGTTTGCGCAGGTGGTCCGGCGGCTGCTTGCCAGCGCGCTTTCCCTGCGCTGCACGGCGAAATCCCTGCAGGAATTCGGAGTAGATGTGGATAACGATGGGGTCCTTGTCGCGCCGGATGCCGATTTTTTGCGCCCATTCCATGTAGCCCAGGTTCCAGTTGCGCATGTACTGGTGCTCGGGTGGCATCTGGTAGTGAAAGACGCAGTTGTTCTTCTCGTACATCTCCCACTGCTTGGGGTTGGGCTCACCGCGCATGGATTTCTCGCCGCCCTTGCCGCGCCAGCCCGCCAGGAATCCAATGCCGGAGCCGGGTGCGGTTTCGTAATTGACAATAAAGTCGGTGTAACCCTTGTACTTGCGGCTGCCATCGGGGTTGGTAAAGGCTGGCAGTTTGAGCCGGCTGGCCAGCTCGACCACCACCTCCTGGAACGGTTTGCACTGACCCTTGGGCGCCACCACCGGGATGCGCACCGAGTCAACCGGGCCGTCAAATTCAGAGATCGGGCGGTCCAGCATCGACATGGTGTCGTGACGTTCCAGGTAAGTGGTGTCGGGCAGCACCAGGTCGGCAAAGGCTGTCATCTCAGACTGGAAGGCGTCGCACACCACCAGGAACGGAATCTTGTACTCACCGGCTTTGTCGCCATCCGCATGTTTGTCGTTGAGCATTTCGCGCACATCCGACGTGTTCATGGTGGAGTTCCAGGCCATGTTGGCCATAAAAATCAGCAGGGTGTCAATTCGGTAGGGGTCACCGCGCCAGGCGTTGGTGATCACGTTTTGCATCAAGCCATGGGCTGAGAGTGGGTGTTCCCACGAAAAACCCTTGTCAATGCGCACCGGGCCACCGGCTTCATCCACAAACAAATCGTCCGGACTCTCCGGCCAGCCCAGCGGCGCGCCGTCCAGCGGCGTGTTGGGTTTGACCGCCTGCGGCCCCTTGGGCGGGCGGGCATTGGGCGGCACGGCGCGTGGGTATGGCGCTTTGTGCCGGAAGCCGCCGGGTCGGTCGATGGTGCCCAGCAAGGACATCAAAATGGACAGCGAGCGGATGGTCTGGAAACCGTTGGAGTGCGCCGCCAGGCCCCGCATGGCGTGAAAGGCCACCGGGTTGCCGGTGACGGATTGGTGGCGCTTGCCCCAGCAATCGGTCCAGGCAATGGGCAGCTCTATTTTTTGGTCACGTGCGGTGATACCCATCTCATGGGCCAGGCGCGTGATGGTGGCGGCCGGAATGCCGGTGATGCCCTCGGCCCACTCCGGCGTGTAGGGTTTGACGCGTTCTTCGAGCAACTGGAAGGCGGGCACGGCGGGGGTGCCGTCGGGCATCTTGAAGTGGCCCAGCAGCGCCGGGTCAGCGCCTTCGGTGTGGTCAGACACGCTTTGCTCGCTGTGCCGGTCCCACCAGCTGAAGTTGGCCGGGCGCAGCGGGTTGACCACGTCGCCCTCCGGGTTGCGCACAAACATGCCAAAGTCGTCGGAGGCAACGTCCTGGTTCACCAGCTGGCCGGCGTTGGTGTAGCGCGCCAAAAACTCGCGGTCGTACAGGCCTTGCTTGATGAGTTCGTGGATCAGCGCCAAAAACAGGGCACCGTCGGTGCCGGGTTTGATGGGAATCCATTCGTCGGCAATGGCCGAGTAGCCAGTGCGCACCGGATTGATCGAGACAAAGCGCCCACCACCCCGCTTGAACTTGGAAAGCTCCTTTTTCATGGGGTTGGAATGGTGGTCTTCGGCGGTGCCGATCATCACGAACAGCTTGGCGCGCTCCAGGTCGGGGCCGCCGAATTCCCAGAAGGAGCCGCCAATGGTGTAGATCATGCCGGCGGCCATGTTAACCGAGCAAAAACCGCCGTGAGCGGCGTAGTTGGGGGTGCCGAACTGGCGCGCAAACAGCCCGGTGAGCGCCTGCATCTGGTCGCGCCCGGTGAACAGGGCAAACTGTTTAGGGTCGGTGGCGCGCAGCTTTTTAAGCCGCTCCTCCAGCATGGCAAAGGCCGCGTCCCATTCGATCTCTTCAAATTGGCCATCACCGCGGTCGCTGCCTGGTTTGCGCAGCAAGGGCTTGGTCAGGCGCGCCGGTGAATACTGCTTCATGATGCCCGAGGAGCCCTTGGCGCAAATCACGCCCTGATTCAAGGGGTGGTCGGGGTTGCCCTCGATGTAGCGCACTTCACCGTTGCGCAGGTGCACCCGGATGCCGCAACGGCAGGCACACATGTAGCAGGTGGTATTTTTGACCTCGGTTCTGGCGCCGGGTAACGGTGCAGCAATCGGGTCGTGTAGCGGTTTTTTTGTCATTACGTGAAGCATTGAACCCCTCTGTCGGTGGTGCAACACCATGCTGCACGGGAACCTGCATGCAGTCTAGCCAATATCAGTTAACAAATAAAGCGGATAATTTAGTTCAGTATGACCTTAAAATCCGTTCAATTGAACTTGCCACGAACAGCGTCCGGTTTGAGATTAAACCTGCGCCAGCTCAAGGTATTTGTCGCCACCGCACGGGCTGGCTCCACGCGCGCCGCGGCTGACCATATGGCCCGGTCTCAGTCGGCAGCCAGCGCAGCGCTGGTCGATCTCGAAGGCTCGCTGGGCGTTCGGCTGTTCGACCGCGTCGGGCGCCGACTGGTTCTCAATGAACATGGCCGAACCTTGCTACCCAGGGCTGAATCCTTGCTTGATCACGCGACCGAAGTCGAGCACCTGTTTGACGGGGAGCATGCTACGCCGCTTCGCATGGCCGCGAGCCTGACAATCGGGGAATACCTGCTGCCCGCGCTGATTGGGCGCTGGAAAATTTCGCATCCGTCTAGCCCGGTGAACCTCATGATCGGTAACTCCGGCGAAGTGGTCGAGGCTGTTACCTCGTTCGAAGCTGACATCGGCTTCATCGAAGGGCCACAAACCCATCCGGATTTAGTTCTACGCCCCTGGCTGATGGACCGCATGGCGATCATCGCGGCACCGCACCACCCTTCTGTCGGCACGGTTGTTGACCTGAAACAGTTGCGCCAGGCTGCCTGGGCGTTACGTGAGCCGGGCTCCGGCACCCGAGAGGCGGCCGAGCGCTGGCTGGTGGAGCGGCTCGGTAACCTGAACGTTGACCTGGTGCTCGGCAGTACCGAGGCACTCAAAGGCGTCGTCGCCTCGAGTTCATTGCTGGGTTGCGTGTCCGTTCGTGCTATTGCACGGGAGCTTGCGCAGGGAACGTTGGTGGAGATTGCCACCCGCTTGCCGGCTGCCATGCGCAGGCTCACGATCGTCGTTCATCGTGAGCGACGGCTCGGTTTGGGAACGCTGGATTTCCTCAGCATGTGCAGCAACGTAGAAGCTGATCAGATGCCACGCACGTGATGCCGACTTGGCTCTGGTGGCATCAAGGACCCAGCCCGTTGAACATATTTAAGAAGAAACACCACGACGCAGGACAACTGGCTTGCCCCCGTGCTTACGCTTGACCATCCATTGCGCCAACGCCGAATCAAGGTAGTCGGCGTGACCAGGAAACCACCGCACCAGTTCGGCGGCGAACGAGCGGCCAATGGCAATGTTTCCAGTTGTCACGAGTGCCCGCACATCGTCGGCCGATTTCATTACTGCCGCGTGCTCGTCCATATGGCAGTCTTTGGGTGGGAAGTTGGTCTCGATCATCCAAGCATCTTCTGCGCCGAAGTGTGCTTTGGCATGCAAAATAAATTGCGCCAGCGCTGCTGGAAATTCTGCGTCTGTGCAGCTCTGCATGGCTTGAACGATTTGCACGAATTCGCGATGAACATCGTCCATTTCATGAAAACCAACAAGGTAAGCATCGGTCCAGACAAATTCAGTTGGGGTGATTTTCGGGGTGTGTGGCATAACAATTTAATTCCGTGGTGGAAGGTTTCCATGCCCGGGTGTTGCAATTAATGTTGTGGAGCGTTGCGAAGGTGCGCGCGCAAGGTATTGAATGGAGTGTGAATGCCGAAAAGGTCCAATGTTAACGCGCTGATCGTTCACGTTTCTCTCTTGACATTTACGCGGCGACCAGAATCACAGCCGACACGGTGATCAGCAATAGCAGCGTCACACGGCGGAAAAGCCGCTCATTCACGTGACGAAACAGACGTCCTCCGAACCATGCTGAGGCCAGATATACCGGGGCCAAGGCCATTGCCATTAACACAATTTGCGGGTCCAGCACGCTGGTGATTCCCATCGCAGCAAGCCCGGCGAACGAAGCCGCAGCCACGTACACCATCAAGTTCGCGCGCAGCACAGGCAATGATTCGCCACTGGCCATCAAGTACAGAATCACCGGCGGTCCGCCCATGCTGGTAGCGCCGACCAGCACGCCACCAATCCCGCCGACAGCGAGCCGCGCGCTGGTTGACGCTCGGGTGCGAATTTGAACGCCGAAAAACATGATCAACGCGAACGACAGCACCACGACCGCAATCGCCTTGCGCATCAGGTTCGCTTCCACGTGGGCAAGCAGCAACCCGCCAATCGGCGCGGCGACGAAGGCAGCCGCAATGATGGGTCGCATCACCTTCCAGTTGGCTATTCGTGCGACGGCCGGCAGCAGGGGCAGCGGCGCGAACCCCTCAAGCAGAAGGGCTGTCAGCACGGCCGCCTGGGGACCGATCAAGAGGGCAAGCAATGGTGACATGACCATCGCGCCGCCAAAGCCCGTGACGCCGCGCACGACGCCGGCCAAGCACACGATCAAAGCTGAAATGAGAATATCAACGGTGCTCATCAGGTGGACTCGGAAAGCAACGGGTGGTGGAACGACTTCGGAGCGTGTGTTGTCATGGTTCGGATCTCACTTGGAATGGCAGGTTGAGCAAACGCAATCAATCGACACGCGGCTACACTCTAGGCCAGTTCGATCACCTTGAGTTTCATCATGAAAACGGAAACTAACGGCACGGTAGGCACGCTTGCACGCGGCCTTAAATTGATACAGGTTCTGACCGAAGCGCCTGCCCCTATATCTCTTGCACGTTTGGCGCGCGCCACAGGCTTCGATACCAGTACCTGTCATCGGATGTTGCAGACGCTGACCCTGGAGGGCTGGGCCGTCCAGGACGACCTGACGCGTGAATACGCGGCAGGTCCCCATGCGCTGGTGCGATGCGCGCCGTGGCACCCCTGGTCGTTGTTCAAGCTGCAAGCAAGGCCCCATCTCGAGCGACTGAACGAACGCACCAAGGAAACGGTGGGATTGATCGCCTTCACTAGCATCGAGCGGGTGATCGTCGATGTGATACATGGGCAACTCACGCTCAGTTCCTACTACGATATCCGGCTCGCGTCCCCATTGCACGGTTCGGCTTCCGGCAAAATTTTGCTGGCCGCAATGCCGCCAGCGCGGCGCGAGGCGTTGCTCGGCCCAGGACCATACCCAGCAACCACGCCGTTCACGGTGACCGAACCCAAGAAGCTGGCGGGGCAGTTGAACGAAATCAGTAAAAATGGTTTCGTGATCTCGCGCGACGAGTCTTTTGTGGGGCTCGTCGCCTACGGCGCACCCATCACTTACAGGGGCGATACGCTGGGCTGCATAGTCATCACCTGCTCCAGCGATGTCGAACACGTGTTCGACGACGAACGGATGGGCCGCGAGTGCAAGGAAACGGGTGAACTCATCAGTTCGGTCGTACCAGCCATTCATCAGTTGTCGCATTTTCTGGCCGGGTTCTGAGTCGGCCAAAGTTCAGATACTTGCCTGGACTCTTTAATTCGATTCATGCCGCCTTCAGATGCGTTTCCCGGGCGAGCTTTTGCGCCTCGTCCTCCACCGCATCCTCCTGGCCGGCGACCACCTGACGCTTACCCAAGCGAATAATCAACTCGCGCGGATCAACGTTGTAGTGCTTCGCGGCGTGCTTGACGGGGTGCACGTAACCGCCATAAACATTGGCGTAACCCATCAAGATGGAGTCGTTGTCGATCACCGGCATGGGCTGCGGCGCAACCAGATCGGCAAAGGTCTGGGCGGCATCAAGAATGCCGAACAGATCAGTGCCCACTTCATGACCAGCCCGCTTGAGTGCTGCAATCACCGTTTCTGTCTGGGCGTTGCCTGCACCGCCGCCGAAGCCCTTGAGGCTACCGTCGATATAGGTCACACCCTCGTCAATGGCCGCCAGAATATTCCCAATGGCCAGTCCCAAATTGTTATGCGGGTGAAATCCAATCGGGATACTTACCGCCTTGCGCACCGCACGAACACGCGCGGCAACTTCAGACGGTACCAGGTGGCCTTGGGACTCTGCCAGGTTCACGTACTGCGCGCCGTATGATTCAAGTTTGGCGGCCTCTTCAGCCAAGAGTTCCGGGCTGGCCATGCCTGCGGAAACCAGATAACCGACCGTGAACATACCCAACTCGCGCGCCTTTTGAATGTGCTGTTCGGTCGTGTCCGCTTCGGTCGAGTGACTTGCAACGCGCGCCACAGTGACACCCGCTTCGGCTGCAGCTTCAAGGTCGCGAAAGATACCAAAACCGGGCAACAACAGGATGCCAACCTTGGCACGTTTGACAACCGAAGTGGCCGCTTTGATCAGATCAATGTCGGACACCGGCGCACGTCCCACGTGCACGGTACTGCCCCCCAGGCCGTCACCGTGCCCAACCTCAATGATGTCAACCCCGGCAGCGTCAAGCGCGGCCGCGGTGCGGCTCACGATGTCGGGCGTAAATTGGTGCCTGTAGGTGTGGTTGCCGTCGCGCAATGTCACGTCAACGAAAGTAATCTTAGCCATGTTTATTTCCTTTCAAGTATTAAGTATTGGTGGGTAGTCATGGGCGACCACGCAACCCGAGAACCATCAATCAGTACAGCAGCCGACGCTCGGCCACCGCAACTGCTGCAGCGTTGATGATGTCGAGATTGCCCGCATATTTGGGCAGGAAATCACCGGCACCGGTGACCTCGATCGTGGTCATCACGTGGTCGTCACGCAAGAAGGGTTCCACGACCAATTGGTAGCCGGGGACATAGCGCTGTACGTCTGCCACCATGCGGTGGATGGAAACCCGAATGGCCTCAATATCGACATCTTTTCCGACCACGGTGTACACCGTGTTGCGCATCAAAACCGGTGGATTCGCAGGATTCACAATGATCAGTGATTTGCCGCGTTGCGCACCGCCGACTTCTGCCAGCGCGGTGCTCGTGGTGTGTGTGAACTCTTCAATGTTGTGACGCGTGCCGGGACCGATGCTTTTACTGGACACCGTGGCGACAATTTCGGCATAGCTCACCGGCACAACGCGCGACACGGCGTACACGATTGGCACCGTCGCCTGGGCCGCGCATGAGATCAGGTTGTAGTTGTTGGCGGCCTTGTTCGCACCGATGTTGACTGACGGCACCACGCACGGGCCAACCTTGGCGGGAGTCAAATCGACAGCCAATATGCCTGCTTTCTCGTAGCGCGGGGCATTGGCGGCGTGAATCTTGGCGGAGGTGGCCTCGAACACCACGTCGATTGAACCGCCTTGAAACACGGCCTCGACGCCGTCGGTGGACGTGCCAAGTCCCATTTCACGTGCGCGTGCCAAGCCTTCAGAGGCGGGGTCGATGCCGGATACGAGCACGACCTCGAAATTCGGGTTGCGATGAAGTTTGTACATCAGGTCGGTACCGATGTTTCCTGAACCAACGATGGCGGCACGCAATGGGCGTCGGTTGCTGTTTTGGGTAATGGTCATGGTCAATTGCTTTTTAGGACGAGTTGAGAAATGGTGAAAGAAGGGATATGGATCAAATTGGCACGTGCAGACCAGGACTCCAGTCGCGGGTGTCCAGCCGAACTTCCCGCTGGGTCAGTTTCAAAGCACCCGGATCGCCGATCACGACGGTGTCGACACAGGTTCCGACGGCCAGCAGGCGCGATATGCCTTCAGGGTCGGTATGAACGAGCAACATGCGGGAGGTCGCCTCGGCGCAACTGTCTCCGACGGTGCGGATCGTCGCTGTGCTGAGGTGACGAACCAGGCGCCCGGCCATGCGAACATGTTGGGGCACCATCTTCAACATGGACTTCAAGTCGTTCAGGTCGTGGTCTAGCCAAACCATGTCCTGGCCAAGCTCCGGGCTGTGTGCAACCACGCGGTAGGTAAAGTCAGCGTTGCAATTCGCCAAAAATGCATCAAACTGTTCGTCATCCAGGTTCATGGCCACGCGAGCCAGCAGCTCGCGGACGTTTTCTCGCATTTCAAGAGTCGGGTTCATCGTTCAGTCCTTCACGGTTGTTGCGGCGGTCACCGTATTTATTGACGCGGATCGCGCTTGGCCAAGAGGGTTGCTTGCCTCGCGCCCCATCATTCGACCCCACACGTGGTAGTAGGCGCGCATGATTTCGTCATCTTGTGACATCAGGTTTTCATGGCGTGCAAACACGCCCCAGCGTGATCCGCCGTGCCGCAAGGTGCGCTCTACTGCTTCAACAAAGATGACGTCTTCGGCGAGGTTGCGGCCAAGCGGTCCCCAGAACTGGTTGTGGTGCTTTTGGCGGGTACGGCGATCTTCGGCGCTATCGCCCTTGACACCCAAGCCGCGTTGCTCAAGGATGGTCACACCCGGCGCAATCGGAATGGTGGTGTCGATGCGGACAACCGAGCCGCGGATGATGATCGTGGTGTTGGGGAACAAATCGACGACGCGGAATTCGCCGGGTGTCAGGCCTGGCAGTAATGTATGGTCGCGCGACTCCCAGCCACTGTAGTTGTCGTACTTGACCGCTAGCGGATCCAGCCAGCCATGACCATTGGCGTGTATACCCCAGAGGCGCTCGTGGTATCCCTTGGCAGCCACCGAGGTGACGCGGTTCACCACGTGGCCCCATTCATGGTAGAGCTCCATGTTCGTTTCCTGCCACTGCTTCCAGTTGGCCCGCATCGTCACCCGATGCAGATGGAAAACCTCAAGCGGCACCGTTCCCATGGGTTCGCGCAACTGGTCAAGCGAGTCGCCGATATGACGATCAAAAGCCTCGGCGTTGTCGTCCAGGTTGATGAAGACTAGACCGAGTGGGGTTTCGCAGCGGACCGCGCGCAGACCGGACGCTTCTTTGGTCGGACCGTGCTGTGCATAACCCTCCGGCCGCGTCATTTCGGTACAGCGCCCATTGGTATCGAAAGTCCACCGGTGGAAGAAGCAAGTCAGGCGTTTGGCGTTGCCGCGTGGCTTGGTCGCCACCAACGCGCCGCGGTGCGAGCAGGCGTTGTAGAAGCAGCGGATCACGCCGTCTTCGCCCCTGGTGAGCAACAACGGAATACCGGCATGTTCAGTGGTGCGATAGTCGCCCGGGTTGGGCAGTTCGCTTTCGTGGCAAACGAACTTCCAGGTCTTGGCGAATATTTTGTTGCGTTCTTCCGCAAGAATATGCTCACTCGTGTAGATTGACGCATCGACGTAATGGTCGGCAGGAAGGGTTGGAGGCGCATCCCAATCAATAGCGTTTGTAGACATAAGAAATGTCCTTTCAAGATAAAGAGAATTAACGAGACGGTATGAACGCCAGCGACAACCAGGGGAAAATCGCTATCAGAATCCACGCAGCCAAGAGCACAAATATCATCGGCCAGATAGATTTGATGACGTGCCCAAACGGCACCTTGCAAACCGCGCTGACCACGAATAGATTCAGGCCGTAGGGCGGGGTAATGAAACCAATGCTCGTACCAACGACGAAAATGACCCCCCAGTGCACCGGATCAAAGCCCAAGTTCAGCGCAACCGGTGCCAGCATCGGTGCCAGGATCAATACAACAGCCACTGATTCTGTGAAGGCTCCGACCAGCAGTATCAGAAGCATCATTGAAACGAGTACTGAAAATTGCCCATAAGATTGCCCAACAGACGCCAGCAAATCCTGGAGTGCCTGACTTGCACCGAGCTGGGCAAGGACTTGTTGAAAGAGTACTGAAAACCCAACCAGCGGCACGATCATTCCGGTAATAGCGGCGCTGCGCATCATGATTGAGGCAAGATTGCGCATCTTGATCTTGCGCGTGATGAACAGTCCCGCCAGGCAGGTAAAAATGGTGACGACACCGGCCGCCTCAGTGGGACTGAACAAACCACCGAACACGCCATAGAAGATCACCCCAATGGCCAGGAACCCCAACCAAGCCCCGACCGCGGCGCGCGAGATGTCTGAAAGCTTCAGACTTTTCAAGCCAGCAGAAGGCTCGTATTTGCGGGAAAGGAATGAACCAGCAACCAACATCATCAGAACCATCAGGATGCCCGGCAGAATGCCGCCGCTGAACAGGTCGGTTGACGATACGTTGAGAGTGATTCCGTAGACAATAAAAATCACACTGGGAGGAATGATGACCCCCACCGTGCCCGCAGCCGCGACAATGGCCGCAGCCCGACTGGTGGGCATGCCGGTGCTGGCCATTGCCGGGCCCAACATTCTTCCCATCGTCGCTGCGGTCGCCGAATTGGAGCCGCTCACGGCAGCGAACATACCTGACGCCAAAATCGCCGAGCATGTCGTAGCACCCGGCAAAGGCCGGACCAGACTGCGCGCAAAAGCAACCAGTTTTTGAGAAATACCGCCTTCAGTCAGAAAGTCTCCCGTTGCCACAAACAGAGGGACCGCAAGAAAAACAAAACTCGTGATGCTGTCGGTTGCGCCGACACCGATGTTGGCGAGCGGAAAATCGATGACAAAGTAGGAGGCCGCGATAACCCATCCCGCGATGATCAAGAGAATAGGTGTTCCGGTGATGAACAACAGCGCGGTGAGAATCGAGATGATGCTTAAAATCATTTTAGGTACTCTTTTAGACTGAACAATATATAGGCGACATCAGGCTTGGGTTACTTCATCTGGCGCGTGTGTAATCACCGGTGCCTGGCCCGTGGTCACGATGTGCCACAGCCGCTGCGTGATGCGAGTCATCGTGAAGGTCCAGCCGATCGGAACTGCCACGCTGGCTGCAGCCAATGGAATATTGGTTCCGATGATGAGCTGTTTGAACTGAATATGTTGTTGCACGACGTTATACGAGGTATAGATGACGATCGCGCCAACGAGGTACCACAAGAGGCAATCGAGCACCTCGAAACCGGCGCGAACCCTTGGGCTGAAGCGCTCGCGGAACCCGGTAAAAGAAAGGTGCGTGTTGTGATGGACGTTATGGGCCATCGCAAACCAGGAAAGCCATACAAATGCATAGAGCGCGATGTCAGGGCCGGCCACCCATTGCGTGCCGGTGAGCAGGCGCCGAACAGCTTCGCCACCCACAAGCAAGATCAACGTGGTGTAACTGAGCAACATGATCGAATTTTCGACCGTGGTCACCACGCGGTCCAGGCGGGATGATGGAGTATGGGAGGCTATAGTTGACATGTTAGGTCTATCTCAGAGTGATGTATAGAAGAGGCGAACGTTTCTCAGAAACCTTGCCTGCGCCGAAGCATTTAAATCTAACGCAGGCAGGGTTTTATGCTCGAATTACGCCCACCACTTCTGTGACGAATGCGGCTTGCCGTTGTAACGAGCGGCCGCCTCTTTCATCGCACCGTATACGTCCAGGCCAGCGACCGAGTCGAGTTGTTTGCGCACGTCGCTGTACAGGGCGGCATTGCGCTCCATGCTGGCCGCATTCTTGAACTCGGCAAGCTCAGCGCTTGACAAGGTTTCCAGTTTCAAGCCTGCCTTGATATACGCAGAATCCTTGTCGGGGTTTGCGCCATTGCCGATATATTTGTTCTTGGCGAGGGCAACTCCGGCATACGCTGAATTTTGAGTCTCATAAGCCGCTTCGAGAATGCTTTCCTTGATCTTGTCCGGAAATTTGTTGAATACTGCGCTCGTCATGAACACCACTTCATATCCGGGTGCGAACTCGAGAGGCACGTCGTGCGTTAACACGGTATGCATCCCGAAACCGGTGGCAGCTCCGGGCCAGGTTTCGGCCCCGTCCACGACACCGGATTTCAGTCCTTCCAGCGTTTCGGTCCATGCCAGGGGGATGGGATTGGCCCCGATGCTCTTTATGAAATTGGCGATCATCACGCTGTTGGTGATGCGTAGCTTGGAGCCCTGGAAATCTTTGAAGGTCTTGATTGCTGGTTTGTCGGCGTACTTTTTCCCCAACATGACGTTGCGCATTTCGCCGCTGCCATATAGCAACTCGATACCGTACGCCTTGCGGAAAACATCCCGATAAAGCTTATTGGAATCCTTGCTGTGAAAGAAACTCAAATACGCGGTACGGTCGGACCATAAGAACGGAAAATCCATGGCGATCGAATAGGGGAAAACCGAACCCAGATTTTGCGGTGACGACGTACCGACATCGAGCACGCCACTGGTCACCCGGCTGCCGCAAGTATTTTCCGAGCATGCTTGACCCGAGCCGACAATCTGGAATTGGACGGCGCCATCGGTTTTTTGTTCTACCAGCTTTGTGAACTGATAAATGCCCGACTGCAGATGGAGCTCGTTGGTTTCCGACATGATGGTGCCGACACGCAACTTGTACTTGGCAGTACCTTGCGCACGCGCCTCTTTGGCCAAAAATGCCTGGCCTGGAACGATGCCGAGTGCGGCGGACGCGAAGGCAGCCCGACTACCATAAACGGCAGCAATGTCCAGGAAATGTCGACGACTTAGTTTCACATTCATTCTCTGTCTCCTAATGGTTTAATGTGCGGCCACCTCGGCCACGTTTTGGGCTTATGCCCGCCTACGAACCCTCTCCTGATGGTCCGAAAGTTCATCAAATGGCAATCTATTGATTGCCATGTTTCGCGCCAGCGAGTTGGCGCACCGCCTCGATCCAGAGTCGCCTGGTCACAAGAAGACCCGCCGTTGGCACTTCATCAAACAACTGTTGCAACGATTCACCTGGAATCTTGAGAACGCGTGCCGCCTCCGTGCAGGTGGCCTTGGCCAGTCGCGTGGCGTTGGATTCCATCAAGGTCGCCCAGCCGAACATCTCGCCTCGGTTGTGGACGTAGCCGGAGTAAATTATTCGATCTCCGCGATCGACAATGAACTCCACACGGCCGGTGTCGAGTATGTAGATATCCTTGGCCAAGACGCCTTCGGCGTAAATGGCCTCGCCTGCTGAAAAATTGACATACTGGCCGGCTGATTCAATACGCGCCAGAAGGTCCGGGGCCAAACCCGAAAATATGGCGCAGAGTTCCAGAATCGAGCGTTGCTCGATGTACACAGAGTCATCGACCACACTCACTTGGTAAGTATCGAGTGGGGTTTCTGCCAATCCAATGGCATCGCCATTACAGACATCCCACTGCCACAGGTGCGAGTGACAAGTCAAGACTTTGCCGTCGAACAAGCCTTCTTCCAGCAGAACTTCTTGATGCGGGCAAATACCGTCAGATGCAAAGACCTGGTTGTCGGATCTCAAGATGAGAATGCGTTTGCCATTGAGGTCGAAGCCGCGCATGCCGTTTTCCGGCACGTCCTGTGTTTTACAGATAAAAGTTTTAGTCATTTAATTGAACTTGTCGTAACGGATACGGTCTGGACGCGCCTTGGCTTCCATGATCAGAGCCCGCAGGGCACCATCCACGAGGGGGGGGGGACCTGCCAGATAGGTCATGGCGGTCGCAGCTTTGCTGCCAATGTTTTGAACGGCCACTTGGTGCACGAAGCCTTCAGAAAATTGCAGTCTGGAGTATCTATCCCGAAGCGCCGTGGAGGGTGCTTCGTCTGAGGTTGCGATCGTCACCCGAAGGTTGTTTGGGAATTTCTCTACAGCTTCATCGAACTGATCCAGGAAGAACGCATCCGCGGACTTACGAACCCCAAAGAAAATATCTCCGCGAAACTGCTTGAAATATCCCTCGTCCATGGCGCGCCGAAGGATCGCCATCATGCCCGCGATACCACTGCCGCCAGCGATGCAAACGATGTTGCTCGACAGGGCTGGATGGAAAATCGCTTTGCCGAATGGCCCAACCATATTGACTTCGACGCCTACTCTCAGGTCAGGGGCACTGAACAACCATTCGCTGAATCCGCCGTCGGGTTTTCTTTTGATGACGAACTCAAGCCGTTTGGTCCTCCGTTCGTAATTGACCATGGAGTACGCACGTGGCCCCTCGACTCCGGGCGCTTCAACGGTGACAAACTGGCCAGCATCGAAGTTAAATGCCACGTCGGTCTCGATCTCGAAATTGACAACATCTGGCGCAATTATCGCGGCGGTCCGAATTACGCCTCGACCTTGCTGCGGTGGTAGCACGCTTGCATCCGCGTGGTATGCATAGCCTGGTACTTCGACACGGCAGTCGCTCTTGGGGCTGCACTGGCACATCAACACGTCCCTGGCTTCTTTGAGCAGTTTGCGTCCGGGCGCTTCAGGCCAAGGGTCGTTGATGTTTCCTTCAAGCAGGGTGGCCCGACAGGTGCCGCAGGTGCCGGTCGCGCACTCGTAGGGTAACGCAACGCCAGCCTTCAGTCCACTCATTAATAGCGACTCGTTTGGGCTGGCCTCGAACTCGAAGCCGCGATTTCTAGCATTGACAATGACTCGCATTACCCTTTTCCCTCAGAACGGTACGTGAGAACCGTTACCGAGACTGCGTGTCTCAAGTCGAACTTCGCGCCCTTTCAGACGTGCGCCACCGTCAGCCAGCACGATGCGGTCAATGTAGGCACCCACAGCGTAAACGCTGACCTCTCCACCATCGAGCGTGTTGCGATAAACCTGTAGTGCAGACCTGACCAGAACATCACCTGTCTCGGTATCGCGCGCAATGCTGACAATCGAAAAGTGGCGAGTTAAGGGTGTGCGGTCACGATTCTGCTTGGGGATCATGTCCAATAAGGTTTTCATGCTCGACAGATTCTTGCCAAGCCAAGTCATGTCACGGCGAATTTCCGGGCTGTACGCGCGAATGGCGTAGTCGTAGTCCTCATGGCATGCCGCAAGATAAGTTTCAAAGTCGAGTTTGTCCATTGCCGAACAAGTCCGCTGGATCAAGTCGCGGCACTGCCGCTCCACTTCGTATGTGATTTCCATTTGTTTCATTTTGGGTACTCCAGTCTTATCGGGTCAGGCTTTGGGGGCAAGTTTGCGCTCGTTGAACGGATCGGATGGATTGCGCCCCATGCGTTTCGCCCACTCCACCAGGAAATGGCGCATGCCGACTTCATCATGAACTTTGTTGTTCTCGTGTCGCGCATGCAGGACGGTGGGAGCCTCCGTGCGGTCGTTCAGAGCGATGCCCTGCCCATGGGTGCCCAGCAGATCCTCAGGCAGATTCCGACCAAATGGCCCCCAGATCGTGTTGTGGTCGCGGATGCGGATGGCGCGCTCTTCTGGCGTGTCCGATTTCAGACCTAACCCACGAAACTCGATCAACACCTTGTTCGGGCCCAGTGGGATGGCCGTATCAAGCCGCATGGCTGGTGAGCGGATATTAAAGGTGATACCCGGGAACACGTCCACCAGCGCCCAGCGGTTCGCGCCCAAACCTGGCCAACCCAGCGTGCGTTGCTCGTGGCCTTTGTACGAATCGTATTTAAGGTCCATGTCCGTGACCTGTGCGTGACCACCATCGAAGGCCACGTACTCACGCTCCCAGTAGCCCGGGTGCATCATCCCGGTGATCCGGTTGTGGTAATGCATGTAGTCGTGATAGAACTCACTGTTCGTGTCGTGCCACATCTTGAAGTTGCCTTCGACGATTGAGCGGTGGTAGTGGAAGACCTCCAGCGGCTCCGTGAGGGTGTGGGCAATTGCGTCGAGCGAGCCACCCAGCGTGTCTTTCAGCGCGGGGCCGTTGTCATCCATATTGACCCATACAAAGCCACCATAAGCCACTTCAAGGCGAACTTCGCGCAATGCGTAATCGCTCAACTGCACACGCTCCTGATAACCCTCTTTGCGCCGGGGCATGTCCACGCAATTGCCCTTGGTATCGAAAGCCCAGGCGTGGAACAGACAGGTGATGCGCCGTGGGCCGCCCGACGGTGACGCTTCACGAAAACTGCCTGCTGGCTCATAAACCAGCAGGTTTCCGCGGTGAGGGCAGATGTTGAGATAAGCGTGAACCGCGTTGTCTTCATCGCGCACGATGATCAGGTTGTGCCCACCCGGATGCTGGTAAGTGCGAAAGTCATATGGCTCTGGCAGCTCACTCTCATGGCAGGCAACAAGCCAGCTTTTATCCAATATCTTCTCTTGCTCTTCCTTGAAGATGCCCTCGTCGGTGTAGATGCGAGGGTCAACCATTTCACTTGACTCCAGGTCAGGTCGTGCCAACCACTGTGTGCCATTTCGTGCCATGTGCGTACTCCTTTTTGATAAATGTCATTGACTTACAACAAATACATTTCAAATAAATTATGTATTTGTTGTAATTATTGATATGAATGTCTCATTTTTATGTAGGTGTTTTCCCTTGGGATGGCCAAAATACCGAAGTGGCCCCGAAATTTTTAACAGCGCGATAAGTGGGCACTCTTGGCAGAAAGCCGTAAGCGATCATTTAACTACGCTCTATCGCCACCGGATGAATTGAGAGACGCTTGTGTCCATGTAGAACAACGTGGACATATGCGATGCAGAGGAACTCAGAGGTATTGAATGGATTGGTGGTTGGGCACAAGCGTGATGGGCGTTGCCGATATGACCCGCAGGTCAAGCAGGAACTGGTCCGCCAGTGCATGATGCCTGGCGTGTCGGTGGCACGCATGGCGATGCACCTGGGTGGCTACAGTCGCGTGACTGACTTCATCCGGGAATGGCGCGCTACCGAGGGCAAAAAGCCCCACACCTTCGTACCCTTGAAGTTCGATCTGGGCGAGGCGTTCCAGTTCGACTGGAGTGAAGAAGGCTTGGTGGTCGGTGGCATTTACCGGCGCATGCAGGTGTCCCACATGAAGCTGTGTGCCAGCCGTGCCTTCTGGCTGGCGGCCTACCCAGCCAGGGTCACGAGATGCTGTTTGACGCCCATACCCGCTCCTTCGCGGCGCTGGGCGGCGTTGCCGGGCGTGGCATCTACGACAACATGAAGACCGCCGTGGACAAGGTCAAAAAGAGCAAGGGCCGAGTCGTCAACGCCCGCTTTGCCGTCATGTGCGCGCACTACCTGTTTGATGCCGACTTCTGCAACGTCGCCAGTGGCTGGGAGAAGGGTGTCGTGGCGAAGAACGTGCAAGACAGCCGCCGTCGAATCTGGATTGAGGCACAGACGCGCCAGTGGCATTCCTTTGATCAACTCAACGCCTGGCTGGTCGAGCGCTGCCGCGTCCTGTGGGGTGATATCCGCCACCCCGAATACAAACACTTCAACGTGCTTGAGATGCTCGAGCAAGAGCGCACGGAGATGATGCCCATGCCTCAATATTCAATCGGCGCCGATAGGTAAGCTTCATTTGCAGTTCTTTGATCCATGTCAACGCCAAGAAGCTCGTATGGAACAATAATTTCATTATCTCAACTTCAAACAACCGGAGAATGAAATGTTTAAATTGACTCAACGAGCCGATGATCATTCGGCCCTTTTCCACGGCATGACGAAAGTCGTAGGCGCCGATTTCGGGCGCGAATTGGAGCATGGCATAGGGCGTGCCGATGGTTTGCGGAGCCTCATGCTCAAGTGCGCCAGCTGCCAGAAACCCGACGACTGCGGTCGTTGGCTTGAAGAGCACGCCGAAGGGGCCAGTCATCCTCCGGAATTCTGCCCGAACCAGGCCGCATTGGCTCGTCGCGCATAAGAGCGCGGGCAAAGAAAGCTCTGAACAACTCGCAGCCAAGTAAGGTAGCGAGTTACACGTTTTCAAATAGTGGGATTCCCAGTGGAATTCTCGCGGTTTGAGGCCGTTTTCGTCGACCATTTCGGTCTTTCGTACCCCCAGCAGGGCCTTTGCCCCGTTTTCTGGCGCAATCATGCCTGCGCTCCCATCAATTGACGGCGCAGCTGCATTGCTGGGTAGGCCCTCACAAGAAACAAAACTTTTTTAGCACGATATTCCGGCCTTTGGTGCTAATGGTGTAATAGCAAATCCCAAAGCTGAGGTCCGGCGCTTGAGGGCTGATGCCGCCCAACCAATGATCACCCAATTCGAACCTCTGACAGAAATTGAGTTGCAGGAACTCGATCAATTCCTGCTCTTTGAGGTGCAGTCTGATGAATCTATGACCTCGGATACCCTTGATGGGTATTTGCATGCCATCGCCATTGGCCCTGCGTCACTGATGCCTCAACAATGGATGCCAGGCATTTGGGGCGAAGGGGACAGCATGATGCCACCGGTCAAAAGCATTGAGCAACTTAACCGCGTCCTGAGCCTGATCATGCGTCACTTCAACAGCATCATTGCTGCAGTGGAGCAACTACCACGCGAGATATACCCCATCTGGTGCACCAGTGAGTATCGCGGGAAAGAATACGATGACGCTGAAGGATGGGCCTACGGTTTCACGGAAGGTATGAAACTGTGCCGGAAAGATTGGGAACCCCTTTTGAAAACCCCTCAAGGGCAAGCCTGGTACCGGCCAATCGGATTGCTGGGTGAAGACGACTTCTCGCCTGAGCAGGATAAGCTGACAAAAACACCAGCCCAGCGCGGCAAGCTTGCACTGCAAATTCCCGAGGCGGTTGTGGCCATGTATGAATATTGGCTGCCATACAGGCGCGCTGTCTATGAGCGACAGGTTGCCAAGTCTATGCAGGGCAAAGTGGGACGCAACGAGCCTTGCCCCTGTGGCAGTGGCAAAAAGTACAAGGTTTGCTGTGGTGCAGCTTCAGTTCTACATTGAGTCCTGAAATTGGACTGTCCAGCAGAAGGTTTCTGATCGTCAACGATGGCGTGATCTATCGGATGTCGAAAAAGCGTTTTGACCACACAATGCGCCATCCAGATGACGAGCTCATGCTTCGCTTTGAAATGCTCAAGATCATCGATAGGTCGGCAAGATGATCGAGCGGTTGACCATGACGTTGAAAGCCATGCCAGGACGAATTTGCAGGGTTGGTGAAATGTTCAGATTCTTTTGCAAAATCTTTGAGCTGACATCACTCAAGGAATTCATGGCAGCGGCAGAGGCTTGAGCCGAGCCGGACGGCGTGTTGAACGCACCCTGGTTTTGTGGTTGCGACTGTTGGGCAGCAACCCCCAAAAACGACACCAACAAAGCCGATGACCAGGTTTTCCAGAAGTGGTTATCCACCTGATCTTTAATGCCGGATTGACCCTGACCATCAGCTGCTGACATGCCGCGCAAGGAAATTCGCGAACCGTTCGGCAAAATCAGTTCATCCCAAGCCGCCAGCACCCGCGATTGACCATAAGCAACATCAGCCGAGTACCTGCCAATCAGGCGCGAGCCTTGCGGAATCACCACAGCATCAGGTTCGTTGGTGGAATAAACGGTTTGGCGGGTCTGTGCAACGATGATGCCTGGCAGATCCGAATTGATGCCAGACAGCATGACCGCAGGAATGACCGAGCCCGCTGTCAGTTCAAATTCCCCCATTTGAGCTTTGAGTAATTCCGGCAGGTAGCCATTGTCAGCAGCTTCCTTCATGAACGCTCGGTTGCGCGCTTGGGCCACCACCGCCGGGTCCTGACCAACAGGGCTGCCCGCGGCCGGAGTGGCAGGCAAATAGCCTGAATTGTTACTTGTACCCGCCACTCCCGAGGGTGAATTCACCATGCGCATGGTCTCGGCAGAGGCAGATGCGCGCGCATTCACAGCGCGCCCATTGGCTGCTGATAAGCTTTGATCCAGACCGCCCACCGGGCGCTCATCCTCAGCACCCACGCCCAAGATGCCCCCTGCAGTCGATTTGGCAGCCAGCGCGGCGCCACCCTTGCCGATGTCGGATGTTTCGGCTGAATCAGAAGCCATGATGAGACCCTGGAGTCGCTCGTACTTTCGTTTTTGCAGCCACAACCGGTGTGCCTCAGCGGGTGTCGGCGGTGATGCACCACCATTGGCAGTTTGAGTTCCACCAGAAATGCCATTTTGAGCTGACGAGCGGGTTGTTAGCGGCCCTGTTTGTTGACCATCATCCGTTTGAAAAGTTGGTTGACTCCTGACGGCAACGGCTCGCCGCTTGATGTCTTCAGCGTTTTCCTTGTATGGAGCCGATTGACCCGGCGCATCACTGGACATCAATTGCTTGTTTGAGTCAGCTTGATCACCACTTTTGCCGCTGATCATGACTCCGATCAAAATGGCAGAGGCCACCGTCGAGGCGCCACCCAAAAGTAAAAATTGCCCTTTTTTGGAGAGTCGCTTTGTACCGGGTGGCGGCGTATGAATTTCCAGCGGCTGACCGGGGCCATCAATGGCCGCAACATCCATGTCCGCCTGAGCGTCCATCGGATCGTCAGTCGGAGATTTCTTGCCCAGTCTGAAGATCATTTGGCACCCCAGTTGAACAAACTGTTCTGCCCTGATTTTTCGCATTGAATAGTTTGGGCGCTGGTACCCACGCCCAGAACCAGACTGAGTTTGGCTGGCTTGCCATCGATGATGTAGTAGCCGTTCACAAGCCGTGAATTCAGCAACTCGGTCTCATTGTTCGAACTGTTGAACACTGCGGGTGCATCACTGGCTGCTGCACCGGGCGGCAATTGGATGAACGTGTGCGTGTCATTGGCAAAGACCCGTGCCGGCTTGAACGCCGCGTCACCCTTGCAGTTGTAGCCAAAATCCAGCGTGGTTGGATCAAGTTTGCCAACAGACTTGTCTGCCACGACACGTTGGGTCCTGGCTTGTTCTGCCGCCAGTTTGGTGGCGGCAATCGTTGCCTCAAATTCCGCTTTTTGCCGTGCTGTCGCTTGTGCCTCAGCGCTCAAGTCGCGTGTCATGGCAGCCGGGTCATACCAGCTCACCATGGGAACATACTCGGTTTTACTGGACACCAGGTGCATGTAATAAATGCGGCCCTTGTCAGTTGTCACAACCAGGTTGGTTGACAGGCCCGCCTGTGTGGGTTTCAACATCATCACCGGCCTTGACCCGGCGGTTGCGTTCTGCAATAGCCAGCGCACCGTGTCGCCAATCGAAACACTAGTCACGGCCTCACCATCCTGCAGCGCGACCGAGCAGACGTGCAAGGGTGCGCAAGTAATGGTCGGACGTGAATACCCATAGGGATATTCAACAGCACCACTGGCACCCACCAACGCCTCAGCCGCGCCTGTTTGTTCCCAGCGCTTTGCCGCTGCAAGCCTTGCGGCATCGGCGGCGGAAAGCTTTCTGGTCTGCACCTTGGCTGAGGGCTGCAAAGGTGATGGCGCCATTACCTCAGGGGATGACGTGACTTTTTGCGTTCCGGGGGTCGGCTGCAAAGGGAGAGCTTCAAACTCATTTGATGACGGCGCGGTCAACGCTTGGGCCGGTGCCTGGGTGGTGACAACCGCGTCGGTCGCTGCGACGGCAGCGGGATGTGGGGCGGTTTCCGTAGATGATTGTGCAAAGGCACTGGCAGTCAAGGAAAGAATGGCAATGGCGATGAGGGAGTTTTTCATGAGGACGACCTTTACAGAACTTCTTTTGTCCAGGAGATTGACTTGACGTAAATGCCAAAGGGATTCCAAAGCGCGACTTTTGGGTTTTCTGCCAGCTTGGCATCAATCCCAACCGTGACGACCGCTTTCCAATGCTCCGCAACAGCAGCCGCGCCAGGCTTGGCTTTTGTTTCCACCCAGGACACCTGGTAGGTTTCGCCCCCTTGGGGAATGACGGATGAAATTTCGACACGCGTGACAGAACCATCGACCGAGAACGGCGAGTTGTCTTTGAAAAATTCATTCAAGAATCCGGCCACATCGCGCCCCGCCATCGCATACACCCGGTTCAACGTGACCTGTTGGGCAACAGCATCCGGCAACATGGAGCGCACGTCTTTGATGAAGGCCGCCAATTGAGCAACCATCAACCGTTTGTCCAAATCAGCCCTTGCCACCGGCGCGGGACGGGCAACAGCAACAGGCGAACCGAGTTGGTCGGTGACCACCACAAACGGCTGAATCTTTGATTGGGACCCGACGAACGCAATGCCCACCACAGCCACAACCGCGACAGCCAACGAGCCGGCGGCCATCAGTTGCCAATTGCGCGCGCGTGAGACCAATCCACCGTATCGCTCATCCCACTCCCGGCGAGCGTTGAGGTATGGATTTTGTTTTGACATGCAAGCGTCCTTTTTGAGTGCTGTTGCCAAATACCGATCTGGCGCAAGCAACACAAAATGGGCATCGATTGCTAGGGCACGCCGCGCAGTACCAATCGACTGGCCAAGGAGCTAGCCCGATTGCTGCGCGATGATCTTGCCGTCCACAGCCTGATGGCTGCTGTCTCCCGCAATTTCTGTTTTGATTTACGGGAACACCAGCCGGTAATTTCGTAGGTCTTCTTCGAAGGCGTTGCATCGCTTGAGCGCTTGGTGCAGTTCGTGACGCGGCTGTGAGTAGTCGAAGGCAGCCGTCCAGGCCTGGATACGGGTCATGGCCCGGATGTAGGGTGTCGCGTCGGCATGGTTCGACAGGCTTTTCAGCGGCAACAGGTAATCTTCGCGATAGACAGTTGGAACGATGATGCGTGACAGACCCGCTGCGCTGAGCACGCAGTTCATTGCCAGGCGCGCCGTTCTGCCGTTGCCATCTTTGAAGGGGTGAACTTCTGAGATGACGAACATGGTCATCAGCGCGCGCGCGAGAGGGTCCTTCAGCGCCAAAATCCGCTCAAAACTCTCCTTCAGCGTGCCCTGCACGAGCTCGTGGGCAACGAATAGCGTTGATCCTGCCTGGTTGTTCTGGTCCTTCCACTCCCCTGGCTGCTTGTCCAGTCGGGACTGCATAACCAACGCATTCACGTTCTTTAGCCAAGCCAGGAAATCGTCCGCCGTGCTGGCCGGTTGGTCGCGCCAGGGGGATCGCATGGCTGCCTGGAAGGTTCCGAGAATGTCGTGGGAGTCCTCTGTCCGGTTTGCGATGAGCTTGCCTTCAAACACGATTTCCTCGGCCTCGCTGACCAAGAATGTGGTGCCCTCGATGTAGTTCGAAAAGTAGGACTCGAAGAACGCGAAATTTTCGCGTGAGACCCCCGCATCCGCCGTGGAGGGCACCTCCGGCAGGGTCTGTGTTCGCAGATGACTAAAAAGTGTGTCAAAAAGTGCCAGACGGTCTGGGTCATAGGGGCGTCCAGCGGCGCGGGCTAGGGCTTGTTTGCCCTGCAGCTTTTTGCTCTCATGGGTCCCCAACATGGCGCCCATGATGCCGTCCAGCCGCTTGAATTCCTTTTCCCGACCCAATGCTTCCGCCAGCGTGCGGCAGCTATCCCGGAGTTGATTGAATCGGTACTCACCACGAATCGAAAGAAGCTTGTCGAGCTCAGCCTCAAGCGCTGGCTGGGCTAGAACTCGCTCACCGACACCGCGGCCGCTCGCCAGGTTTTCCAGCAACCAGCGCGGTTGACTGGCCAGGAAAAGTCCCTTGTAGGGCGTGTCACCCTCAACAGCGCCTGATCCTGGAATCACCTTGATGATGAGGCCGGGCAACTCCAGGGTTCGCGGCCGATCACCGCGCGTCACATAAATACGGCCATCGAAGGGCTTTGCGTCATAGCCGCTACGGTAGCTGAGGACCCCGCCAGGCAGCAGGTGGCCCACAATGCTTGTCCAGTGGCGGCTTACGACTGATTCAGGAGGGCTGGCCAGATTGCTGGTGTAAACACCCTGGTAAAGTTTCAGCAGTGTCCCATCACCGGCTAGCCGAATGACCTTGCGGTCGGCAGCGGGGTCGCCCTGGCCTGTGAACACAAGCTCAGGCAGAGAATTGTCGAATTTTTGCTTGATGACCATGTCGACTTCTTTGTATTTGTCTGATATTTGTATTATTGTGACACTTTCTGTCTGAAAAGTGCTTTATTTAACAAAATAAGGCTTGTCGGATTTTGTGTTGATTCGTCGGGCACGGAGAGCGTATCTGTCTGAAACATGCAGTATTGCATCCTGTTCTGTCGGATTTAACGCTCATCAGAACCGATCAAGCTGGTACCGCTCTCCTGCACGCTGCGCATTTGGCATCAAAAATCCGGCGAGGTCCGTGACCACCGTTTCAAGATCCGCAGTCTCTTGGGCTCAGCCATGGGATGTCAACGCACTCATGTACGGCTCCATGATTTTCCAGACTTTGGCGTCAACCGCCTCTCTTGCAATTTCGGCGGGCGAAGCCTTTTTTTGTCTTAGTGCCTCGCGCAGTCCTTCCAGCGCGACGTTGATGCCGATGGTCTGCCGATACCGAAACAAGTCTGCAATGGTTTTAGCCACGCCGAAGATCGGAACGGATACCCCGTCAATGACGTGGCTTTCAACACCATGTAGCAGGCGCGGCCCTGAAAAACGAGCGAAACGAACCGGCGGATATTTAAATGTGGGGTGCCAGTCTTTCGAACCAATGGCCATCCAGACTTTGGGTGGAATCTGGTCAGTCAAACTGTGGAACGCCAGGGACGACGTCAGGCAGATGACCCCCTTGGGAACAAGTTTGGATGCCTCGGCAAGGGTGTGATTCACATCGAGAGATGCGTCTGCAAGCTGATACAGCCCTCGGGCAAGGCGAACGAGAACGCCCTCTCGCTCAAGGCGCGACACCGTCGCTGCAGTAATGCCCTTTGCAGTCAATTCACTCAGGCGCGACATGCCCGTGGCCTGCAGATGGGCCACAGCACTATTTCGCTGGGATGGTTGATTCTTGGGATTCACTGATACAAAACATTGGATATCGCCGAATAGTACCCTATGATTCATATCATTTTCAACTCACCATCATCCGATGAATGCGTTGCAAGCCACGCGGCTAGTTAACTGAATACCCATCTGGTCACTGCTCGGTCTGTTGGTGTCTGGTTTCACCGTTCGAATTCAGGCTCAGAAGCCTGTTGACTTTCTTTGACAGGCAAAAAAATGTCAGCCCTCGCTTTCTCCACTTCCGCAGCCGATGCAGCGCTGGCAATGAAGTTACGCACTGCCTGGGGACCGCCCTGGCCGAGCAGGTCCCGTGCATCAGCGCCAACTTGACTGTTCACTGGAGGCACAGCCAATGCGAAGTCCGTCAGCTTTGACGCTTCCAAAGCCCGTGGGATGGCGTTTGATTTGAGTCTTCCAGCCTCAGTCCGGCCGATATCGTGATCCGTTGCAATGACCACCCCTGAAAACAAATTCGACAAACCCGTTTGCTTGACCCATTGGGCGACCACCATCACATTGTTCGACGACAACGTGCACAGCGCGTTGCCCGCACCGCTTTGTTGAATCGCAAGTCCGGTGGCCACCCCCTCGCAGATCACAAGCGGTTTCTTTTTATCGGTAACCGCCAGCCACGCTTGTATTGGCGCCAGGGCATCGCTAGTCAGCACTCTCATCAATGAATCAAGCCCTGGAAATGGCACAAAGGCGCCGACGGTGTGAGAGCCTTTTGCCATGATTTTGTCGGTGTTGAAAGCGACTTTGGGCATCAGGTGCTGCGCACCACATAGTTCCACCGTGTCTGGTCGGCCCATCAAATCAGGACGAAACATGGGGGCCAATATCGTGCCGGCAAATTTGTGCCCTGTGGGATACACCCGCAACTCCGTGCCATCCAGAACGGCATTGCCTTTGACAAGATGACGATGGTCAGTTGGTGGGGTGACACCTGCCATCCAAGACCTGCAAGTGTCTCGATTCAGATCCAAGTCAGTTGTACGCAACTCAGCAGGCGCCGGGCGCGGCAAAGCAGATGAAGACCGGGGTGGCGCAAGATCACCATCCAGCCCCAAATCGCGTCCCGTGACATACATGGTTTTCTTGCCATCGCTCGTTTGCCGGCCTTCCCGCCATGGCGCAGGAAGAGCAATGTCGCCCCGGAATGAAAATGCGGTTGCAACACCATCGTTTGACACCAGCAACTTGTAGACGGGCTTTGGATCAGTGCCATCGCGATAGCGCCCGTGCAGCCGCGACGGAATCAGACCAGACGTTTGCAACAGATCATCAGCCGCCCGCCACACTTGCTCCGGGTCATATGAGCGGCGTTGTTGGGGCTCTGAAGAAAATTTCGGCACTTTGGTCAGTGCTGACAGTTCCTTGGCCGCGCTCAACTGGTCGATATGGGTTGCAAGTGACGGGGTCGATTTATCGCCAAGACGGATGCCTCCAGCGGCATGCCACGGCTCACCCGCTGCCAGTCCCTTTTCTGCATAGCGATGCCACATTTTGAGAGAGCCATCGCGCGCCACGGACAGCCGCCCGCCAGGCGTTCGACTGGTCTCGCCGGGCAAACGAAATTCAACCAAATGGTCTTTGACCTTTTGAATCTCGCAGCCACGTGCAACGAGGTAGTTCTCAATGATTTGTAGCGAGCGCACCGTGATACCTCAGGTATCGAGCCCCATGCGCAAGCCTGGTGCGTGACCCACATGACCATCACTCACCCAATGCGGTTTTCTTCGATCCGCAGCATGTTGCAAACGCTTCGAAAAGCTGTTGAGTTTGTCTGCCATGCCGCCCGGATGTTGCTTGTAGTCCGCCTCAAATCGCTGTTGGAAAGACCGTGCATCGAATGAATTGGCAGACGTGCCGCCGGTTTCGTTGGTGCTTTGCTTTGCGCCACCACCCGGCGTGGCAGACGGGTCAAAACGCGGGTCAACAAAACCGGGCGCTTGGGTCTTGCCCAAACTTTGGCCGCTCGCGTTCATGCCACGTCCAGCCATCGGACTCTCAGACGGACCAGGCGCTGCGTTGTAAGGGACAGGGCCTTCACTTGGTGTGCGAGCCCTAGCATGCTGGCTAGCCGAGCTGGATGCAGTGGGTAAACCGGATGGACCCGGCAAAGCCAGCAAAGGCGTTATACCGGTGCCGCCACTGTTTGCGCTGCTGGATTTTCTGGTATTGCTTGGACCAGCAGCAGGCTGAAATGGGTTATTGGCATTGACCGTACCACTGATGCCACCGCCAAAGCCGACGCCAGCAGAAGAGCCACCAATCGCACCCGCCGCCTTTTGCACGGGCAGCAATGCGCCCATGGCGCCGCCAGCAAGTCCCAGCGCGCGCGCACCGGCGGCACTTGCAGCAAGGCCCGCCGCCACCGGCGCACCGCCCACCATGCCAGCCGCCGTGCCGGCGCTTTGCAGGGACATGGCCACCGTGCCATTAAGCATCGACCCCGCCAGGCCCGGTGCCATGTAGCCAGTGACACCATAGAACAGCGATGCGCCACCCACACCCAAATAGTCACCAAAACTGGGGCCTTCAGGATGTGCGGCGTAGGCAGCTGCAATGGTGTCTTTCAGGGCTTGGGTGAAGCTGTCACCAAAGCCAATGATCAAATAAATGGTGAACAGTTTGACGCCAATGGAAATCGCGTAGCCAAAATATTTCTCTGACAAATTGTGCGTCCAACGTGAGCCCGAAAACCCGAGCATCAAGGCACCACCGCCAATGATCAAGTACGACTCAACCAGGGTGATGAGCAGTTGAACCGCAATCAGCCCGTAGCCAAGGACAATAAAAACTGAGGCAACACCCACAATGATGGCGCTGAGCATGAATTTGCCCAGACCTTGCCCCGAATTTGTCAAAGTGTTGATGATCATGTCACCCGTGCTGGGCGCGGCATCGTTGGAGAACTGCATCAGGCTGGCGGCTACTTGCAGCCCTTGGTCAAATACCGCTGAGGGTGACAAAACCGAAGTGCCACCCACACCGGCACCTGCTGCCTTGAATGAATTGATGATGGCAGGTATCCACTCGGGCGCTTTGATCAGTACCATGGCAAAAAATGACAGGGACATGACCTTGAACAAGGTCCCCACCATGATTTCCGAAAGCTCTGACTTTTTGAGCGTCAGCTGAATCGCCGACCAGGCGAATTCAAGTGCAGCCAGGCCAAAGAACAAATTGGTAGCGTAACCCAGCGCAGTCGACATCCATCCACCGGATGCGCTTTGAACTTGACTGACCAACGTATCCATCATGCCCGCGGCATTCGCCAACGGCGCGATACCGAACAGCAGCAGGAAAAGCGTTGCACGCATCACCAATACTCCGCTCAGTATTTGCCGGAGTGGTTGCGAAAGAAATTGCGGTACAGGATTTCGTCTTGGTATTTTTCGTTTTCCTGTTTGGCGATGGCATTCAGTCGGGCCTGTTCCGCCGCAATGATGGTGCCGTGCAGTGCTTGGGTTTCATTGACCATCATGCCGGCAATTTGATTGCCAGCCTGAATCGCTTGCAGGCGGCCAGCCGCTGTTTGGGATGCCAGCTGAATTTGCTGCAAAGCACTTTGCGTTGTCGAAAAATTGTTGGCGTTCAAGCCCAATTGCTGCAAAGCCGCGCCAATCTGGTTGTTCAAGCCCTTGTTCCAATTCACCAGATTTTGCTGTTGGTTCGAAAGCAAATTTCCGTTGCCGTAGGTTGTTTGCATGTCGGTGATGGAATTGACAGTGGCGTTCACAATGCCTTGCGTGTTTTGAATCGTGCTGACCAACGATGTCAAACGCGCCGCAATGCCGCTCCACGCCTGAATCGGAATGCCGAGCGTGTTCTGGTACATGTTCTGGTACATCTGGATTTGCTGCTGCAGCTGTTCCAGATTGCTTGAATAGACATTGACCAGCTCGGCGTTGTTCAGCCACTGGGTGGCTTCCATGGCACCCACAAACCCACCGCCACCGGCGTGAGCGGATGGTATCGACGCTAAAGCAAAGGCAGCCGCCACTGCGGCGCTGGAAAGCAGCTTCTTGGGCTTCATGGGATTTCCTTTATTGAATACTGTTGTCCCATACCGGCCAGACGCAAGTTGACGCAAAAAAGTGGCCCTCCCACGATCAAACAACCAGTAAAACCGTGGTGACACAGGGGAGGTCTGTGCGAGCGTCGGGCCAGATGCTCTTTGCTGACCTGTCACAGTCAATAGCTATCCCATAAACGGGCGGCATCGAACTGACCGCGTTCCCGCAACCAGGCAGACGGCCAGGTAAGCGCATCGAGCTTTTGCAGATGACGAATTCGCGCCAAATCCTCGCGTCCACTGGCCCCAACAAAGGCCATTTCCGGCGGAGTCAGTCCCAATTCAAAAACGCGGGAGCCGTCCGGGTGCAGGTGGTAATACTGGCGCTTTGGCACGGCGTTGCTAACGATCTGGATTTGCCGACGGTTGAGTCCAATCGCTTGGTACAGCCCGCTCAAGGCTTCGGTTTGTGCTTGCGGGTTTGGCAACAGGATTTTTGACGGGCAGGATTCAAAAATCACATCGGCAATGCCACTGCGCGACAAATCGCTCAGGGACTGGGTGGCAAAAATGACCGCCACGTTCGA
>NZ_JAQTWL010000021.1 GCF_028689295.1 Rhodoferax sp.
TTCCAGCGCTCCCACATCAGAGCCTTCTGGCTATCAGAGTAGTAAATCCTGGGTCTTTGTTTCATCTGCAACACTCCTTCTGCTCATGCAGAATTTAAGGCGTTGCATCGACCGGTTGAATCCAAGAGCGCATTCACGATGCTTGTTCCACTGGGCTATAGTCCGTATCAAATGAAACGTCAAAGAACGTGAACTCGGCGTTGATCAAATTTCGCCAGGCCAGGATAGGCGACAGGTTTTAAAGGGACGGACATGACTTTGATTTCTAGTGCTATTGGCTGCGAACCTCGGCGCAATGCGGCTTGCCACTTGACGGGGCATCGACACCAGTGGGTTGAATTCGGGTGTATCCCGTCGGATACCCTTGGATGCCAGAATGTCCGACGATCTACATCACGTTATGTTTCATAGTCGGCGCCACGCCAGCCCATAGCGCAACAATCCAAAGAGGGAGCGAAAAATAGAGACCGCAGTAACCGTCGCACTGATAGCTCTCGCCGGAGCTATCTTTGTCCCCCTCGCGGCTCACAGGCTCTCGTTGTGGCGGGAGGCTCACGCTCGGCGCGTTGCTGCCTGCAATGCTTTCCGGTCTTCCGTCCTTAAAGCACTTCTCGGAATCTATCCTCCCACTGAGCATTGGAAGGAAGACATTTCCGTTTCCCTGCTCGCCACTCTCCCGGTAATTAAATCCGCCTGCGCCGAGTTTCAGCCCTACGTTGGCCGCTTCCGCCGAAAAGCATTCTCCCGCGCCTATGCAACCTACGAAGAGCATTGCCGCCAAGACAAGCCGTTCACCTTTCTGCTGGCGCATGCGCTGGACCCAACGACATTCCCTGACAATCCGCAAACAATCTTTTGTCGTCATGTTGAGTTGCTTTTGTCATTTTCCAATGAAACATAACCCTGCGGTCCACCGGACGCTGCGCGATAAAGCCGCGCAGCGCCGGTGACCTCCACGTTATGCGTCACAAACCCGAGAGATTGCTCCATGTCTAAGAACATCCTGACGATCGGTTTTGAATTGGCCTCTGATGGTGCTCATTATGAAGCGTTCCGTTCGAAGGTCTCTTTACTGGATTGGGATATCGTACTGTTCAGGCCATTGATCTCGGAGTTTTTCAACTTTCGCGACACCTACCAAGGCAAGCCCAGCCTTGACGACACATCGTCCTTCCAACTAAAGGAGTGCTGTGAGCATTGGCGCCGCGAGATCAAGCAGGCCGTCGAAGCTGGCAAGACAGTACTTGCTTTCCTCGCGCCTGTCCAAGATGTATATATCGACACAGGTGAGCGTAAATATTCGGGTACCGGGCGGAATCAGAAGACCACACGCATCGTAACCCAGTACACCAATTACGCCGCCATACCGGTCAACCTTAAGCCGGTCAATGCGACCGGGAGCGTCATGAAATTGGCCCCATTCGGCGCAGAAATACTCGCTCCCTACTGGGCGGAGTTCGGCCCGATCTCCGAATACAAAGTGCTACTTTCCGAGGAGACGACGGGCGTATGTCTGACAACCAAGACTGGTGACAAACCCGTCGGTGCAATCGCAAGGAGCAAGAGTTCGGCAGGGACGCTGGTTCTGCTTCCGGACATTGATTTCTACCCTGACGCGTTTCTAAAACAAGAAGCCAAGAAGCAAGTCTGGACCGCCAAAGCGCAACAGTTTGCAGCGCGATTTCTTGGCGCGGCGGTGGCGCTAGACAAAGCGCTGCACAGTTCTGCCAAGGTCACACCTGAACCCGAATGGGCAACGAGCACTTCATACGCGCTCGCACAGGAACGAACGTTGCGCTCCGAGTTGCTAGACGCGGAACGCCGCGTCGAAGAAGCTCAGCGTGTAAAGGAGGACCTGCAAGAGCGGCTAAATGGTGCTGGTCGAACGAGAGCGCTGCTCTACGAAAAGGGCAAACCGCTTGAGTGCGCCATCATCGACGCGCTTCGCACACTTGGATTCACTGCCGCTCCGTATAAGGAAGCAGACTCAGAGTTCGACGTTGTATTCGACTGCACCGAAGGTCGCCTTCTTGGCGAAGCTGAAGGTAAGGACACAAAGGCAGTGAATGTCGACAAGCTGCGACAACTCGCGATGAACATTCATGAAGACCTGCAGCGTGAGGAAGTGTCAGCGCCAGCCAAGGGCGTACTTTTCGGTAATGGCTATCGTTTAGCTCCGCCAGACGAGCGAGAGTTGCAGTTCACTGAGAAGTGCATCGCTGCTGCACGGTCGTCGTCAACGGCACTTCTCGCTACCTCCAATCTATTCGTCGCAGTTCAGTATCTTTCGGAGCAGCCCGACGACGACTACGCTAAACGTTGTCGCGAAGTTATCCTATCCGGCGTGGGTCCAGTGACGCTCCCAGGGCCTCCATCCGCCGCGCCGGTTCCCGTGTCGGACGCCACAGAATGACTCAACCCATCATTCCACCGGACCTGCTCAAAAAGCCGCGCAGGTGACCTCAACTCCACGTCAGTAGTCGGCAAAGCCAAAAGACAGCCAAGGTCTGAACCGGTCCGCCACTGCATCCAAACCAAATAAAGAGAGGTTGATGAGATGCGCGGGCACAGCCATCATCAGCCTGGGAGGCCAACCACTCACACCTCCAACCACTCCCTGCGGATCGCGCTGGCCTGGCGCAGATCTTCCGGCGTGCCTTCAAACACCACGCTACCATGGCCCATCACGTAGCAGCGGTCGGACACGTCCAGGGCAATCGTCAGCTTTTGCTCGATCAGCAGCACCGCGATACCGCGCGCCTTGAGTTGCCTGAGGAATTGCCCCACGCCTTCGACCAGCCTGGGCGCCAAGCCTTCGGTGGGCTCGTCGATGATGATCAGGTCGGGGTCGCCCATCAGCGTGCGGCACAGGGTCAGCATTTGCTGCTCGCCGCCTGACAGCACGCCGGCCTCGGTGTGCTGGCGCGCTTGTAATTGCGGGAACAAACGGTACATGTCCTCCATGGTCCAGCGGCCCGCTTGGCGGCTGTGTTTTTGACCCAGCCACAGGTTTTGCGCCACTGTCAGCGAGGGGAAAATGTCCCGGCTCTCGGGCACGTAGCCCAGCCCGGACTGGGCGATCTCAAAAGTCTTTTTGCCCAGCATCTGCCGCCCCTGCCAAAGCACCGAGCCCTGTGCCTCGACCAGTCCCATGATGGCTTTGGCCGTGGTGGAGCGCCCCGAGCCGTTGCGCCCCAACAGCGCCACAATTTCGCCCGCACTCACCTGCATCGAGACGCCATGCAGTACATGGCTCTTGCCGTACCAGGCATGTAATTGCTCGATTTTCAGCATGGCGACTGCCCCGCTTGCGCCACCAGCGCGCCCAAATACGCCTCTTGCACCCGCGCGTCGGCGCGCACCGCGTCGGGTGTGTCGAATGCGAGCAACTCGCCATACACCAGCACGGCAATCTTGTCGGCCAGGTCAAACACCACACCCATGTCGTGTTCCACCATCAACAGCGTTTTGCCCTCGGTGGCTTGCCTGATCAGGTGAATGAAGCGGCTGGTCTCAGACTGGCTCATGCCGGCCGTCGGTTCGTCGAGCAGGATCACGCTGGCGCCGCCGGCAATGGTGATGCCCACTTCCAGCGCGCGCTGCTCGGCGTAGCTCAGGTGCATGGCCAGGGTGTGGCGCTGCTTGTCCAGATGCAGCATCTCCATCAGGGTTACAACCCGTTCATTGGCATCGTCCAGACCCGCCAGAAATTTCAAAAACGTGTATTTGTAACCCAGGCTCCAGAGCACGCCGCAGCGCAGGTTCTCGAACACGCTGAGCTTGGGGAAAATGTTGCTCACCTGGAAACTGCGCGCCAGGCCCAGGCGGTTGATCTCGAATGGCTTTTTGCCGTCAATGCGGTCACCGTTTAGCCATATCTGCCCGCCATCAGGCTCAAGCCGCCCGCTGATCAGGTTGAACAGGGTCGATTTGCCTGCGCCGTTGGGGCCGATGATGCCGATGCGCTCGCCGGGTTTGACGGCCAGGTCGATGCCGCAAATGATGTCGGTCTTGCCAAAGCGCTTGCTCAAGCCTTTCAACTCCAGGGCAGAGGGAGGCTGGGTTGGGTTCAAAGCACCTCCCGGCGTTTGATGTCCTGCGCGATGGCTTGCTGGATCTCGTCCCAGTCGCGCACAAACGGGCGACGTCTGGACTCGAACAGCGCAAGGCCGAGCAACATGACCATGGCGGCCCCCAGCCAGCTGCCGGGCGCTTGGGTATTCAGGGTGGTGCCCATGAAGCGCAATTCAGGCCCCAACGTTGCCCCCAATTGCAAGTGGTAAAGCATTTCCAGCAGGGCCGAAGCACCAAGCAAGGCCAGCAAGGCGGTGGCCAGCAGCGCCAGATAAGCCGGCCACAGTCGCCGCAAATAGCCAGCCTTTGCCAGGCGCAGGTTGGCCATGACGAGCGCGGCCACCCCGCCCGGAGCGACTATCACCATCACGATGAAGACCAGCCCAAGATACAGCAGCCAGGCCTGGGTGAACTCGGACAGCAGCACCAGGGCCAGCACCATCAAAATGGCGCCGATGATGGGGCCGAAAAAGAAGGTGGTGCCACCCAGAAACGTGAACAGCAGGTAGAGGCCCGAGCGGTAAGCACTGACCACTTCGGAGGTCACAATCTCAAAATTCAACGCCGCCAGGCCGCCCGAAATGCCGGCAAAAAAGGCGGCAATGACAAACGCCAGGTAACGCACCATCTGCGGGTTGTAGCCGACAAAGGCGACCCGTTCGGAGTTGTCGCGCACTGCGTTCAACATGCGCCCCAAGGGCGTGCGGGTAAAGGCGTACATCAGCGCGGTGCAGACAAAGGTGTAAAGCGCAATCAGGTAATACAGCTCGATCTGCGGGCCAAAAGTGATGCCTAGCACCGGGCTGCCCGCCACCCGGTTGCCGGATACCCCGGCTTCGCCGCCAAAAAATCCCGGGAACATCAACGCCATGGCCCACACCAGTTCACCCAGGCCCAGGGTGATCATGGCAAACGGTGTGGCGGATTTTTTGGTGGTGACCCAGCCCAGCAGCAGGGCCAGCAACAGGCCGGCAAAACCGCCCACCAGAGGGATCAAGCTCACCGGCAACGCCAACCCACTGCTCACAAAGTTGAGCGTGTGAATCGCCAAAAACGCGCCCATGCCCGAATACACCGCGTGGCCAAAACTGAGCATGCCGCCCTGCCCCAGCAGCATGTTGTAGCTCAGACAGACGATGATGGCGATGCCCATCTGGCTCAGCAGGGTCTGGCTCAGGCTGCTGCTGAACACCAGCGGCGCCAGCGCAAGCGCCAGCGCGTACAAACCCCACACCAGCATGCGGTGCATCAATCGCCCCGCGTGCCGGCCAGGCCCCGGGGCCGGAAGATCAGCACCAGCACCATCAGCAGATACGGCAGGATCGGCGCCACCGACACGTTCAGGCCCACGGCAAAGGTTTGCAGCAAACCAATCAGGATGGAGGCCAGAAATGCCCCGGCCAGCGAGCCGATGCCGCCTACCACCACCACCACAAAAACAATGCCGCCCACCGCCATGGCCATGCCCGGCTCGGTGACAAAGGCGTTGCCACCCATCACGCCCGCCAGGCCGGCCAGCGCGCAGCCGCCGCCAAACACCCACATGAACACGCGCGGCACGTTGTGGCCCAGCGCCTCGGCCATATCGGGGTGCGTCAAAGCGGCCTGGATCACCAGCCCGATGCGGCTGCGCGTGAGCAGCAGCCACAGGGCTGCCAGCGTCAGCAAGGCCATGCCCATCATGAAGGCGCGGTAGAGCGGAAACTGGGTGCCAAAGAGCGTGAGCAGCGGGCCGTCCAGCGCCAGTGGAACGCGGTAATCGACAGAACTGCGGCCCCACACCAGTTGCACCAGCTCCAGGATGATGTAGCTCATGCCGAAGGTGATCAGCAGTTCGGCCACATGGCCGAACCGGTGCACGCGGCGCAGCACAAAACGCTCGAACAGGGCGCCCAAGCCGCCGACGATCAAGGGTGCCAGCACCAGGGCCGGCCAGAAGCCCAGCCATTCGGTCACGCTGTAGCCAAAGTAGGCGCCCAGCATGTAGAACGAGGCATGGGCAAAGTTGAGCACCCCCATCATGCTGAAAATCAGCGTGAGCCCGGCGCTGAGCATGAACAGCAGCAGCCCGTAGCTGAGGCCGTTGAGCAGCGAGAGGGTGACAAATGCCATGCAGAACTTAAGGGACCGTCATCGCAGATCAGGCAGCTGGTAGTCTTTCAGCACTTCGCGCAGCTTGCTCTTTTGCATCTTGCCGGTGGCCCCCAGCGGAATGTTGTCCAGAAACACCACGTCGTCGGGAATCTGCCACTTGGCGGCCTTGCCCTCGTAGAACTTGAGCAGTTCCTCGCGCGACACCTCGGCGCCCGGTTTTTTCACCACCGCCACAATCGGCCGCTCGTCCCACTTGGGGTGCGCCATGCCAATGCAGGCCGCCATGGCCACCGCCGGGTGCGCCACCGCGATGTTCTCGATGTCGATCGAGCTGATCCACTCGCCGCCCGACTTGATCACGTCCTTGCTGCGGTCGGTGATCTGCATGTAGCCGTCGGCATCGATGGTGGCCACGTCGCCGGTGGGAAACCAGCCGTCGATGAGCGGCATGACCGCGTGCGTGTCGCCCACACCCTGGAAGTATTCGCGCAGCACCCACGGGCCTTTCACCAGCAGGTCGCCATAGGTTTTGCCGTCCCAGGGCAGTTCCTTGCCTTCTGCGTTGACGATCTTCATATCGACACCAAAAATGGCCCGCCCCTGTTTCAGGCGCACCTTCATCTTGTCCTCTGACGACATCGCGAGGTGCTTGTTTTTGAGCGTGCAGACCGTGCCCAGCGGGCTCATTTCGGTCATGCCCCAGGCATGCAGCACTTCCACGCCGTATTTGTCGTTGAAGGCGGTGATCATGGCGGGCGGGCAGGCCGAGCCGCCGATCACCGTGCGTTTCAGGCTGGAAAAGCGCAGGCCGTTGGGCTCCATGTGGCTCAGCAGCATTTGCCAGATGGTGGGCACGCCGGCCGCGTAGGTCACCTGCTCCAGTTCGATCAGGTCATAGATCGACTTGCCGTCCATGCCGGGGCCGGGAAACACCAGCTTGGCTCCAGTCAGGGCGGCGGAATACGGAATGCCCCAGGCGTTGACGTGAAACATCGGCACCACCGGCAGAATTGAATCGCGCGCCGACATGCCCATCACATCGGGCAGCGCCGCGGCATAGGCGTGCAGCACGGTGGAGCGGTGGCTGTAGAGCGCGGCCTTGGGGTTGCCCGTGGTGCCGCTGGTGTAGCACATGCTCGAAGCAGTGTTTTCATCGAACTCGGGCCAGCGGTAGTTGCCTGTCTGCGCCGCCAGCAAGGCCTCATAACTCAGCAAATTGGGAATGCCGGAATCGGCGGGCAGCTTGTCGGCATCGCACAGCGCGACCCAGTTTTTGACGCTGGGGCATTTGCCGTGAATGGCTTTCACGATCGGCAAAAACGTCATGTCGAAACACACCATCTGATCCTGCGCGTGGCTCATCACCCAGGCAATCTGCTCGGGGTGCATGCGCGGGTTGATGGTGTGCAGCACGCGCCCCGAGCCGCTCACACCGAAATACATTTCCATGTGCCGGTAGCCGTTCCAGGCAATCGATGCCACGCGCTCGCCCTGCTGCACACCAAACGCGTCGAGCACGCCCGCCAACTGGCGCGAGCGCTGCGCCGCCTCCTTGTAGGTGTAGCGGTGAATGTCGCCCTCCACCCGGCGCGACACGATCTGCCCCTCGCTGTGGTGGCGCTCGGCAAATTCGATCAGCGACGAAATGGACAGTTGTTGGTTCTGCATCAGTCCTAGCATGGGGGCTCCTCTTTGGGTGTTTTGAACGACTTATGGTACTGCCAAAAGCACCCGGGATGCCCCTGCAAACCCAGGGTTTGAACGCCAGACGACACAATTCGCCCATGAATGCCGTCAGCGAAGCTTTTCAAATCCATCACACGGGCCTGGCCTGGAACAACCAGTTTCAGCAGCTGGGGCCGGACTTTTACACGCCACTCGCGCCGCAGGCGCTGCCGGAGCCCTATTGGGTGGGCCGCTCCATTGCGGTGGCTGATTTGCTGGGCTTGCCACCCGAGCAACTAGCGTCCGATGCGCTGCTGCAAGCGCTGGCGGGCAACCGCCCGATCAGCGGCACGCAACCGCTGGCCAGCGTTTACAGCGGGCACCAGTTCGGCCAATGGGCCGGGCAACTCGGCGACGGCCGGGCCTGTTTGCTGGGCGAGGCCAACGGGCTCGAAGTGCAGCTCAAGGGCTCGGGCCTGACGCCCTATTCGCGCATGGGCGACGGCCGCGCCGTGTTGCGCAGCAGCATTCGCGAATTTTTGTGTTCCGAGGCCATGCACGCTCTGGGCATTGCAACCACACGGGCGCTGTGCGTGGTGGGCTCGGACGAAGAGGTGGCGCGCGAGAGCCTGGAAACCGCTGCAGTGGTGACGCGCGTGGCGCCCAGTTTCATCCGCTTCGGGCATTTTGAGCACTTTGCCGCGCGCAACCAGTTGCCGCAACTCAAAACGCTGGCCGACTATGTCATCAGCCGGTATTACCCAGACTGCAACAGCGCCAGCACCTTGGGTGCCAACCCCTATGCCAATTTGCTGATGCAGGTGACCGAGCGCACCGCCGTGATGCTGGCGCACTGGCAGGCGGTCGGCTTTTGCCACGGTGTCATGAATACCGACAACATGAGCATTCTGGGCCTGACCATCGACTACGGCCCGTTTCAGTTTCTCGACGCTTTTGATCCCGGCCACATCTGCAACCACACCGACCGCGGCGGCCGCTACGCTTTTGCGCGCCAGCCCGACATTGCCCACTGGAACCTTTACGCGCTGGCGCAGGCACTGATGCCGTTGATAGAAGACCAGGCCCTGGCCCTACAGGCTTTGGACACCTTCAAGCCCGTATTCGAGCGCACCTGGCAACAACTGATGCGCGCCAAACTGGGTTTGCTGGATGCGGCGCGTGAAGAAGATCAAACGCTGATAGCCGACCTGTTCACGCTGCTGGCGCAAGACCGGGTGGACTACCCCATCTTTTGGCGGCGCCTGAGCCATGCCGTTGGTGGTCAGCACTTTGCACCGGTGCGCGACCTGTTTCTCGACCGGGCCGCTTTTGATGGCTGGCAAATGCGTTACGCAGAGCGCCTCTCCACAGGGGCACCGGATCAGGCCGCCGCCTTGATGCTCAAGACCAACCCCAAATATGTGCTGCGCAACTATCTGGGCGAGCTCGCCATCGAAGCCGCGAAGGCCAGGGACTTCTCGGGCGTTGCCAACCTGGCTGTGCTGCTGGAGCGGCCTTTTGACGAGCACCCAGAATTCGAATCCTTTGCCGACTTTCCACCCGACTGGGCCAGCCGGATCGAGATCAGTTGCAGCTCGTAACCAGCCTGAAAGGCGCACAAGCATGACCTATCCAATCCAGAAAACCGATGCCGAGTGGCTCGCCCTGTTGCAAGCCAAGGGCGCCGAGCCGGTGGCCTTCCAGGTCACGCGCCATGCCGCCACCGAGCGCCCTTTCAGCGGCAAGTACGAAGCCCTCCAGGCCGACGGCAGCTACCACTGCATCTGCTGCGATGCCAAGCTGTTTGATGCCAGCACCAAATTCAACGCGCACTGCGGCTGGCCGAGTTTTTCGCAGGCTGTTCCGGGCGCCATTTCTGAGATCACCGACCGCAGTCTGGGCATGACCCGGGTCGAAACCGTCTGCGCACAGTGCGGCGCGCACCTCGGTCATGTGTTTGACGACGGACCCGCGCCCACCGGACTGCGCTACTGCATGAACTCGGCTTCGTTAAACTTCACCCCTACATGAAAATACTGATCGACTTTTTTCCCATCCTGCTGTTCTTCGGCGCCTACAAGGTTTACGACATCTACATCGGCACCGGCGTGCTGATGGCCGCCACCGTGCTGCAAATGGCGCTGATTTACGGCATTGACCGCAGACTGCAAATGATGCACAAGATCACGCTGGTCTTGATTCTGGCATTTGGCACGCTCACGCTGGTGTTGCATGACGACCGCTTCATCAAATGGAAACCCACCGTGCTCTATGCCGCGATGGCGATTGCGCTGGCCATTGCGGTCTGGATCTACAAGAAGAATTTTTTGAAAATGCTGCTGGGCAGCCAACTCACCCTGCCCGAGCCGGTGTGGATGCGGCTGAACATCCTGTGGATCGGCTACAGCGCCTTTATGGCACTCCTCAACGCCTACGTGGCGGCCTACTACAGCACCGAGGCCTGGGTCAACTTCAAGCTCTGGGGCTACGCCTTCCCGCTGGTCTTCATTGTCGGCCAGGGGTTTTACATTTCACGCTACCTGGCGGTTGACGACACCCCTAAATCTGCCCCATGAGCCTTTCCCCCACAGCACAACAGTTGCAGGCACGCCTGCAGGAAAAACTACAACCCCAGGCGCTGGAGGTGCTCGACGAAAGCCACCAGCACCATGGCCATGCGGGCGCCAACGGCACCGGCTTTGGCAGCCACTTCAGGGTGCGCATCACGGCGCAGGCCTTTGCCGGCAAGTCCGCCGTGGCACGGCACCGACTTGTGTATGATGCGCTCCAAGATTTCATGGACCAAGGCTTGCACGCGCTCGCCATTGAAGCCAAAACACCCCAAGCCTGACGGCTTTAGGCAGAAACCTCGCACTTTCTATTTATTTATTCTCAGGAAATTTGCATGAAGCACAAACTGTTATCCAGTCTCGCCTTTGCTGCCCTTTTGGGCAGCCTGTCCGCCGCAGCAGTGGCGCAAAATGTGGCCATTGTCAATGGCAAATCCGTTCCCCTGACGCGTGTCGAGGCCTTGAGCCAGCAGGTGGCGCGCTCCGGCCGTCCGGTGACACCAGAGATCCAGCAGCAGATCAAGGACGAAGTGATCGCCCGCGAAATCTTCATGCAGGAAGCCCAAAAACAGGGCCTTGACACCACGGCAGACTTCAAAAACCAGATGGAACTGGCACGCCAGACCCTTCTGATCCGCGAACTGTTCGCCAACTACCAGAAAACAAACCCGGTGACGGATGCTGAAATCCAGGCCGAATACGACAAGTTTGCCGCTGCCAATGCAGGCAAGGAGTACCGCGCCAGCCACATCCTGGTTGAAAAGGAAGCGGAGGCCAAGGCCATCATCGCCCAGCTCAAAAAGGGCGGCAAGTTTGAAGAGATCGCCAAAAAATCAAGCAAGGACCCAGGCTCCGGCGCCAAGGGCGGCGACCTGGACTGGGCACCCGCAGGCAATTACGTGGCCGAATTTTCCACTGCCATGACGGCCTTGAGCAAAGGCCAGTTGACCGACACCCCGGTCAAATCCCAATTCGGTTATCACATCATCCGCCTGGATGACGTGCGCGACGCCCAACTGCCCAAGCTTGAAGAGGTCAAGCCACAAGTGGCGCAACAACTGCAACAGAAAAAACTGGCCAAGTACCAGGAAGAGTTGCGCAAAAAAGCCAAGATTGAATAAACCGGTCGCTTGAGCACCCATAAAGCCGGACTTGCTCCGGCTTTTTTTATTTCAGTAGCAGGCTCAGACCGCCCACCAGCGCAATCAGCACAGGTTGGTGCAGCAGGTAGTAGCTCAGGCTCCAGCGGCCCAGCCAAGCCAGGGTCTGCGCTGGCGCAGGCAAGGTCTGCACCAGCCACTGCGGCCGCTGTTGCAATATCCAGGCGCCTGCTGCCGCGCCCCACCACATCACACCCAGCCAAGGGAACAGCGGCACATAGTCTTCGGTGACCGGTTTTTGGCTGATCCAGCCCAGCCAGTTCCAGCGCATGCTGTTCAACGTTTCGGCAAACTGCCCCATCGCACCGGTCTGCAGCGCACTCTCGGCGATGAATCTGGAGGCAATCGCCAACGCGCCCAAAAGCCACAGCCAGCGCCCCCAGTGCGCGGTGAGGCGCACCACGATCAGCATCAGCGCCAGGCCGTGCAGCACACCAAAGTAAATGAAACTGTTGGGAAACACCAGCCAGGAACCCGCCGAGACCAGCAGCGCAGCACCCGCCACCTGAGCCCAGCGCCGCCAGAAACGGCGCCAGCTTTGACCCTGCGCCGTGGCAATGGCCTGGCCCATGCCGGCGCACAGCAAAAACAGGCTGACGATCAGGGTGCGCTGCCAGGTCCAGAACGGGTCGCGGTAGAAGTCCTGCGTGACCAGCTTGAAGTGGTTCAGGTCGAAGACAAAATGAAACAGCGTCATCCAGACCATCGCCAGCCCGCGCAGCGCATCCAGGGAGTCAAAACGTTGGCTTGTCATGGGCAAAGTGTAAATTGACCCGCTGCCCGATAATCACGCCCCATGTCACTGCTCCCCCACCAACTCGAACTGTTAGCCCCGGCACGCGACGCTGCCATTGGCATGGAAGCCGTCAACCACGGGGCCGACGCCGTCTATATCGGCGGGCCGTCGTTTGGCGCGCGCTCCAGCGCGGATAACTCGGTGGCCGACATTGCCCGACTGGTGCAACACGCGCACCGCTTCAACAGCCGCATTTTTGTCACGATGAACACCATCCTGCGCGACGACGAGTTGGAGGGCGCGCGAGCCCTCGCCTGGCAGCTGTATGAGGCCGGTGTCGATGCGCTAATCGTGCAGGACATGGGCCTGTTGGCCATCGACATGCCGCCGCTGCAGTTGCATGCCAGCACCCAGTGCGACATCCGCACCCCTGAGAAAGCGCGCTTTTTGCAGGACGCGGGTCTGACCCAACTGGTGCTGGCACGCGAACTCACCTTGCCGCAAATTGCTGCCATCCGCGCCACCACCGACCCCTGCCGCAGCACGCTCGAATTTTTTGTCCATGGCGCGCTGTGCGTGGCCTACAGCGGCCAGTGTTACATCAGTGCGGCGCACACCGGGCGCAGCGCCAACCGCGGCGAATGCAGCCAGGCCTGCCGCCTGCCCTACCAGGTGGTCGATGACAGGGGCCGTTTTGTGGCGCACGACAAACATGTGCTGAGCATGAAAGACAACAACCAGAGCGCCAACATCGCCGCGCTGGTCGATGCCGGGGTGCGCAGCTTCAAAATCGAGGGCCGTTACAAGGACATGGCCTATGTGAAAAACATCACGGCGCATTACCGCAAACTGCTCGATGAGGTCATTGAGGCCCGCCAGCACTCGGGCGACCCGCTGGCGCGCGCCAGCACCGGGCACACCACGTTCAGTTTCACGCCCGACCCCAATCAAAACTTCAACCGCGAATTCACCGACTATTTTGTCAACGGCCGCCAGGACAGCATCGGTGCCTTCGACACCCCCAAAAATCCGGGCCAGCCCATCGGTTTTGTCACCCAGGTCGGCCCCAACTGGGTCGATCTGGAACTCAACGACCACGAGGCCGTGCTGCACAACGGCGACGGCCTGTGTTACTACGACCTGCAAAAGGAGCTGGTCGGCCTGGCCATCAACCGCGCCGAACTCGTGAGCGCCAAAAAAGGCAGCTGGCGTGTGTTCCCCAAGGACGAGCTGGCGGGATTAAAAGACCTGCGCAAAGGCGTCGAGGTCAACCGCAACCGCGATGTCGACTGGCTGCATGCGCTCGACAAAAAGTCCAGCGAGCGCCGCATCCAGCTCTGGGCGCATCTGGCAGACAGCGCCAACGGCATCACGCTCACCCTGACCGACGAGGACGGTTTTAGCGCCAGCGCGCACGCCACGCTGGCGCTCACGCCCGCCAAGGACAAGGCCGGTGCGCTGGAGGGCATGGTGGACAACGTCTCCAGACTGGGCAACACGATTTTTGCCGCCAGTGACGTGCAAGTGGCTTTTGCCCAGCCCTGGTTTGTGCCGGCCTCGGTGCTCAACCCGCTGCGCCGCGAAGCTGTGCAAAAGCTGGAGGCGGCCCGCGCCACCGGTTTTGTTCGCTGGTCGCCAGGCCAGGCCGTCGAGCCGCCGGTGGCCTACCCGGAAGACAGCCTTACCTACCTGGCCAACGTCTTGAACGACAAGGCCCGTGCTTTCTACGCCAAACATGGCGTCAAGGTGATCGCCGCCGCCTACGAGAACCACGAGGAACCAGGCGACGTCAGCCTGATGATCACAAAACACTGCGTCCGTTTCTCCTTGAGCCTGTGCCCCAAGCAGGCCAAGGGCGTGACCGGCGTGCAAGGCACCATCCGCGCCGAACCGTTGACGCTCATCAACGGCAAGGAAAAACTCACCCTGCGCTTTGACTGCAAGCCCTGCGAAATGCACGTCGTGGGCAAAATCAAAACCTCCGTCCTAAAGCAAACCGCCAAGGACATGGCAACCTCTGCGAAGGGCGTACCGATCAGGTATTACCCCACGCGGCCGATCACGGCTTGAACTGATTCAAATCGGCGGGTATGCTGCTCAGTCGGATGCGGTCTGCCCTGAAATGGCGCTGGAGAATCGATCTCGCATCCTCTCCCGCAACCATCCCGCGCGAACAAAATTCTTTGACCAATAGCGACGGCCATCAGGGAAAATACGATTTCGGCCCGCATCCGCCCGGGTGGACGGCTGCGTACAGCTTCTGATAGAGAAAGAGCTCAAAAATGGAAAACGAGCAGGCCAGCAGGGTCGCCAAATTGTGGCTGGGAGACGATGGCATCGTCCGTATCATCCACGTTCACGGGGCGCAAGTGACGCTTGAGGATGCCAAGGAGACCATGGCCGCCTACCTGAAGTTGTACAAAGGCAAGAGACGGCCACTTTTCATCGATACAAAAACGATGAAGTCCATGTCCAGGGAAACCCGCCAATACTATGCGGGAGAAGAGGCCGCGAAGGTCGCCAGCGTGGCCGCCATCATCGTCGGCACGCCCGTCAGCCGGGTATTGGGGAACTTCTATATCGGCATCAGCAATCCACACCTGCCGAGCCGGCTTTTTACTTCGGAAGACGACGCTCTGGAGTGGCTGAAGGGGTATCTCGATTGAACACGACGCCCAAGAACAACGAAGACCCGAGACTTGCGGGGATACTCGATGTCATCTTCAAGTTCGCCGCAGGCGACCTGACGGCCAGAGGCACCCTTCTTGATGATGAAAGCGCCCTGGACGGCGTCATGGCCGGCATCAATATTCTTGGGGAAGAACTGGAGGCCAATGTTGCCGAGAGCAGGCGGGCGCTGCAGGCATTGTCAGAATCAGAAGATCGGCTCAGGGCCATCTTCGACACCGTTCAGGAGGGGATCGTCCTGGCGGACGCCCAAACCCGGCGGTTCAAAATGGTCAATAACTCGATCTGCCGCATGCTCGGATATAGCCGCGATGAATTGCTCGAACTGGGGGTGGAAGACATTCATCCCGAGGAAGATGTTGCCAACGTCGTCCGCCAGTTCGAGCGACAAATCAAGCGTGAAATCAGTCTTGCACCCGGCCTGCCGGTGAAAAGAAAGGATGGCACCGTCTTCTACGCGGACATCAATGCCACGCCAATGCAAGCGAAAGGGGGAACCTTTCTTGTCGCGGTGATCAGGGACATCACCGAGCGCAAGCGTGCGGAACAAGCGGAAGAACTGGCGAGCCACGACGGCCTCACCAATCTGTATAACCACCGCACGTTCTATTCGCTGCTGCAAGACGAAATTATTCGTACACAGCGTTTCAAGCGTCCGGTGTCCTTGCTGATGCTTGACATTGACCACTTCAAAGACGTCAACGATACCTACGGGCACCAGGCCGGCGACGCCATCCTCAAAGACCTGAGCGTCTTGCTGGAGACACAGGCGCGCGCCGTCGACCGCGTGTGCCGCTATGGTGGCGAGGAATTCATGGTGATTTTGCCGGAGACGGAGGCGACCGTGGCCATGCAGATAGCCGAGCGACTGCGCGCGCCAGTGGAGCGCCAGCCCTTTAACATCGGTGGCGGAAAGACGGTTCGCATCACCGTAAGCATTGGCGTGGCCACGTATCCGCAGCAGGCCAACGCGCTGGAGGGACTCATCAAGGCCGCAGACGTTGCACTCTACGCTGCCAAGGAGGGCGGGCGCAACCGGGTCACCCGTTACGAGGCGGCAATGGCGGAAAAGGGTTGAAAACTCACGCTGCGTTTTGACGGCAAGCCGCGCAAGGCGTTCCAATCGCCTTTTTCCAGCAACGACCCTCACAGCCTGAGGGCACGCACCCGGCTTGAAACCGCCATCTTGCCGCTGGCAAACTGGGCGCGATAGGTATCCAGACGTTTCAGGTCATACTGGTAATTGACCATCATGCCGTAGGACTGTTTGAGCCCTTTGGCTGAAAAATCGGCGCCCCAGTTGATCTGCTCGACACGCGCCCCGTTGCCCAGGTGAAAGCGCGTCACGGGGTCCACCGGTTTGCCGTCCTGCAGGGCGTCTGCCAGATAAAACGCGGCACAACGCATCAACCATTGACGCAACGGCGATTTGTCATCGAGCGACTGCGCAGCATCGGCCGCAGCCAGCATTTTTTTTGCATCAAGCGCTGGACCACCCAGGACGAGCTCCAGCGCTGCCCGCGCCTTGTCGTCAAGCTTGGCCACTGTCTCGTCGAGATGACGTGTCAACCATGTGCGGAAACCCGGGATCGGTGACAGTGTGGCAAATACCTTGAGTTGTGAAAATTCCTGTTTGAGCGTTTCCACCACCTGTTTGATGAGCGAATCGCCAAAGCTCACGCCATGCAAGCCGCGTTGGGTATTGCTGATGGAATAGAAGATGGCGTGCGATGCCTTTTTGATATTGACCGCCGCGGCTGATTCATCGAGCAACGGCGCGATCTTGTCGGGCAGCGCATCCAACAACGCAACTTCAACAAAAATCAGTGGTTCATTGGGCAACCGGGGGTGGAAAAAACCGTAACAACGCCGGTCGGAGTCAAGCCGGTTTTTCAGATCACCCCAACCGCGGATGTCATGCACCGCCTCATACTGGATCAGCTTCTCAAGCATCGACGCCGGTGAATGCCAGCTGATTGAGCGCAGCTCCAGAAAAGCGACATCAAACCAGGTTGAAAACAGGCCTTCGAGTTCACCATCCAGCGCCAGCAGACGCTTGTCTGATTTGGCCTGCGCCAACAGCTGCGCACGCATGTCGACCAAAAAACGCACCCCATTTTCGAAGGCAGCAAAGCGCTGCAGCAAGCGCGCGCGCGGCGACACCAGCGCCAGCCGCAGGGCCATCTCGGCCCGCCCCTCGTCGGCCGTATTGAGCGCCAACTCATACTGCTGGCGAGCCTGCAAAACCAGCTGCGGGTCGGGCGCGAACTGCTCACTCATCAAAAACCAGCAATCACGTCGCTGCTCTGGTTTGGCCTGGCAATACCAGTCTGCAAACTGGCTGGCACGACGACCACCTTCGACCTCGCTGACCTGGCTGTCGACGATCGAGCGCAGTTGTTCCAGAATGCCGCGCAACTGGCGTGGCGACATCATTTCGTCACCGCGACGCAAGCTGCCCTTGAGCCGCTCACGGGTCGAGCGCACACGCGCCGGCACCGGTTCATCTGGCACCTTGGCGGCTTCAGACACTCTGGCCAAGGGCGCCCGCCCGGCAGTTGCCAGCGCGAACTTTTTCAGGGAATCCGCTGACGGTAACCAGTGGGATACGTTGCGACTGATCCATTCAGCGGAATTCATGACCATCTCCAGATTGGGTTACGACCGATTGCGAAAGTTTTTAACCCAGGCGCCGCTGCTTGTCCAGCGTTCCCGCATCAATTGTGTTTTTCACCACGGTGGCAACGCCGCCTGAATGTTTTGACCGATTCGTTTGCCCATGCTGACCCGCGGCTCGATCACAAAACCCAGCGACTCGTAAAACGCTGCCACGCGCTCGTTGCCACCCCGGATCTGGAGATTGATCTTCAAACAGCCCCGTCGGATCAACGCGTTTTCCGCATGACGCACCAGCGCGCCACCCAGACCCTGTTTACGCTGCGCCGGATGCACCGCGACCGAATAGAGCCAGCCACGGTGTCCGTCATAACCCGCCATGATCGTCCCGGCAACCGCCCCCTCGGCCATAGCGACAAAAAACAAGCCGTCATCCATTGCCAGTTTTTTGTCAATGACCAAGTCTGGTGCGTTGTGGGCATCTTCATAGCCGAACGCCACTTGCCACAAGGCCATCACCTGGGCCCGGTGAATGGCATCAGAGTACTCGATGATGGGACACATAGGCCTGCTATCACCCCACCCACTTGCGCGCATTGCGCCACAGCTGCATCCACGGGCTGAAGTCGTCTGGATCGAGAGAAGTCCAGCTCATCTGGATGTTGCGGAACACGCGCTCGGGGTGCGGCATCATGGCGGTAAAGCGGCCGTCCGCCGTGGTCACGGCCGTCAGGCCGCCCGGACTGCCGTTCGGGTTGAACGGGTAGGCCTCTGTGGCCACGCCATGGTTGTCGGTGAAGCGCATGGCCGCTATTGTTTTTGCGGCGTTGCCGCGGTGCCTGAAGTTGGCATAACCCTCACCGTGCGCAACCGCAATCGGCAGATGGCTGCCGGCCATTCCCTTGAAGAATAACGACGGCGAATCCAGCACTTCGACCATGCTCAGGCGCGCCTCAAAACGCTCACTCTGGTTGGTGGTGAAACGCGGCCAGTCCTGCGCGCCGGGAATGATGTCGGCCAGCTCGGCAAACATCTGACAGCCGTTGCACACGCCCAGGCCGAAGGTGTCCAGGCGCGCAAAAAAGGCCTTGAACTGGTCGGCCAGAACCGGGTTGAAGGTGATCGAGCGCGCCCAGCCGATGCCGGCACCGAGCGTGTCGCCGTAACTGAAACCACCGCAAGCCACCACACCCTTGAAGTCGGCCAGATTGGCGCGGCCACTCTGCAGGTCGGTCATGTGCACATCAAAAGCTTCAAAACCCGCTTCGGTAAAGGCGTAGGCCATTTCCACATGCGAGTTGACACCCTGCTCGCGCAGCACCGCCACCTTGGGGCGCGACAGCATGAGGGTCGGACCGTCATTGCGAGGCGCGTCAGCGCCGTGGCAATCCATGGCTTCAGGGGCCATGGATGGCCGCGCTTCGCTCGCAATGACGAGCTTGACATGCAGCCCCGGGTCGGACGGCTCACCCGCCGCGGCGTGCTCGGCATCAGCGCAGGCCGGGTTGTCGCGTTGCCGGCAAATCTTCCAGCTGGTGGCATCCCAGACCTGGTGCAGGTCAGCCAGTTTGGCGCTGAAAATGGACTTGGCATCGCGCCACACCTGCACCTCGCCAATGCCCATCGTAATGGTCGAACCGGCCGGGCGGGTCTTGCCCACCACATGGCTGTGCTGGCTCAGTTGGTGATCGCGCAGCACCTGCATGACCGCGTTCCTGTCGGCCGTGTGCACCTGCAGCAGCACGCCCAGCTCTTCGCTGAACAGCGCCTTGAGCGTGAGTTCATCGCGGCGGCCGCTGACCTGGCTGGCCCAGTTTTTGGCGTCGCCCCAGTCCATGCGGCTGTCGGAAATGCCGTCGCCCTCGGTCACCAGCATATCAACATTGAGCGCCACCCCCACATGGCCAGCAAAAGCCATCTCGCAGGCGGCGGCGAACAGGCCGCCGTCGCTGCGGTCGTGGTAGGCCAGAATCTGGCCCTGCGCGCGCAGGGCGTTGACCGCCTTGACCAGGTTCACCAGATCCTGCGGGTCGTCCAGGTCGGGCACTTCGTCGCCCATCTGGCCCAGGGTTTGCGCCAGGATGCTGCCGCCCATGCGGTTCTTGCCGTGTCCCAAATCAACCAGGATCAGCGTGCTGTCTTCAGTGGCGTCGAGTTGCGGTGTCAGGGTGCCGCGCACATCGGCCAGCGTGGCAAAAGCGGACACGATCAGCGACACCGGCGAGGTCACTTTTTTGGCGTTACCGGCTTCGTCTTTCCACTGCGTGCGCATGGAGAGCGAATCCTTGCCCACCGGGATCGAAATGCCCAGCGCCGGGCACAGTTCCAGGCCTACCGCCTTGACCGTCTCGTACAAAGCAGCATCCTCGCCGGGTTCGCCGCAAGCCGCCATCCAGTTGGCGGAGAGCTTGACGCGGTCCAGTGCCATGGGCGCGGCCAGCAGGTTGGTGATGGCCTCGGCCACCGCCATGCGGCCGCTGGCGGGCGCATTCACCGTGGCCAGCGGCGTGCGCTCGCCGATAGCCATGGCCTCACCCGCAAAACCCTTGAAGTCGGCCAGGGTGACGGCGCAGTCTGCCACCGGCACCTGCCAGGGACCCACCATCTGGTCACGGTGTGTGAGGCCACCCACGGTACGGTCGCCAATGGTGACCAGAAAGCGCTTGGACGACACCGTGGGGTGCGCCAGCACGTCGATGGCGACCTGTTGCAGCGCGACATCGGTCAGGTTGACGGGGGCAAACTTGCGCAGCACCGTCTTGACATCGCGCTGCATTTTTGGCGGCTTGCCGAGCAACACGTTCATCGGCATATTGACAGGCAGGTCTGACTCGGCCTGGACCGTTTTGGCTGTGTCCAGATCGACATCGCCCACCACCAATTGGCGCGCCTCGGTAGCCACGCCGACCACGGCAAACGGGCAGCGCTCGCGCTCGCACAGGGCTTTGAACAGTTCGAGTGACTCGGGCGCGATGGCCAGCACGTAGCGCTCCTGGCTTTCGTTGGACCAGATTTCCTTGGGCGCCAGGCCCGATTCTTCGAGCGGCACCGCGCGCAAGTCGAACAAGGCGCCGCGCCCGGCATCGTTGGTCAGTTCGGGGAAGGCGTTGGAGAGGCCGCCGGCGCCGACGTCGTGGATCGCCAGGATCGGGTTGACCTCGGTCATCAGCCAGCACTGGTTAATCACTTCCTGAGCGCGCCGCTCGATCTCCGGGTTGCCGCGTTGCACCGAGTCGAAGTCAAGGTGCGCGGCGTTGTCGCCGGTGGTCATGGAGCTGGCCGCGCCGCCGCCCATGCCGATGCGCATGCCCGGGCCGCCCAGTTGGATCAGCAGCGTGCCCGCCGGAAACTGAATTTTGTGCGTTTGCGTGGCATCGATCACGCCCAAACCGCCGGCCAGCATGATCGGCTTGTGGTAGCCGCGCTGCTCGGTGTGCGCCTGTGCCTTTCCAGCCGCATCTTTGACCGTGTAATTCAGGCTTTGCTCGTATTCGCGAAAGTAGCCGAGCAGATTGGGTCGGCCAAATTCGTTGTTGAACGCCGCACCACCCAGCGGCCCCTCGATCATGATCTGCAGCGGGCTGGCAATGTGCGCTGGCTTGCCGTAATTGCCGCCGTTAGCCGTCATCGCGAGCGCAGCGTGGCGATCCATGCCCTCTTCTTGCGTGGATTGCCGCGTCGCGTCGCTCCTCGCAATGACGGGTCTGGAATTAATTGGAATCTGACCCCAATTAATTTTGGACACAGTGAAGCCGGTCAGGCCGGCTTTGGGCTTGGAGCCGCGGCCGGTGGCGCCTTCATCGCGAATCTCGCCGCCGGCACCGGTGGCGGCGCCGGGGAAAGGAGATATGGCGGTGGGGTGGTTGTGGGTTTCCACCTTCATCAGAATGTGCTGGGTGGCGCTTTGTTTGCCATAGCTCACCAGACCGGCCACGGCGGCGGACGGCGCGCTGAAGCGCTCCACCACGCTGCCCGCCATCACCGAGGCGTTGTCGGAGTAGGCCACCAGCATGTGCTGCGGGTTGGTCTGATGGGTGTGGCGAATCATGCCGAACAGGCTGTGCGGCTGGGCCACGCCGTCGATGGTGAACTCGGCGTTAAAAATCTTGTGGCGGCAATGCTCGCTGTTGGCCTGGGCGAACATCATCAGTTCCACATCAGTGGGGTTGCGCTGCAGTTGGGTAAAGGCCTGCACCAGGTAATCCATCTCGTCGTCGGCCAGCGCGAGGCCGAACTCGGTGTTGGCGGCCAGCAGCGCGGGTTTGCCACCGGCCAGCACATCGACATGGGCCATCGGTGCGGCGGGCAGGCTGGCAAACAGGTTGAAGGCGGTCGTGCGGTCGAACATGACGCTTTCGGTCATGCGGTCGTGCAGCAAACCGGCCACCTGGGCCAGTTGCGCCTGGGTCAGAGCAGGCTTGCCCAACAGGCCGTTTTTGAGGCTGAGGCGGTATTCCACGATGCGCTCGACCCGGTGCACCGCCAGGCCGCAGTTGTGCGCAATGTCGGTGGCCTTGGAGGCCCAGGGCGACACCGTGCCAAAGCGCGGCGTGACCACGATCAGCGCGCCATCGAGCGACCCGGCGTAGGGCTCGCCGTAGTTCAGCAGCGCGGCCAACTGGTCCTTGAGCGACGCCGACGGGGCTTCGCTCGATGCCACCAGATGCACGTAGCGCGCGGCGATGCCATTGATCTTGTCGTGCCCGGCTTGCAGGCCCGGCAGAAGTTGTTGAACACGGAAATCGCCAAGGGCGCTACCGCCCTCGATGGAAGTGATGTGCAGAGTCAATTGGAGGGCCCCAAAGCGAGAGACTAACGGGAAAAATGCGTGAAAACCGGCAGCTGCCACGCAAAAAGTAGCTGGATTTTAACTGCCGCTCAGACGCCGCGATACAGCCAGGGCAGGTCCAACAGACCCTCTCCCAACACTTTCATGGCCACATTGCGCCCCAAGCCCATCAGCCCGCCGGCATGAAAAATGGCGCCGTTGCGGATGGCGCGCGCCTGCACCCGGGCGTTGCGCTGCCAGCGCTGCAGGGCGTAGCGTTGCAACAGGCTGGGCACCCGATCGCCCGGATCGGAAGAGCCATTGGCAGTCGCATCCGCAAAAAAGCCACCCCGCTCCAGCATCCGCGCCAGCACCGCGGCGTCTTCGATCGCCATGCCCGCCCCCTGAGCCAGGTACGGCACCATCGGGTGCGCCGCGTCGCCCAGCAGGGCCACGCGGCCCTGGGCCTGCTCCCGGGCGCTGCGCATGGGTGGGCGAATGCTCAAGGCCCACAAGCGCCAGCCCGGCACCGCCAGGATCAGATCATGGAGCGGCTTGCAGGTGGCGTTCAGGCGCTTTTGCAGTTCGGCCGCGTTGCCGCTGTGATCCCAGCACGACATGTCGCCCTGCACCTTGCCATGCACGATGGCCACCACATTAAGCCATTCGCCGCGGCGCACCGGGTACTGCACCACATGCATCCTCGGACCGAGCCAGGCGGTGACCTGGGTGGTGCGCAAATGCTCGGGCAGGCGCGCCTGCGAGATCAGCGCCCGGTAGGCCAGATGCCCGGTCGGCTGCGGTGTGCCATCATTGAGCAACTGCTGGCGAATGCCACTCCAGGCGCCATCCGCGCCCACCAGCAGGTCGCCGCGCACGACCTCGTCGTGGGCCAACTGCAACGCAATATCGGCGTCGGTCTGCTCGAAACTGACCACCGAACTGGCCAGGTTCAAAGCCGCCCCGCCCTGCTGTTGCAGCGCCGCCAGCAGCAGCGCGTGCAGGTCGGCCCGGTGGATGGTGTAGTAAGGCGCGCCGTAGCGCCGGGCGAACGCTTCGCCGAGGCGCAGCACGCCCAATTCAGAGCCGGTGGTGGCGCTGCGCACCTGCAGCCGGTCGGGGCAAGCCACCACCTCGTGCAAGGCGTCCTGCAGCCCCCAGCCGTACAAAACCTTCACCACGTTCGGGCCCAGTTGAATGCCTGCGCCAAATTCAGAAAATTCGGCGCTGCGCTCGAACAGCGCCACCTCGGCGCCCGCGCGGGCACACGCCAAAGCGGCACTCAGGCCGCCAATACCACCCCCGGCGATTAGCACTTTGCGCATCTCTAAAACTCTGTCCATGGTGTGAAGATGCTGCATTGTCAATTCCCAACACTGCACAAGGCTGACAGACTGCGCCAGCGCCGCCGCATAAAGACCCGCGCTACCATGCTTTTGAATGCAAGCAAGCGGAGCAGCCCATGCGAAACATGACCCGGTGGATCAAAACGACGTTGCTGGCAAGTTTGGCCAGCCTGGCGCTGGCGGCGCATGCCCAGACCGTGCGGCCCGAGGTGGTCGCGCAGGGGCTGGAACATCCCTGGGCGCTGGCGTTTTTGCCGCAGGGCCGGTTTCTGGTGACCGAGCGCCCCGGGCGCCTGCGCGTGATCGAGGCCGACGGCCGCATCAACGCCGCGGTGAGCGGCCTGCCCGATGTGGCCGCGCGCGGCCAGGGCGGTTTGCTCGATGTGATGCTGGATGGCGACTTTGCCCGCAATCGCACCCTGTTCTTGTGCTTTTCCGAGCCTGGCGCGGACGGCAACAGCACGGCGCTGGTCCGCGCCAAGCTGTCCGACGACCGTACCCGGCTTGAGTCGGTGCGGGTGATTTTCAGCGCCAAACCCAAGGTGGCCAGCAGCGCCCATTTTGGCTGCCGCATCGCCGAGAGCCAGGCTGGTGACCAGCCCGATGGCCTGCTTTTTATGACGCTGGGCGAGCGCTTTGTGCGCAAGGACGACGCGCAAACGCTGAACAACCACCACGGCAAGATCATCCGCATCGGCAAGGACGGCCGCGTGCCCGCGGACAACCCGTTTGTCAACACGGCGGGCGCCTTGCCCGAAATCTGGTCCTACGGCCACCGCAATCCGCAGGGGCTGGCGCTGTCGCCCAAGGGCGTGCTGTGGGCGCATGAGCACGGACCCCAGGGCGGCGATGAGATCAACCTGATCGAGCCCGGGCGCAACTACGGCTGGCCGGTGATCACCTATGGCGAAAACTACGGTGGCGGCCCGATTGGGGACGGACTCGGCGCCAAAGCCGGCATGGCGCAGCCGCTTCACTACTGGGTGCCGTCGATCGCGCCGTCTGGCATGGCGTTTGTGGCCAGCGCCCGCTACGGCCAGGCCTGGGTTGGCGACCTGCTGGTGGGCTCGCTCAAATTTGGCTACCTCGACCGCATCGAACTCAACAAGCCCTTCGAGGGCAAGGTGATGCGGGAGCACAAATTGCTGGCCGACCTGGGCGAACGCATCCGCGATGTGCGCCAGGGGCCCGATGGCCTGCTGTATGTGCTCACCGACAACGCCCGCGGGCGCCTGCTCAGGCTGCAGCCGAAATAGGCCGGCAGCAGGACGGCACTTGCGAATTCGCAAGTGCCGACGGCTCGTCATTTCTTAAAGTGACTCCGGGTTTTGCTGCCAAGCCGCGCCCAAAGCAACTCATCCAAATAGGAGACACACACATGAGCATGAAAAACATTCGCCAGTTGGCCAAGACCCTTGACGTCGAGCCCGGCAAGCTGTCAAAAACCGAGCTGATCAAAAAAATACAGGTCGCAGAAGGCAATTTTGACTGCTACGGCAGCGCCATCCAGGGCGCATGCGACCAGCTCGATTGCACCTGGCGCGACGACTGCCTGGGCGAGTCAAGCAAGCTGGCCGAAGACGCCCTGTAGTCGCGGCAGCGTCAGGCCGTGGCAAGACGGGGTTCGCCACCATTGCGCTGCCCAGGCGAGTCTTGCCAGCTCAACTCAAGGCGGTCACGCCCACCGTGTTTGGCCCGGTAAAGTGCGGTGTCGCACTGGCCCAGCAATTCGGCAAAAGACTTCTGATTGGTCAGGCAACCGGCGCCAACGCTCACCGTGTACGGAATGCGCAGACCACAGATGTCAACCGAACTTGATCGCACGCTTTCAAGGATCCGGTGAGCCAGCGCAACGCCCCCCTGTTGCGTGGTGTTGGGCAGCAGCACGGCGAACTCTTCACCGCCGATGCGCCCAATCACATCGGACTCGCGCAGGACGCTTTTGACCGTTTGCACAAAGCCTTTCAACACCGCGTCGCCCGCCGAATGTCCGTAGCTGTCGTTGATCTGCTTGAAGTGATCCAGATCTAGCATCAGCGCCACCAAAGGCAAGGCATAGCGCACTGAACGCATCAGTTCCTGCTCGGCGAGTTTCAAGAAATGATGGCGGCTAAAGGCGCCGGTCAGGGCGTCCACATTGGCCAGCGCCAAGCTGGCGAGCTCGGCCTGTTTGAGAACGCTGACATCTTCGTGTGTCACCACCAAGCGGCGCGCCGCGTCGTGCACCGGCGTGATCTTGAGGGTGAACCAGCACTCGTGGCATTGGCACTGGATGGGTTCCAAATGATGGAAAAAAAGCGTTTCACCGGCAACGATCTGAGCCATGCCGGCCGCCACAGCCTCAACCGTTGCCGGCGCCATGACAAATTGATCGGCCAAAAGCGTCAGGTAGTTTCTGCCGACCGACTTCTCGAAATGGAACCTTGAAGCATAGTCGCTCCAGGCCGCATTGGTCTGCACAATGGTGCCCGTCTGGTCCAGCACCGCGATCTGCGCCGAAATGGAATCAAACACCGCTTGCTGAAACTGGGCTGCCGCCGACAGTTCGGCTTCGATCTGCTTTCTGTTCGAAACCTCGACCAGGGTGCCCACCAGGCGCAAGGCCTTGCCGTCTTCCGAGCGCAGCACCACGGCACCGCGGGCCAGCAGCCATTTGCTGTTGCCGTCGGGGCACACCACGCGGTATTCAATGACATAACGCTCGCTGATGCCATTGATGCAATTCTGCAGCTTTTTCAGGAGCTTCGGCTTGTCATCGGGGTGGATGAAGCGCATCACCTCTGACGCCGTGCGCCCCAGATCCGCGCCGGAAACCCCCACCATCTGCGCAAAACCCTCTGAAATCGTGACCTCATCACGGCTGACCTGCCAGTCCCAAACCCAGTCGCCGACCGCCGAAAGCGCCAGCGTCAGGCGCTCCTCGCTGGCGCGCAGTTGCGCTTCCATGCGACGCCGCTCCGAGACATCGATCAGCGCCACCTGCCAGCCCACAGCGGCGCCAATCCAGACCACCTTGACTTGCACCGGCAAGGGCGCCAGTCCATCGATCTGCAACATCAGCTCAGCCGTCTGCGCCTCACGCTCGGCCCGGGCGCGCTCCAGCATGGCATTGAATTGCGCGCGCTGTGGTTCGGCCACATAGAGGCCGAATGTGCTGCCCATCAGGTGGAGGCGTTCGGAGCCGAGCATTTGGGCACCGCTCAGATTCAGCCTGGCGATGACGCCATCGGTGTTGATCATCACACTGCCGACCGGTGAAAAGTCGTAAAGCTCGTTGCTTTGGTTCAGCGCCTGCTCCAGTTGCGCCCTGGCGGTATTGAGGTGCTCGTTTTGCAACTCGAGTTCAATCTGGTGGATTTCCAGCTCCTCAAGCAAATGCTGAACCTGCGGCAAATCCATGGCAGCCGCATCAGGCTGACGGCTGCGCCCGGACAGCCGCGCGATGGCGAGCTGGCGCAAGGCGGCGGGATCGGGCGGATTTTTACGGAACACCATGGCCTGCCTTGCGGGAATTTGGGTCAGCCATCAAGGTCTGCAACCTGGCTTGTGCCTCGCGCAACTCGGCCTCCAACTTCTTGCTGACGCTGATGTCAACAAAGGTGATCACCAGGCCGTCGATGCGGTTGTCATGCGTGCGGTAGGGCATGATGCGCACCTTGAACCAACGCCCGCCTGCGGCCGCCACATCGGACTCCTTGAACACCAAAGTGCGCAACACATCCTGCGCGTCGCCCCCGAGACCCGGGTAGTCCAGGTCGCAGACGATGTCCGTGATGCTGCGTCCGGCGTCACCTGGGATCAGCTTGAAAATTCTGGCGGTCGAGGGCGTGAAGCGGCGCACATGCAGCGTCTCGTCGAGGAACAAAATGGCAATCTCGGTGCTGTCGAGCAGGTTGCGCATGTCGTTGCCGGCTCGCGAGACCTCTGCCACCTTGAGCTGCAGCTCACTGTTGATGGTCTGCAACTCTTCGTTCATCGACTGCATTTCTTCCTTCGAGGTGGTCAACTCCTCGTTGGTCGATTGCAGTTCTTCGTTGGTGGACTGCAGCTCTTCGTTGGCCGATTTCAGCTCCTCCTGCGAGGTCTGCATTTCCTCGCGGGTGGAGCGCGCGTCTTCGCGGGCGTGCTGCAATTCCTGCAGCGCCGCCTCGATGCGCTGCCCGTCGCTGGCCGACGCGTCCACCGGGGCATGGCGCTTGGGCGGGCGCGGGGCCGCCACATCCCTGAAAACAACTAGCACCATACCGTTCATGGCCACCGGCTCGCTCAGCGGCTGCACCGCGATATCGACATATTGAGCCGGGCGGGCGGTGTCGATCCTGACGCGCTTGAGCGTGGTTGGCCTGTTTTCCCGAACCGACAGATAAAAAACTTCATTCAAGGCTTGTCTGATGCCTTCGCGCGCCATGGCGAACAGATTCAGGCTGGGTTTCCCAATGGCGGGCTCAAGGTATTTCCCGGTTTTGCCGCTGAAATAAAGCATCTCGCCCTTGCCGCTCACCAGCAGCGCCGCAGGTGCAAATTGCTCCAGCACCAGACGCTCCACCAGCATTTGCAGGTCGGGCGCCACGGCCGATGACCCCTGGGAGCGCAAGGCGAGACCCGGCAGGCGCGCCGCGACCGCATCAAAGGCAGCCGGCATGCCGGCGGGCAAGGCGTGTGCCGGCAAATCGAGCCGGCGGTAAATCCGATTCTTGCCCGGCAAGGGCGAAAACAGCACGCTGGCGGAGCCAACCGACTCGGAACTGCCCAGCAGCAAACAGCCGCCGGAGATGAGGCTGTAGTGGAACAACTGCAGCAATTTCTCCTGCAGCCCGGACTCCAGATAAATCAGCAAATTGCGGCAGCTCAAAAAATCGATCTTGGTAAAGGGCGGATCGAAGATGACGTTTTGTTCGGCAAAGATCACCATTTCCCTGATGTCATTGCTGACCCGGTAACCCGCGCCCTCGGGCACAAAAAAACGCCTCAGGCGCGCCTCGGACACGTCAGCGGAGATGGCCGGGGGATAAACGCCGGCACGGGCGCGCGAGATGGCGTCCTTGTCCAGATCGGAGGCAAAGATCTGCAATTTATAGCGTTGTGAGGTGCTGATGGTGTCGAGCGATTCCCGGAACAGCATGGCCAGCGAATAGGCCTCCTCGCCAGTCGAACAGCCGGGAATCCAGGCGCGCAGCGTGGCACCATCAGGGTAATTGGCCTGCAAAGTCGGCAGCACGTCGCGCCTGACCTGCTCCCACACTTGCGGGTCGCGAAAAAAGCTGGTGACCCCAATCAGCAACTCGCCCAGCAGCAGTTCCACCTCTTTGGGGTTCTCGCGCACGTAGCGCAGGTAGTCGTCGATGCGCGACAACTGGTGCAGCCCCATGCGGCGCTCGACGCGCCGCATGATGGTATTTTTTTTGTAGGATGAAAAATCATGGCCGGTATGGGTGCGCAGCAAAACCAGGATCTTGTCCAGAAAACCCGCCGCACTGCGCTGAAACTCGGCTTCGATCTGGGCCTGCACGTCGCCCACCAGGCGAATGCGCTTGACAAAAGCGATCACCTTGGCCGGCAGTTCGTCGGCCGGGGCCACGGCGTCCACCACATCGGCATCGATGGCGCTGCGCGGCATGCTGTCGAACTGGGCCGAGGAAGGCGTCTGCGCAAAGGCGGCGCCACCGGCCTGGCGGATGGCCCGCAGCCCCAGCGTGCCGTCCGAGCCCATGCCCGACAAAATAACGCCGATGCTGTTGTGCTGCCGGTCATCGGCGAGCGACTTGAAGAAAAAGTCAATGGGCTGGCGCAAACCGCGTGCTTCGGTCGGCTCGAACAAATGCAGCACGCCGCGCAGCAATGACATATCGAAGCCGGGCGGGATCACATACACGTGATCGGGCTCGACCATCATCTGGTCGGCCACCTGCTGCACCGGCATGGGCGTATGGCGCTGCAGCAGTTCCACCAGCATGCCTTCGCTGTGCGGATCGCGGTGTTGCACCACCACAATAGCCAAGCCGCAATGATGCGGCACGTGAGACAGAAACTGTTCCAGCGCCGTCAACCCGCCCGCCGAGGCACCAATGCCGACAATGGGAAAAGATGGGCTGGCTGCGGGTAGCTTGTCTTTGTTCACTCAATCAATCCCTGTGAAGGTGTATCAATCCTCAATCCGAGCTGTGCTTTTTTTAAGCAAAATTGTAAGCGCAGCAAGTATCAAATGGAGAACTACCTTCGAGGACTGACGTAAAACCCGGCGAACGCACGCACGATTGGATCGCGCTTTCCTTCCTCGGCGCCAGTGCCTTGACGCCGGCCACGCCCGCTACCTCTCAAAATTGCACAGGGCCTCGTGCGACAGAATATTGATTTCGCGAAAATCGACCGTGATGATGCCCTGCTGCACCAGCGCCGAAAACGCCCGGCTCACCGTTTCCACCGTGACGCTCAGATGGTGGCCGATGTCGCGCCGCGTCATCGGCAAAATGAAGCGGTTGGGCGAATAGCCCAGGTCGGCAAAGCGCTGCGAAATGGTCTGCAGAAAGCGCGCCACCCGGCCTTCGGACTTGACCGAGCGCGTCAGAGAGTAGGCCAATTGTTCCTGCGTGATCTCGCGGCTGCTGGCCCAATAGGCCAAGTGCTCCAGATGATTGTTGCCGCGCCCGGAGGCGAACAGGTCAGCGGCCGGAATGCGGATCAAATCGCAGTCGGTCAGGGCCACCACATCACTCATATAGATGTACTTGTAAATGCCGTCAAAGCCCAGCAAATTGCCTTTCATGGGAAACGACAGCACATGCATGCCGCCATCGGCATTCGTGATTGAGCTTCGGAGCGTGCCCAGCCGCACCACATAGAGCCCGTCGAACGGCTGGCCCATCATCAGCGCAGATTGGCCGGCTTTCAGACGGCGACGCCGGAACACTTCACCCTCTTGGCCGTCCTGCAGATGGCCCTCGTATTGCAACAGGCTGTGCAGTTCCTGCAAGCTGGACCAGCGCTCGTCGCTTTCGTGCTTCAAGGCGGCGTGGCGCCCACTGGGCTTCCAGAGCGCAGTGGTTGCTGTGGTTGCTGTGGTTGCTGTGGTGGACAAGGTCTGTGCGTGCATCATGGTAAGCCCCTCGTTGTCGTTGCCCGGTGACCGCGCCCGGCGGGCGTCATGGCCGATCCTTGGCAATAACTTTAGGCCGGCCTGGCGCTGCCGTCTGTAGGGAGAGTTTGATGGCACACGCCAGCAGGCGTGGACAGCGTGATCAGTTGGGGACAGAGCTGAATATCTGTCCCGCAAGCTAATCCTGATCCCTAATCGCGGCGGCGGCTGGACGCGGGGTCATCCGCGTCAATGAGTTTGTAGCGCACGGCCAGCCGCACCAGGCTGGGGACATCGGTCACCGCGAGCTTTTTCATCAGGCGGCTTCGGTAGGTGGCAACGGTCTTGGGCGACAAATGCAGCGTCGTGCCAATGGCCGAGCTGGAGTGCCCCTCGACCACCATCAAGATGATTTGCCGCTCGCGCGGCGACAACAGGCTCAGGGGGTCGGAGTCTTGCTCGATCAGGGCCTCCAGCGCCAGGTCGGCCACATCGGCACCGAGAAACTTCCTGCCCTTGACCGCCGCCTCGATGGCGGCCATGAGTTCAGTCGCCGGCGAGCCCTTGAGCACGTAGGCGCTTGCACCCAGACGCAGCGCCTCGGCCACTTGGTGGGGTTGCGCCGACATGGTCAGGACCACGGTGCGCACGGGCAGCCCGCGCCGCTGCACCTCGGTCTGCAGTTCCAGCCCCGAGCGCCTGCCCAGATTCAGGTCAAGCAGCAGCACCTGGGGCCGCAGACGCAGCAGGTCGGCCAGCGCCTGGGTCGGCTCGGAGGACTCGCCAAGCACCGTGTGGCCGCGCGCCTCAAGCAAGGCACGCAGCCCGTCGAGCATGATTTGATGGTCGTCCACCAGGTAAAGCGTGGTCATGACAAACACTGCCAGTGAAACGTGACGCGGGTGCCGCGCTCCTGGGCACGCGTGCAGGAGACGCTGGCACCCACCGCCTGGGCGCGCTCCTGCATGCCCAGAATGCCCAAATGGCCCACGCTTAGGCCTGCGCCCTCGGGCAGCCCGACGCCGTTGTCGGAGACGGTGAGGTGCAATGACAGGGAACCACCCGTGAGATCCACTTCGATGGCGTCTGCCCCCGAGTGGCGCAGCGCGTTTTCAACCGCCTCGCGCACCACCATGAAGGCCGCATATTCGACCTCGGCTGGCCAGCGCATGATTTCCAGGTTTGGCGGCACATGGATGGTGATGTCCATCTGGGGCGCCGCCTGTGCGCGATTGCGCAGCTCGTTGTCGAGCGCCACACTGAGCCCCTGCTCTTCCAGCAAGGGCGGGCGCAGGTCAACCAGCACCTGCCGGACCTGGGTAATCGCTTGCCCGATGAGGGTGCCCAGGCGCTCGTGCAGGCGATGGAAATCAGAAGGCGTTTCAGCCGTCTCCAAGGCAATGATGGTTTCATGGCACATGCGGATGGCGGCCAGCGTCTGCCCCAGCTGGTCGTGCAGCACCTGCGCCAGGCGCTTGACCAGCACCCGCTCCTGCGTCATCAGCTTGCGGGTCAGCTCGGCAAGCTGGGCGCGCGAATGCTGCAATTGCGTCTCGGCCTGCAAACGCGCGGTGACATCATGCAGACTGACCAGCGACCATTCCCCCTGCGGCAGCTTCACATGGCGAATGTAGCCTTCGAGGTCGATCTCCTGGCCGTCGGCGCGCAAGCCCTTGACGCGGCGCAATCCCATCATGCGGGTGTCGCCACCATTGTGGGCAAAACGCTGCTGCGCTTCACGGTGACCGGCGCGAAGGCGCACAGGGATCAGTATTTCGATCGGCTCGCCTTGCACGCTGGTGCTGCTGTGCCCGAAGACGCGCTCGGCAGCCGCGTTGAACAGGGTGATGCGCCCGTCCAGATCAGTACCGACGATGGCATCGGGAACCAGCTTGAGGACAGCGCCGAGCAGACACTGCGTTTGCTCGTGAGAGGGGCAATTGATCGAGGCAGGTGTTGCCTCAGCAAGCGTATTCATTTTGCCGACTCCTCATAGGATTGGCGCGATTGCAAATATTGTTCATGTTGGCCTCCGGCACGACGTGGTAGGAATTCTGACACGCGCATCAGGCCGGTTGGAAGGGGTGAAAGGGCCGATTCGCCAAAATCTGCCCGCTGTTTGCACCACGATTGAGAATTGTCATCTGCGCGGTGGGGTGGGCTCATATTCTTCCGGTGCTGCTTTGACAAGACGTCATTGTCCGGCCATTTTAAAATTTAACCTGTGGAGAGAAAATCATGAACAACCTGAGTTTGCATGACACCACCATAAAAGACCCGTTCGAGACCGTGTTTCGCGGCTTCCTGGCACCCATGCGCGTGGCGGGCAGCGGCGATGAACTCGACATCCGGCTCGACGTGGTCGAAAAAGACAACGCCTTCAAGATCCAGGCCGACCTGCCAGGCGTCAAAAAAGAAGACATCAGTGTGCGCATCGACGGCCACCGGGTCCAGATCGACGCCGAGGCGCGCCGGGAAAAAGACGTCAAGGAAAAGGGCAAACTGGTCCACAGCGAGCGCTACTACGGCACGGTGTCGCGCGTCTTCACGCTGTCGCAGGAGGTGGACGACGCCAAGGCCGTGGCCAAATATGAAAACGGGGTGTTGAGCCTTGATCTGCCCAAGAAGGCCGGCACATCCTCCAAAAAATTGGCCATTCAATAAGCCGGCCGCACGCCACATCAGCCATGAATACCCTGACCAAACTGGCCATGGGCCTGCTCGGGCAACTCAAACCCGAGCCCACCCATGGCGATGCCGCCGACACCATCGTGCTGCCAGCGGCCAATATGAGCGGTGGCATGCCGCTGATGCAGGCGCTGGCGCAGCGCCAGTCGCAGCGCGAATTCGCGCCCGAGCCGCTACCACAGCAGATATTGTCCAACCTGCTGTGGGCGGCGGCCGGGCTGAACCGCCCGGCCTTGGGCGGGCGCACAGCGCCCAGCGCCCTCAACGCGCAGGAAGTGGACGTCTATGTGGCGCTGCCCAACGGTTTGTACCGCTACGCGGCGCTGGGCCATGCGCTGCACCTGGTGCGCGCCACCGATGTGCGCCGCATCACCGGCTACCAGGACTTTGTGGACAGCGCGCCGCTGGACCTGATCATGGTGGCCGACTATTCGCGCATGAAACTGGTGCCGGTGGCGCAGCGCATGGCCTACGCCTACACCAGCGCCGGCGCCATGGCGCAAAACGTGTACCTTTTTTGCGCATCGGAAGATCTGGCCACCGTCATTCGCGCATGGCTCGACCGCGACGCGCTCGCCAAAGCGATGGGACTGGGCACTGAGCAACAGGTTTTGCTGTCGCAAACGGTAGGCCGCAAGGCGCCCTACCCGCTTTTGCCGGCGAGTGCAGGCACCAGATAGTCCAGCACGTCGTTGAACGTCACCAGCCGGGCGTAATCCGCTTCGGAGATCACCACCCCGAAGCGCTCGCTCAGGCTGACCAAAAAGTTCAGCCAGTCCATCGAGTCCAGATCAACCTGGCTGCGCATCGGCCGCGCAAAATCGAGCGCACCGGGCTCCAGTTCCGGCGCAATGGCGCGCAGCAGGGTCATGACAGTGGCGGACAGCGTTTCTTGGTTAGTGTTCATAGGGTGATGCTCCAAAAGGCATTCGCGGCGGGGGCGCCGCTCCTACATGGGGATAAGAGCCTGGATTTCTGGCTTTGTAGACATGATGGATGACCTGCCAACCTCGTAAACGTGGGTTATGTTTCGAGGTTGGAGAACTTCGTAACACAGAGCCATTAACGAGGAGACAGGTCATGGAAAAGTTTAACGGCATTTATGTT
>NZ_JAQTWL010000008.1 GCF_028689295.1 Rhodoferax sp.
CGTCGCCCCACAGCCTTGTAGCCCCTGAACCACAGTCACTGACTCAGAAAAACCAAGAAACAGAGAAAAAACCTAATCAACTTATTGACAGGTCAATCCATATCGGGAGCGGCGCCCTCGCCGCGAATGTCTTGGCGAATGCCCCGCCACCAGCACCCCACACTGTCAGCCACGGCCGGGGCGTGTAAAGTCGGTCACATACGCACACATTTAAATTGTCACCAACTGGAGTTAACCATGAGTTCAGCGCAGCGCGCTCCCCAACACTTTGCCATCATCGGTGCCGGCATAGCCGGCATCACCTGTGCCCGCACCCTGGTGCAGGCCGGCCACCAGGTGACCATTTTTGAAAAAAGCCGCAGTGCCGGCGGGCGCATGGCCACCCGCGGCAGCGCGTTTGGCTCGTTCGACCATGGCGTTCAGTACTTCACCGCCCGCGACCCGCGCTTTTTGCAGGCACTTGAAACCACGCCCAAGTTGTGCAAACGCTGGAGCGCCAACAGCGTGCAGGTGCTCGATGAACTCGGCCATGTGACCGCGCCGGGCTTGCCCAGCCATGATGCGCACTGGGTGGCGGTGCCGGGCATGAAGTCGCTGGTGAGTGGCTGGGCCGAACCGCTGGAGGCGGGCGGGTGCATCGAGCTGCAAACCCGCGTGGTGCGCATCGAGCCGGATGCCGTCAAACCCAGGCAATGGCAGTTGCGCACCGAAAGCCTTGACGGCACGCAGCATGTGTTCTCGGGTTTCGATGGCGTTTTGCTCGCCACACCCTGTGCCCAGGCGCACAAGCTGCTGCAAACGTCAGAACAATCCAAACCCTGGATCAAGCAGCTTGAGCAGGTCAAGGTGGCGCCCTGCTGGACGCTGATGCTGGCGTTCCCGCAGGCCATGCAGCCCGGCCTGTCGGCGCTGGGGCCGCAATGGAATGCGGCGCGCAGCACGCACCACCGCATTGCCTGGCTGGCGCGCGAATCGAGCAAGCCCGGGCGCGAACCGATCGAGCGCTGGACCGTGCAGGCCAGCGCCGCCTGGTCGCAGGAACACATTCACGACGACGCGCCCCGCGCCGAGGCCAAGCTGCTCAAGGCCTTTAGCGAGGTGACGGGCATCCGCGCCGAGCCCGCCCACGTGGACAGCCAGCGCTGGCTGTACGCCAAAACCGTCAAACCACTGGGCAAAAGCCATCTGTGGGATGCCAAAAAGGGGCTGGGCGTTTGCGGCGACTGGTGCCTGGGCCACCGCGTGGAAGACGCGTTTGTGTCAGGGCTGGAACTGGCGCTGGCGGTGGTTTAATTTACGACTCGTCATCGCGAGGTGCGCAGCGACGTGGCGATCCAGGACTGCATGGATTGCCACGCTTCGCTCGCAATGACGTTGAATAGCACGTCAGATTACATCGGCCGTTTTGCGCCCTCGCCCACCGGGCCGCTGCATGCGGGCTCGCTGGTGGCGGCGCTGGCCAGCTGGCTCGACGCGCGTGCCCACGATGGCCGGTGGCTGGTGCGCATCGAGGATGTCGACCGCACGCGCTGCCTGCCCGGCATGGACCAGATCATCCTTCAGCAATTGGCTGCCTGCGGCCTGCACAGCGACCAGCCGCCGCGGTACCAGTCCCGGCGCTCGGCGCACTACCAGCAGGCGCTCGGCCGGCTGATCACCAGCGGCCATGCCTACCCCTGCGGCTGCTCACGCCGCGACATCGAGCTGGCCCTGCAGCGCAGCGGCCAGATCAAGGCGCGTCACGGCGAGCTGATTTACCCCGGCACCTGTCGCGCTGGCTTGCAGGGCAGATTAGCGCGCGCCTGGCGTTTCAGAACCGCTGACCAGTCCCTCGTCCATTGGCAAGACCGCCGTCTGGGGGCGCAGGTGCAAGACGTGGCGGTCGAGGTGGGCGACTTCATCCTCAAGCGTGCCGACGGCTGCTTTGCCTACCAATTGGCCGTGGTGGTGGACGACGCCGACCAGGGCATCACCGACGTGGTGCGCGGCGAGGACCTGGCCGACAACACCGCGCGCCAGATGCTGCTGCAACGCGCCCTGGGCGTGACCACGCCGCGCTACCTGCACACGCCGCTGGTGCTGGGCGCCAACGGCGAAAAACTCAGCAAACAAAATGGCGCCCGGGCCATGGACACGCGCCAGCCGCTGGCCGCGCTGAACCAGGCCGCTGCGGTGCTGGGATTGACACCGCAGCAGGTTGCCGCTGACGCCCTGGCCCATTGGCTGGCGCAATGGAAGTGTCTCTACAATCGCGCCCCGTGAACGACACCCAAAATACTCCCCCGCAAGCACCTGGGCAGGCCCGCGCCGCACGCACCCGAGCGCACACCCTGGCCGATGTGGCCTATCCCAAAACCATCAAGAGTTTCGTGCGCCGCGCCGGCCGCGTCACCAGCGGCCAGACCAAGGCGTTCGACGAACTCGGACCACGCTTTTTGCTGCCTTACCAGGCCGGCGCGCTTGATTTTGCAGCGGCTTTCGCAGACGCGGCAGACCCCGATGACAGCACCGCCAGACCCACCGTGCTGGAGATCGGTTTTGGCATGGGCGAGGCCACGGCGCACATTGCCGCGGCTCTGCCGCAGACCAACTTCTTGTGCTGCGAGGTGCACGAGCCCGGCGTGGGCGCGCTGCTCAAGCGCATTGGCGAGCAGAACCTGCGCAACATCCGCATCTGCGCGCATGACGCGGTCGACGTCATCGACCACATGCTGCCGCTGCAAAGCCTTGACGGCGCGCACATTTTTTTCCCCGATCCCTGGCACAAAAAGAAGCACAACAAGCGCCGCCTGATTCAGCCGCCGCTCATCGTCAAACTGGCGACGCGCCTGAAAGTGGGCGGCTACCTGCACTGCGCCACCGACTGGCAGCCTTATGCCGAACAGATGCTCGAAGTGCTGAGCGCCGAGCCCTTGCTGAAAAACACCGCACTGACCCAGCACCCCGAGCTCCTGGGTTACGCCCCCAAGCCGTTTTACCGGCCGCTGACCAAGTTTGAAAACCGCGGCCTCAAACTGGGCCATGGCGTGTGGGACCTGGTGTTTGAGCGCGTATAGGCCACCCACGCGTCAGGGCATCGGCCCGAGTTGCGTGGGCTTGCCCGCCGGACCGTGGCCGACGCTGCTGGACTTTCTGAGAGAGCGTTTCCCCAACGTCTCGCCACAGACCTGGCTCGATCGCATGGCGCGCGGCGACGTCATCGGCGAACGGGGTGAGCCCGTCCTGCCGCAGCGCGCAGCCTGTGCGCCCTATGCCGCGCACCAGCGCCTGTACTACTACCGCGAGGTGCCCGACGAACCCCCCATCCCGTTTGACGAAGTGGTGCTGTTTCAAGACGCGCAACTGCTGGTCGTCGATAAACCGCATTTTTTGCCGGTGGTGCCCTCCGGCGGCTACCTGCGCGAAACGCTGCTGGTGCGGCTCAAGAACAAGCTCGGCCTGGATGATCTGGTGCCGATTCACCGCATCGACCGCGACACCGCCGGGCTGGTGCTGTTCTCCAAACAACCCGCCAGCCGCGCCGCCTACTGCGCGCTGTTCAGCCGGCACCAGGTGCATAAAACCTACGAAGCGATTGCACCATGGCGGTCTGACCTGAGCTGGCCGCACACGCGCACCAGTCGCATCCGCGAAGCGGGCCACTTCATGCTGCAGCATGAAGTGCCGGGCACACCCAACGCCGTCACGCACATCGATGTGCTCGAGGTGCGCGGCGACCTGGCGCGCTACCAGCTCAAACCGGTCACCGGCCAGCGCCACCAGTTGCGCGTGCATATGCTGGCGCTGGGCCTGCCGATTCTGAACGACGGTCTCTACCCAGCCCTCACGCCCGAAGGCCAGCCGGACTACGCCAGACCGTTGCAACTGCTGGCCAAACGGCTTGAGTTCATCGATCCAGTCTGTGGTGAACCCAGGCAGTTCGAGAGTGCGCGAGTGTTGGGCCTGCCCGAATGCCTTCGCGGCGAGGGCGCCGCTTCCATAGAGGCAGATGAAATTTGTGGGAGTCGCGCCCCCGCGACGAAGGCTGTTTGAATACATTCGCGGCGAGGGCGCCGCTCCCACAAGAACGCCGCTCCCACAGGAACGCCGCTCCCACAGGAACGCCGCTCCCACAAAGTGCGCCACTGCTACAGTCCGAAGGATGTCTGCGCCATAATTCAGCAGCTTCATTTTTCAGCGGAGTTTCAATTTGTTTTCCATCCTACAAGCCGCAGGCTGGCCGATCTGGCCTTTGGTGGCCTGCTCGGTGCTGGCCATGGCGCTGATCATCGAGCGTTTCATCAACCTGCAAACCCTCAAGGTGGCGCCACCCCGGCTGCTCGACGAAGTGCTGACCGTCACGCGCCTGAGCGTGCCCGGTGCTGATGTGGTGGCCAAGCTCGAACAAAACTCGGCCCTGGGCGAGGTGCTGGCCGCCGGACTGCGCGCGCTCAACACCAGCCCAAAATGCTCCGAAGAAGAGCTGCGCGCCAGCATGGAGGCCACCGGCCGCCAGGTGGCGCACCGGCTGGAGCGCTACCTGAGCGCGCTGGCGACCATTGCGTCGGTGGCGCCGCTGATGGGCCTGTTTGGCACGGTGGTCGGCATGATCGAGATCTTTGGCTCGCAACCGACTGGCGTCAACATGGGCGGCAACCCGGCACAACTGGCGCACGGCATTTCGGTGGCGCTGTACAACACCGCTTTCGGCTTGATCGTGGCGATTCCGTCGCTGATTTTCTGGCGCTACTTTCGCGCCCGCGTCGATGAATATCTGCTGACGCTGGAACTGGCCTCCGAGCGCCTGGCGCGCCATCTTTACACCTTGCGCAAGTAAGCCGGCACATGATGAATTTCCGGGTGCGCCCCAAGGAAGAGCCCGAGATCAACCTGATCCCGTTCATTGACGTGCTGCTGGTCATCCTGATTTTTCTGATGCTTTCCACCACCTACAGCAAGTTCACCGAAATGCAGCTCAAACTGCCGGTGGCCGATGTCGATGCGCAGCGCGATTACGCCAGGGAAGTGCTGGTCTCGGTCAGCGCGGAGGGCCAGTACAGCGTCAACAAGCAGGTGGTGAACGGCCGCGGCGTGGACGACCTGGCCAGCGCTTTGCAGGCCGGCGCCAAAGCCGGCCCCGAGTCGGTGGTCATCATCCATGCCGATGCCAATGCCAGGCACCAGGCGGTCATCAGCGTGATGGAAGCCGCGCGCCGCGCCGGCCTGACGCAAATCACCTTTGCCTCGGTGTCCTCCACCCCCGGTCGCACGCCTTGAGCCATGGCTGAGGCATCACCCGTGCCTGGCCGCAGCCTGACCGATGCCTGGCAACGGCGCGGTTGGCTGGCCTGGCTGCTGTGGCCGCTGTCCTTGCTGTTCGGGCTGCTGGTGCGCCTGCGCAAAGCGCTGTACCGCGCGGGCTGGCTGACGTCCGAGCGCCTGCCGGTGCCAGTGATCGTGGTTGGCAATGTGGTGGCGGGCGGCGCTGGCAAAACCCCGGTGGTGATGGCGCTGGTGCAGCATCTGCAAGCGCGCGGCATCCAGGTGGGTGTGGTCTCACGCGGCTATGGACGCCGCAGCCAGGAATGCCTGGAGGTTTTTCCTGACAGTGCCATCGAAGACGTGGGTGACGAACCGGCCCTGATCCAGCGCCGCACCTCGGCCCCGGTGTTTGTCGCCGCCAGGCGGGCGCAGGCCGGGCGTGCCCTGCTGGACCAACACCCGCACATACAACTGATCGTGTGTGACGATGGCCTGCAACATCTGCACCTGCAGCGCGATCTGGAGATTGGGGTCTTTGACGACCGGGGCGTGGGCAACGGCTTTTTGCTGCCCGCCGGCCCGTTACGGGAACCCTGGCCGCGCGCGCTCGACATGATGCTGCACACTGGCCAGCAACCCGCTTTTGCCGGCGGTTATCGCGCCAGTCGCAGTTTGGCAAACCATGCGCTGCGCGCTGACGGCAGCCGGGTGGCGCTGGCCGATCTGGTGACCGGAAAACCACTGCTGGCGGTGGCGGCCATTGCCAGACCAGAGGCCTTTTTTGCCATGTTGCGCGCCCAGGGCCTGCCACTGGCCAAAACGATAGCGATGCCTGATCACGCTGATTTCAGTCGCTGGGCCGGCAACGCCGACGGCGCCTGCACCGTGCTGTGCACTGAAAAAGATGCGGTCAAATTGTGGGGCAGGGAACCTGATGCGCTGGCCGTGCCACTCGACTTCACCCCCGACCCCGCTTTCTGGCAGGCTCTGGCGATGCGGCTCGAGCCACTTTTAAAACCATGAGCCGGTGGAACGCTGCCGCCAGAACGCTATCATTGACGCATGGACACACGACTACTTGAATTACTGGTTTGCCCCGTCACCAAGGGGCCGCTCACTTACAGGCACGACACCCAGGAACTGGTTTCGCTCAGCGCCCGCCTGGCCTACCCGGTGCGCGACGGCATTGCGGTGTTGCTCGAAAACGAGGCCAGAGTCTTGACCGACGCCGAGGTTGAGGAAGGGCGCAAGCCTTGACTTTCACCGTCCTGATTCCGGCGCGGCTGGCTTCCACCCGTCTGCCCAACAAGCCGCTCGCGGACCTTGCCGGTGTGCCGATGGTGGTGCGGGTGGCGCAACAGGCGCTGCGATCGGGCGCGCAAAGCGTGGCGGTGGCCGGCGACAGCCCCGGGATCGTGACCGCTTGCCAGGCCTACGGCATCACTGCCGTGCTGACCCGTGCCGACCACCCCTCGGGTAGCGACCGGCTGGCCGAGGCCTGTGATCTGCTGGCCCTGCCCGATGACGCCATCGTGGTCAATGTGCAGGGCGACGAGCCGCTGATCGACCCGCAACTCATCACCGACGTCGCCCACTTGCTGGCGCGGCGGCCGCAAGCTGCCATGAGCACGGCAGCCCATGCGATCGATGATGTGGCGGATTTTCACAACCCCAATGTGGTCAAGGTGGTGCTCGACGCGCAGCACATGGCGCTGTATTTCAGCCGCGCGCCCATTGCCTTCCCGCGCGATACGCCCGACCAGTTGCCCAGCCCGGCGCCCTTGCGACATATCGGCATTTACGCCTATCGGGTCAGCTTTTTGCGCCTGTTTCCCAAGCTGGCACAAGCGCCGCTGGAGCGCGTTGAATCGCTTGAGCAATTACGCGCCTTGTGGCACGGGCATCGTATAGCCGTGCACATCACCCAGCATGCGCCCGGCCCTGGCGTGGACACCGCCGAAGACCTGGAACGGGTGCGGCGCTTGCTGGCAATCTGATGCGTTTTGGCAGGAACATCGTGTAAGCCATTACCCGGCTATCGCGTGCTATTCTCATACCTGACTGCTCCGATTTCACACAATAAGTACCCGAGAACAAGCATGAAACTCATTTTGTTGGGCGCACCCGGCGCTGGTAAAGGCACACAGGCCACGTTTATTTGCCAAAAATATGGCATTCCGCAAATTTCCACCGGCGACATGCTGCGCGCCGCAGTTAAGGCCGGCACAGCGCTGGGCAAACAAGCCAAAAGGGTGATGGATGCGGGCGGCTTGGTTAGCGACGACCTGATCATCGACCTGGTCAAGGAGCGCATTACTCAGCCTGATTGCAGCAACGGTTTTTTGTTCGACGGCTTTCCGCGCACCATCCCGCAAGCTGATGCCATGAAGGCTGCGGGCGTCAAGCTGGACTACATCCTTGAAATTGACGTGCCTTTTGAGGCCATCATCGAACGCATGGGCGGCCGCCGCTCGCACCCGGCCTCCGGGCGCACCTACCACGTCAAATTCAACCCGCCCAAAGTTACCGGGGTCGATGACGTGACGGGCGAGCCACTGGTGCAGCGCGCTGACGACCAGGAAGAAACCGTCAAGAAACGGTTGACTGTTTACAACGCCCAGACCCGCCCTCTGGTGGAATACTACTCGGAATGGGCCAGGGCAGAACCCGCCGCTGCGCCCAAGTACCGCGCCATCAACGGCACCGGCAGTGTCGAAGACATCACCGAGCGCGCCTTTGCGGCGCTGGAAAGCTAGCCCTAATCAGTTGGGGTCAGAACACATCGCTGCGCGAGTGGTCTGACCCTCAATCATCAGTGCCAGCATCAAGGCCACGCGTGCCTTGACGGGGGACAGCCCGTTGCTGTCGGCAAAAGCGTGGCCGGCCACCGGCAACACACGCCCCTCACCACAACGCGAAGCGCGCAGCACCCGCACCCCGGCCTGCCCGGCCCGCTGCAATGCGGCGGCCAGCTCGAAGTGCAGCGTGCCATTGCCAGTGCCCGCCACGATCAACCCTTGCAGCGGTGGTGCCGATGGCACGGGCTGCAGCAGGGCCTCCACCACGGCGGCGCTGCCACCAGCGTAGTTCATGACAATCTCGACCCGGGGCCATGTTTTGACTTGCGTAATTCTTTCAAGCGCCCCAGGCGCCTGATGCGTCAGCGCGAGTGGCCAGTTATTGACCAGGCGCAAACGCCCTTCTTCGATATAACCCAGCGGCCCGGCGTCGCCAGAACTGAAGGCATCGGGGCGGTAAACATGCACTTTCTGCACCGCCAGCGCGGCATGCACCACGCCGGCGCACACCGCCATCACACCGCAGGCACCGTCGGCGCGCGCCAGCGCGACCGCATCGAGCAAATTCTGCGGGCCGTCGGGGCTGAGGGCTGAAGCTGGCCGCATGGCGCAGGTCAGCACCACGGGCTTGTGCAACTGTAGTGCGGCAGGCAGCACGGCATGCAGCAAAAAAGCGGTTTCCTCGAGCGTGTCGGTGCCGTGCGTGATCACCACACCGGCAACATCGTCTTGCGCCAGGTGCTGCTGCACGCGCAGCGCCAGCGCCGACCAGATGGCAAAACTCATGTCCTTGCTGTCGATTTGCGCCACCTGCTCGCAGACCAGGGCATGGCCTTCAAGCACCTCCGACATGCCCGGCACGCCAGCCAGCAAGTCGGCTACCCCCACCTGGGCAGCGCTGTAACCAAGGTTGTCAGACGCCCTGGCCGCCGTGCCGGCAATGGTGCCGCCGGTGCCGAGCACCACAATATTTTTTGGTTTTTTTTGATTCACCACTTGCAGTCTTTCGTAAACTGGTTAAAAATACAGTTACTGGATAAGAAACCAGTATTTTGTTTCAACATCACCCCAGGAGTCGTCATGCTCATCAGACCCAAACTGACTGATCGCCAGCAACAGATCCTCGATCTTATCCAGCGCGCCGTGGCCCGCACCGGGGCACCGCCCACGCGCGCAGAAATTGCCACCGAACTCGGCTTCAAATCGGCCAACGCCGCCGAAGAGCATTTGCAGGCGCTGGCACGCAAAGGCGCGATTGAACTGGTCAGCGGCACCTCGCGCGGCATTCGCCTGAAAAGCGACACCTTGCAAGCCATCAACGCCTCTCGCAGCAAAACACTGGCGCAGTCGGTGGCAGATTTTGCCCAGTTGGCATTGCCGCTGATCGGGCGCGTCGCCGCAGGCTCCCCCATTTTGGCGCAAGAACACATCGACAAAACCTATTACGTGGAAGACAGCCTGTTTCAGCGCAAGCCCGACTACCTGCTCAAGGTGCGCGGTATGTCGATGCGCGATGCCGGCATCATGGACGGCGACCTGCTGGCGGTGCAAAGCACCCGTGAAGCGAAAAATGGCCAGATCGTGGTGGCCCGGCTCGGCGACGAGGTCACCGTCAAGCGCTTCATGCGCCACGACAACCTGATCGAGCTTCACCCCGAGAACCCGGACTACCAGACCATTGTGGTGGAGCCCGGCGAAGCCTTTGAAATCGAGGGCCTGGCGGTCGGCCTGATCCGCAACACCATGCTGATGTAAACCGACCCGGTTCCTGATTTTTCTTGCCCATCCACCCAGCCAGAGCCACACACCATGATCATTGCGCACTCCCCACCCCTCCATTTCCCGAACGTGGTTCACTTCAAGTCGCCCAACCTCAGAGCCTGCACCCGAGGCAGTGCAGGCGCATTGCGTCCCTTGCGCGTGCTGCGTGTGGTGGAGGCCGGCCAAACCTCCGCCCATGCAGGAAGACTGGTGATTTCCGGGCGCATGGCCGATGTCTGCGCTGAACTGGATCGCTTGGCGGCGTTCGAACACACCCACTGAATCGTTCGCCTCGTCCCTATTTTTGGACGACTTTTCGCGCCAGTGCCACACGCCAAGGCACAATCCATGGCATGAATATTGTGATATTGGATGATTACCAAGACGCGGTGCGCAAGCTGGCCTGTTCGGCCAAGCTGGAGTCTTACCAAGCCAAGGTCTATACCAACACCGTCAAGGGCCTGGGACAACTGTCAGTGCGACTCAAAGACGCCGATGTGATCGTGCTCAACCGCGAGCGCACCCATATGCCCCGCGCATTGATCGAGAAACTGCCCAAACTCAAGCTGATTGCCCAAACCGGGCGTGTTGGCAGCCACCTTGATGTCACCGCCTGCACCGAGCGCGGCATTGCAGTGGCCGAGGGCACCGGCTCGCCAGTGGCACCGGCAGAGTTGACCTGGGCGCTGATCATGGCCGCAACGCGACGGCTGCCCCAGTACATCGGCAACCTCAAGCACGGCGCCTGGCAACAGTCCGGACTGAAGTCCAGCGCCATGCCGGCCAACTTCTGCCTTGGCACCATCCTGAAAGGCCGAACCCTGGGCATTTGGGGCTATGGCCGCGTCGGCCAACTGGTGGCCGGCTACGGCAAGGCTTTTGGCATGCGCGTGTTGGTGTGGGGCCGCGAGGCCAGCCGGGAACTGGCGGTGCAGCAGGGTTATGAGGCGGCATTGAGCTGCGAAGAATTTTTTGAGCAATCAGACGTGCTGTCGCTGCATCTTCGCCTGAACGAAGAAACACAAGGCATCGTGCGCCTGGAAGACCTGTCGCGCATGAGGCCAAGCGCCTTGCTGGTCAACACTTCCCGGGCCGAGCTGATCGAGCACGATGCGCTCATCAGCGCGCTCAACCGGGGTCGCCCGGGCCTGGGTGCGGTTGACGTGTATGAAAGCGAGCCGATTCTGCAAGGCCACGCCCTGCTACGTCTGGAGAACTGCATTTGCACGCCGCACATCGGTTATGTGGAACTGGACAGCTACGAGATGTATTTCAGCGCGGCCTTTGACAACGTCATCAACTTCATCAAGGGCCGCCCCACCAACATCGTCAACCCCGGGGCCTTGCAGGTTCGGCGCTAGTTTCAAACGCCTGATGAGTCGCCGAGGTGACTCCTGAGCCGCTTCAAGTCACCCATACGACAGCCCATGAACGAACCCATCCTTACCATCGAAGAGCGCTCAGCCATCAACACCGGGCGCTGGTTTTCTGGCCTTTCACCCTCTCTTCGACACGATATTTTCCGATGTGCCTACGTTCGACGCTACCAGGATGGCGAGCTGATCACTGCCCGCGGCGAGCTGGCCCAAGAGTGGATCGCTTGCGCCAAAGGGGCGGTGCGCGTCAGTTCAACCACTATTTCAGGCAGACAAATCACGCTGACCTATGTCGAGCCTGGCATCTGGTTTGGCGATGTGGCGATGTTCGACGGCGACCGCCGCACCCACGATGTCTATGCCCACGGCGACAGCACCCTGCTGTGCGTGGCACGCGCCGATTTCAACAAAATCCTGTCGCAACATGCCGAACTTTACGAAGCCTTGTTGCGTCTGCATGCCCGACGCATCCGCCAACTGTATGGTCTGGTGGAAGACCTCAACACCCTGCCCTTGCGGGCACGTCTGGCCAAACAGTTGCTGCACCTGGTGCGCAGCTACGGTGTGCCCTCGCTGAGCAATGGCGCAGAAATGCGCATCGGCTTGCAGCTGGCGCAGGAGGAGCTGGCCCAACTGCTGGGCGCTTCGCGCCAGCGCGTGAACCAGGAACTCAAAACCATGGAGCGCGAGGAAGCCATTCGCATCGAACCCGGTGGCTTGGTGGTGCGCGACCGCGAAGCCTTGATGCGCATCGCAGCATCCAGCCCCTGACAAGCTTTCTCTGGATGGTTTCACCTTGTTCACAATGACAATGTCCGACGTGATTTACACCCCGCCCTTCGATACCGCCGCGCTGACGGCCTGGCTGCTAGCCCATTTACCCGGCTTCGCGGGTCCGTTGACGCTCGAAGCCTTCGAGGGCGGTCAGTCCAACCCCACCTTCAAGCTCATCACGCCGTCACAAAGCTATGTCATGCGCAGCAAGCCAGGGCCTGCGGCCAGGCTGCTGCCTTCGGCGCACGCCATCGAGCGCGAGTTTGCCGTGATGTCGGGTTTGGCAGGCACTGAAGTCCCGGTGCCGCGGATGTTGTGCCTGTGTGAAGACGAATCGGTCATCGGCCGCGCTTTCTACATCATGGCGTTCATGGAAGGGCGCATCTTTTGGGACCAATCCCTGCCCGGCATGGCACCAGTAGAACGTGCGGCAATATACTGCGAAATGAACCGCGTGCTGGCGGCGCTGCACCGCGTGGACTACGCGCAACGCGGCTTGGCAAGCTTCGGCAAACCCGGCAATTACTTCGAGCGCCAGATTGGCCGCTGGAGCCGGCAGTATGTGGCCTCCATCACGCAGCCCATTGCGCAGATGGACCGCCTCATGGCGTGGCTGCCCGATCACATTCCGGCGATGGCACGTGACCCTGCCATGGTTAGCATCGTGCATGGCGACTACCGGCTCGACAACCTGATGTTTCATCCCACCGAGCCGCGCATCATCGCCGTGCTGGACTGGGAGCTCTCCACGCTCGGGCATCCGCTGGCGGACTTCAGCTACCACTGCATGGCCTGGCACATCACGCCCGGGGCGTTCCGCGGCATTGGCGGGCTGGACCTGGCGCGCCTCGGCATTCCGTTCGAGCGCGATTACATCCGCCAGTATTGCGAGCAGACGCAACTGACGACGCCCGATCGACTGGCGCAGGACTGGAACTTTTACCTGGCCTACAACCTGTTTCGCATGGCGGCCATTTTGCAGGGCATCGGCAAACGGGTAGAGGATGGCACGGCAGCCAGCGCGCAGGCCGTCAGTGCCGCCGCGGGTGCCCGCCCCTTGGCTGAGCTGGCCTGGCAGTTCGCCCAACGATCGACGGACCAATTGTGATGAAAAACACCGCCCAGCCAAAACAATTGGCCCGAGGGCGGACCTCCTGCAAATGCTGCGCCGCCCCCTGTAGGAGCGGCGCCCTCGCCGTGAAGACTCCCCTGAAAGCACCCTATGGACTTTGACTATTCGCCCAAAACCAAAGCGCTGCAGGCCAAGCTGCTGCAGTTCATGGCCAACCACATTTACCCCGCGGAGGGCGCGCACCATGCCGAAGTTGAAGCCAACACCGCTTTGGGCAAGCGCTGGACGCCCTTGCAAACCATTGAAAATCTCAAGCTCAAGGCCCGTGAACAGGGTCTGTGGAACCTGTTTTTGCCGGTGGACAGCGCCCAGGCGGCCGGCTTTGACGGCGCGGGCCTGACCAACCAGGAATACGCGCCGCTAGCCGAAATCATGGGCCGCGTGCCCTGGGCGAGTGAAGTCTTCAACTGCTCGGCACCCGATACCGGCAACATGGAGACCATCGCCCGCTATGGTTCAACAGAACACAAAATGCGTTGGCTCAAGCCCCTGCTGGACGGCACCATCCGCTCGGCTTTTGCCATGACCGAGCCCGATGTCGCCTCCAGCGATGCCACCAACATTGAGACCAGCATGGTGCGCGACGGCGATGACTATGTGATCAATGGCCGCAAGTGGTGGATCAGCGGCGCCGGCGACCCGCGCTGCGCAATCTACATCGTGATGGGCAAGACCGATCCCCTGGCCGAGCGCCACGCCCAGCAAAGCATGATCCTGGTGCCGGCGAACACGCCCGGCGTGCAGGTGCTGCGCCCACTCAACGTCATGGGCTACGACGACGCGCCCCATGGCCACATGGAGATTTCCTTCAAGAACGTGCGGGTTCCGGCGAACCACATCCTGCTGGGTGAAGGCCGCGGCTTCGAGATCGCCCAGGGGCGGCTCGGGCCGGGGCGCATTCACCACTGCATGCGGCTCATCGGGCTGGCAGAACGGGCGCTGGAACTGATGTGTCGGCGCAGCAGCCAGCGCATTGCCTTCGGCAAGCCGCTGGCTGCGCAAACGGTGACGCAGGAGCGTATTGCCGATGCCCGCTGCAAGATCGACATGGCGCGTCTGCTGACCCTCAAAGCGGCCTGGATGATGGATGTGGGCGGCAACAAGCTGGCCAAGAACGAGATCGCCATGATCAAGGTGGTGGCCCCCAGGATGGCCTGCGAGGTGATCGACTGGGCCATGCAGGCCTTTGGCGGTGCCGGCATGTGCGACGACTTTCCACTGGCCTACGCCTACACCTGCGCACGCACGCTGCGCTTTGCCGATGGGCCCGATGAGGTGCACCGCAATGCGATTGCCAAGCAGGAATTGCGAAAATACAGCGTGACCTGATTCAAACACCATCGGGCCGAGGGCGGACCTCCCGCAAAGGCCTAGCCTCCTGAATTTTGTGGGAGCAGCGCCCTCGCCGAGAATGACTTCAAAAACTAATGCAAATGCCGCGGCTTGCGTCCTCCATGGCCCATGCCGCTGGTGCCGCCACCGGTGCCGCGCGGGGGCTTGCCCAGTTGCAGTGAATTGACCAGGTCGTTAAAGCGCTGGCTGAACAGCTGATCGACCGCCGCCACCACGCCACCGAGTTCCGCGCCATCAAAATGGCGCTCCATCAGGCTGATCACGTCCTGCACCAGCAAATCGCGCTGCACCTGCATGATGGCGGCCGGATCGGGACCGACAAACAGCATGATGAAGTCGTCACGCGACTCGGCCTCAGGATCGGCGTCTTCGTCCTCGTCTTCAAAATCGGTGTCGTAAAAGGTCACCTCGATGGCGGCACCGGTCAGGGCCACTTCATTGAGGTTCATGCACATTTCGTCCAGCACCTGGCGAAAGTCGTCATCACCCTCGACGGTCCAGCACATTTGCAGCAAATGATCCTTGGCATCGAATTGAATGCCGGGCTCGTCCTCGTAAAAACTGCCCGCCACATCGGCCAGGGAACGGCCACCGGCGTATTTCCAGAGCGGCTTGAGCGCATCTTGCAGATGCTCAAACGTCACATCACCACGCAGGCTCACCTGGCCATGCACGTGGATTTCAAAAGGGGTGTTGTAGCGCGTCATAGGCTTTAGTGTACGGGACAATATTCAGCCCTCGCAAGCCTGCGTGGGCCTGAAACCAGCCGAAAAATACCGCAGCCCGGTGTTACAACCCACCTGCCTCAGCCCATGTGCAAGCCGCCATTGACCGAGAACTCGGCGCCGGTAGCGTAGCCGCCTTCGTCAGACGCCAGCCAGGCGATGATGGAAGCGATCTCAGAGGGCTCGCCCAGGCGCTTGACCGGCACTGTGGCAATGATCTTGTCGAGCACTTCCTGGCGGATCGCCTTGACCATGTCGGTGCCGATGTAGCCCGGGCTCACGGTGTTGACCGTCACGCCTTTGGTCGCCAGTTCTTGCGCCAGGGCCATGCTGAAACCGTGCATGCCTGCCTTGGCAGCCGAATAGTTGGTTTGACCCGCCTGGCCCTTGACGCCGTTCACACTGGAGATGTTGATGATGCGGCCCCAGCCTTTTTCAACCATGTCGCCGACCACTTGTTTGGTCACGTTGAACATGGAGTTAAGGTTGGTTTCGATCACTGCGTCCCAGTCTTCACGCGACATTTTGACGAACATGCGGTCACGGGTAATGCCGGCGTTGTTGATCAGCACGTCGATGTTGCCATGCTCGGCCTTGGCTTTGGAAAATGCTTCCACGGTGGAATCCCAGTCACCCACATTGCCGGCGGACGCATAGAAAGTGAAACCCAGCGCAGCCTGCTCGGCCAGCCACTTGCCGTAGTCGCGGGTAGGGCCGCAACCGGCAATGACCGTGAAACCTTCTTTGCTCAGTCGCTGGCAGATGGCGGTACCGATACCACCCATGCCGCCGGTGACGTAGGCTACTTTTTGATTCATGAAACTACTCCTCTTTGTGAAATTGACAACCTGGCTGAATTAGATCAAACAATTAGCGTTCCAGGCAGAGGGAAACCCCCATGCCGCCGCCAATACACAGCGCAGCCAACCCCTTCTTGGCATCACGGCGCTGCATTTCGTGCAGCAGAGTGACCAAGATCCGGCAGCCGGACGCGCCAATCGGGTGACCCAGGGCAATGGCGCCGCCATTGACGTTGACCTTCGCGGTGTCCACAGCAAGTTCCTGGTTGACAGCGCAGGCCTGGGCGGCAAAAGCCTCGTTCAGTTCGAACAGGTCGATGTCGGCCACGCTCCAGCCGGCACGGGCCAGCGCCTTGCGCGATGCCGAGACCGGGCCCATGCCCATGATGGCGGGGTCCAGGCCGGTGGTGCCGAAGCTCTTGATGGTGGCCATGGGCTTGAGGCCCAGGGCAGCCGCTTTGCTGGCTTTCATGACCATGACGGCGGCAGCGCCGTCGTTGATGCCGGAGGCATTGCCAGCGGTCACGCTGCCGGCTTTGTCAAAGGCCGGGCGCAGACCTGCCAGGCTTTCGGCATTGGTTTTCTTGTTGATGAATTCGTCGGCGTCAAACACCAGCGGGTCGCCCTTTTTCTGAGGGATGACGACGGGGACGATCTCGTCCTTGAATTTGCCGGCGGCCTGGGCAGCTGCGGCTTTTTGCTGGCTGGCCAAGGCCAGGGTGTCCTGCATTTCGCGGGTCACGCCTTGCGCTTTGGCGACGTTTTCGGCGGTGATGCCCATGTGGTATTTGTTGTAGACGTCCCACAGGCCGTCGTTGATCATGGTGTCAACCATTTTCCAGTCGCCCATGCGCTGGCCGTCACGGCTGCCCATCAAAACGTGGGGCGAAGCGCTCATGTTTTCCTGGCCACCGGCGATGACGATCTCGCTGTCGCCAAAGGCGATGGATTGGGCGGCCAGCATGACGGCCTTCAGGCCGGAGCCGCAGACGGCGTTGATGGTAAGGGCCGGGGTTTCCTGGGCAATACCGGCCTTGATCAAGGTCTGGCGAGCCGGGTTCTGGCCTGCACCTGCGGCCAGCACCTGGCCCATGATGACTTCACCAATCTGGTCGGCTTTGACACCGGTTTGCTCAAGCAGGGCCTTGATGACGATGGCGCCCAGATCGGGGGCCGCAACTTTGGCCAGCGAACCACCAAATTTACCAACGGCGGTACGGGCTGCTGCGACGATGACGATATCTTCCATGGGTTTTCCTCTATGAATAGGTTAAAAAAGAAAAGAATCAGGCCTTGGCTTGCACGTAGCGGCCGGGCGCGGGCTCGATGGCCTTGTACTTGCCCTTGCCATAAGTCTTGGGCGCGGTAATCTCTTTGCCGGCCTGGGCAGCCAGCCAGTTGGACCAGTCGGTCCACCAACTGCCCTTGTGTTCGGTGGCGCCCGTCAGCCATTCGTCAGCCGTCTTGGGCAGCTTGCCGTCTTCACGGATCCAGTGACTGCGCTTGCCTTTGGCTGGCGGGTTGATGACACCGGCAATGTGGCCGGAGGCCCCCATGACAAAGCGTTTTTTTCCTGGCAGGTATTGGGTAGAGGCATAGGCACCTCCGATCGGCACGATGTGGTCTTCGCGCGAGCCGTAGATGTAAACCGGCAGGTCAACCAGGTTCAGGTCGATCTTTTCACCGCAGACCGTGGCCACGCCCGGCTTGGTGAGATTGTTTTCAAGGTAGGTGTTGCGCAGGTACCAGGCGTAAAACGGGCCCGGCAGATTGGTGGAATCGCTGTTCCAGTAAAGCAGGTCGAAGGGAGGCGGGCTTTCACCCTTGAGGTAGTTGCCCACCACGTAGTTCCAGACCAGTTCGTTGGGACGCAAAAAGCTGAAGGTGCTGGCCAAATCCTTTCCCTTCATCAGGCCGCCCTTACCCATTTCCTGCTCGCGGTATTTGACAAATCCTTCGTCGATGAACACGTCGAGCACACCGGTGTCGGCAAAGTCGAGCATGGAGGTCAGGAAGGTGGCACTGGCCACCGGCTTTTCGCCACGTGCTGCCAGCACCGCCAGGCCACAGCCGAGCATGGTGCCACCCACGCAGAAGCCCAGTGCATTGATGCTTTTGGCACCCGTGATGTCCTGTGTGACCTTAATGGCCTTGATGACCGCATTTTCGATGTAGTCGTCCCACGTGGCCTTGGCCAAAGAGGCATCGGGGTTGCGCCAGCTCACCACAAACGTGCGGTGGCCCTGCGCCACGGCATAGCGGATCAGCGAGTTCTCGGGTTGCAAATCAAGGATATAAAACTTGTTGATGCTGGGAGGCACCAGCAAAAATGGCTTTTCATAGACTTTGTCGGTCAGGGGCTTGTATTCGATGAGTTGAATCAACTCGTTCTCGAACACCACAGCACCTTCGGTGGTGGCAACGTTCTTGCCGACTTCAAAAATGCTCTCGTCGGTCATCGACACATGGCCCTGCTGGATGTCGTGCAGCAGGTTTTGAATGCCTTTGGCGATGCTTTGGCCCTGGCTTTCAATGGCTTTTTGTTGCGCCTCGGCGTTCAGGGCCATGAAGTTGCTGGGGGCGGTGGCCGCGTTGATCTGCTCCACGGCAAAGTGAATGCGGGCGCGGGTTTTAGCATCGGTCTCTACCGCATCGGCCAATTGAGTCAGGGTTTTGGCATTGAGCAGGTAGGAGGCGGCGGTGAAAATGGCCATCGGATTTTCTGCCCAGGCGGCGTCGGCAAAGCGTCGGTCAGTGACGGTCAGTTTGCCCTGAACGCTGTCGGCCCATAAATCGCCGGCTTCTCTCATGTACTGGTGTTGCAGCGCCTGAAGTTTTTCCGGCGAAAACTTGATTTTGGGGTGCTTGACAACGGGGGTCATCATCTTGGCACTGGCTTCGCCCAAATCCATGTTCTGAAACGACTCAAAAGCCTTGGTCATGCTCTCGGCCATGGTTTGTTGAAAGTTTTTGGCTGATTGGAGCCAAAGTTCCTGAACGTCTTCCTTCATGCGTATCCCTATCTGAGTTGGTCAATTGTCGAATCCGCTAGTATCGTTGGCCAAGCCCTTCGAAAACCTGACATCTTCCAATTGTCTTCAAAAATTACTTCGCCTTCATGTACATCGTTGCAATAGCCTGGCTTTATGTGGCCATTCTCATGGCTGTGGCCGAAGTCACCCACAGCACTGGCACGCTGCTGGGCGGCATCATCACTTTTGTCCTGTACGGTCTGCTGCCGCTGGGGGTGGTGTTGTATGTGATGGGAACATCGGCCCGCAGGCGTGCCATCAAGGCAAAGGAAAGCGCCGAACTACAGTATGCACAGAAGGCCTCAGCCCTCACGCCAGATGCAGACAGCAATGCGGCCGGTGACGCGGTCACGCCGGTAAGAAAAGAAGCGTGAGGCATTGCCCATGGTGCACCAGGCTGGGCTGCTGTCATTGCCGTAAATCTGGCTGATACCCATGGCGCGCAGCCGCAGACGCGCCAGACCGGCCAGGTCAGCCAGCCATTTCCCCTGGAGCAAGGGTTTGAAAAAATCACCCGCTCGTGGATCGCTTGCGGTGAAAGCCGCGCGCACCTCATCACCCACCTCAAATGCCTGCGGGCCAATGCACGGCCCTAGCCAAACCATGGTTTCAGCAGCTTGCCGGGCTTGATCGCCCTGCGCCAAGTCAAAAAAGCGCTGATGGGTGGCTTCGAGAATCCCCACGCCGCCCTGCCCCGCCAGGCCACGCCAGCCGGCATGAGCGGCGGCCACAGCCTGGCCTCGCGTGTTGGTGAACAGCACCGGCAGGCAGTCGGCCACCATCACCGTGCAGGCCAGGCCCGGCTGGTCGGTCAGGCAGGCGTCAGCCATGGTACGGTCCGGGGTAGAGGCATCCAGTGTCACGACCTGGGTGCCGTGAACCTGGTTCAAAAAAACCGGGTGCGCGCCGATGGCATGCTCAAAAATTGCCCGGTTGGCGGCCACGTGGGCAGGGTCATCGCCCACATGGTCACCCAGATTCAGGCTGTCATAGGGGGCAAGGGACACCCCGCCCATGCGAGTGGTACAAATAGCGTGGACGCCAGCTGGCGCCGGCCAGTCAGGTGTGAGCCAGGTGCTCATCTGTAGGAGGCCCGCCCTCAGGCCGAAGGTTGTTGGGGGCAATCGCGGCGCGGGCGCCGCTCCCACAGGGCGCCGCTCCCACTGAGCGCAGTTCCGACAACGACATCATCAAACCGCTGCGTGGATCTTGTCGTAGGCGGCCAGCAGCTTGTGGTGCATCTCGCAGCCATCCAGGGCCAAGCCGGGGGCGCCCAGGCCCATGAAACGGTCTTCCTGCATGATGAGCGCGTGGGCTTGCGCCAGCGGCCCGGCGCCATAGAGCAGCGCCAGGGTGTCCAGGTAAGGGCCACTGTCCCCGATGTCGGCCAGGTTGATCAGGTTCTGGATGCAGGCGTACACCCGTTTGCGCTGCGGGTTGACCTGGTCGAAGTTCAAAATCCATTCGCAGCCTTCCAGCGTGGCGGCCTCGTCGCCCACGGCCAGCGCCAGCAGGGTTTTGAGTTCGCCCAGGCGCAGGTCGCTCCAAAACGAGCCGGCATCGGCGGCCAGGCCAATCAGGCCCGCCACCGGGCGGTGGTCGGCCAGGTTGGATTCGTTCAATGTTTCCAGCAGGTCGGCGCATTCCTCGTCGTCAAGGTCGGGCAGGTTCAGCACAGCTTCGCGGAACTGGTTGGCGATGCTGTTGTTCTCGAATTCCAGGTCGTCGATGGGATAGATCTCGGACAGGCCCGGCACCATAATGCGGCAGGCGTAAACGCCGAGTTGCTCGAAGTCGGCCAGGTAAACCTCGTGGCCGTCGTGGTGCAGGCGCGCCAGGCTCCAGGCGTAGTCCTCGGCCGTGGTGCTGCTGAAATTCCAGTCGACAAATTCATAGTCAGGCACATCGCCCAGAAATTTCCAGTGGATAACGCCGCTGGAATCGACAAAATGGATCTCGATGTTGGTGGAACTGGCGGCTTCTTCCAGGTCAAAGCCGGGGGCCGGAAAGTTTGAGAGCGCATCGAGCGCCCGGCCCTGCAGCAGCTCGGTGAGCGCGCGCTCCAGCGCCACTTCAAAACGCGGGTGCGCGCCAAAACTGGCAAAGCAGCCCTGGTCGAGCGGGTTCAGCAGCGTGACGTTCATTACCGGGTACTGGCCGCCCAGCGAAGCGTCCTTGACCAAAATACCAAAACCGGCTTCGCGCATCGCATCAATGCCACGCGCAATGCGCGGGTAGCGGGCAATCACGGCCTCGGGCACGTCGGGCAGGCACAGGCCCTGGCTGATGATGCGGGCCTTGATGGCGCGCTCAAAAATCTCGGACAGCGCCTGGGTGCGCGCTTCCATCTGGGTGTTGCCGGCCGACATGCCGTTGCTGACGTACAGGTTGCCGATCAGGTTGACCGGGAAATAAACGGTTTTGCCGTCGCTCTGGCGCACGTAAGGCAGGGCGCAGACGCCGCGCTCGGATGCGCCCGAGTTGAAATCGACCAGGCTGCTGGCGTCGATGTTGCTTTGCGGGTTGTACAGCGCGTGTAATTCGGGCGTGAGCAATTCGGCAGGCCAGGACTCATCTTCAGGCACATCAAACCAGCGCTCCTGCGGGAAATGCACATGGTCACGCCCGGTGACATCGGGGCCGAGGTAAAAATGGGTCCAGAAATAATGGGTTGACAGGCGCTCAACAAACTCGCCCAGGGCGCTGGCCAGGCAGGCCAGGCGGCTGGCGCCCTTGCCGTTGGCGAACAGCAGCGTGCAGTCGCGGTCGCGGATGTGGACCGACCAGATGCCGTCAACCGGGTTGAGCCAGCTGCGTTCTTCAATGTGAAAACCCAGGGCTTGCAGCTTGCCTTGCAGGGTGCTGATGGTGGATTCAAGGGCAGCATCTTTGCCAGGAATAAAAGTAGTGTGGTTCATATCCCCAGCATACCTCATGCTTCATTGGGTCCGGCCTGGCGGCGGGATTGAAAACGCTAGACTCGCAAGTTACTGAATTAACCGACCCCCACCGGAGATTTTTATGATTCTTGAGCTCGCCGACTTTTCGATCCAGCCCGGCCAGAACGCCGCCTTTGAAGAGGCCGTGCAACGCGGCCTGAAAACCGTCATTGCCCATGCACAAGGATTCGAGGGTTTCAAGGTGAACCGCGGCATTGAAAACCCGCAGCGCTACGTTCTGCAAATTTTCTGGACCACGCTGGAAGACCACACGGTGGGTTTCAGGGGCTCCCCGGCGTTTGCCGAGTGGCGCGCCATTGTGGGGCCATTTTTTGCCAGCCCACCGGTGGTGGAACACTTCGAATTGGTCGCCAAGTCGGCTTGATGCATCTTTAAGGGCCGCCATGAACACTGTCTTTTCCCCCGCACCCAGCGTGACCGTGCCCGTGGTCGGCACCAGCGCGCAGTTTCCGGTGCACCGCATCTACTGCGTTGGCCGCAATTACATTGAACACGCCCAGGAAATGGGCCACAGCGGGCGTGAGCCGCCATTTTTCTTCATGAAGCCGGCCGACGCTGTGCTGGTGGCGGCGCCTGGCAGCGTCACCCCGCTGCCCTACCCCGGCTTGACCAAAAACCTGCACTACGAAATTGAACTGGTGGTGGCGATTGGCACCGGCGGCAAAAACATAGCGTTGGAACAGGCTGAGAGCCATATTTTTGGTTACGCCGTGGGCCTGGACATGACCCGGCGCGACCTGCAAAACGAGATGAAGGCTCTGGGCCGCCCGTGGTGCATCGGCAAGGGCTTTGACCACTCGGCCCCGATTGGCCCCATCACCACCAAAAGTGCGGCGGGCGACATCACGCACGCCGCCATCAGCCTGCAGGTGAACGACGCGCAGCGCCAAAGCAGCACGCTGAGGCACCTGATCTGGAACATTGCAGAGACCATCGCCCAGCTCTCCACCGCCTGGGAGTTGCAGCCCGGTGACCTGATTTACACCGGCACTCCCGCGGGCGTGGGCGCTGTGCTGCCGGGCGATACGCTCAAGGGCAGCATCAGCGGTCTCACAAGCATTGAATTGAAGGTGATTTAAGTTCATGCACCGCCCCCCGATCAAGCATTGCAAAAGCTGCGGCACGGCCGTGGTGTATCGGCTGCCGGACGATGGCGACACCAAACAGCGCGCGGTGTGCCCGACCTGCCAGACCGTCCACTACGAAAATCCGCTTAACGTGGTCGGCACCATTCCGATCCTGGGCGACAAGGTGCTGCTGTGCAAGCGCAACATCGAGCCGCGCTGGGGCAAGTGGACGCTGCCGGCGGGCTTCATGGAGCTCAATGAGACCGTAAGCGAAGGTGCGGCACGCGAGACCCTGGAAGAGTCTGGCGCGCGGTTTGAGATGGGCGAGTTTTTCTCGATGGTGAACATCCCGCGGGTTGGCCAGGTGCACCTGTTTTACCGCGCCCAGCTGCTCAGCGACCAGTTCGATCCGGGTTTTGAAACCCTTGAGGCACGTCTGTTTGCCGAGCATGAAATCCCCTGGGACGAGATCGCCTTCAGGACGGTGGGTGAAACCCTGAAGCGTTTTTTTGCCGACCGCCGCCAGGGCCGCTATTCCATTCATGTGTTTGACATTATTTAAGCGCCGCTGAGGCCTCGCGCGATGCTGCCCTGCTACGTGCTGCTTGACCTGGAAACCACCGGTGGCAACCCGGTGCATGACCGCATCACTGAAATTGCCGCCGTGCGGGTGGAGCACGGGGTGGAGGTGGCGCGCTGGAGCAGCCTGGTGAATCCGGGCGTGTTTGTGTCGGGCTTCATTGAGCGACTCACCGGCATCAGCAACACCATGGTAGCCAATGCCCCGCGTTTTTCCGAGGTCGCCCCTGAATTGCTGGCCATGTTGGACGGTGCCGTGCTGGTGGCCCACAACGTGCGGTTCGATCACGGCTTTTTGCTCAACGAATTGAGTCGTTTGGACGTGGCGCTGCGCGTCAAAACCCTGTGCACGGTGCGCCTGTCACGCCTGTTGTACCCGCAGTTCAAGGGCCACGGCCTGGATGCCATCATGCAGCGCCACGGCCTGACCAGCAGCGCACGGCACCGCGCCATGGGTGATGTCGAGGTGATGCAAAGCTGGCTTGGCCTGGCGCAGGCCGAGTTGGGTGTCGAGCATGTGGCAGGCCAGGCGCAAAGTTTGTTGCAGGGCAGCGCGGCGCTGCCACCGCAGCTCGATACCAAGGTCGCGGACATTCCCGACACGCCCGGGGTTTACCTTTTTTTTGGCGACAGCGCGCTGCCGCTGTACATCGGCAAAAGCGTCAAGCTGCGCAGCCGGGTGATGTCGCACTTTCAGGCGGCCAGCCGCAACGCACGCGAGATGCGCATGGCGCAGGAAATCAGGCGCATTGAATGGGTCGAGACCGCGGGCGAACTCGGCGCCCTGCTGCTCGAAGCACGGCTGGTCAAGGCACGCCAGCCCGTGCACAACCGCCAGTTGCGCCGAGAAGGCGACCTGTGCGCCTGGCGGCTTGATCCCAACCCCAACAGCCGGCCGCTGCTGACGCTGGTGCGAGGCAGTGAACTGGCGCCAGAACAATTTGGCGCGCTGTACGGCCCCTACCGATCCAAAAGCCAGGCCCAAAGCCAGCTGCGCGAACTCGCCCAAGCGCAGGGGCTGTGCCTGCAGGCGCTTGGGCTGGAGTCGGGCAAGGGCCGCTGTTTTGCCCATCAGATCGGTCAGTGCAAGGGTGTGTGTTGCGGCGAGGAAGCGCCCGAGCGCCACCACCTTCGCCTGCAAATGGCGCTGGCTGGCAACAAGCTGCAGGTCTGGCCTTTTGCCGGCAAAGTGGGCTTGCGTGAACATAATGCGTACACCGGGCGCACCGACATCCACCTGTTTGACCAATGGTGTCATCTGGCCACGGTGCACTCGGATGCGGACCTGCACGAGGCATTGCACAGCCGCACCGAGCCGCTGGCCTTCAACCTGGACACCTACCGTCTGGCCCTCAAGCACCTGCTGGTGCGGGGCAAAGGTCATCTCAAGCTGCTGGAGTTTCCCGCAGCGCCAGCCACCGAGTAGAAACCCCGCTGCACCTGCAATGGCTGGACATTGCCGCTGAGGCAGGCTTAATGCGCGGTCATTTGGCCCTGTGGGAACTGTGCCCCGTCGCGATGGCATTTGGTTGCCGGGTGCGTTATTGAACTCCGGGGGCAATCGCGGCGAGGGCGCAGTTCCTACAAATCGGTGATTTGGCTATACTGTGTTTTTGCACAGTATTCAAACACAGCCCAAACGCCATGTCCGCCGCCCTGCAATGGATCGTCAACGCCACACCCGCGCCGGGAGATGCGCTGCCACGCCCGTTTGGGCATCCGTTTAACATCGGGCAACTCCCGGTCAGCCTCGCCCAAGCCGTCTGGCGTGGTTCTGAGGCGGTGCAGGCCGGCCAGTCTGTGGTGTCAAGCGGCTTCGCGGCACTGGATGCCCAGTTGCCCTGCGGAGGCTGGCCCTGCAATGCCCTGACCGAGCTCCTGCAGCCCCAGCCCTCGCTGTGTGAATGGCGCTTGCTGGCTCCTGCACTGGCGGGACTGGCCGCAGGCGGTGGCCACATTTTGCTGGTGGGGCCGCCCAAACGCCCGCATATGCCGGGTCTGGTCAAACTCGGCATCACCGAGAAAAGCATTGTCTGGATTGCTGCCGACACGTCAGCCGAGCGGCTCTGGTGCACCGAACAACTGGTCAAGGCCAATCCACGGGGTGGTGCCATCCTGGCCTGGCTGCCCCGGGCCCGTGCCGAGCAATTGCGCCGCTTGCAGGTGCACGCCCAAGCCTGTGACTGTCCGGTTTTTCTGTTCCGGCCAGAAGCGGCCCAGCTAGACGCGTCACCCGCCCCGCTGCGGGTTTTGACCACCCTCTGGCCCGACTGGACGCTGCACGTTCACATTCTGAAGCGCAAGGGTGCCTTGCTGGACGGCCCCATCGTGCTGCCCGCTGTGCTTGGTACGCTGGCCAGCATGTTGACACCCCGCCTGATGCGCCCCAGCCAGTTGCTTGCCAAAACGGAGGCCTCCAATGTCCATGCACTGGGCTGCGCTGTTGACCGACGCCGCCTGCGACAGCTCGCCGCGCATTGACCCCCAAGGCGTGGCCGTTTGGGCGCTTCAGTTCACCCCGCGGGTGGCACAGAAAGAGCATACGGTCTGGCTGGAGGTGGGGCAGAGCATGCGCTTGTTTGGTGGCGAAAACCCGCTGCACCAGCTGGTGGAAGCCGGTGCCGCCGAGCTGGGTGTCAGGGCACTGGCCTGGGCACCGACCAGCCTGGCGGCCCTGGCTTGCGCGCGAATGGGTATCCGTGACGGTTTTGCAGCGCCGTTAAGCCAGGTGCTCAACCCCTTGCCCATTGAATCCATGGATGCAGTCAACGCCCATCAAGCAACCCTGGCGCGCCTGGGCTGCCAAACGCTGGCCGATGTGCGCCAACTGCCCCGCGGCGGCATCAGCCGACGTTTTGACAGCCAGTTGCTGCTGGCGCTTGACCAGGCCTATGGACTGCGCCCCGAGGGTTACCCCTGGGTGAAGCTGCCAGAGACTTTTGCGGCCAAACTGGAATTCCCTGGACGCGTGGACACGGCCCCAGCCCTGATGTTCGGCGCGCGGCGTTTGCTGCTGCAAATGGGCGGCTGGTTGTCGGCCCGTCAGTGCGGCGTGACCGCTTTCACGCTGCACTGGCGTCACGACGCCATGCGCGCCCGGGACTCTGATGAAGGTGGCAGCATCACGGTGCGCACGGCGCAGCCGACCCAAAACGTCGACCATCTGTGCCGGCTGCTGAGTGAGAACCTGGCCAAGGTGCAACTGTTGGCTCCGGCAGGTGACTTGATCCTGAGTGCCACCGAGGTCAGCCCTTTCATTGAAACCAGCCGTTCCCTGTTGCCTGATAACCACGCCAGCGGCGAAGCGCTGGGTCTGGTACTGGAGCGCATCGAAGCCCGGCTGGGGAAAAAACGTGTGCTGCAGCCCGTGCTGGTCGAGGACACCCGCATGGCCTGGATGGCCCAGTGGCAGCCGCTGAACGCCAACAAACCCACCACCCAAGTGCGCCAGCTGCCGGGGCCACAACCGACCTGGATTCTCAAAGACCCGCTCAAGCTCGATGTGCGGGACGATTGCCCGCTGTACCAGGGGCCGTTGCAACTGCTGCTGGGACCGGAGCGGATTGAGGGCGGCTGGTGGCACCGCGTCATGGATGCCGACGGCGGCCAGTTGAGCCTCCAGGTGGCGCGTGACTACTGGGTGGCCCTGAGCCAGCATGCAGGCGCGCTGTGGATTTTTCAGCAACGCCTGCCCCGCAACGAAGCGGCGTCCTGGTATCTGCATGGCATCTTTGCCTGAAACCGCGCCATGGCCGCCCTGCCCCCTTCACCCCAGTTACTGGATTACGCCGAGCTGCGCTGCCTGTCCAATTTTTCATTCCTGAAGGGGGCCAGTCAGCCCGAGGAACTGGTGACTCGCGCCCACGCGCTTGGTTACGCCGCCCTGGCCATCACCGACGAATGCAGCATGGCCGGTGTGGTGCGCGCCCATGTGGCGGCCAAGGCCTGCGGCCTCAAGCTGCTGGTGGGTTCACAATTTCAGGTCAGCGGTGAAACACCTTTCAATCTGGTCGTGCTGGCCTGCAACCTCAACGGTTATGGCAACTTGTGCGAGTTCATCACACGCCTGCGGCGCAGCGCTGAAAAAAAGGGCAGCTACCGCCTTAGGCTGGAAGACATCAACGGGCCTGCGCTGGCCGATTGTCTGGTGCTCGTCTGCCCCGAGCGCTGCAACACCCCGGCGCAGTTACTGACACTTGGCCAATGGCTGTTGACACATTTCACCGGCCGGTGCTGGCTGGGTGTCACGCAATTGCTCAGCCTGGACGACGAAATCTGGCTCTACAAACTCAGGCAACTGAGCGCCACCACGGCCATTGCCCTGGTGGCCGTGGGCGATGTGCACATGCATGTGCGTTCGCGCAAGCCCCTGCAGGACGTCGTGACGGCCATCCGGGTCGGCAAGCCCCTGACCGCGTGCGGGCTGGACCTGCAAGCCAACGCGGAACAGCACCTGCGCAGCCGGTTGCGGTTGGCCCATATTTTCCCGGAAACACTCATAGTCGAGACGCTCAATCTGGTCGCCCGCTGCGACTTTTCACTGGACGAGCTGAAATACCAGTACCCCCAAGAGGTGGTGCCGGCCGGCGAAACACCAGAGTCGTATTTGCGCAAGGTCACCTACCAGGGCGCTGGCCGGCGCTGGCCCGGCGGCATGACAGCCAAAGTACAGCATCAGATCGAGCATGAACTGGCGCTGATTTGCGAGCTGCACTACGAACCTTATTTTCTGACGGTGTATGAAATTGTTTCTTTCGCGCGCTCGCGCCACATCCTCTGCCAGGGACGCGGCTCGGCCGCCAACAGTGCCGTGTGTTATTGCCTGGGCGTGACCGAAGTGGACCCTGCGCGCATGAGCGTTTTGTTTGAGCGCTTCATCAGCAAGGAGCGTAATGAGCCGCCCGACATCGACATCGACTTCGAGCACGAGCGCCGTGAAGAAGTGATCCAGTACCTGTACCAGAAGTACGGTCGCGAGCGCGCCGCCCTGACGGCAGTGGTGATTTCGTACCGGCCCAAGTCGGCCATCCGGGATGTTGGCAAAGCCCTGGGCTTTGCGCTGGAGGTGCTGGAAAAGCTGGCCAAATCGCACCGCCATTGGGATGGCCGGGAGTTGCATACCGACCGGCTGCAAGAGCTGGGCCTGTCACTGGACGACCTGGCGGTGCGCCAGTTGATGGACCTGACACGCCAACTGATGGGTTTCCCAAGGCATCTATCACAGCACCCGGGCGGCTTTGTGCTGACCCGGGGGCCTTTGTCGCGCCTGGTGCCCATCGAAGCCGCCGCCATGGAAGACCGCACGGTGATCGAGTGGGACAAGGACGACCTGGACGCCATGGGTTTGCTCAAGGTCGATGTGCTGGGCTTAGGCATGCTGACGGCGATTCGCAAAGCGCTGGAACTCGTCAGCCTGCGGCGCGGCTTTGAGTTCCAGATGCAGGACATTCCGGCCGAAGACCCGGACACCTACGCCATGATGTGCCGGGCCGACACGGTGGGCGTTTTCCAGATCGAGTCGCGCGCGCAAATGAGCATGCTGCCGCGCTTGCAGCCAAGGTGCTTTTACGACCTGGTGATCGAGGTGGCGCTGGTGCGGCCCGGCCCGATCCAGGGTGGCATGGTGCACCCGTACCTGAACCGCCGCCAGGGCAAGGAGGCGGTGGCTTACCCCAGCGCGGCACTGGAACAGGCTTTGGGCAGGACGCTGGGCGTTCCGGTTTTTCAGGAACAGGTGATGCAGGTCAGCATTCTGGCGGCCGGCTTCACCCCGGGCGAGGCAGACGGTTTGCGCCGCGCCATGGCGGCCTGGAAACGCAAGGGCGGGCTGGAGAAATACTACGACCGCATCGTCGACGGCATGACAGCGCGCGGCTACCAAAAGGAATTTGCGGTGCAGATTTTTGAGCAGATCAAGGGCTTCAGCGAATACGGCTTCCCGGAGTCCCATGCTGCCTCGTTTGCCTTGCTGGTGTATGCCAGTTGCTGGCTGAAGCACACGGAGCCCGCCGCTTTTCTGGCCGCCATGCTCAATTCCCAGCCGCTGGGTTTTTACTCGCCCAGCCAGCTGGTGCAGGACGCAAAACGCCATGGTGTGGAAGTGCGGGCGGTGGATGTGATGTTCAGCGACCTGGACGCCACGCTGGAAGACTTGTCCCATGCACCAGCCGTGCGCCTGGGGCTGGGTCTGATTTCCGGGCTCAAGCGCACATCCGTCGAGCGCATTGTTACCGCGCGTGCGCAACAAGCTTTTGACAGCGCAGAAGACCTGTCCCGCCGTGCCAACCTGGCACAGTTTGAAATGAAACTGCTGGCCGCAGCCGATGCCCTGACCAGCCTGTCCGGGCACCGCCGGCAACAGGTCTGGGACGCTGCGGCCTTACATGCACCGCCCCTGCTGCTGCGCGATGCGCCCATAGAAGAAGACCTGCTTGAGTTGCCCGAGGCACCCGAGGGCGAAGAAATTGTGTTTGACTACGCCGCCCTCGGACTCACGCTCAGGCGGCACCCCATGGCGCTGCTGCGGGAGCGCCTGAGCGCCATGCGCTTCCAGTCATCGAAAGCCTTGCGTGATCTGCCCAATGGTCGCCTGGTGCGGGCCTGCGGCATCGTGACGCTGCGGCAGCAACCGGGAACCGCCAAGGGCGTGGTTTTTGTGTCCCTGGAGGACGAACACGGCAGTGTGCAGGTCATCGTCTGGAAAAGTGTGCGCGAGCGGCAACGCCAGGCATTGATGAACGCCAAATTGCTGGGCGTGTACGGCACATGGCAACGCAAAGGCGAGGTGGGCAACCTGATCGCACAGCGCTTGGTGGATTTGACGCCTTTACTGGGACGGCTTGCCGCACCCAGTCGGGACTTTCATTGAAATGGACAAAAAAAACGCACTACCATTTCGATAGTGCGGTTTTCTTATATTAATGGGGTGGCTGATGGGGCTCGAACCCACGACAACAGGAATCACAATCCTGGACTCTACCAACTGAGCTACAGCCACCGTGGCAAAAATTATAACCGATGAAACGTCAAGCCGGCTTCAAAAATCGGCCGAGTTGGCGGCCAAGTCCGGCCTGATCCGTTACTTCTTGGAATCCGGACTGGGCACCAGAATTTCGGCTTTCAGTTTCTCTTTCAACACCGCGTAATAGGCTTGCGATTCAGCGCCAATCCACCATTGTGCATATTGGTTCCGGCTTTGGCGCACTGCTGCCTGCGCCGCTTCATCGCGCACAACCATGCGGTTGATGCGAACCACGGCATAACCCTGGGCGCCCAGATCGACACCCACCCAGGCAGGCAACTTGGCTGAATCCGCACGCAACGCAGCGGTCAGTACCGGGGCCGGCAAATTGAGCGCTTGATCACGTGAGACCACCTGCGCTTCGGGCAGGCTGGCGGGCGCACCATCCTTCTTCCAGAGCGCCATCGTTTCAGCCCCCTCCTTTTTCGCAAGTTCGGCGGCACGGGCGGCGATCACCTGCGCGCGAACCTGTTCCTGAACTTCAGCCAACGGCAGTGTCCGTGCCGGTTGATGCATCACGACACGGCCCGCCACCAATTGATTGGCAGCCGTTTCAATCGCCTCGGTATTGCGCTTGTTGGCAATCGCTTCGGGCGTAAAAAGAGCGGACAAAAACTTCTCGCTGGCAAGCACGCCCGTGGCGACCGGGATGGGCTGACGCGTGAGTTTGTCGGCCGTCTTGATTTCCAGCTTGAGTTTTTCAGCAACCGGTTTCAGGCTGTCGGACTGTTCATAGACCGTGTTGGTAAAGAGCTCCGCCACTTCGGCATACTTGCGCTGTGCCTGTTGATTTTTCAGGTCGGCTTCAAGACTGGGTCGCACTTCGTCAAAAGAACGCTGTTTGGGCAGCTTGATGTCGGTAAGCAAAATGATGTGAAAACCGAAGTCAGACTCGACCAGGTCGCTGATCGCCCCTTTTTGCATGGCAAAGACAGCTTCTTCAAACGGTTTGACCATGGCACCGCGTGCAAAAAAGTCCAGATCGCCCCCTTTGGCGGCGGAGCCTTGATCCTGCGAATTTTTCCTGGCCAGATCGGCAAACGCGGCGGGGTTGGCGCGCGCGGCTTTCAGCAGTTCTTCGGCCTTCAGCCTGGCTTTTTGGCGGTCTTCAGCGGCGGCATCCTTGGGCGCATTGATCAGGATGTGGCTGGCACGGCGCTCCTCCACACCACTCAATCGTGAGGCATTCTGCTCATAGTAAGACTTCAAATCAGCTTCCGGAATCTGGATGCTCGTCTTGACGGCGTCCAGGTCGAGCACGACGTATTCAACCTGGGCTTGCTCAGGCGCCTGGAAAAGCGCCTGGTTCTTTTGATAGAACGCATCCAGTTCAGCTTCGGTCGGAGTGACCTTGGCGGCATAGTCTTTGGCTGAAAAATTGACCACCTGAACTTCGCGCTTTTCATAAAAGGCGTTCAAGGCCACATCAGCAACCACGGGCAAGACAAAGCCGGAGCCGCGCACCGCCAATTCGACCTGTTGTCGGGCCAGATCAAGACGGACATTCTTCTCGAACCCCTCGGGCGTGAAACCCTGGTTGGCTGCGAGTTGCCGATAGCGGTCCATGTTGATCTTGCCGTCCGGCTGGCGCAATGAGGCAATGGTGGGGTCTTCCTGCAGATACCGGGCCAGCCGGCCATCGCTGGTGGAGAGTCGGGCCTGGTCTGCTGCCAACGCCACCACGCGGTCATGCACCATCCGCTCCAGCGTGGCATAACGCGCCTCAGGGGAGTCAAGCAATTTGGCATCGACATTGGGCATGGAGGCGCGAACGCGGTCTGCTTCTATCCTGTGGGCCGAATCCCACTGGGTTTTGGTGATGTCGTTGCCGCCGACGCGCGCCACAGCCTCGTCAGGCTCGCTCATACGGTTGTAACCATCGATCCCAAACAGTACAAAAGACGGGATGATCAGCAGGAACATCACCATCATCATGATCTTGGTGTGCTTCCGGAAAATATCGAACATGCGCTAACTCTCCTGTGTGGCAACAAAAAAGGCGAACACGGTGTTCGCCTTGCTGCGTGTGGTGGGTGATGACGGGCTCGAACCGCCGACCTACGCCGTGTAAAGGCGCCGCTCTACCAACTGAGCTAATCACCCCACCGATAACGGTTTCAGTTCAAAGCATCCTTCAATGCCTTGCCCGGACGGAACTTGGGAACCTTGGCTGCCTTGATTTTAATCGACGCGCCAGTGCGCGGATTACGACCGGTGCGTGCCGCGCGCTTGCCCACGGCAAAAGTACCAAAACCCACCAGGGAGACCGAATCACCTCTGCTCAGCGTGATTTTGACGGCTTCGATGGTGGATTCCAGGGCACGTGCAGCAACTGCTTTTGGAATGTCTGCATCCTGGGAAATGAAATCAATTAATTCGGTCTTGTTCACAATTTACCTCTCGCGGGAGTTGTATTTAAATCAAATGCCTCGTTGATCGTTTTGGCGGGAGCAATGCCTTGTGCGCTGGCACTTTTCACCCGGCCGAAAAGTGATTCTAGACGGGATTGCCCAACAAGCCGGATCACGCCGGGCAAATTTTTCAAAGCCCGATTTGACGCGCAATCGCCCTGCCCAAATCGTATGTGCTGGCGCTGCCGCCCAGATCAGGCGTCAGTGGCGCATCGCTACCAGGAGCCAGCACCGACTCGATGGACTTCAGCACCGCGTCATGCGCATCCTTGAAACCCAAAAAGTCGAGCATCAGGGCACCGCTCCAGATCTGGCCTATCGGGTTGGCAATGCCTTTGCCGGCAATGTCGGGCGCCGAGCCGTGCACCGGTTCGAACAGCGACGGAAATTGGCGCTTGGGGTTGAGGTTGGCACTGGGTGCGATGGCGATGGTGCCGGTGCAGGCTGGACCCAGGTCACTCAGGATGTCGCCAAACAGGTTGCTGCCCACCACCACGTCAAAAAAATCCGGCCGCTGGACAAAGTGTGCGCTGAGGATGTCGATGTGGAACTTGTCCACTTTCACGTCCGGGTAGTGCTTCGACATTTCAATCACGCGCTCATCCCAATACGGCATGGTGATCGCAATGCCGTTCGACTTGGTGGCGCTGGTAAGGTGTTTCTTGGGCCGCGATTGCGCCAACTCGAACGCAAATTTCAGCACTCGATCGACACCGACGCGCGACATCACGGTTTCCTGCACCACGATCTCGCGCCCGGTGCCGGCGAACATGCGCCCACCGATGCTGGAGTATTCGCCTTCGGTATTCTCACGCACGATCATCATGTCGATTTCGCCGGGCTGGCGTGCGCTACCGTCGCGCCGCACCACCGGAGCGATAATGCCGGGCATCAGCCGCGCCGGGCGCAGGTTGACGTACTGGTCAAACTCACGGCGAAACTGCAGCAGTGAACCCCACAGCGACACGTGATCCGGAATCTTCTCGGGCCAGCCCACCGCGCCAAAGTAAATGGCATCGTGGCTGCCAATCTGCTCTTTCCAGTTGTCGGGCAGCATCTGGCCATGCGCCTCGAAATAGTCCCAGCTGGAAAAATCGAAGTGGTCAAACTGCAAAGCGATGTTGAACTTGTCGGCTACGGCTTCGAGCACGCGAATGCCCTCGGGCATCACTTCCTTGCCAATACCGTCCCCGGCGATCACGGCAATTCTTTTCTTGTCCACATCAGTCTCCTCTTAAAGGTAAAAATCAGGCCGATCGGGGCTGACGCACCACCAGCGCCACCCCCAGGGCAGTCAGCAGCGTGCCCAACACCGTGGTCAGCGTGATCGGTTCGGCAAACAGGATCCAGGCGATGAAAGCTGTTACCGGCGGCACCAGGTACATCAGGCTGGTCACCGAGGCGGCCGCGCCTTTCTGGATCAGCAAGTACAGCAAGGAACTGCCGCCCAGCGTCAGGGCCAGCACCGACCAGGCGATGGCGCCGACCAGCTCAGCGTTCCAGCGGATGACTTCCAACTCCAGCGCCGCCAGCGGCAAGGTCACCAACAAGGCGGCGCCCAGTTGGACCGTGTTGGCGCTGCGCACATCGCACGACGTGACAAAGCGTTTCTGGTACAGCGTGCCAATGGTGATGCTGAGCAAAGCGCCCACGGCCAGCGACAGATTGACCCAATTGGCTTCACCTCCGACGCCAAACTTGCGCGACACCACCAGCACCAAGCCGATGAAACCCAGCACCAGGCCAAGCCATTGACGCGGCACGACGCGATAGCCGGTGGCTGCCAGCCAGAGCGCGGTAAGCACGGGTTGCAGGCCCACAATCAGGGATGACAAGCCCGAACCCATGCCGAGCTTGACCGCCGCCCACACACCGCCCAGATAAAACGCATGCATGAAAACGCCTGTGACAGCCAGATGCAGCCACTGCATGCGCCGTGTTGGCCACTTGACCCGCGCCATTGCGATCCAGAGCAGAAAGCACAAGATGGAAAAAGCATAGCGAATGATCAGGAATTTGAACGGAGGCGCATGGGGCATGCCATAGCGCGCCACGATGAAACCGGTGCTCCAGATCAGCACGAACACCGCCGGCATGGCCCGGATCAGGGGCCGCTCGATGGGCACCGTCACTTCACGCGCGACCTGATCTCAGGCAGTGCTTTTTGCAGGTAATAGACCATCGACCAGACCGTCATGATCGCGGCGATCCAGATCAGCCAGACGCCCCAGACATGGGTATCGATCAAGCCGAACAACAGGCCGTCGAACAGCAGGAATGGAATGGCCACCATTTGCGCCGTGGTCTTGAGCTTGCCGATCAAGTGCACGGCCACGCTCTTGGCGGCGCCAATTTGGGCCATCCATTCGCGCAGCGCAGAAATGGCGATTTCACGGCCGATGATGATCAGCGCCACAAAGACATCGGCGCGGCGCAGATGCACCAGCACCAGCACACAGGCACAGACCAGAAATTTGTCGGCCACCGGGTCCAGAAAGGCGCCAAAGGCCGACACCTGATTGAGTTTGCGCGCCAGATAACCGTCGAGCCAGTCGGTGGCAGCAAACACCACGAACATGATGGTGGCGATCAGGTTGCGCGTGCCAGGTTCCAGTGGCAGATAAAACACGCCCAAGATCAGCGGGATCGCCACAATGCGCGCCCAGGTCATGAGGGTGGGGATGGTCCAGAACATGCATCAATTGTGGCATGCGTTACAACACAAATAGCTGACGCGTCAATGCAGGGCGCGGTAAATATCTGCTGCCAGTTCGTGAGAGATGCCTTCCACCTGCGCAATGTCGGCCTCGGACGCCAGCGCCACGCCGCGCACGCCACCAAAGCGCTGCAACAAGCGCGCGCGCCGTTTCGGGCCGATGCCGGGGATTTCTTCAAGCTGGCCGCCGTCCATGCGCACCTTGGCGCGCGCCGCGCGCATGCCGGTGATGGCAAAGCGGTGCGCCTCGTCCCTGATCTGCGCCACCAGCATCAGCGCCGCAGAGTCCTTGCCCAGATAGACCTTGTCGCGGCCATCGGCAAACACCAGTTCTTCCAGGCCAATGCGCCGGCCCTCGCCCTTTTCCACGCCCACGATCAGCGACAGGTCCAGGCCCAGCTGCTCAAACACCTCACGCGCCATCGACACCTGGCCCTTGCCGCCATCGACCAGCACCAGGTCGGGCAGGTGGCCGGTACCTGCAGGTAACTCGCCTGTACGTTTGGCCTCTTGAAGCGTTTCGGCCAGCTTGCCGTAGCGCCTCAGCAGCACTTGGCGCATGGCCGCGTAGTCGTCGCCCGGGGTGATGTCGTTGATCTTGAAACGGCGGTATTCGGCGCTTTGCATCTTGTGGTGATGAAACACCACGCATGAGGCCTGGGTCGATTCACCGGCCGTGTGCGAGATGTCAAAACACTCGATGCGCAGTTCTTCCAGTTTGTCAACGGCAAGGTCGAGCGCCTCCACCAGCGACCGGGTGCGGGCCTGCTGCGAGCCTTCTTCGGCCAACAGCCTGGCCAGCTGCAGGGCGGCATTGGTTTGCGCCATTTCCAGCCAGACCCGGCGCTGTTCTCGCGGGTTGTGCACCGCGCTGATCTTGACGCCAGTTTGCTCCGACAGCGCCTGCAACAAGCCCTTGTCCACCGGCACGCTCACCACCAGCGATGGCGGGGCGGGCACATTGAGGTAATGCTGGGCAATGAAGGCGTCGAGCACCTGCATTTCCACACTCCGCGCGGCAGCCACGGCGTCGCTTGCGTCCGGGTCATCGAGTTCGGCCGCGTCTTCGACATGCACCGGAAAAGAGGGCCGATCGCCAAGATGCCGCCCGCCCCGCACCATCGCCAGGTTGACGCAGGCGCGACCGCCCTGCACTTTGACTGCCAAAATGTCCACGTCGCGGTCTGACACGTTGTCCACCGACTGCTGATGCAGCACATTGGAAAGCGCCGCCACCTGGTTGCGCAGCTCGGCGGCCTGTTCGAACTCCAGTTTGTCGGCGTGCGCCATCATGCGGGATTCAAGTTCAGCCATCACCTCCCGAGCATCGCCGTTCAAAAAACGCTCAGCATCAGCAAGGTCCTGCGCGTAAGCCTCGGGCGAAATATGCCCCACGCACGGTCCCGAGCAACGCTTGATCTGGTACAACAGGCAGGGCCGGGTGCGGTTGCTGAACACCGAGTCCTCGCAAGTGCGCAGTCGGAACACCTTCTGCATCAGCAGGATGGCTTCCTTGACCGCCCAGGCACTCGGGTAAGGGCCAAAATAATGGTGCTTTTTCTCGACCGCACCACGGTAATACGCCACCCGCGGAAACTGCTCGCTGCCGCACTTGCCAATCGCCGTGATTTTGAGATACGGGTAACTCTTGTCGTCCCGGAACAGGATGTTGTACCTGGGGTTGAGCGTCTTGATCAGGTTGTTTTCCAGCAGCAGCGCCTCGGCCTCGGAGCGCACCACGGTTGTTTCCAGCCGCACAATCTTGCTGACCATGTGGCCGATGCGGGTGCCGCCATGGTTCTTCTGGAAATAGCTTGATACCCGTTTTTTCAGGTTGATGGCCTTGCCCACATAGAGCACATTGCCTTGCGCGTCGAAATAGCGATACACGCCGGGCAGGGCCGGCAGGCTGGCCACGTCGCTGAGCAACTGCTCTGGGTGGGCCGGCAGGGGTGCGGCATCAGTGACGACTGCCAAGGGGGAGTTCGGGACGTTTTCGGGCATAGGTGCGTATTGTGGACAATTCGGCCATGAATCAAGATTCTCCCGCCCCCCAACTGCACTGGGACATTTTTTGCCGGGTCATCGACAACTTTGGCGACCTGGGTGTGGCCTGGCGCCTGGCCTGCAATTTGACTGAGCGTGGCCAGGCGGTAAGACTCTGGGCGGACGATATCTCCGCGCTCGCCTGGATGGCGCCGCAGGGTGCGCCGGGGGTCGAGGTCCGCGTCTGGACGGCGCCCATCGACATGACCGACATCACCCCTGGCGACGTGCTGATCGAAACCTTTGGCTGCGACATCGATTCTGAATTCATTGTTGCCTACGCAAAAAAAATCAGCAATAGCGGCCAGTCATGCGCCTGGATCAACCAGGAATACCTGAGCGCCGAAGCCTATGCGGCGCGTTGCCATGGCCTGCCCTCGCCGGTCATGAGCGGACCCGGTCGCGGCCTGACCAAGCATTTTTACTACCCGGGCTTTACGGCAGACACCGGTGGCCTGTTGCGCGAGCCTGACCTGATGGCACGACAAGCCGAATTTGACCGCCAAGCCTGGCTGGCCCGGCAAGGCGTGCCCTGGCAGGGCGAGCGCCTGGTGTCGCTGTTTTGTTATGAACCCGCCGGTCTGGGCGATCTGCTTGACACTTTGGCGAATGGCGCCCAGCCGACCCGTATTCTGGTCACCCATGGCCGTGCCAACACGGCAGTTCGCGCAGAGGTTTTGAGTAAAACCACACAACAACCCAGGTGGAACAGTCAGGGTTTGCTGTCATTTTTCTACCTGCCCCAACTCAGCCAGGTGGACTATGACCATCTGCTGTGGGCCAGCGATGTGAATTTTGTCCGCGGCGAAGATTCTCTGGTGCGCGCCCTGTGGGCTGGAAGACCTTTTATCTGGCAGATTTACCCGCAACACGACGCCATCCACGCGCACAAGCTGGCGGCTTTTCTGGACTGGCTGCAGGCGCCCGACTCGCTGCGCGCGTTTCACCAGCAGTGGAATGGCTTGAGCCTGTCCGCAGCCACGCCAAGTGACGCGCCATTTGCACCGGCCGACTGGCAGGGTTGCGCCACCCGGGCCAAAGCACGCCTGCTGCAGCAAGGGGATTTGACCACCCAGCTGCTCGGCTTTAGCGCAAAAATCCACTAAAATAACGAACTTTGCGGCATCGACTTGAGTTCTTACAAGTCTTGGTCGCCCTCGCCGCCAGATGCGCGGCCTACTTTCAATCTTTCGTTACGCTTTTATGAAAATCGCTCAAGAAATACGCGCCGGCAATGTCATCATGAACGGCAAAGACCCGATGGTCGTCCTGAAAACCGAATACAGCCGCGGCGGCCGCAACTCTGCCACCGTGCGCATGAAGCTCAAAAGCCTGATCGCCAACTTCAACACCGAATTGGTCTACAAGGCCGACGACAAGCTAGATCAGGTCATTCTCGACAAAAAAGACTGCACCTACTCCTACTTTGCCGATCCCATGTACATCTGCATGGACGAGGAATTCAACCAGTACGAAGTTGAAGCTGAAAACATGGGCGACTCGCTCAACTACCTCCAGGACGGCATGCCGCTCGAAGTGGTGTTTTACGACGGCAAGGCGATTTCGGTCGAACTGCCCACCAGCGTGGTTCGTGAGATCACCTGGACCGAGCCAGCCGTCAAGGGCGATACCTCGGGCAAGGTGCTCAAGCCTGCCAAACTGGCCACCGGGTTTGAGATCGGCGTGCCGATTTTTGTGGCACAAGGCGACAATGTCGAAATCGACACCCGCACCGGCGAATACCGCAAGCGCGTGTAAGCGCTGGTCCCTGCTGGGAAATCGGTGTAGGCTTCGGCCATGAACCCAGCCCCTGAAGAACAACTCATTCTTGATTCCCAGGCAACCCAGGATTTGGTGGCCTCCAAACTCGCGCTGCGCCGGGTCGCCATCGACACCTACCGTGAAAATGTGGCCTACCTGCACCGCGACTGCGCGCTTTACCGTGCCGAAGGATTTCAGGCCCTGTCCAAGGTAGAAATTCGGGCCAATGGGCAGCACATTCTGGCGACCCTGAACGTGGTCGACGACGCGGCCATCGTGGACTGCAACGAACTGGGCCTGTCCGAAGACGCCTTTTTGCAGCTCTCAGTCGCTGAAGGCCACGTCGTTTCAGTGTCACAGGCCGAACCTCCTGCCTCAGTGGGCGCGCTGTTCCGCAAGCTTGCGGGTGAGCGCCTCGGCCGTGAAGATTTTCGCAGCATCGTGGCCGACATTGCCGAGCTTCATTACTCCAAAATTGAGCTGACCGCCTTTGTGGTCGCCACCAACCGGGACGAACTGGACCGCGAAGAGGTGTATTTTTTGACCGAGGCGATGGTCGCCAGCGGCCGTAAACTCGACTGGCAAGAACCCCTGGTGGTTGACAAGCACTGCATTGGCGGCATTCCGGGCAACCGCACCTCAATGTTGGTGGTGCCGATCGTTGCCGCGCACGGCCTGCTATGCCCCAAAACATCGTCGCGCGCCATCACCTCGCCGGCAGGTACGGCCGACACCATGGAAGTGCTGGCCAATGTGGCCCTGCCACTCAAACAGCTGGCAGACATCGTGCGCGAGCACCGCGCCTGCCTGGCATGGGGCGGCACGGCCAACCTGTCGCCCGCCGACGATGTGCTGATTTCCGTGGAGCGGCCGCTGGCCATCGACTCGCCAGGGCAAATGGTGGCCTCGATCCTTTCCAAAAAGATCGCCGCCGGATCGACCCATCTGGTGCTTGACATCCCGATCGGCCCGACCGCCAAAGTGCGTTCCATGCCCGACGCGCAGCGTCTGCGCAGACTGTTCGAATATGTCGCCAGCCGGATGCAGCTGTCGCTCGACGTGGTCATCACCGACGGGCGCCAGCCAATTGGCCGCGGCATCGGCCCCGTGCTGGAAGCCCGCGACGTGATGCAGGTGCTCGAGAACGACCCGCAGGCGCCCAACGACTTGCGCCAGAAAGCCTTGCGGCTGGCCGGCCGCCTGCTTGAATGCCATCCCGACGTGCGCGGTGGCGACGGCTTTGCCATTGCCCGCGATATTCTGGACTCGGGCCGGGCGCTCGCCAAAATGAACGCCATCATTGCCGCCCAGGGCAGCAAGTCGTTCGACCACAACCACCCGTCGCTGGGTCTTTTGATCTTCGAGGTCCGCGCCGCCAAGGCGGGCGTGGTCACCGACATCGACAATTTGCGGCTGGCGCGCATCGCGCGCCTGGCCGGCGCGCCCAAGGTTAGCGGCGCGGGCATTGATCTGTTTCGCAAACTCGGGGAAACGGTGGCTGCGGGTGACCTGTTGTACCGGGTTCATGCCAGCTTTCAAAGCGACCTCGGCTTCGCGCGCCAGGCGTGCGCCAAATCAACCGGTTACACCTTGGGCAACGCCAGCAACGTGCCGCATGTCTTCGTGGAATTTTGATGTCTTCAAGCCCCTTGCGCGTGCTGTTGTGCTTTGAGGACGAGTTGCCCAGCGCCAGGCGCTTGGCGCAGGCGGCGCAGATGACCGCTGTCCCGATTGAGCGGCACCGTTTTCCCGATGGCGAAATCAAGCTGCGTCTGCCCGCTGCGCTGCCGGCGCAGGTGGTCATGCTGCGCAGCCTGAACGATCCGAATGAAAAGTTGCTGGAGTTGCTGCTGCTGGCGCAAACCGCGCGCAGCCTGGGCGCCAGCCACTTGACGCTGGTGGCGCCGTATCTGGCCTACATGCGCCAGGACGTCGCCTTTCTTCCCGGCGAGGCCATCAGCCAGCGCATCGTCGGCAGCTTTCTGGCAGGCCTGTTCGATGCGGTGATCACCGTCGATCCGCACCTGCACCGGGTGGCCACCCTGCAGCAAGCCGTGCCTGCCGCCCACGCCATCGCGCTGAGCGCAGCGCCATTGTTGTCCGACTGGATTGCTGCGCACCGACCCCGGGCTTTGCTCATCGGTCCCGACGAGGAGTCGGCGCAGTGGATCGCCGTGGCCGCGGCTCGCCATGGTTTCGACCATGCGGTATGTCGCAAGCTTCGCCACGGCGACCGCTCGGTGGAGGTGGAACTTCCTGCCATCGCCGTGATGGGGCGCCAGGTGGTGCTGCTCGACGATGTGGCCAGCACCGGCCATACCGTCGCCCGCGCGGCGCAACAACTGCTGGCGGCTGGAGCCGCCTCGGTCGATGTGGCCGTCACTCATGCCCTGTTTTCCGGGGATGCGCTGAAGCTGATGCAGGACGCAGGCGTCAATGAGATCTGGAGCACCGACTGCGTTGCCCACCCGAGCAATGTCGTCGGCATGGCCGGCACCATCGCTGCGGCCTTGGCCGAACTCCAGGCATCGCTGGCCCGGGCTTAGCGCGTTCTGGCAGCGCGGCACGCCACGATGCGTTTGCCCTTGCCGCTGCGTCCTCGGGGCATGGCTTGTCCCAGTTCGCCGAGCACCCTGATCGGCATGAGCTCCTGGGCATCGGCAAAATTTTTCAGCACAGCGCGACAGCGCGCCATCGCCGCTTCTCCTTCGGGCCCCTCCAGGGCAAGCCGCAGCAGCAAGGTGCGCTCGTTACGCTGGCATAGGTGAAAGTCAAAAACGCCGGCCTCGTCCTCCAGTACCGTGGTCAGCGCCAGCGGAAGCAGTGTGACCGGCTGGCCGCGCCGCCCCGCCATCACCATCGCATCGTCCCTGCGACCGAGCACCTCGATGACGGGCAAGGCTGAACCGCAGTCACAAGGCTTGTGGCACAGGCGCACCTGGTCACCGAGATCGTAGCGAATCAAGGGCTGCACGTGATTGGCCAGGTTGGTCAACAAGGTCGTGTAAGACCACTCGGACACAGGCATGGGCCGCCCCTGCGCATCGACGGGCTCCAGGATCACCCAGTCCGCATTCACATGCATGCGCTGCTGCGCGCATTCCCAGGCGATCGACATGAACTCCGAGGCACCGTAGCTGTTGCGCACCGCGCAGCCAAATCCCAATTCCAGTCGTCGGCGTACCGCTGGACTCAGGGTTTCGCCGCCCGTCCAGAGCTCGCTCGGCGCAAAGTGCAGCGCGCCACGATCTGCCTCATCCGCCAGCACCGCGGCAACCGTTGGATAGGTGGCGATCACCGTCGGTGCAAACGCATTAAGCTCATTCACCAGCAAGCGGGTCGATTGAAGGATCGAAAAGCTCCGCATGGATGGTGCCAGCCAGGGGTGCAACTCGCGTAATCTTTGCATGCTCACGGCACTGGCGAAGTGGCCGCTGGTGGCGCCCACATAGGCGATGCGCTCGGCCAGCGCCAACGGATCGAACCAGCGCTGCAACGGTCGTGGCGCGTTGCGCCGCAACGCCTCCAGTGCGTCATAAACCGCCATCGTCTGCGCGTTCTGGACAAAGATGCCCGGCTGATGGCTGGTGCCAGAACTTTCCCACACCAAGTACTGGCCCAGGTAAGCTTGCCCGATGCGCTGTGAATCTGCCGTGAAGGCGCGAAGCTCACTCAGTTTGAGCTGCGGGTCAGTCACCCAGTCGTCAAAACGATCCATCAATGCCTGCCGGGACACTGGCGGCAGGACACCCAGCGCGGCGGTGTCCGGTTTTGTGCCATGCAGGTGCTCGCGATAAAAGCGCGAGTCCCGCATCGCCGAGCCCAGCAAGCTGACCAGGCGGGATTGTTGCCGGGCGGCAATGGCCTGCGCTGTACCCTGTGCGCAGGTCAACACGTCCATCGACACGGCACTGAAATGCAACGGATCGAAAATCGTCGTCATGCAATTTCCCTCCTGGCAGGCATCGTAGGTTAGCCCTGGCTCCCCTCGTTGAGAAATGTCATGCTTGCCCCGATCCTGACAGGCTCTTTTTTCCCCCCACAATCGCCTTCATGAACAACACCGACAAGATTCCCCAGCGCCTGACCGAGCGCCGCCTGGCAGACGCCTGGGCCGAGTTGCAAAATCACTCCGAACAAGGCAACCCGCTGGAAGCCGATGCCTACCGTCTGGCTTTTGCCGACCCCGAGTTCCTGCTGCGGCGCGAAACCCGCGGCATCCGCTTCCAGCTGGAAATGCTCAAGCCTGACCTGGATCAGGTCGAACAGGGCATAGAGAGCACGGTGGTGGTGTTTGGCAGTGCCCGTTTCCAGGCGCCTGAAGACGCCAAAAACAGCCTCTACGAAGCGCAACTCAGCGGCGATGCGAACGCGCTGGCACTGGCGCAGCGCCAGGTGCGCAACGCCCGTTATTACGACCAGGCGCGCTTGTTTGCCCGGCTCGTGGCAAGTGACAGCATGCACCGTCGTCCCGAGGAGCGCCTGTTCATTGCCACCGGCGGCGGCCCCGGCATCATGGAGGCTGCCAACCGTGGTGCGCATGAAATGGGCGCTTTGAGCGTCGGCCTGAACATTGCCCTGCCTCATGAGCAAAGCGCCAACCCCTATGTCACACCGCTGCTGAATTTCAAGTTTCACTACTTTGCGCTGCGCAAGATGCACTTTATGATGCGGGCCAAGGCGCTGGTGGCCTTTCCGGGCGGGTTTGGCACGCTGGATGAGTTGTTTGAAGTCATCACCCTGGTGCAGACCCGCAAGGCCAAGCCCGTGCCCATCGTGTTGTATGGAAGCGCCTACTGGAAGCGCCTGATCAACATCGACGCGATGGTGGAAGAAGGTGTGATCGCCGCTGAAGACCTCAAACTGTTCGAGTACGTGGACGAGCCCGAGGCCGCCTGGGCTGTGATCCAGCGCTTCTACGCCTTGTGAGCGGGTGGGCGCAAGCGCCAGGCTGAGCGTGCCCCCAGCGCCACGCCGGCACCCACCGTCCAGAACACCAGTGACACGCCCAGCACCGCGCCCGCGCTGCCGAACAGCAGGGGCATCACCACGCTGGAGCCGTTGATGGCCATCATCCGAAAGCCCAGCGCCTCGCCATGACGCGACTCAGGCGTGATCTGGTGCAGCGTGCTCATGATCATCGGCTGCACCGAGCCCAGCGAGATACCCAACAGCGCCGAGCACAGCGCCATCGTCAGCGCGTCATGCATGAACGGATAAATGGCAAACAACACGGCGGTGGACAGCATGGCCGTGGTCACCACCACCCATTCATGCAAATGGGTCGCCAGCAGCGGCAAGGCAACCCTGACGGCCGTGGCGGCCAAGGCAAATCCGCCCAGAATGGCACCAATGGCCGAAGCGCTCAAGCCGCGCTCGTGCCCCAGCACCGGCACCACGAAGGTGTGCACGTCCCAGCACGACGACAGTAGCCAGTTCACCAGCATCAGCCGGCGCATCATCGGCTCGCGCAACAGATCCCAGGCCCTGCCCTTTTCTTCACCGGGCGGGAGCAGCACTGGTGGCAGCTTCACGGTGTGGCGCACCCACAGCCAGGTCATCAGCGGCAGGCAGGCGAGCACAAAAAATGCCAGCCTGAAGCCGCCCAGGTCAATCAGCAAGCCAGCCGACAGCGGACCGATAAAGTTGGACAGCGCCGGGCCGATCGAAAGCCAGCTGAACATGCGCTTGAGCTCGGTGTTATTTTGCGCCGAGCGCCCGACATGGCGCTGCAAGCTGATGGCTGCCACACCCACGGCGCCGCCTGTCATGAGCGCGCTCAGGCACAGCACAGGAAAGATCGGGAACACCACCGCCAGCGCCGCGCCCGTGCTGGCCAACACGACGCTGAAACCGATGGGTCGCCTGAACCCGTTGCGGTCGGCATACCGCCCTGCGGGCAAGGCCAGAAACACCTGGGTCAGCGCAAACAGGGACAACAACAGTCCCACGGCCAGCGCACTGTGCCCCGCGCGCAAGGCCATCAAAGGGGCCGCCATGCGCATGCCCGCCATGCAGGCGTGCAGGCTGATGTGCCCGGCAATCAGCCGGGCCAGCGTCACCGAGCCCAGTGGTGCAGCAGCGGCGTTCACAGGTTGGCCGGTCCGTCGGCGCTGTCGAAGTCAATGTCGTGCACGATCAGCGCGGCGCTATGCGACTCAGACAAGGCCTCGACATTTTTCAGCGCGCGTCCCATAGCGCGGCTGCGGGTTTGCGCGCCGTCAATGGTTTTGAGCACAGTCTCGGTCTGGGTCTTGACCCTGGCCAGCACGTCGCCAAACTTGCCGAATTCGGTCTTGACGGCGCCCAGCACCTGCCAGACTTCGCTGGAGCGTTTCTCCAGCGCCAGGGTCCTGAAGCCCATTTGCAGCGAGCTCAGCATGGCCAGCAATGTGGTGGGACCGGTCAACGTAATGCGGCAGTCGCGCTGCAGAGACTCCATCAGACCCGGGCGGCGCAACACCTCGGCGTAAAGGCCTTCAGTGGGCAAAAACAGGATGGCGAAGTCGGTCGTGTAAGGCGGCTCCAGGTATTTGTCGGCAATCGACTTGGCCTCGAGACGAATGCGCTGTTCCAGGGCGCGCGCTGCAGTCTCGGCCGCCAGAGCGTCCGCCCTGCCCTGCGCGTCGAGCAGACGCTCGTAGTCTTCATTGGGAAACTTGGCATCGATCGGCAGCCACAAAGGCACGCCCGTGTCGGACCGGCCTGGCAGCTTGATGGCGAAGTCCACCACGTTTTTGCTGCCCGGGCGGGTGGCGACTTGCGCCGCATATTGGTCCGGCACAAACACCTGCTCCAGCAGCGACGCAAGCTGTGCCTCGCCAAAAATACCTCGGGTCTTGACGTTGCTGAGCAGGTGCTTGAGGTCGCCCACGCCCTGCGCCAGCGTCTGCATTTCACCCAGGCCCTTATGGACCTGCTCCAGACGGTCTGCCACTTGCTTGAAGCTCTCGCCCAGGCGCGCCTGCAGCGTGCTTTGCAACTTTTCATCGACCGTGGCACGCATTTCGTCGAGCTTGGCGGCGTTGCTGGTCTGCAGCTGCGCCAGCTGCTTCTCGAGCGTCTCACGGATCTCGTTCATGCGCCTGGCGTTGGATTCGCTCAAACCCGAGAGCTGGCTCGCAAGCGTGTCGTGCAAGGTTTTTTGCAGCAAGGCGAGCTGCTGGCCGAAGGCGTCGATTTGCGTGTTTTGTGTGCGCGTGGCTTCTGCGCCCTGCTGCACCAGCGTTTGCTGAAAGGTGCTCAGCGTGAGCGCAAGCTCCTGGCGACTGTCGCGCGATACGTCAAGAATCTCGCGGCGCAGCTCACGCTCCAGTCGCTCCGAACTGTCCTTGACCTGCTGCATTAGCTGGCGGGCAGCCAATGTGTCGGCATCGGAGCGACGCAGCAGCACAAAGACCAACAAGGCCGCGTTCAACACGCCCACAGCCAGCAGGATCCAGCCAAGGATATCGTTCACGTCGTGAATGCTCTTTGTTGCAACTGATCTTGCGTCGGGCGCGTCAAGCTTTGACGGCCTGCGGATTCAAGGGAGTCAAGGGCTTGCCATGCACCAAATAGCCGATCAGATTGTTGGCCGCCAGTTGCGCCATGGCCAGGCGGGTGGACATGGTGGCGCTGGCGATATGCGGGGTCAGCACCACATTGGGCACGGTCAACAAATCCGGATGCACCTTGGGCTCGCCCTCGAACACATCCAGGCCCGCCGCGGCAATGATGCCATGATTCAAGGCGGCCGCCAAAGCGGCATCGTCCACAATGCCGCCGCGCGCGATGTTGACCAGCGTGGCGGTGGGTTTCATTTGCGCCAGCTCCGCTGCACCGATGGTGTGGTGTGCCTCCGGAGAGTACGGCAACACCAGGATCAGGTGATCGGCCTGTTGCAGCAGTTCGGACTTGCTGACATAAGCCGCGCCGCAAGCGGCCTCGGTCGGAGCGTCCAGGCGGGAACGGTTGTGATAGATCACTTTCATGCCGAAACCATGCGCACCGCGTTTGGCAATGGCCTGGCCGATGCGGCCCATGCCCAGAATGCCCAGTGTGCTGCCATGCACTTCAGAGCCGGCAAACATGTCGTAACGCCAGCGATTCCAAAGCCCCGCGCGCAAAAAATGCTCACTTTCAGCCATGCGCCTGGCGGTAGCCATCATCAGCGCAAAGCCAAAATCGGCTGTGGTTTCGGTCAGTACGTCGGGCGTGTTGGTGGCCAGCACACCCGCGGCGGTCATCGCGTCCAACTCAAAGTTGTTGAAGCCAACAGCCATGTTGGCGCAAATCTTCAGATCCGGACAAGCAGCCAGCACCGCCTGACTGATGCGTTCGCTGCCCGTGGTAAAGGCACCTTGCTTGCCTTGCAGTTGCTGAATCAGTTGCGCAGGAGTCCACAACACATCGTCCTGATTCGATGTCACTTCAAAATGCTGGGCCAACTGACTCAGAACTTCAGGAAACACCGCGCGGGCGACCAAAATGGAAGGTTTCATAGGGTTCTCAAAATGCCGTTAACCAAAGATATTGCGCTCGGCAATGTAAACGAAGGCGCCCGCAAAATAGCCGATCAGAGCCAAACCGCTGATACGACGCATGTACCAGAAGAAGTCAATTTTTTCCAGGCCCATGGCGGCCACGCCAGCCGCCGAGCCGATGATCAGGATCGAGCCGCCGGTACCGGCACAATACGCCATGAACTCCCACAGAAAGCTGTCCGTGGGATGAACATCGAGGCTGTACATGCCCATCGAAGCCGCCACCAGCGGCACGTTGTCCACCACCGCGCTGGCCAAACCGATGATCATGACAATCACATCCAGACGGCCCACAGAACTGTCCAGCCATTGCGCCAGCGAGGTCAGGATGTGGGTGTGCTCCAGGGTGGCCACAGCCAGCAAAATGCCGATGAAAAACACGATCGAGCCCATGTCGATCTTGGCGAGCGCGTGGACCAGCGTCAAAGGTGCGCGCTCGTCGTCTTCCTTGTTACGGTGGATCAGGTCACCCACCAGCCACAACAGGCCCAAGCCAAACAAAATGCCCATGAAAGGAGGCAAATGGGTGAGGGTCTTGAACACCGGCACCGCCACCAGAATGCCCAGGCCCATGGCAAACATGAAGTTCTGCTCAAAGGCGGTGGTCTCCGTGTGTTTTTTCGTCGTGCCATCTGCCACGCCCACCACAGGCTTGGCGCCCATGACGTAGCTGGTGACCGCGAGCGGCACCACCAGATTGATCAGCGACGGCAAAAAGACGCCCTCGATGATGGCCAAGGAAGTGATTTGACCGCCGATCCAGAGCATGGTGGTCGTCACGTCGCCAATGGGAGACCAGGCGCCGCCGGCGTTGGCGGCGATGACGATGATGCCGGCAAAAAACAGGCGGTCTTCACGCTTGCCCAGCAGCTTTTTCATCAGGGAAATCATCACGATGGTGGTGGTCAGGTTATCCAGAATGGCGCTCAGAAAAAACGTGACAAAACCGACCATCCACATCAGCGTGGACAATTTCTTGGTCTTGATGCGCGAGGTGATCACCTCAAAGCCGTTATGCGCATCGACCACTTCCACAATGGTCATGGCACCCATCAGGAAAAACACGATTTGCGCCGTGCTCATGAGTGATTCGCCCAGTTGCTCACTCACCAAGTGGTGGTCGCTCATGGACATGGCGTAGATGGTCCAGAGCAGACCAGCTCCGATGAGGGCAGAGGCAGATTTGTTGATTTTGATGGGATGTTCAAGTGCAATGGCCGCATAGGCCAGCACAAACACAATGACCAGGGCAGTCAGCATGGGTTGTCACCTCGAATGTTGTTGTTGAAAGCAGGCTTAATTATGACGGCTTGTTGATGGTGTCTGTTGACGGTTGGCTTGCAGCTTGTTCTGTAATTCAACAACTGACCCAGTTTTTTCACCAATAAAAAAGCCACCCGAAGGTGGCTTTTGAAGAAAAATTGCAATGCAATTATTTCTTGACTTCTTCAGAAGCGGCGGCAGCAGGTGCAGCAGCAGAGGCAGCAGGTGCAGCCTCAACTGCCGGTGCGGGTGCAGGTGCAGCGACGGGAGCCGGTGCAGGTGCTGGCGCTTCTTCTTTTTTGCCACAAGCAGACAGAGCGGCGGCGGCAGCGATCACGGCGATCAGAACGAGAGATTTATTCATGTGTATTACCTGATAAAAAAAGACAATTTCCGGAAATTGAATTGTGGTACCCCACAAAACCTAGCCGATCAACCTGGAGTTGACGCGACTTGGGTGCGAATTATAGTTTCGAACTACTGGTTTTTACGCTTGACTGATAACTCGAATTATGTTTGCAACAATCTATCAGTTAGATGAAGTGCCTCATGCTTGCGCCTGAAGCCATCCGGCGTCGCACCATGACGTCAGCAGCGCGAAGGCTTGCGCGCTGAGTTTGGTTACCTCACGGCCCGACAAGATGCGGTCGTTGGCCAAAGCGCGCATCAGGGTGGCGTCCCGACCCGAGGCGCTGAAGCTCTCGCCGTTGATGAAAATATGATGCGCATCGAACATCATGCGGGTGCGCCGGTCCAGGCGGATGCCGCAGGTTTGCAGGGCTTGCCCCTCTTTGAAAGACACCGCCCGCGCTTCAAACCAGACATTGGGTTTGGGTTCGGTCATATATTCGCCAAGACCCCGCGCCAGGGCCCGGCTGTCCTGCAGAGCATCTTGCAGCGCATCCTGGGCAAATTCCAGCATCCTGGCCGGGATCTCTGCAGGTTGATCGACAGCAGGCTGATCCGGGTCACGGTACAAACTCACGCCCACCTCCTCCTCGGCTTCTTCGGCTAGGCGCTGCAATAGTTCACGCGCCAGCTCGGCGCGGTTGGGTATGCGAAAACCCACGGAATAGGTCATGCATTCGCCCACCGCAATGCCGTCGTGCGCATAACGCGGCGGCAAATACAGCAGGTCACCCGGTTCCAGCAGGTATTCGACTTCGGGGGCAAAGTTGGCCAGAATCTTCAACGGCACATCGGGCTGCAGACTCATGTCCTTCTGGCGACCAATGCGCCAGCGCCGCTGACCCTGTGCCTGCAACAAGAACACGTCATAGCTGTCGAAGTGCGGCCCCACGCCACCGCCATCGGTGGCAAAACTGATCATCAGGTCATCCAGCCGGGCATCGGGCACAAAACGGAACTGGTTCATCAAGTCATGCACGCGGTCGTGGTGCAAATCAACACCTTGCACCAGAATCGTCCAGCCTGACTGCTTCAAGGGCGGCAAGGCGCGCCGCTGGAACGGCCCGTGTTTGAAGCGCCATCCCGGCTTGCTGCCAGGTTCCTGAATCACCATGCGGGTCTGGGCGTCTTCATTGGCGGCCAACTCGAACAGTTGCGTGCGATCCAGCAGGGGTTTGAAGCCAGGCACGGCCTGCCTGACCATCAATGGTTTCTTTTGCCAGTAGCGTTTCATGAACACTTGGGGACTGATGCCGCCTAATAAAGGCAGCGCTTGGGTGACATCCATGGGGTTCTCCGTTCAGGTTTTTGTCTGCGACAATTCTCGTATGGAAATCACACAACAATGCGTCGTCGCTTTATCTTGGACACTCAATGACTCTTTGGGTGAGGAATTGGACGTGCTCGAAGAACCGGTGGAGTTTTTGGTGGGGGGCAGCGACTTGTTCGAAGTGATTGAGGCCGCGCTGCAAGGCCATGAGGTCGGCGCCACCCTGAACCTGCACATCGAACCCGAGCAGGGCTTTGGCGAGTTCAACGAGCAACTGATCTTTCTGGAGCCGCGCGAGCTCTTTCCACCTGAACTCGAAGAAGGCATGACCTTCGAGGGCACCGCCCTGCCCGCCGGCTGCAACCCCGACATGCCGCATGACGTACTCTACACCGTGACCGACATTTACCCCGAGCATGTGGTGCTGGACGGCAACCATCCGTTGGCGGGCATCGCTTTGCGCCTGACGCTGCAGGTGCGCGGCGTGCGAGAAGCCACCGAAGAAGAAATTGGCTGCGGCAGCGCAGGCACCGGCTTCTTCAAGATCACCCCCAAGCACAGCATGGCGCCGGGCAGCGATTTGCTGCAGTAACAGGTGTCGTCATGGCTCAGGCTTTGCCGGTCGAGCCGTAGCCGCTTTCGCCGCGTTGGCTGGCAACAAACTCGGTCACCACGTTGAACTGCGCCTGCACCACCGGCACGATAACCAACTGCGCAATGCGCTCCATCGGCTCGATGGTGAAAGCCACATCGCTGCGATTCCAGGCGCTCACCATCAGCTGGCCCTGGTAGTCGCTGTCGATCAGACCCACGAGATTTCCCAGCACAATGCCGTGCTTGTGCCCCAGGCCGGAGCGCGGCAGGATCATGGCGGCAAAGCCGGTATCCTGCAAATAAATCGCTATGCCGGTTGGCACCAACTGCCAGGCATTGGCGGCCAGCGTCAGGGGCGCGTCCAGGCAGGCGCGCAAATCCAGACCCGCGCTCCCGGGCGTGGCATAGGCGGGCAGCAGGTCCGCCATGCGCGGGTCGATCACCTTCACATCGATGCTCATCATGACGACTCTCCAGTACCTATTCTGTTGGCGATTTCAGCAATCAATTTGCGCGCCAGCGAGAGCTTGGAATCGCGTGACAATTCTCTCGTGCCAGCTTCATCGACCAGCAGCAAGGCGTTGTCGTCTTGGCCAAAAGTGTCCGGGCCGATATTGCCCACCAGCAGCGGCACGCCCTTGCGCTGCCGCTTGGCCTGCGCGTTGGCCGTCAAATCGTGGCTTTCGGCGGCAAAACCGACGCAGTACAGCGCCCGACTTTCACCCCGCTCGGACTGCGCCAGCATGGCCAGAATGTCGGGGTTCTCGACAAACTGCAACTCCGGGGGCTGGCCACTGCCGTCCTTCTTGATTTTTGACGCGGAAGCTTGTGCTGGCCGCCAGTCGGCCACTGCCGATGTCGCGATGAAAACGGTAGTTTGAGGCTCATGCGCTGTCACGGCCGCCAGCATGTCCAGGGCAGATTTCACATTGATCCTGTTGACACCGCGCGGCGTTGGCAGGCTCACCGGACCGGCCACCAGCGTCACCGTAGCACCCGCTTCCCGCGCGGCGCGAGCAACGGCAAAACCCATTTTGCCGCTCGACAGGTTGGTGATGCCACGCACCGGGTCGATGGCTTCATAAGTAGGGCCTGCAGTCACCAGCACATGCTGACCAGTTAACACTTTGGGTTGAAAGAAAGCGATCAGTTCGTCGAGCAACTCAAGCGGCTCCAGCATGCGGCCGTCACCTGTTTCGCCACAGGCCTGGTCGCCATGGCCCACTCCCAGCACCCCAGCGCCATCAGCTTGTACCTGCGCCACATTGCGCTGGGTGGCGGGGTGTTGCCACATTTCCCGGTTCATGGCCGGCGCAAGCAACAGGGGAACCCGGTCGGCAGGCCGCGCCAGGCACATCAGACTGAGCAAATCATCGGCCTGACCCTGCGCCAACTTGGCCATGAGATCCGCGCTGGCAGGGGCAATCAAACAGGCATCGGCCTCGCGGGTGAGGTTGATGTGCGCCATGTTGTTGGACGCACGCCTGTCCCACTGTGAGCCATACACCGGGCGCTGGCTCAAGGCCTGCATGGTGACGGGGGTCATGAATTGCTCCGCGGCTTGCGTCATCACCACTTGCACCGAGGCGCCCGCCTTGATCAGCAAGCGGCACAACTCGGCCGACTTGTAACAGGCAACGCCGCCACTGAGGCCCAAAACAATGTGTTTTCCAGCTAAATCTTTCATGCGCAGCAATGTAACAGACCGCGAAGTTTGCCATGGCGCGGCCACTATAATCTCGCTTTACCAGCTCCCTGAGCGCAAAGCTCACTCTGACATGACCAAATTTGTCTTCGTCACCGGCGGTGTAGTGTCTTCCCTTGGCAAGGGAATCGCCTCCGCTTCTTTGGCTGCGATCCTGGAATCGCGCGGCCTCAAAGTCACCCTGATCAAGCTCGACCCCTACCTGAATGTGGATCCCGGCACCATGTCGCCGTTCCAGCACGGCGAAGTGTTTGTGACTGACGATGGCGCCGAAACCGATCTGGATCTGGGTCACTACGAGCGCTTCATTGAAACCCGCATGAAGAAGACCAACAATTTCACCACGGGTCAGATTTACAAAAGCGTGCTCGAAAAAGAGCGCCACGGCGACTATCTGGGCAAAACGGTACAGGTCATCCCGCACGTGACCAATGAAATCCAGGATTTCATCAAGCGCGGCGCCGGTTTTGGTACCCCCGAGGCGGTCGATGTGGCCATCGTGGAAATTGGCGGCACGGTGGGCGACATCGAGTCTCTGCCCTTTCTGGAAGCCGTGCGCCAGCTCAGCCTGCAACTGGGGCCAAACAACACCGCATTTGTGCATTTAAGCTACGTGCCGTGGATTGCCGCTGCAGGCGAGCTCAAAACCAAGCCGACCCAGCACACCGCCAAGCAATTACGAGAAATCGGCATCCAGGCCGACGCCCTGCTGTGCCGCGCCGACCGGCCAATCCCCGAGGAAGAACGGCAGAAAATCTCGCTGTTTTCCAACGTGCCCATCTGGGGTGTCATCTCGATGTGGGATGTTGATACCATCTACAAGGTGCCGCGCATGTTGCATGAACAAGGCCTGGACGGCCTGATCTGCGACAAGTTGCGGCTGAACACGCCGCCGGCCAAGCTCAAGCGCTGGGATGAGCTGGTCCATGAGACTGCGCATCCGCAAGGTGATGTCAACATCGTCATGGTGGGCAAGTATGTGGATTTGAGCGACAGCTACAAGTCGCTCAACGAGGCACTGCGCCATGCCGGCATGAAAAACCATGTGCGCATCAAAATCGACTACATCGACTCGGAAACCATCACGCCCGACAACGTGGCAAGGCTGGCCAAATTCGATGCCATTCTGGTGCCGGGCGGCTTTGGCATTCGCGGCGTGGAAGGCAAGATTTGCGCGGCCCGTTTCGCCCGCGAGCACAAGGTGCCGTACCTGGGCATTTGCCTGGGCATGCAGGTGGCCACCATTGAGTTCGCCCGCCATGCGGCCGGCCTGGACAATGCCAACAGCACCGAATTCGACCCCGCAACGCCGCACCCGGTGATTGCCCTGATCACCGAGTGGAAAGACGCGGACGGCAGCATCAAAACCCGCAACCATGACTCCGACTTGGGCGGCACCATGCGCCTGGGCGCGCAAAGCTCCGATGTGGTCAAAGGCACGCTGGCGCACAAGATTTACGGCGACGTGGTGACTGAGCGCCATCGTCATCGCTACGAGGCCAATGTCAATTATCTCGACAGGCTGCGCCAAGCCGGCTTGGTGATCTCGGCCCTGACGCAGCGCGAGCATCTGACAGAAATCGTTGAATTGCCGCAAGACGTGCACCCTTGGTTCATGGGCGTGCAGTTTCACCCAGAATTCAAGTCCACCCCGTGGGATGGGCACCCGCTGTTCAACGCCTTCATTCGGGCGGCGCTGGAGCACCAAAGCAACTCAAGCACCTTGAAAGCGGTGGCCTGATGAAGCTGTGCGGTTTTGAGGTGGGTCTGACGCAGCCGTTTTTTCTGATCGCCGGGCCCTGCGTCATCGAGTCCGAGCAATTGCAGATGGACACCGCCGGCACCTTGAAGGAAATCACAGCCAGCTTGGGCATCCCCTTCATTTTCAAAAGCAGCTTTGACAAGGCCAACCGCTCCAGCGGCGGCACCTTTCGCGGCCCCGGCATCGACAAAGGGCTGGAGATTCTGGCCAAAGTCAAACGCGAATTGGGTTTGCCAGTACTGACCGACATCCACTCGGAAGACCAGATTGCGCAAGTGGCTGCGGTAGTGGACGTGCTGCAAACCCCTGCTTTCTTGTGCCGCCAGACCGACTTCATTCGGGCCGTGGCCCAATCCGGCAAGCCGGTGAATATCAAAAAAGGGCAGTTTCTGGCGCCCGGCGACATGAAGAATGTGATCGACAAGGCCCGCGCGGCAGCCCGTGAAAAAGGCCTGTCCGAAGACAACTTCATGGCCTGCGAGCGTGGTGTGAGCTTTGGCTACAACAATCTGGTGAGCGACATGCGCTCGCTGGCCATCATGCGCGACACCGGCGCACCCGTGGTGTTCGACGCTACCCATTCGGTGCAATTGCCCGGCGGCCAAGGCACCAGCAGCGGTGGCCAGCGCGAGATGGTACCGGTGCTGGCGCGGGCGGCGGTGGCGGTGGGCGTGGCGGGCCTGTTTATGGAGACGCATCCGGATCCGGCCAAAGCCCTGAGCGACGGTCCCAATGCGGTGCCGCTCAAACACATGAAAGCCCTGCTGGAAACCCTGTTGGCGCTGGATCAGGTGACCAAGCGGCACGGCTTCCTGGAAAATCATTTTGCGGCCTGAGCACCAAGCTTATGCTGTGACCCGTTTGAATATTTTTAGAGAAAGAAACCCATGAGTGCAATCGTCGATATTGTTGGTCGCGAAATTCTGGACTCGCGTGGCAACCCCACGGTCGAGTGCGATGTGTTGCTGGAGTCCGGCACCATGGGCCGCGCGGCAGTGCCGTCTGGCGCCTCCACCGGCAGCCGTGAAGCCATTGAACTGCGCGATGGCGACAAATCCCGCTACCTCGGCAAAGGCGTGCTCAAGGCGGTCGAGCACATCAATACCGAAATTTCTGAAGCTGTTCTGGGACTGGATGCGTCCGAGCAAGCCTTTCTGGACAAAACCCTGATCGATTTGGACGGCACCGAAAACAAGAGCCGCCTGGGCGCCAACGCCATGCTGGCGGTCTCGATGGCGGTGGCCCGTGCCGCCGCCGAAGAATCCGGCTTGCCGCTGTACCGTTACTTTGGTGGCATGGGTGGCATGCAGTTGCCAGTGCCGATGATGAACGTGATCAACGGCGGCGCTCACGCCAACAACAGCCTCGATTTGCAGGAATTCATGATCATTCCGCTGGGCGCGCCCAGTTTCCGAGAAGCTCTGCGCTACGGCGCAGAAGTGTTCCACGCCCTGAAGAAAATCATTCATGACAAAGGCATGAGCACCGCTGTGGGTGACGAAGGCGGCTTTACCCCCAGCGTGGAAAACCACGAGGCCGCCATCCAGTTGATTTTGCAAGCCATCGACCAAGCCGGCTATACCGCGGGTGAACAGATTGCGATTGGCCTCGATTGCGCCGCCAGCGAGTTTTATAAAGACGGCAAATACCAACTGAAAGGCGAAGGCCTGGCGCTCGATGCCCAAGCCTGGACCGACATGCTGGCCACTTGGGTAGACAAATACCCGATCATCAGCATTGAAGACGGCATGGCCGAGGGGGATTGGGACGGCTGGAAAATCCTGACCGATCGACTTGGCAAGCAAGTGCAAATCGTCGGCGACGATCTGTTTGTCACCAACACCAAAATCTTCAAGGAAGGCATCGAGAAAGGCATTGCCAATTCGATCCTGATCAAGATCAACCAGATCGGCACCTTGACTGAAACCTTTGCCTGCATCGAAATGGCCAAAAAGGCGGGCTACACGGCCGTCATCAGCCACCGCTCGGGCGAGACCGAAGACTCGACCATTGCCGATATCGCGGTCGGCACCAACGCCGGCCAGATCAAGACCGGGTCGCTCAGCCGGTCGGACCGCATGGCCAAGTACAACCAGTTGCTGCGCATTGAAGAAGACCTGGGCGACATTGCCAGCTACCCTGGGCGTGCGGCCTTTTACAACCTGCGCTGAGGCCGGCCATGGGTTCGCGTTCAGTGATGTTCGCCCTGATTGCACTGCTCGTGATGGTTCACGCGCAACTGTGGTTCGGTCGCGGCAGCATTTCGAACGTGGCCCAGTTGCAGGCGCGACTCAAGGCGCAATTCCAGCACAATCAGCAGGCCGAACAGGCCAACCTGCAGCTTGCCGCGGAAGTACGGGATCTGAAAGAAGGTCTCGAAATGGTCGAGGAAAAAGCCCGCATGGAGTTGGGCATGATCAAGGTCAACGAGATCTACGTTCAAATCGCCAAACGCTAACCACCTTTGGAAAATTTTCGCCACGGTATTTCGCCACGGCAAGCACTGGTGACACTACAATCAATTTGCCTGCCGTGTTTGCCGGGTTTTATATTTCCTTGAACCAATGCTCATAGAGCTCGGGCTTGGAACATTGTCCTGTCAGCGTGATCATCTCGCGTTAGATGAACCCAAGACACCGACTGACTTCGCCCACCTGAACCCCGGTTCAGGATGAGGACCCGGCAACACGCGCAGGCATCCTACCCATTTCCTCCCACATGCACTTTGAACCGCTTTTAATTGCTGAACTGGCAACGCTAGGTTTGTGTTCTGGTTTTTTGGCAGGGCTTTTAGGCATTGGCGGCGGCATGATCATGGTGCCGTTTGTGATCATGATTTTGACCTACCGCGGTGTGGCGCCTGAACTGGCCATCAAAATTGCCATCGCCACGTCCATGGCAACCATTGTCTTCACTTCCATTTCCAGTGTCCGGGCGCACCACAAACGGCGGGCGGTGCGCTGGGACCTGGTTAAAAAATTAGCCCCTGGCATTGTTTTGGGCGGCGCGCTTGCCAGCATGGGTGTTTTTGCCGTACTTAAGGGTTCTTCGCTGGCGATATTTTTTGCGTTCTTCGTCGGCTTCTCGGCCACACAGATATTTCTGGACAAAAAACCACCTCCCGGCCGACAAATTCCCGGAACACTTGGCATGCTCGGTGCCGGTTCGGTCATCGGTTTTTTCTCAGGACTGGTGGGTGCTGGCGGTGCTTTTATCAGTGTGCCTTTCATGACTTGGGTAAACGTTTCTATTTACCACGCCGTGGCGACTTCAGCAGCTTTGGGTTTCCCCATTGCCCTGGCCAATGCCACGGGTTATGCCCTGAGCGGCTTGAATATTGAGCACTTGCCGCCCTATTCCCTGGGCTACATCTGGCTACCCGGTCTGGTGGTGATTGCCAGTTGCAGCGTGGTAACAGCGCAACTGGGGGCCAAAGCAACGCACAGTCTCCCAGTGAAACGCCTCAAACGCGTCTTTGCCAGCATTCTGTATCTGTTGGCTTTCTACATGTTCTACAAAGGCCTAACCACCTTGTAGCGCATTGCGTCTGAAGTTGGTGTTCATAAAAAAACCGCCGGTGTTTTCACACGGGCGGTTTTTAAATGACGCGAGCTGTATCAGGCAGTTTCGCCGTAAACCGAGACGGTGATTTCAACCACCACATCGGTGTGCAGTGCGACACTGACCGTGCTGTCACTGACCGTCTTGATCGGGCCATTGGGCATGCGCACTTGCGCTTTGGTCACGCCAAAACCTGACTTGGTTAGTTCTTCTGCGATGTCAGCGTTGGTCACCGAGCCGAACAAGCGGCCATCCACGCCAGCCTTCTGGGTCAGTTTGCAGGTGTGACCGGCGAGTTTTTCACCGATCGCCTGGCATTCGGCCAATTTGGCGGCTGCCGTCTTTTCGAGTTCAGCGCGGCGTGCCTCAAACTCCAGCTTGGCAGACTCGGTGGCGCGACGGGCGCGGCCTGACGGAATCAGAAAATTGCGGGCATAGCCGTCCTTGACACGAACGATTTCACCCAGGTTACCAAGGTTCACCACCTTGTCGAGCAGAATGATTTGCATGGTTGTGGTCCTTAGATCTTGTGCTGGTCGCTGTAAGGCAACATGGCCAAAAAGCGTGCGCGCTTGATGGCAGTGTTGAGCTGGCGCTGGAAAATTGCGCGCGTACCGGTCAGACGCGCGGGAATGATCTTGCCGTTTTCGGCAATGAAATCACGCAGGGTGTCGATGTCCTTGTAGTCGATCTCTTCGACGCCCGTCACCGTGAAGCGGCAGAAGCGCTTGCGCTTGAACAGCAGGTTTTGAGCGGGGCGCTTGGGGCGCTTGTCTTTGTTATTGAAACGTTTTGGTCCGGCCATGATGGACTCCTTAAATTTTGAAAAACTTTAACTTTGAGTAAATTCTTGAATATGAAACACCAATTGCCTGCCACCGCGCGGGGAAGCCAGAAAGCCCTTGAAGAGCCAGTTGCTTCCAATTTCCTGTTTGACCAATCGCTCAGCCACAGAACCGAATGACACGGATTTCAGCAGTGCTTTGACTTGTCTGACCTGACTGGCTTCAAATGCTTCGGAGGCATGCTCTAGCAGACAATTCAAGGCAGGCACACCAGAAGGCGTATAACGCATGGTGCTGGATTCGACAATTTGCGCCGTCACCATCAACTGGTTGACAGCAGCATTCGCACTAGGTGTTGTCACTCAATCACTTCAAGCCTGGTATTCGGCTTGTTGCGTTTTGCGGGCGTCTTCGCGCTCGACGGTCTTCATCATGGATGAAGGGCCGGTTTCGGCTTTTTTCTTCAAGACCGTCAAGTGACGCAACACGGCGTCATTGAATTTGAAGGCATGCTCCAGTTCAGCCATGACCGCCTGGTCGGCCTCGATGTTGACGCACAGGTAATGGGCTTTGGCCAATTTGTTGATCAGATAGACCAATTGCCGACGGCCCCAGTCTTCAACACGGTGGACTTTGCCGCCGCCGGCAACAATCATGCCTTTGTAGCGCTCCAGCATAGCTGGAACCTGTTCGCTCTGATCCGGATGGATCATGAGAATGATTTCATAATGACGCATTGAAACTCCTTTTGGATAAACCTCTGGTGAGGCAGAAAACCGCCCTCAGCGTCTAATTGAGGTGCGGCAAGGTAACCCGTTATTATAGCGATGTATGAAGCTTTTCTTGATCATTCGGGTGCGACTCACTATCTTGACCGAGCCGATAGGCAATGACTGGCTGATCGCGCTGGCGTAGTCCAGCTGATACTGGCGCTGACTCAGGTAACGCCAGCACTGGCGCTCAGGAGCATCACTTTGAGCGTATCAGGGCGCTCCAGGTCAACTTGGTCCTTTCATTGCGGTGAATGCCTCGTGCTTTACGACACATCACTTTGAATCGCACCCGCAAGGACAGTTAGATGCCTGTCTCACTGTTACAATCTGCGGTTTGCTGACAACATCCACAGACTCAAGGAACATACATCATGGCATCTGGAAAACCCAAGAAAAAGAACCCGCGCCTGGCGTCGGGCCGTAAGCGCGTCCGTCAGGACGTCAAAATCAACGCAGCAAACACCTCGCTGCGTTCCAAATACCGCACTGCGGTGAAGAACGTGGAAAAAGCAGTTCTGGGTGGCGATAAAGCCAAGGCCACAGAACTCTTTGCCAAGATGCAAGCTGTGGTTGACACCGTGGCTGACAAAGGCATCTTCCACAAAAACAAGGCAGCTCGGGACAAGAGTCGCTTGTCCGCCAAGGTGAAAACCTTGGCACTCGCCGCCTAAATATTCAGGTATTTAGGCAAATTGCACGAACCTGTCACTGATTAAAGAGAGGCAGGTTCGCCGTTTGTAACGGGTGCGCTGTCAGCAAAAGCAAAAAAGCCGTCCTCGTGACGGCTTTTTTGCGTCTCTACGATCACTTTGACATCAGATTGTGGCTTTTGACTTGATGTGGTGGTGCGGGTGGTTGTGAGTTGGCTGCGTTGAGGAGTGCGGCGGTGCGCCATGAAACACTTGCAACTCGTTGTCTTGGGCAAAACCCATCACAAAGTCCCAAGCCATGACATTGTGGGCACGCAAGTCTTCGTGCACCACAACACAACGCACATTGTTGACGCTGGTTGGCACACACCATGGCGAATATGCCAAATGGCGTCCTACTGGCGCGCCTCCCGGGCGAAATTGACTCATCACGCCTGCCAGACGTTCAGCCCAGTCACTGGGACGAAAAGCCCGTCCGTTTTGTGTGAGGCCTAAGATATAAGTTTTTTTTGAAGTGTGTGAAACCATCGGGTAGAGGTTGTTTTTAAGTTTGCGTGCAGGATATTGCGTTGCAGCATCATTCTAGCTTAATCTTATATCTTATACAAGACTTGGCCTTGTCCATGAGGTATGAGCCTGAGCCAGCGAACTTGCGGTCCCGTAACATGCTATGGGACTAGGAGCTTACCCAACGATGGCAGTAACCACTGTGAGCTCACACCATTGCTGCGTCGGCCATGTCGGCACCGCCATTCGCCGTTTCAGCGCAAATTTGCGCAGCTTCGCATGCGCTACGCGTGCGGGGTTGGGATGCGATGGAGTACGTTATTCGCGGGCAAGATCAAACCTCGCGTCATCCAGCTGACGATCACGGTCACGACAAGGCCCGATCCAACGCCAAAAACACCAGCCGAGACAGGCTCAATGTCAAACCAGAGGCCGGATCCATCCAATGACAGCAGCGTCCTGATTGCGGGAATATTGATCACCATGTAATAGAGCGTTAAGAACAGCCCGGTCAACATGCCCGCAACCGCTGCAATACGCGTCACGCCCTTCCAGAAAATGCCCAGGATCATGACCGGCACAAAAGCTGAACCCGCCAGGGAAAACGAGGCAGAAACCAGGAACAAAATATCGGCAGGCCGCTGTGCCGCCACATAGGCAGCGATCAAAGCCACCACGAGCAGCGCAAACTTCGACAGCATCACGCGCCGCACCGACCCCGCGCGGTCTGCGTTCTTCCAGTAAAACAAATCATGCGCCAAGGCGTTGCCAATGGTGAGCAACAGGCCATCAGCCGTTGACAAGGCTGCCGCCAAACCGCCCGCTGCGACCAAACCAGACACAACATAAGGCAGGCCGCCCAATTCCGGTGTGGCCAGCATCACGATATCAGGGCCGAGCTGAAGCTCGGCAAACTGCAGGATATGGTCGCCATTGATATCGCTCACTGAAACAAGGGCCGGGTCGAGTTTGGCCCATTGGGCAATCCAGACTGGCAGATCGTCAAAGGGCAAGCCCACCAATTGGCTCATGACCTCGTACTTCACCAAAACCGCCAGTGCGGGCGCAGAGAGGTACAAAAGAGCAATAAAAAACAGCGACCAGGTGACCGAGTTCCTTGCCTCGGCCACGGTTCGCGTGGTGTAAAAACGCGTCAACAAATGGGGCAAGCCTGCCGTGCCGATCATCAGGCAAAACATCAAGGCCAAAAAATTGCGCCTCGACACATCGAACAGGTTTTGCTCTTGGGCCGTTCCCTGCGGATTGCCGGCAAAAGGCTGGGTGTGCAGCGGCATGCCCGCAAGAGGTTGGGCGCGTGCCAGATTTTCCTGCATGGCCTGAGTCCAGCGCTCGCGGGCAGACGCAGCGTCACGTGGCAATGCAGCCAACTGACGCCGCGCCATCACAATGACCGACTCGTCTGAATGCGCGGCCATCAAGCGTTGAATGAGCTCTTTTTGCTCCTTCTTTTCCTGCTCAAGCGAGGCCGGCAAGTGCTGAAGTTTGCGCTCATAGTCTTTGGCGCGGCGTTGGTATTCCAGGATCACCTGCTGTTCATCCGGCGCCTTGACCAAACGCAATTCAAGTTCTGAAATTTTGGGAAGTTGCTGACCATAAACTACGGCGGCCATTGGATTTCCCAACTGTTTGTAAGCCAGCCAGGAAACGGGAATCAAAAAGGCAAGAATGACCACCACATACTGTGTGACTTGGGTCCAGGTTACAGCGCGCATGCCGCCTAAAAAAGAACACACCAACACGCCGCCCAAACCCAGCAAGATGCCAATTTCAAACTGAACGCCAGTCAATCGGGAGGTAATCAGTCCCACGCCATAGATTTGCGCCACCACATAAATGAACGAACACAATACCGCCGACCAGGCGGCAATGATGCGGGGCCAGCGTCCGCCAAAACGCAGGCCAAAATAATCCGGCAGGGTGAAAAGATTCAACTGCCGCAAGTAAGGCGCCACAAAGAGCGCCACCAGACAGAAGCCGCCGGTCCAGCCCAAAACATAAACCAAACCTCCCGGATGCGCGCCTGAACCAGAAAACCCCTGCAAATAGAGCCCGCCCGCCATGCTGATGAAGGAGGCGGCACTCATCCAGTCGGCAGCCACTGCCATGCCGTTGTACATGGCAGGAATGCGCCTACCGGCCACGTAATATTCTGACGCGTTGGAAGTGCGCCCGTAAATACCAATCAACGCGTACAGAAAAACGGTGGTAAAGAGAAAGATGGCACCCACCCAGATTTTCCGCAGCCCGGCCTGCTCTGCCCAGGCCAGCGCCAGGATAAACAGGATCAGCAAGACCACAAACGTGGCAAACCGGCGATGGATGCGCCGGTTATAGATGCTGACAGCCTTGGAGACAGCGCGAACCTGCCCTTCCCTCCGATTGGCAACCCAGGCAAAGACCGCCACGATGCCTATGAAGATGATGACACTGCCCTGCGCAGCAAACCAGTAGGAAACAGGCCACCCAACCACGACTTGCTGCAAGTCGTGGGCGAAGAAAACGAGCCCAAAAGAAGCCGCAAACCAAACCAGCAACAGCCAGCCGTGCCAGCCCATCAGGCTGGCATCAGGCGGGCTGCTGTCGGAGGGCACTGCTGTGTCAAACATCAGCTGATGTTGGCATCCCCAGGTGCTTGCTGGAAGGGCGGCTTACTTGATCTGAGCAAGATTTTGCCAAGTCGCCACCACCGTGTCCGGGTTCAAGGAAATCGACGAGATGCCCTGCGCCATCAACCAGTGGGCAAAATTGGGATGGTCGCTGGGGCCCTGGCCACAAATACCTACGTACTTGTTTTCTGCCAGACAGGCCTTGATCGCCAGACTGATCAAGGTGGTGACAGCAGGGTCTTGCTCGTCAAAATCCTTGGCGAGAAGTTCCAGGCCGGAATCCCGGTCCAGCCCCAAAGTCAATTGCGTCAAATCGTTGGAGCCAATGGAGAAACCGTCGAAATACTGCAGGAACTCCGTGGCCAGAATGGCATTGCTGGGAATCTCGCACATCATGATCAATTTGAGCCCATCCAGGCCGCGCTTGAGACCTTGCTGCGCCAACAACTCGGTGACTTTTTGCGCCTGTCCCAGGGTCCGGACGAACGGCACCATCACCTCGACGTTGGTCAGTCCCATGTCGTTACGCACCCGTTTCAGGGCTTCGCACTCCATGGCGAACGCCTCGCCAAAGTCGGCGCTGATGTAGCGTGCGGCACCGCGGAAACCCAGCATTGGATTTTCTTCTTCGGGCTCGTAACGGCTACCACCGATCAACTTGCGATACTCGTTGCTTTTGAAGTCCGACAAACGAACAATCACGGGCTTGGGCCAGAAGGCCGCAGCGATGGTGGCCACGCCTTCTGCCACTTTGTCCACATAGAAAGCGCGCGGCGAAGCATGGCCCCGCGCCACGGACTCCACTGCCTTTTTCAAGTCGGCGTCGATGTTGGGGTAATCCAGAATCGCCTTGGGATGCACGCCAATGTTGTTGTTGATGATGAACTCAAGACGCGCCAGACCCACACCCGCATTGGGCAACTGGCAGAAATCAAAAGCCAGTTGCGGGTTGCCCACATTCATCGTGATCTTCACCGGAATTTCGGGCATCTGACCACGTTGCACCTCGGTCACTTCGGTTTCGATCAAGCCGTCGTAAATGAAGCCGGTATCGCCCTCGGCGCAACTGACCGTGACCAGCATGCCGTCCTTGAGCACCTGATCGGCATGGCCACACCCGACCACCGCGGGAATCCCCAACTCGCGCGCAATGATGGCGGCGTGGCAGGTGCGCCCGCCACGGTTGGTGACGATGGCAGAAGCGCGCTTCATGACTGGCTCCCAATTGGGATCGGTCATGTCGGTCACCAGGATATCGCCAGCCTGCACCCGGTCCATCTCGCTGATGTTGTGCACCACCTTGACCGGGCCGGTGCCAATTTTTTGTCCAATGGCGCGGCCTTCGACCAGCACGGTGCCCTTGCCCTTGAGTTTGTAGCGGTGTTCAGCCTTGCCAGCCGCCTGGCTTTTGACCGTTTCAGGGCGCGCCTGCAGGATGTACAACTCGCCGTCAATGCCATCCTTGCCCCACTCAATGTCCATCGGACGGCCGTAATGTTCTTCGATCACCACAGCGTAGGAAGCCAGTTTTTGCACATCGGCGTCGGTCAGTGAATAGCGGTTGCGCAGTTCGGTTGGCACATCGGTTGTTTTCACCAAGTGGCCGTTGGCTGCTTTTTCTTCGGCTGTGGAAAACTGCATCTGGATCAGCTTGGAGCCCAGGCTACGGCGGATCAGTGCCAGCTTGCCGGCCTTGAGCATCGGCTTGTGCACATAAAACTCGTCCGGATTCACGGCGCCCTGCACCACCGTTTCACCCAGCCCATAGCTCGATGTGATGAACACCACCTGGTCGAAGCCGGATTCGGTGTCCAGGGTAAACATGACACCGGCGGCGCCCAGGTCGGAGCGCACCATGCGTTGCACACCAGCGCTCAATGCCACATGCTCGTGGGCGAAACCCTTGTGCACACGGTAGCTGATGGCACGGTCGTTGTAAAGCGAAGCAAACACCTCGCGCATTTTGTGCAGGACTTCGTCGATACCCGTCACATTCAAGAAGGTTTCCTGCTGGCCGGCAAATGAGGCGTCGGGCAAGTCCTCCGCGGTGGCCGATGAACGCACGGCAAAGGAAGCCTTGTCGTTGTCGCCGCACAGGGTACTGAAAGCCTTGCGGATTTCCTTCTCGAGGTCGGCAGGAAATGGCTGCGCCTCGATCATGGCGCGAATCTCGGCGCCGGCCACGGCCAGCGCATTGACATCGTCGGTATCCAGGGCGCTCAGACGCACATTGATTTTGCCGGCGAGGCCATCAAAAGCCAGAAATTCACGAAACGCATGCGCCGTGGTGGCAAAACCGGTGGGCACCTTCACGCCGGTTGGCAAATTGGAGATCATTTCGCCCAAACTGGCATTTTTGCCACCCACCGAATCCACGTCGGTCATTCGCAAATCTTCAAAAGGGACGACCAGTGCGGTCGCTGCAAATCGTGCGGTCATGAAAAAACTCCAGAAGTTAAAAAACCGGTTTTGATGACGTGCAGTTGAGGCTGCACCTCATGGCGAGGCAAACGCATCTGCTTGTTGATTGAATTGTCGAATCGTTTTGCGCTCTGAGAATTTGGTCGGATAATTATTGTAGGCTCTGGCTCACCCCAAAATTTACCCAAACCCTCTTTCAACATGCCCAATCGCACCGTATTTTTTGTCTCTGACGGCACCGGTATTACCGCCGAAACCTTTGGCCACGCCATCCTGAACCAGTTCGAGGTTGACTTTCGACGCGTTCGTCTGCCCTTTACCGACACGGTCGATAAAGCGCACCAAGCGGTGCGTCAAATCAACCAGGCAGGCGCCCTGGAAGGCAAAAAACCGCTGGTATTTACCACCCTGGCCAACGAAGAAGTCATGACAGTCATCAGCAAGGGTTGCCACGGCATGCTGATGGACATGTTTGGCACTTTTGTGCACCCACTGGAACAGGAACTTGGCATCAAGTCCAACCACCGCATCGGTCGCTTCAGCGACGCCAGCAAAAGCAAGCAATACCAGTCACGCATCGACGCCATCAATTTCTCGCTCGACCATGACGACGGCCAGTCGCATCGCGACCTGGAGAGTTCCGACGTGATTCTGGTGGGGGTCAGCCGCAGCGGCAAAACCCCCACCTCGCTGTACCTGGCCATGCAATACGGACTCAAGGCTTCCAATTACCCGCTGATTCCGGAAGACTTTGAACGGCAGGATTTACCGCCAGCGCTTAAGCCGCATCACAAGAAATTATTTGGACTGACCATCCAGCCCGAGCGCTTGAGCGAAATCCGCAACGAGCGCCGGCCCCACTCCAAATACGCGTCGCTGCAAAACTGTCGCCATGAAGTCAAGGAAGCCGAAGCCATGATGCGCCGCTCAGGCATCAAATGGTTGTCCACCACCACCAAATCCATCGAAGAAATTGCCACCACCATCCTGCAAGAACTGCGCATTGAGCGCGTGGCCTATTGAACCCCCAGCGCAGCAATGCCAGCGCGCGCCACTTGGGCATCTTCGGTCGATTTCACGCCGCTGACGCCGATGGCGCCCAAACAGTGGCCGTCTTTCATGATCGGCACGCCGCCTTCGAGCATGCCGGACAAGGCGGGCACACTCAAAAAAGAGCTTCTGCCGCCATTGATCTGATCCTCATAAACTTTACTTTCGCGACGCCCGAGCGCCGCCGTGTGCGCCTTGGCCGGCGCGATATGCGCAGACAAGGCGGCTGCGCCATCGAGCCGTTGCAACCACAGCAGATGGCCGCCGTCGTCCACCACGGCAATCGTCACCGGCCAGTTGTTTTTGAGGGCTTCGGCCTCGGCCGCCGCGGCCATGATTTTGAGGTCTGCGAGTTCAAGCGTCGGTTTGGTTTTCATAAGATTGCTTCAGTTAAAAAAAGTAATCGAAGCATAACCCGGCCAGGCCACCGGTTTGGTCGTATTACGGGTTAAAGTATCCTCACGAAAAGTAGGAACACGACCCGAGCTGATTTTGTGGACTAACAGCTCGCACCCTAGAATCCCCACCTGTTGATTCACAGTAACCCACGCAAGGAGTTTGAACATGACTGATAACGTCCATTCCATTGAACGTAGCCATGGCTTTGGCGCCATGGCGCAAGAGCGCAACAAGGTCCTGCGCAATACCTATTGGCTGCTGGCCATGAGCCTGATCCCCACCGTGCTGGGCGCCTGGCTGGGTGTTGCCAGCGGCATCACCCAATCGCTGAGCGGCGGCATGGGCTTGATCGTGTTCCTGGGCGGCGCGTTCGGCTTTATTTTTGCCATCGAGAAAACCAAGAACTCGGCAGCCGGCGTGCCGGTGCTACTGGGTTTCACCTTCTTCATGGGTCTCATGCTGTCGCGCATGATCGCCATGGTGCTGGGCTTCAAGAATGGCCCTGACCTGATCATGACCGCCTTTGGCGGCACCGCCGGTGTTTTCTTTGTCATGGCCAGCCTGTCCAGCGTCATCAAGCGCGACCTCTCGGGCATGGGCAAGTGGTTGTTTGTCGGCGCACTGGCCATCCTTGTCGGCGGCATCATCAACGTGTTTGTGGGCTCGACCGCCGGCATGATGGCCATTTCGGTAGCTGCCATTGGTGTCTTCAGCGCCTACATGCTGTATGACCTGAAACGCATCGTCGATGGCGGCGAAACCAACTACATCAGCGCCACACTGGCGCTCTACCTTGACATCGTGAACGTGTTCCAGAGCTTGCTGGCACTGCTGGGCATCTTTGGTGGCGAGCGCGACTAAACGACTCTCTTCATCCCAAACAAAAAAGGCTCCTTGGGAGCCTTTTTTCATGTGCGCGACAGGTGCTAGCCAACAAGGTCAAAGACCGCCATGCTTTCGACGTGGGCGGTGTGCGGAAACATGTTGACCACACCCGCGCCGCTGCAGCGGTAGCCCGCCTGGTGCACCAGCAAGCCTGCATCGCGGGCCAGCGTTGCCGGGTTGCAGCTCACATAGACAATGCGCTTGGGCGGGCGCCAGTTCTGCAGCCCAGGCGTGGCCGGTTCTTCTGAAAGCCCCAGCTTTTGTTGATGCAAAGCGGCCAGTGCACGCGCCAGGGCAAAGGCGCCTTCGCGTGGCGGGTCCACCAGCCATTTGTCGGCGGTGCCATCCTGGATCAGCATGTCAGGCGTTATTTCAAACAAATTTCTGGCGACAAATTCAGTCGCAGCCAAGGGTCTGTTCAATGTGGCCGAGATTTTGTTTTTCAGGTAATTTTCACGCGACCTTGCCACCAGCGTTTCGCTGCCCTCGATGCCCAGCACCTCGCGTGCCTGGGTCGCCAAGGGCAAGGTGAAATTGCCCAGACCGCAAAACCAGTCAATCACTCGCTCGTCCGGCCTGGCATCGAGCAGACGCAGGGCGCGCGACACCAGCACCCGGTTGATGTGCGGATTCACCTGCGTGAAATCCGTCGGCTTGAACGGCATGGTGATGCCAAACTCCGGCAAGGCATAACTCAGCACCTCGCAGCCCTCGTCGAGCAAACACACGGTTTCCGGTCCCTTGGACTGCAACCACCACTGCACGCCCGCATGCTGCCCGGCAAATAGGCGCAAGCGGGCCAGATCAGCGTCACTCAAAGGCTCCAGATGGCGCAACACCAGGGCCGTCACGCTGTCGCCACAGGCCAATTCGATTTGCGGACAGGTCTCGGCGGCTTCGAGCGAGGCGATCAGCGCGCGCAAGGGCATCAACAGGGCCGACACGTGCGGCGGCAGGATCGGGCACGCCTGCATGTCTGCCACGTAACGGCTCTTGCGCTCATGAAAACCCACCAGCACCGTGCCTTTTTTACGCACGAAACGCACTGACAAGCGCGCCCGGTAGCGGTAGCCCCAAGCCGGGCCTTCGATGGGCCGATAAATGGTCTCTGGCCTGACCTTGCCCAGATGCCACAAGTTGTCTTCCATCGCACGCTGCTTGACCGCCACCTGCGCCGCCACGTGCAAATGCTGCATCTTGCAGCCACCGCAGGCGCCCGTGTGCAAACCAAAGTGCGGGCAATGCGGCACCACCCGTTGCGAAGATTCCCGGTGCACCGTGGTGAGCGTGCCGCGCTCCCAGGTGTTCTTGGTGCGGTTGACATTGGCGCTGACGTATTCAAAAGGCAGCGCGCCTTCAATGAACACCACTTTGCCATCAGGCTTGTGGGCCACGCCCTGCGCTTCCAGATCGAGCGACTCCACATACAGCCAGTCGGCGGGCACGGCAGGTTTTACGGCTGCGCGATCAGTCGGTTCAGTCATTGAATTCAGTGCTTGATTGCCCGGCTGGTGTGCCGGACGCGGGATGAAAGCGCTACTTGGCAGGCAAATATTTGGCAGGGTCAACCGGTTTACCCTGGCGACGCACCTCGAAGTGCAACTTGACGCGCTCCGCATCGCTGTTGCCCATCGCGGCAATTTTTTGCCCCTTGAGCACCGCCTGGTCTTCTTTCACCAGCAGGGTCTGATTGTGGGCATAGGCCGTCAGATAGACATTGTTGTGTTTCAGGATGATCAGGTTGCCATAGCCGCGCAAACCGGCGCCCACATACACCACGCGCCCATCGGCGGCTGCCATCACGGGGTCGCCCACCGCACCGCCGATATCCAATCCCTTGTTCTTGACCTCATCGAAGCCGGCCAACACCACGCCGTTGGCGGGCCATATCCAGTTGATTTCTGAATCATTGGCAGGCATCGGCTTGTTATTGGCAATCACCGGGGCACTGGCTGCTGAGGCTGCTGTGGCAGAAGATGCTGGCCTCGCCAGGCTACCGGCGCTCACGACCGGCTTGCTCACGGCTTGAACCACCACCTCCTGGTTCACCAGCGGCGCCACTCGCAAAACCTGCCCCACTTCAATGCGGTTGGGATCTTCCAGCTGGCTCCAAAGGGCAATATCGCGCGGACTTTGGCCGTTTTCCAGGGCAATGCGTGTCAAGGTGTCTCCCGGTTTGACCGCGTAAAAGCCCGGCTTGCCTGCATTCTCGAAGCCCTGGGGTTGCTTGACAGTCGCCTCTACCACAGCAGGCACGGCACCACCCATCACGCGCTCCTCAACCGGTGCACGATTGACGCTTCGGGTGCCGCAAGCCACCAAAGTCAACAGCACACATGTCGAAGCCATCGACAAACCCATCCATCTTTTTAAACCCGTCATATCAACCCCCATCATGCAATGCCCGATTTTAAGGGGACAAAGTAAACGCCCTCCATCACAGTCTGAACCACACCTTGCGGCGTTTTGTCAATCACCAGTAACACCTGTTTGCCTGCGCTTGAGGCGCCAGCAGACACCGGCGCGACCAGCCTGCCACCCACGGCCAACTGGTCAATCCAGGCCTGGGGCACGGCCTCTCCGCCCGCCGCCGCAATGATGCCGGCATAGGGTGCGCCCCTGGCATAGCCCAGCATGCCGTCGCCAAACAGCAAGTGCACATTGGCCAGGCGCAAATGGCGCAGGTTGTCGCGCGCCTTGTCATGCAGCGCGCGCAGGCGCTCGATCGAATACACCTCGGTACACAGCAGACTCAGCAGCGCCGCCTGGTAACCGCAGCCGGTGCCGATTTCCAGCACCCGTCCCAGGCGCCCCGGGCGGCCCTGGTGCAGCAGTTCCAGCATCCTGCAGACCACACCGGGTTTGGAAATGGTTTGCCCCAGGCCGATGGGCAGGCTGGTGTCTTCGTAGGCCTGGTTTACCAGCGCAGTGTCGACAAAACGGTGCCGCTCGATGCTGCCCATGGCCTGCAACACGGCGGGAATCGTCATGCCCTGCTGCGCCAGCTTGGTCACCATGCTTTGGCGAACTGCGCTGGAATCGAGGCCCACGCCATGGACCACATGGATAGTTTGCCTTTGGCCGGCAACCTGGCCTGCCTTGATGGCCGGCCGCGCAGGGGTGGCCGACGTCGTGCGCGTTTCCAGCTTGGCCGGAAAACCGGGCCGCAACTTGACGCTGCTCAGGTTGCGCTGCGTCATCAGTCGGCCAGGTCGGTGAGTTTGGCCGCCGTTTGCGCCCAATAACTCAAATGGTCATGGTCGGTCAAATCGACTTTGAGCGGGGTCATGGCGATGTGACCTTGCGCGGTCGCATGAAAATCAGTGCCCTCAGCCTCATCCTTGGCCTGGCCCGCTGCACCAATCCAGTACATGGTCTCACCGCGCGGATTTTTCTGGGTGATGACCTTTTCAGCGGAATGGCGCCGACCCAAGCGGCAAAGTTTCAAGTGGCCGATCTCGGCCAGTGGCAAGTTGGGAATGTTGACATTGAGCAGCCAGGGGGCATTGCCAATGAGGTTTTGCTGCCACATTTGCAGCACCAGTTGGCGCGCCCTGATGGCCGCTGCATCAAGATGGTGCCAGTCCCGTTCAACCTGTGAAAACGCAATGGCCGGGATGCCAAACAGATAGCCTTCCATGGCGGCACCCACGGTGCCCGAGTAAATGGTGTCGTCGCCCATGTTGGCACCGTTGTTGATGCCTGCCAGCACCAGGTCGGGGCGGTAGTCCAGCAGCCCGGTCAAGGCGATGTGAACACAATCGGCCGGCGTGCCGTTGACGTAGCGAAAGCCATTGACGACGCGCTGAACGTACAGTGGCGTGTGCAGCGTGAGGGCGTTGGACTTGGCGCTGTTGTTGTGCTCGGGGGCAACCACTTCGACCGCGGCCACGTCCTTGAGCGCTTCGTATAGCGCCACTATGCCGGGCGCCTGAAAGCCGTCGTCGTTGCAAATAAGAATTTTCATCATGGTGCCCAATTAGACTCGAAATTTAGAATGCCGGCCCGCCGCTGCAGTCGTCATTGGCGTGACAATTCGTCGCATATAGGACAATTCCGGCTTAACAACAAGGAGCCGTTCATGGGTGCTATTTTCTGGATTGTGTTGGCGCTGGTCGTGGTGTATGCCATCACCATGTACAACAGCCTGGTGAATGTGAAGAACGCCGTGTCCAAGGCGTGGGCCAACATCGATGTGCTGCTCAAGCAGCGCCACGACGAACTGCCCAAGCTGGTCGATACCTGCCAGCAGTACATGCAATACGAGCAGAGCACGCTGGAAAATGTGATCCATGCCCGCTCCCGAGTGGCCGAGGCCCGCCAATCGAAAGACATGGGCGCGCTGGGCCTGGCCGAAGGCGCCTTGCGCAGCGGCTTGGGACAGTTGTTTGCCCTGGCCGAGTCCTACCCCGAGCTCAAGGCCAACGAGCAGTTTTTGCACCTGCAGTCGCGTATCAGCGGGCTGGAAAACGCCATTGCTGACCGGCGCGAGTTTTACAACGAAAGCGTGAACATCAACAACGTTGCCATCGAGCAGTTTCCGGGCAACCTGATGGCCAAAATATTCGACTTCAAGGCCTTTGACCTGCTGAAATTTGCAGCCACCGAGCTGCAAGACGTCAACATCGGCCAGCGTTTCAAGGCCTGACACCATGCTGGTGCGCGGTTTGCGCGGCCTGCGGCACCTGGGGCTGAACCTGACCGGGCTGGTCAGCGGCCTGTATGTGGTCTTGATTGCTGCGGCGCTGCAGTTTGGCCCCGGGCCGCAGGCGCGCTGGAGCCTGGCCGGCATTGCACTGCTGGCTGGCCTGGCATGGCTGGGCAGTCTGCGCCGCGCCCGCGCCATCGCCGAGCTGGCCACCTCGCGCATTGCCTCGGCTGCACAGGGCTATGTGGAATTGATGGGGCGCGCAAGTAGCGACAAAGACCAGCAGATCTACTCCCCACTGGGCGGCATTGCCTGCATCTGGTACCGCTACAAGCTGTTTTCCAAGGACAACGCCAAGCGGGAATGGCGCCAAATTGACAGCGGCGTCAGCAGCAGCACCTTCGACATCAGCGACCCGAGCGGCGTGTGCACCGTTGATCCTGACCATGCCGAGGTGGTGGGCCCGGAAGTACGCACCACCTACCCCGGTAATGAAAAACTGGTCGAAGAATTGCTTTTTGGCGGCAGCACGATCTACGTGCTGGGCGACTTTTCGACGCTTGGCGGCTCCAGTTCTGCCCTGAGCGTGCGCGAAGACGTGAGCGCTCTGCTGAGCCTCTGGAAACAAGATCGGACAGGCTTACACGCGCGTTTTGACCTTGACCGCAGCGGTACCGTGGATCTGCAGGAGTGGGAGTTGGCGCGCCAGCTCGCCACCCGGACAGTTGAACGCGAACACCGGGAGATACGTCAGCAGCCCGGTGTGCACGTGCTGCGAGCACCTCAAGACGGCAGGCTGTTTTTGATCTCTGCCCTGTCGCCCGAGGCGCTGCGCAAGCATTTTTTGCGCTGGAGCCTGTTCCATTTTTCAATGGGGCTGGCCGCCACCGCTGGCTGGTTTTACCTGGTGTGAGGGCACGAGCCAAGTCTATTGCGGAATGATGAACTTGGACTCTTCACGCAAGTGGCCTGGGCTGTCCAGCGATTCGATGTTGAAATGAATCTCATGCGAGCCCGGCTTGTCGGCTTCTGGCGGCACCTGGACCCGCACCGCCACCCAGCGGGCCTCGGTGGACGCAATACTGATGGTGTCTTCGGACATGATCTTGATGTCAGGCAGGCCTTCGACCGAGATTTTGTAGCGTTGCGGAGCTTCTGTGGCGTTCATCACCTGAATGCGATACACGTTCTCGACCTTGCCGGCCTCGACCACACGCGCCATCACGCCACGGTCGCGCACCACGTCGGCTTTGAAAGAGGTTCGCGTCGCCAAACTGACAAAAATGGCTGTCACGATCGCCAGCAAGATGGCGGTATAGATCAGCACCCGCGGCCGCAACACACGTTTGACGGTCTGCTCTTTGGTCCAGTGATTTTTCATGGCGTTTTCGGTCGAGTACTTGACCAGGCCGCGCAGGTAACCCACCTTGTCCATCACCGTGTCGCACACGTCAGCGCAGGCGCCGCAGCCGATGCACTCGTACTGCAGACCGTTGCGGATGTCGATGCCGGTGGGGCAGACCTGCACACACAAGCTACAGTCCACGCAGGCGCCCAGGTTCAAGGTGCTGAGGTCGGCCTTTTTGGAGCGGGCACCGCGCGGCTCACCGCGCTCGGTGTCGTAGGTCACGATCAGGGTGTCCTTGTCGAACATGGCACTCTGAAAGCGGGCATAGGGGCACATGTGTTTGCAAACCTGCTCACGCATGAAACCGGCGTTGCCGTAAGTGGCAAAACCGTAGAAGAAGACCCAGAAAAATTCCCAGGCAGCCAGTTGGCCACCCAAAAAGGCGCCAGCCATTTCGCGCATCGGCACAAAGTAGCCGACAAAGGTAAAGCCGGTCCAGAAAGCAAACACAATCCAGAAAAATTGTTTGCCTGCCTTGCGGGCGAACTTTTCAAAGGTCATCGGGCCGTCGTCACGGCGCATGTGGGCTGAACGGTCACCTTCAAGTTTTTTCTCGATCCATAAAAAGATTTCCGTGTACACCGTCTGCGGGCAGGCATAACCGCACCACAAGCGCCCCGCCACTGCCGTGAACAGGAACAGCGACAAGGCCGAAATGATCATCAGGCCAGTGAGGTAAATAAAGTCTTGCGGGTACAGGACAAGGCCGAAGATATAAAAGCGGCGCACGCTCAAGTCAAACAACACCGCCTGGCGCTGGCCCCACTCAAGCCAGGGCAGACCGTAAAAAATGATTTGCGTCACCCACACCATGATCCAGCGCCAATTCGAGAACACGCCCGACACACTGCGCGGGTATATTTTTTGATGCGCCGCATAGAGCGACACCAATTCCTCGTCGGGCTCGGCCGCAGCGATGGGTATCACTTTTCTGGGTTCTTTGTTTTCTATGCTCATCACGGGTTCCTCAAAAGGTGGATTCAGGTATTTTCTGCGCTGGCAGCGATGCCATCTGCGCCAGGAATTCGTCACGGGTGCGTCCCGCAAAGTACGGGTGCCAACGGCGTTGCTCCAGCACCGTGCTGACGGCGCGGGCGTGCTGCTCGTGGCCGGCAAACAGCAGGGTCTCGTCGGGCAGACTCAGGATTCTTTGGGTCACACTGTCCCACAAGGCTTCGGGTTCGGCCGGACGGGGCTGGTGCGGACAGGCCGTCAGCGCCAGCAAGCCGCCACAAAACAAGCGGTCACGCCAGGCAAAACTCAGGCAGACTGGCGTGTGGCCCGGGGTGCTCATGATGCGCACCATTTCATCGCCAAACGGCAGCACGTCGCCATCGCTCAAATGCAAGGCTGCCAGTGCGTCGCCTTGCACCAGCGGTGCTCCCAACTGCGCCAATTGATCGTGCTCATCAGCTTGCAGGGTGTCGTGGTGATGGGTGCGCAGTACCCAACATAAATGCAACTCGCGCTCGCCAAGCAGCGCCGAGAGCAGTGGCAAATCGCGCCCATGGGGATCGATCAAGATGGCTTCCCGGGCATCCAGGTCAGCCAGCAAGTAGGTCAACTCGCCGCTGGCATCGTTGTTCAACATGCGGAAGTACACGTCACAAGCTCCGCAGGGTAGGCAGTTCTTCGACAAGGGGTATGGGCACCATCATGGCAGTTCTGGTTGATTCCGTTCTTTTTCACTATCAAGAAACATGCCAAATCGAGCTCATGGATTTATTGTAGTAAATTCAGGCAATTACGATGAGTTCAGAGAAACTTTGATCCCAAGGCGTCAATTAGGCTGCCAATATTGGCAGCCATTGGCAGCCAAGTTGACAGCCATGTCAAGGTTTTTGGCATACAGTCATGCCCTTGTTGACTCACAAGACATGCCATGAAACCCCTGCCCGAACTCATGTCCTTTGTGGAAGGCCTGCCCGAGCCGCACATTTTGTTCGACACCCAGTACCGCATCCTGGCCGCCAATGCGGCCTATCGGCGCCAGTTCAGCCCGGACCGCAGCGTGGTCGGGCGCACCTGCTACGAGGTGTCCCACCGCTTCAGCGTGCCGTGTGACCAGGCCGGCGAATCCTGCCCGCTGGCGCGCTCGCGCGAATCGGGCCAGCGCGAGCGCGTGCTGCACCTGCACCACAGCCCAAAGGGCGAGGAATACGTCAACATCGAACTCGCACCGCTGCTCGACGCCAATGGCCAGCAAGCTTTTTATGTGGAAAAAATGGAACCCCTGCGCGTGGCTCAGGGACAGGCCACAGCCCAGGGGCTGATCGGCCGCAGCCCGGCGTTTGTGCACATGCTCGGTCTGGTGGCGCGGGTGGCACCGTCACAGGCCACGGTGCTGCTGCTGGGCGAATCGGGCACCGGCAAGGAACTGGTGGCGCGGGCGGTACACGAGGCAAGCCACCGTGCTGCCAAGGCGCTGGTGCCGGTGGACTGCGCCAGTCTGCCAGAGAGCCTGTTCGAGTCCGAGCTGTTCGGCCACGAACGCGGTGCATTCACGGGGGCCAACACGGCGCGCGGCGGCCTGGTGGAGGCGGCCAGCGGAGGCACCTTGTTTCTGGACGAAGTGGGCGACATCCCGCTGACCATGCAGGTCAAGCTGCTGCGTCTTCTGGAAACCGGAACCTACCGGCGCGTGGGCAGCACCGAGCAGCGCCACGCCGACATCCGCGTGGTGTCGGCCACCCACCGCAACCTGGACCAGATGGTGGCGCAGGGGCGTTTTCGCGAAGACCTGTACTACCGCCTGAGCACTTTTCCGATTCATCTGCCAGCCCTGCGCGAGCGCCGTGATGACATTGGCCTGTTGGCCACCGCCCTGCTAAGCCGGGTGGCGCCGCAACGCAAGCTGGTGTTAAGCAATGCGGCCCTGCAACTGCTGCAAACGCAAGACTATCCAGGCAATGTGCGCGAACTGCGCAACCTGCTTGAACGCTCGGCCCTGATGTGCGATGGCGACACGCTGGAGGCCGGTCACGTGACGCAGGCGCTGCAATCGGGCCGTCGGGCTAGCGTTGCCGCGGCACCGCTCGGAGTGGCAACGCCCGGCGCCCTGAAATCGGTGGCTGCGTCGGCGCTCCAGCAAATGGCCCGGCAGCACACCGGCAGCCGCGCAGAACTGGCCACCCAACTGGGCATTAGCGAGCGCTCTTTGTACCGTAAGCTCAACGCGCTCAAATCGGGCTGATGCGGACAGGCGCAATCACCATGATAAAAGTCCTTCAAAAAATACTTTTCCTTTTTGCGGCAACCAGCCTGAGCTGCGTGGCGGCGCCGTTCGAAGACAGCATGGCCCAGCGCCTGCAGGCCTGCACCGGTTGCCACGGCGCGCAGGGCCGCGCCGGGCCCGACGGCTATTACCCGCGGCTGGCAGGAAAACCAGTGGGCTACCTGTACAACCAGTTGCTCAATATTCGCGAAGGCAGACGCCATTACGCGCTGATGGAAGGCTTGCTGGAGCCACTCAGCAACGCCTATCTGCTGGAAATTGCACAGCATTTCTCAAAACTGGAAGTGCCCTACCCGTCCCCTCTTCCAGCCAGCGCACCGCAGGAATTGCTGGCGCGCGGGCGCACGCTGGTGACGCAGGGTGACCCTGGCCAAGAAGTGCCACCCTGCCAGCAATGCCATGGCGAAGCGCTCACCGGTGCCGCACCGCATGTGCCGGGGCTGCTGGGCTTGCCGCGCGATTACCTCAATGCCCAGTTGGGCGGCTGGCGCAGTGGCCAGCGCCGCGCGCAATCACCCGACTGCATGGGCCACATTGCCAACCGCCTGAGCAACCGGGACGTGGCCGCCGTGACCCACTGGCTGGCAGCCCAGCCGGTACCCGCCAACGCCAAGCCGCTGGCTGCCCTGCCCGCGTGGCCAACCGGAACCAAAGCATTGCACTGCGGCAGTGCAGCAGTTGCCAGCGCCATGGCCACGGTTGCCGTGACACCCCAAGTTCTGACACCCCAAGCAGCGCAAGGCGCCTATCTGGCACGTCTGGGCAACTGCGAGACCTGCCACACCGCCCTGGGCGGCACGCCCTACGCCGGGCAACGCCCGATCGAAACCCCTTTCGGCACCGCCTATTCCACCAACCTGACGCCTGACCCGGCCACCGGCCTGGGCAACTGGACAAAGGATGATTTCTGGCAGGCGTTGCACCACGGTCAAGCCAAAGACGGCCGCCTGTTGAGTCCGGTTTTCCCCTACCCCAGCTACACCCGTGTGACGCGTGAAGACGCCGATGCGCTGTTCGCCTATCTGCAAAACCTGCCGCCCGCGAATCAACCCAGGCGTCCGGCGCGAATGCGCTGGCCATTTGGCACCCAAACTGCCCTGCGCGCCTGGCAGACCCTGTTTTTCACGCCGCAGGATTTCCAGCCTGACGCAGCGCAATCGAAGGTATGGAATCGCGGCGCTTATCTGGTGAACGGGCTGGGCCATTGCGGCGAATGCCATACGCCGCGCAACCTGCTCGGCGCCACGCAGCAGGCGAAGGCCTTGAGCGGCGGGCTGATTCCCATGCAAAACTGGCTGGCGCCGTCGCTGCTGAGCAGCGCCGCGGCGGGCATCGATGCCCGGCATCTGGGCGACACGCTGCAGTTGCTCAAATCGGGTCACGCATCCCAAGACACTTCAAACGGCCCGATGGCGCTGGTGGTGCAAGGCAGCACCCAGTATTTGAACGCGGCCGATCTGCAGGCGATGGGTGTTTATTTGCAGTCGTTGACGCCATCGGGTAAGCAAGTCAAACCCAAGGCGAGCGCCAAAACCGCAGCAGCAAACCATGCCAGCTCGGCCCCAGCCGTTTTGACCAATGTCGCTGAACTTTACGTCAAGCATTGCGCCGACTGCCATGGCCGACAGGGCCAGGGCGTCCCGGGTGCTTACCCGGCGCTGGCCAACAACCGGGCCGTGCTGTCGGCCGACACCAGTAATCTGATCCAGACTGTTTTGCACGGCGGCTTTGCGCCGGTCACCCAGGCCAATCCCAAACCCTTTGGCATGCCGCCGATGATGCTCATGCTCAGCGACGCTGAAATTGCCCAGGTGCTTAGCTATCTGCGCAACAGTTGGGGCAATCAGTCCGCGCCGGTGACTGAATCGGAGGTAAGCCGCCTGCGCGAGCGCCAAGCCAGCCGATAATGCACCGGCACAACCCTTCATCTCCTTCACATCACATCAACCCAGGAGTTCATCATGGCAAAAGGTCAACAGGGCAATAACAAAATGGTCAAGAAACCCAAAAAAGACACCTCGCCGCCCAAGCCCGTGTCGGCTGACGCGGTGCGCCCGACCGTCACCACCGTAGTGCCGGTGCGCGGCAAGCTGAAAAACGCCCCAAAATAGGTAGGCATCAATCAGCGTCAGACTTGTATCTGTCCCGACCGTCACTTCATTCTGTGCAGCATTGCCTGAAATAGCCGTCCTCTATGCGGACGAGGTCATTTTGGTGCTGGACAAGCCAGCCGGCCTGTTGTGCGTTCCTGGAAGGGGCGAAGACAAGCAGGACTGTCTGAGCAGCCGGGTGCAGCAGCGCTATCCCGATGCCCGTGTGGTGCACCGGCTCGACCAGGCGACCTCGGGACTGCTGGTGATGGCGCTGGGCGCAAGCGCGCAGCGCGCCTTGAACGACGCCTTTGCCAGCCGCCTGGTGCACAAGCGCTACGTGGCTGTGGTAGATGGTTTGCTGGAACCAGCTTGCGGGGATCGGGGCACGATTGACTTGCCGATTCTGCTCGATTGGCCGAATCGGCCCCGGCGCATCATCGACCCCCAAGGCAAGCCCAGTTGCACGCGCTGGTGGGTGCTCAAGCACGACCTTGCAGCAAAAACCACGCGCCTCGAGCTGGAGCCGGTCACCGGCCGCTCGCACCAGTTGCGCGTGCACCTGCAGGCCTTGCAACATCCAATTTTGGGCGATGCCCTCTACGGCACACCGGCCAGCCTTGGCAAAGCCGAGCGACTGTTGTTGCACGCCACGCGGCTCGAACTGACGCACCCGGTGAGCTTGCAAAAAATGGTATTTTCGAGCGAGCCACCATTTTGACGATCGAACGGACGCGCTTCAACCCACTGAGTCTCCAACACATGACAAGCCATCTCTACATCCTCACCGGCGCCTCACGCGGCATGGGCCTGGCCATGGCCGAGCAACTCCTGGCTGAAGAAAACCGCCTGCTGTGCATCTCGCGCCATAAGAACGAAGCACTCAATGCATTGGCTGAAAAGAACTTTGCCTGGCTTGAGCAATGGGCACTGGACTTGTCCGCGACCGAGCCAGTCGCCAGCCGCCTCAAGCTCTGGCTGCGCAGCCTGGACGCCCAGCAGATCAAAAGCGTCACCCTGATCAACAACGCCGGCGTGATTCCGGCCGTGGTTCCTTTACGTGCCTCCAACCCGGCAGACTTGGCCCTGGCACTGCGCGTCGGACTGGAAGCCCCGCTGCTGCTCACGGCGGCCTTTTTGAGCGCTACAGATGCCTGGACGGTGCCGCGCAAGGTGCTCAACATTTCCTCGGGCCTGGGCCGCAGGGCGATGGCTTCACAAGCCGCCTACTGCGCTGCCAAGGCGGGCATGGACCACTTCACCCGCTGCCTGGCGCTTGACGAAGCGCGCCTGCCCAACGGCGCCAAGGTCTGCTCGCTGGCACCCGGCGTCATCGACACCGACATGCAGGTGCAACTGCGCAGCGCCGATGCAGCCGGTTTTCCGGATCAAGCTGCCTTTGCGCAGCTCAAGGCTGCGGGACAACTCAGCACTGCCAGCGATGCGGCCAAGCGCGTTCTGGCCTTGCTGGCACGCCCCGATTTCGGCCAGCAAGCGGTGGCCGATGTGCGCGACGCCGCTTAGACCAGCTCCTGATTATGGTTTCTGACCTCGTCGGTATGCTGTCAGAATTTACCGCTAAGATGTGTCCGTAATTATTTATTAACCCCAAGGAGACAGCAAATGACCCGTGAAGTTGTGATTGTGAGTGGTGCCCGTTCCGCCATTGGTACCTATGGTGGCAGCCTGAAAGACATTGCGCCCACCGAACTGGCCGGCCAGATCGTGCGCGAAGTGCTGACCCGTGCCCAGGTCAAGGGTGACGAAGTGGGCCACGTGGTGTTTGGCCATGTGGTCAACACCGAGCCCAAGGACATGTATTTGTCACGCGTGGCAGCCGTCAACGGCGGCTGCGCTGAAAGCGTGCCGGCCTTTAATGTGAACCGCTTGTGCGGCTCGGGCCTGCAAGCCATCGTATGCGCCAGCCAGAGCATTTTGCTGGGCGACTGCGACATTGCCATCGGCGGCGGTGCCGAATCCATGAGCCGCGCCCCGTACGCCAGCCTGAACATGCGCTGGGGCGCGCGCATGGGCGATACCAAGATGGTTGACATGGTGGTAGGCGCATTGAACGACCCGTTTCACACCGTCCACATGGGCGTGACCGCTGAAGCCATTGCCGCCAAGTGGTGCATCACCCGTGCCGACCAGGATGCGCTGGCGGTTGAGAGCCACAACCGCGCCCAGCGCGCCATCGAAGGTGGCCGCTTCAAGAGCCAGATCATGCCGGTGACCCTGAAGAGCCGCAAGGGCGATGTGGTGTTCGACACAGACGAGCATTACCGCCCCAACTGCACGCTGGCCGACTTGGCCAAGCTCAAGCCCGCCTTCCAGAAAGAGAATGGCACGGTCACGGCCGGCAACGCTTCGGGCATCAACGACGCAGCCGCTGCCGTGGTGCTGATGGAAGCAGGCACCGCCAAAGCGCGCGGACTCAAGCCGCTGGCCCGCCTGGTGGCCTATGCCCACGCTGGCGTGGACCCGATGTATATGGGCATCGGCCCGGTGCCGGCCTCGCAAATGGCGCTCAAAAAAGCCGGTTTGACCGTGGCCGACCTGGACGTGATCGAGGCCAACGAGGCCTTTGCCGCCCAGGCCTGCGCCGTCAGCCGCGACCTCGGCTTGGACCCAGCCAAGGTCAACCCCAATGGTTCCGGTATTTCGCTGGGACACCCGATCGGCGCCACTGGCGCACTGATCACGGTCAAGGCGCTGTATGAGCTCGAGCGCATTGGCGGGCGTTATGCGCTGGTGACCATGTGCATTGGCGGCGGTCAGGGCATTGCGGCTATTTTCGAGCGCCAGGCTTAAGAAATCCGCCAACTTTGGCGAGCCCCTATGAGACCCGTGCCAACCTGGCGGGTCTCATCCAAATAACTTGAATGCGCTACATGTCCAATACCCTGCTATAGAGGAGCAACGCGTCAGAGATGAAGGTGCTGATATCCATTGCGGAGATGAAACCGCACGGGTCAACACTGATGTACAAGATCAATTGGGATAAAGTGGGCGCATGCATTTGAGTCCCATCCAGTCATACCCATGATTATCGAAAAGAGTATTGTTCGACGCTACCTGGTTCTGTCGGTGATCGCGTCCACGCTGCCAGTGCTGGCGATTGGATTGATGTATGACCACTTCACCGGCAACGCATTGGAACAATTGCTGGGCGAGAAAATGTCCACACACCTGACGGCCACGGCAAATCGGTTGGGTGCCTATATCGAGTCGCGCCGTTATCAACTCGAAACGCTCGCCAACTACCCGGGTATTGATGAATATTCCAGTTCAAAGACAAGCCAACCCAGCTCCGAGGTGACTGCCTTGCTGCAAATCGAATCGGATTTGCCAGACCTCTACGGCATTCTTTTTTTTGATGCACAGGGCCGCCTGCAACGTGTGGTGCCGGGTCAGGCTGCGGCGGGGCCACCTTATTGGAGTGATCGCCCCTTTGAGACCAACAACCTGCCGGTCACGACCGTGGGAGAGACCCAAATTCTGGGCCCCGTGGCGGCACTTGACGGTGATTCGGGTTGGCTGCTGGTGCGCCACGCCCTGCACGCGCGGCAAGCGGATCAGATTTCCGGCTACATCGCCTTGCACGTGCGTCTGGCCTCGCTCACCGAGCAACTCGGTGCCAATGCCGTGGCAGGCACCCTGCAGCCCTTGCTGCGCACGCCGGTAGGCAATTTCAATACGGTGGGTCAATCCAGCACCGTGCATGGCAAGGTGATCGTCGGCCCGGAAATTCTGCCTGGCTGGCAGCCGCTGCTTGAAGTCGAGTCAGACGGTGTACTCAAGTCCTTCGCACTGGAGCGGCGTGCCCTGCTGCTGGCCGTCATGGTGAGCGCAGTGCTGATCGTGTTCCTGTTCTTTCGTTTGTCCACACATCTGCGCTTTCGTATTGGCTTATTGCTGAGTGGCGTTGATGCCATTTCGTCGGGGCAACTTGCGCACCGAATTGCCGAGGAAGGCAGCGATGAAATCGCCTCCGTCTCGCATGCCTTTAACGCGATGTCGGGCAAACTTCAGGAGTATCTGGCGCGCGCTGTGCATATGGAAAAGCTGGCCGTTCTGGGCGAATTTGCGACCGGGATCGCGCATGAGATTCGCAATCCTCTGGCCGCCCTCAAGACCAGCGCCCAAGCCCTGGCTAGACGTGAGCAAGACCCAAAACGGGCGCAACTTCTGGCCGAGATGGAAGGCGAAATTGACCGGCTTGCACGCGTTGTGAGCGATTTGGTTGACTTTGGACGTCCACGCCCCGCAGCCCCCGGTGTCGTGCTGGTTCGTGACTTGCTGCGCCGTGTGCTCCCGAGCATTGAACCCGAGGCACTACAGCGCGGTGTGCACCTGAGCTGCCAGGGAGATTCAGACCTGGAGGTGTGGGCCGACCCTGATCATTTACTGCAGATTGTGCTGAACCTAGCGCTCAATGCGGTTCAGGCCACGCCGCCAGGAGGAACGGTGGTGCTACGAGCTTTCGCGGCTGATGCACAGATTGCCATGGAAGTCAGCGACACGGGTTGTGGCATCCCCAAAGAATTGCTGAATCGTGTCAGTGACCCATTCTTTACGACCAAGACCCGGGGCGTTGGTCTGGGTTTGAGTATTTCCCGTCAGTTATGTGAACTCAACAATGGACAGATGTCGCTTGACAGTGCGCCCGGACACGGTACTGTGGTGCGTATCACCCTTCCTAACGCAAAATTCTTCCATGCCAACCATCCTGATCATTGACGACGAACCCAGCCTCATCAGCTCCCTGACCTTTGCCCTGGAGGAGGAGGGCTACAAGGTCTATGGTGCGGGAACCGGGCATGACGGACTGCTGATGCTGTCGGAGGTGCAGCCGGATCTGGTGCTGCTTGACCTGCGCTTGCCCGATCTGACCGGCCTGGAAGTCCTGGAGGCGATGCAGCGTAAAGACGGTGTGCCGCAAGTGATCATGATTTCGGCCCACGGCGACACCCGCGCTGCGGTCAAGGCTGTAAAAATGGGCGCCGCAGATTACCTGACCAAACCCTTCGATCTCAACGATCTGCTACACACCATACTCACTGCGCTGGAACGCAGCCGCATGGCCAGTGAAATCGATTTTCATCGACGGGCTGCGTTGCGCCATACCGGCTTGGTGGGTGACAGCGCAACCATGCGTGATCTGGCAGCGACTATCGCGCGCATTGCGGCCAGCAATACGGCACGCATCCTGGTGCTGGGGGAGTCGGGCACCGGAAAAGCATTGGTGGCTCGCGCCATTCACGCCGGCAGTACGCGTTCCGCCGGGCCGTTCATCGAGGTCAACTGTGCCTCGCTGCCGGAACAATTGATCGAGGCCGAGCTCTTTGGTGCTGCCAAGGGCGCTTACACCGGTGCGCACCAGCGTCGTGAAGGTTTGGTCACTCTGGCCGACAGAGGCACGCTGTTTCTGGATGAGATTGGAGAAATGCCCCTGGCCTTGCAGGCCAAGTTGCTGCACTTCATGGAAAATGGCCAATACCGTGCCATTGGATCGACCAGCCCACTGCAAGCCGATGTGCGCGTTGTGGCCGCCACGAATCGCGATCTGGCGCAGGAAGTTGCCGCCGGACGCTTTCGCGAAGACCTGTTCTACCGCATTAACGTCATCTGCCTGAAAGTTCCGGCATTGCGCAGTCGCGGCTCTGATGCCGTTCAATTGGCCGAACACTTTGCCCTGCGCTATGCCCACGAAGAAGGGGTAGCCGCCATCAGCATCGGCAAGGCAGCGCACGCGTTGCTGGCGGCCTACACTTGGCCAGGCAATGTGCGCGAACTGAAGAACCTGATTGAGCGATTGACCATTCTGTTTCCAGGTCAGGAAATCAGCGCGACAGAACTGCCTGCCGAGATTGCTGCCACTGACCACAGCAGCACGCGTACCACGCCGGGTGTCGCCTGCGGCGTGGCTGCACCAGCGCGGCCCGAGGGTGCTTCCATCGACGATACCCTGGCCGAGGCCGAACGCGAGTTGATACTCGCTACCCTGCGTGAATGCGGGGGTCACAAGGGCCACGCTGCGGATCGCCTCGGTATTTCACGCCACGCCTTCAAGCGGCGCTTGCAAAGGCTCGCTATTGACCCTCCCTGAGCGGTATGCGCCCTCAGGTCTGAGCGGTTTTCGCTCAATTGGGCGCTCAGCCATGATCCCCGGAAATGTCACACCGAGGCAGGTCATGGGTTTCTTTGCTGTGCAATCAGCCTTTTTCGACATCTTCTGCTCGCTTGGCATGATGCTTGCAATATGTCGATTGAGTGGCCCACGATATCAGCGCGGTGAGTGATCACAAACAGCGCTGTTATGACCAAGCCACCAGAGGAGAACATGTTTCAGTCGATTCGTCCTGTCATCATCGGTGTCACGCTCGTTCGCATAGCGCTGCGGCGCATTGCCTTGCCCGGCTGGATGCTGGTAGCGCTTTTCACTTTGGGCTGGCCTCTGGGGGCTGCAGCCCGCATCGAATTTGGCGCACCAGCCCAAACTGCGGATGCCACCGTCGGCTGCATGTTTCCGTTGGGTGGCCGGGCTGCGATCTATGGCCGCGACAGCATCGCCGGCATGAAATTGGCCTTGGCCGATTTGGCAGCAGAACTCCCACTAGGAGCTGCACCCAGACTGCGTGTGCTGGTCGAGGACGATCGATCAAAAGCCTCTGTGGCGACACGGATTGCAGAGAACTTCATCACCCGGGACAAGGCGCGTTTTCTTTGCGGCATCGTCAGCTCCGGTGTGGCACAGGCTATCAGCCGCTTTTCGCGCGACCACCAGGTCATCATGATCGGCACCGATCACGCCTCGTCACGCTTGACCATCGAGGACTTTCACCGCCACTACTTTCGGGTCTCCAACGATACCTACACATCGATGGCGGCCGGCGCTCGTTATCTCGCCGATCTGCAGAAAAAGAACGGTTGGAAACGACTGGCCTTCATCGGCCCCGACTACGACTACGGTCATATTTCCTGGCGCGACCTGGAGGACGCCCTGTCCAGTCTGGACGTGCGCTACCAAGTGACAGGGCACCTTTGGCCGCGCCTGTATGAACCCGACTACACCGCCTACGTCGCGGCACTGCTGGCGGCCAAACCTGACGTGGTGGTGGTAGCGTTGTGGGGTGGCGATTTCATCGCCTTCCTCAAGCAAGCCCTGTCATCCAGGTTGCTGGAAAAAACCAAACTGGTGAACTTCGATACCGGCGGCAATTACGACGTGCTGGAGTCTCTGGGTGAACAGGTACCCCCCGGTCTGATCCTGTCAGCGCGGCATCACAATAATTGGCCCGATACTGCCCGCAACCGCAAGTTCGTCAACGACTTCCACCAACTTGAAGGGCGCTTTCCGACCTATGCTGCCGAGGGCGCATACGCTGGCATCATGGCCATCGCCCACGCCATGCGCATCGCAGGGCCTCATGCCAGCAACGATCAACTGATTCACGCCCTGGAGGGTTTGCAGTTGCCGCTGCCCAAAGACCCTGAGGGATTCACCTCACATATCGATGCGCAAACCCATCAAATTGTGCAAGTCCAGGCCATCGGCGAAGTGCTGCCCAATTCCGCCTTCCCACCGGCCAGGATCATGCTTGGCAACTGGGTGGTTTACCCGGCAGAAGATTTGCAACCGAGCCCCGATCTCATTCATGCCCGGCGCGCCCGTGCGCGTACCGTTCCCAGCAGTTCCCCCGTTCCCAGTAACTCAACTAACTAACCAGGAGTCAATTCATGTCAACCATTTTCCGTTTATCCACTCTGACCGCCGCCATTGCGCTGGCAGCGGCTGCGACATCCACAAACGCTGCCGACAACGGCAAGTACCGCATCGGTGTTGTCACCTTCCTGTCGGGTGCCGCAGCCGGTCCGTTTGGCGTGCCCGCCGCCAATAGTGCCAAGTTGATGGTTGAGACTTTGAACAACAGCAAGGTTCCCGCACCCTACAGCAAGAAAGGTATCAACGGCCTGGAAATTGAAATGGTGATGCTCGACGAAAGTGGTGGTGCAACCAAGCAGACCGAGGAGTTCCGCAACCTGGTTCAACGGCAAAAAGTGGATGCCGTGATCGGTTACATCTCGTCTGGCGACTGTTTGGCCATTGCCCCCGCCGCTGAAGAGCTGGGTGTGCCGACCATTTTCTTTGACTGCGGGACATCCAAAGTCTTCGACGTGGTAAAGAATCCCAAATTCCTGTTTCGCACCGGCCTGGATGCGGTCGTGGACAACATTGCGGCAGCACGCTACGTAGCGGAAGCCAGGCCCAACGTGAAAACCATTGCCAGCATCCAGCAAAACTATGCCTGGGGCCAGGAATCCTGGGCCGACTTTGCGCTGGCTTTCAGCCGTATCAAGCCAGAATCGAAAGTGGTGTCCGAACAGTGGCCCAAACTGGGACAAGGCCAGTACGGCGCCGAAATTTCCGCGCTTTCTGTGGCCAATCCCGACCTGATTCACTCCAGTTTCTGGGGTGGCGACATGGAGGCACTGATGTTGCAAGGAGGCGCGCGCGGCCTATTCGACAATAAAACCGTGGTGTTGACCGCCGGTGAGACTGGTATGGAACACTTCAAGGGCCAGGTCGCCAACGGCACCATCATCGGCGGGCGTGGTCCGTTTGGTGCTTTTTCGCCAAAAAATGCCTTGAATGACTGGTTCCGTCCGACGTTTGTGACGCAATTCAAGGAGTCCCCGACCTACCCCGCCTACAAAATGGCGCAGGCCATCCTGGGCCTGAAGGCGGCCGCAGAGAAGAGCGCCAAGGCCGGGGCGATGCCCACCACTGATCAGGTCGTGAATGGCTTGACCGGACTGAGTTTTGAAGCCCCAAGCGGTACCGTCAACATGGCCCGTACCAAGGGCCATCAGGCGGTGCAAAGCGTGTCTTTTGGCGAGTACCAGTTTGATGCCAAGTCTGGCAAGGCCACGGTTGCCAAGGTCAAGACCTACGCCGGTGAATGTGTGATGCCACCGGATGGCACCACCAGCGCCGACTGGATCAAAGCCGGTTTCCCTGGTGCTAAGTGCAATTGAACCCGTCATCACCACGGATGAAACTCCGTGTCCAAGGGCGAGGCGCAATGCCTCGCCCGCAAACGGTACTCAACGACTATGACAACCTTACTCGCCATTCTGATTGACGGGGCCATCTACGCCTCCTGGCTGTTCCTCGTGGCCGCCGGCATGACCATCATTTACGGTGTCATGCGCGTGCTCAATATGGCCCACGGCAGCTTTTATGCGATTGGCGCCTATTCCGCGGCCTCACTCGTGAGCTGGTATTTCTCTGGTGAGCACGGCGACCCCTATTGGAGTTTTCTGATGCTGCCCGCATGCGCCATCGTGGCCGGTGCCATCATTGGCTTGGCGATTGAACAGGGGCTGCTGCGTTTCCTGCATGGACGCGATGAAATTTTAATGGTGATCGTCACCTATGCACTGCTGCTCATTCTGGAGGACGCGACCAAGCTGATATGGGGCGTGAATCCCTATTTCGCCTACCAGCCCTACAAGCTGTTGGGGCAGACAGCGTTTGGTTCCAATCTGCGCTTTGCCAACTACGACCTGATGTTGATCGGGGTCGCGATCGCGGTTGGCCTGGCCGCCTGGGCCGCGCTGAACCGCACCAACAAGGGCCGATTGTTGCGCGCCGTGATTCACGACCGCGAGATCGCCATCGCCATGGGTGTCAACGTGAACGCCATGTTTGCCGCCACATTCGCCATTGGTGCAATCCTGGGTGCACTGGCCGGGGCGCTCACCGCGCCCGCGATTTCGGTGTCGCCGGGCATCGGTGTTGAAGTCATTGTGCTGGCCTTTGCGGTGATCGTGATCGGGGGGTTGGGCAGCATCGGCGGGGCCGCCGCTGGTGCGGTGTTGGTAGGCCTGGCTCGCTCCTTTGCTGTGCATATTGCGCCTGAGATTGAGCTGTTCGTCATCTACGGTGTGATGTTCCTGGTGCTGGCCATCCGTCCGCAAGGGCTGTTCGGTCAAACCTTGGCCCGGAGAATCTGAATGTCATTCCCAAAGTTTTCTTCTTCATCGACCATGCCGGCGTTACTGCTTGTGGCTGCCGTGTTTGTTGCCGCTGCCTGGGTCATCCCGGCCTGGATGGCCTTCTTGCTCACCCTGGCGTTGGCCAAGGCCCTGGTAGTGCTGGGGGTAGTGATCCAGATGCGTGCGGGTCTGGTCTCGTTCGGTCAGGCACTGTTCTATTGCATCGGCGGTTACGGTGTCGGACTGGCCTCGCAATATCTGGGTGTCGGTGATGCCTTCGTCTTGTTGGCGCTGGGCACCGTGGCTGCAATTGCGCTGGCGCTGCTTTGCGGTTGGCTGCTGACGCGCTACCGTGAAATTTTCTACGCCATGCTGACGCTTGCCCTGTCGATGATTCTGTATGGCGTGCTGGTCAAGTCATCGGCACTGGGTTCCACCGATGGTTTCAACGTGTCGCCACCGAGCTTTTTAGGCTGGGTTCCTGAGGGCGATGCCCGCAAGCGCACGCTGTATTTAATGACGGTCGTGCTTGCCACACTGGCTGCAATGGGCTTTCATCGGTTTATGGTTTCCAGCCTGGGGCGGGTCACCGAGGCCGTGCGCGAAAACGAGATTCGCGTCGAATATCTGGGCCTTTCACCCCAGCGCATGCTTTTTGCGAACTACGTGCTGGCCGCCGGCGTGTCGGCTCTGGGCGGTGGTCTTACCGCTCTGGCCAGCGGCCATATCGACCCCGATATGGCGTTCTGGACCACCTCGGGCGAATTCGTGTTTATCGCCATTCTGGGTGGCACCGGTCATGTGGCGGCACCCTTCATTGGTGCCATTGTGTTCTCGGTGGTTCGCACCTTCGCCATCCAGGAGGCACCCAACACCTGGCAAATGACGCTGGGCATTGTCCTGTTGGCGCTGGTGTTGTTCTTGCCCAAGGGCTTGTGGAGTCTGGTGGAACGCAGCAAGAAGCGGGGGGCCTCAGCATGAGCGTTATCCTCGAAACCCGTGGCCTGACCCGGACCTTTGGTGCGGTGGTAGCGGCCAAGGACTTGAATGTCACAATTGGGCAAGGCGAAATTGTGGGTGTCATTGGTTCCAATGGCGCTGGCAAAACGACCTTTATCAACATGGTGACCGGCTACCTGCCACCCAGCAGCGGCGACATTCTGTTCGACGGCAAATCGGTGCTGGGTTGCAAGTCGCGAGACATTACCCGCATGGGAATGGCGCGTTCTTTCCAAGTGGCCCAGTTGTTCCCGAAGCTCACTGTGCTGGAAAACGCGATGGTGGCGCTGGTCGCGGCCGATGGCACACAACCCTCGTTTTTCGATCCCCTGGACACCCCGCAGCGGCGCGAGCGGGCGGATGCCATCTTTGCCGAATTCGGTGTCAGCCAGTACCGCGACGCCTTGGTCAGCGCAGTGCCCCAGGGAGTGCGCAAGCTGGTGGATATTGCCATGGCGCTGATCAGTCGCCCGCGCATGCTGCTTCTGGACGAACCTACCAGCGGTGTCAGTTCAGAAGAAAAATTTGCACTCATGGACACCGTCATGGCCGTGGTGCGCCAGCACGGTGTCACCGTGCTATTTGTGGAGCACGACATGGAAATTGTGGCGCGCTATGTAACGCGCATCATTGCCTTCTACAGTGGTGAGATCATTGCCGACGGCTCGCCCCGAAGTGTGCTTGGCGATGCCAAAGTGCAGGAATTCGTGGTGGGTCATCACCTAGATGTGAATGCTGTGTTGGGAGATGCCGCATGAACGCCGCACTCGAAGTTCGTTCCCTCAACGTCGCTATCGACCGCATTCCGGTACTGCGCGATGTCTCGCTCGACATACCTGCGGGCAAGATGGTGGGGCTGATTGGCCGCAACGGTGCCGGCAAGACCACGGTGATGCGCACCATCATGGGGCTACTTCCTTTCCAAGCCACACGGATCGCTGCCGACGGTGAAGATATCCAGGCACTGGCACCGTATGCTTTGGCGCACCGGGGTATCAGCTACATGCCAGAGGATCGTCGCTTGATTCCGGTGCTGACGGTCGAAGAAAACATCCTGTTGCCAGCTTGGGCCAACCACATTCCCAACGCGCAAAAGCGCTTGGACTGGATCTATGGATTGATGCCCGAAGTCGTCGAATTCCGCTCCCGCCGCGCCATGCTGTTGTCCGGCGGGCAGCAAAAACTCGTGGCACTGGCACGCGCCCTCATGCCTGGCAACAAGCTACTGCTTCTGGACGAACCTTTTGAAGGCGTGGCACCGGTGCTCTCGAGGCGGTTGGCCGAGGTCATTGGCAGTCTTCGCCAGGAAGGGCTGTCGGTACTGATCTCGGAGTCCGATCATACCCACAGTGCCCATCTGGTCGATCTGGTTTACCGAATCGAGCGTGGTGTTGTGACCACTGACTAGGCGCTGGAACACTCTTTTGAAAGGAAAACATCATGTCGCAATTCAGCTTTGAAACCGCACCAAAAATCATCTGTGAACAGGGCGGTGCGAACCGTCTCGGCGAGATCGCCAAGGGCTTGGGCGCGTCCCGTGTATTTTTGGTCACCGACGCTGGCCTGATCAAAGCCAAACTACTCGACGGTGCCTTGGCCTCGTTGGCCGCTGCGGGAGTTGCTGTCACGGTGTTTGCCGATGTATTGGCCGACCCACCCGAGATCAGTGTTCAGGCTGCGGTGGACGTAGCGCGCGAGGCAGGCGCAGACGGAGTGGTTGGCTTTGGCGGGGGCAGCTCGCTCGATACCGCCAAACTCGTTGCGCTGCTGGTACGCACACCTCAGGCGCTGCCCGACATCTACGGCATTGGCCTGGCCCGCGGCCCGCGCCTGCCGCTGATCCAGGTGCCGACGACGGCCGGCACCGGTTCCGAAGTCACACCCATTTCCATCCTGACCACGCCCAGCCACGAAAAGAAGGGCGTGGTCTCGCCGCTGTTGTATCCGGACATCGCCCTGCTTGACAGCCGCCTGACTCTGGGCCTGCCCTCCGCTGTGACAGCCATGACCGGCGTTGATGCCATGGTGCACGCCATCGAAGCTTTTACCACCCGCTTGAAGAAGAACCCGCTGTCTGACGCGCTGGCCGTCAAGGCGCTGCAACTGCTCTATCCCAACCTGTTAGCGGCAGTCAACGATGGCAACGACGCCACGGTGCGTGAGGCCATGCTGCTGGGCTCGCTCTTCGCAGGCATGGCATTTGCCAATGCGCCAGTCGGGGCGGTGCACGCCCTGGCCTATCCGCTGGGTGGCCACTACGGCCTGCCACACGGCTTGACCAACTCCCTGGTGCTGTTGCCTGTGCTGGAGTTCAACCTGGGGGTGGCGCAAAGCCTCTATGCCGAACTGGGTCGCGCCATCCTGCCCGAACTCGCAAGTGCCAACGATGTGGCAGCGGCAGCAGCCTTCGTCGCCGCGATCCGCGCCCGCGTCGCGGCCATGCCCTACGCCCAGACCCTGCGTGAAGCCGGCGTGAAGGAAGGCGATCTACCCATGCTGGCCGAGGACGCCATGAAAGTGCAACGTCTGCTGGTCAACAACCCGCGTGATGTGGCCTACCCCGACGCCCTCGCGTTGTATCAGGCGGCCTATTGAATGGAGTGTGGGGGCGCGTTGGTTCGCCGCACCATAGAACACAAAGAACAAGCCAACATCAACGGCAAATCAACCTTAAGGAGATAGCATGAAGTCAAGTAAGCTGAAGTTGTATAAACGCTGGGCGGCAGGTGCCGTTCTGGCCTCCATGCTGGCGGTGCCGGTGGCCGCGCAGCAACTCTACGTATTCACGTCCGGCTCGTTGGGCGGCTTTGCCAAAGCTGCTTTCCAGGCCGGCGCATCGGGCACGGTCGACTGGTGTCCGGTCGGCTTCTATGTCTTCAAACATCCGAACGGCAGTGTGATATTCGACACCGGCATCAATGACAAAGCGATCGTCGATGGGGAGGGCTGGCTGGGTCCGCTGAACAAGGGCTTCGGCGTGAAACTGACCAAGGACCATGCGATTCCGGTGCAACTGGCAAAGATTGGTCTGACGCCCAAGGACATCAGGTACGTGGTGACCAGTCACATGCACTTTGACCATGCCGGCAACATCTCGCTGTTCCCCAATGCCACCCATATCGCGCAAGAGGAAGAGTTCAAGGCTGCCCTGTTTCCAGACCATCCTTTCCAAGCCTTCTACATGGCGGGTGACTTTGCCGGCATGAAGCAGCAAAACACCATCATGCTCAACGGGGACCTTGACGTCTTCGGCGACGGCACGTTCCGCATCATGAAGGGAACTGGTCATACCAAAGGAAGCCAGTTTGCCGTGGCCAAACTGCCCAAGACCGGAACCGTGGTCCTGACTGGCGATGCGGTCTACCTGAAAGAGAATCTCGACAAGAACATTCTCCCCCCACTGTCTGGCGCCACCAATCAGATCGAGGGTTACAAGACCTACCAGCGTATCCGTCATATCCGCGACTCGGAAAATGCCCAGATTTTCTACGCTCATGATCCGGACGCTTACAAGGTCACCAAGCAGGCGCCTGAGTTTTACAACTAGTCTTGCATCTGCTACCCACCGCGGCCGGACCGCTGCGGTGGGTAGCTTGCAGCCTTCCCATGAATACACTTCCCGTTCCTGCTGTCAGCATTCGTGGCGTGACGAAGCGCTACGGTGCGGTGACGGCGCTGGCAGGGCTTGACCTGACCATCGCTCAGGGCGAGATCGTCTGCCTGCTTGGCCCCAACGGTTCTGGCAAGACCACCTTGATTCGCCTGCTAAGCGGCTTTCTGAGTCCCGACAATGGTCAGTTGCAAGTGGCAGGTTTTGACGTCCAACGCCAACCAATGCTGGCGCGCCGGTGCATTGGTTATGCCCCCGAGTCTGCGCCCATGTACCGACATATGCGGGTCGGCGAGTTTCTCACCTTCATGGCGCGATTGCGCCAGGTGCCAACGCACAAAGTACGGGAAGCGGTGGAGCGAGTAGCCGAGCAGCTGGAGCTGACTGACAAGTTGCAAGCACCAGTGCCAACTTTATCGCGCGGTTACCGGCAGCGGGTGTGCATCGCGCAATCCCTGCTGCACGAACCCCAATTGCTAATTCTTGACGAGCCGAGCAACGGACTCGATCCACGCCAGATCATCGAAATGCGCCACCTGATCCGATCGCTGGCCACCAAACATACGGTCTTGATGAGCTCGCACATTCTGGCCGAAGTGGCCAAGACAGCTGACCGGGTAGTCGTGCTGATGGCCGGGAAACTGAAGGGCGAACGCCAGGTCAACGCCGAGGATACCGATTTTGAGCCCTGGTTCCTGTCACTGGCCTGAGCACCCAATGCCATGCACCCCTTCATTGTCCTGACCCGAAAAGAACTCAGCGCGGCGCTGCTCTCACCGATCGCCTACATCGTCGCAGCGGTGTTCTTGCTGGTGCTGGGTTACACCTTCAGCCTCACGCTCTTTGCCACCAAGGTGGCGAACCTACAGTACATTTTTCGCCAAATCTATGTGCTGTCGATCCTGCTCGTCCCGGTGCTGACGATGCGTGCTTTCGCCGAAGAACGGCGTAGTGACACGCTGGAATTGCTGCTGACGACACCGATCGCCGAAGTCTGGATTGTGTTGTCCAAGTACATCGCTTTGATGGTGGTGGTGCTGTCCATCTATGCCCTGTCAAGCGTCTACGCCTTGCTTTTGGGGTGGTTGGGAGAGCCTGACTGGGGACCGATCCTGACCGGTTACGCCACGCTCGTACTGCTGGCCAGTTTACTGGTATCCGTTGGTGTTCTGGCCTCCAGTCTGACAGAAAATCAGGTTATCTCAGCCGCCTTGTCGATGGGCATATTCCTGATGCTCTGGTTTGCCGATTCGGTGACACCGATGTTGCCCATTGCGCTTCAGCCCGTGGCTCTGAATCTATCATTGATCGGGCACTTCAAGCCGCTGGTCACTGGCTCGGTTTTTCTGTCGGATGCCATGTACTTTGTCAGCATCACGATGGTGGCGATCTGGTTGGCCAGCCGACGTCTGGCAGACAGGTAAGCACCATGCCCTTATTCATCAATTTGTTGGTTGTGCTGGCTCTGGCCGTGCTGTTCACAGCCGGCCTGCGCGCGCCGCTGGGCCCGCGGAGCTGGCGTGTGGCAGTGCAGTTGCTGGGCCTGGCACTGGCCGTGCTCGTGGCCGCGCTGGCCAACGTCGTGTCCTACCGCAACGATCAGCATTTCGACATCACGATGGAAGAGGCCTTCACGCCGGCAGCCGAGACGCTACAGGTTCTGCGCGACCTGAAGCAGGATGTGGAGCTGATTTATTTCTACCATGCCCAGAACCCCGCGGGTCTTGCCGCCAAGCAGATGGTGGAGATCATGGGCAAGGTGACACCCCACCTCAAGGTGCGCACCATCGATCCCGACCAGCAGCCAGCACAAGCCAACGAGTACGGGATGCGCATGTACAACGTTGCCCTGATGATCGCCGACGGGCGACGCATCGAGGTGATCACCACTGAAGATCGCGAGATGGCATTGGGGCTCCTGCGTTTGCTGCGCAGCGACAAGCGACCGGTCTGTTTTCTCAGCGACCACGGGGAATACGACATTGACAACTTCGAGTTTCACACCCACTTTGAGGGTCCAGGCAGCAACCACGCCCACGACGCTGCCGGACAGGGCATCGTGGATATGACCCAGCATGGCTTGGGTCGGTTGCGCCGCGCCCTTGACAAGCTCGGTTACGCCGTGCGCAAGCTGTCGCTGGCAACCGGCGCTTCCGGTGATGGGCAGGGCGTACCGGCTGATTGCGCCGCCCTGGTGGAAGCGAATCCGCGCACGCCCTTCGCGCCGCCCGAGGTGGCTCTGTTGGCTCGATACCTCGAAGGCGGTGGCAATTTATTGATGCTACTGGAGCCCGACTACGCCGTGGGGACCGAGCTGGCGGCCTTGTTAGCGCAGGCCGGCGTGCGTGTCGGCAACGGTGTTGTGGTCGACCCGACCAGTCACTATTTCACCGATGCACAGATGGTCGCAGTCGAGAAGTACGCGAGCCACCCCAGCACTGGCGGACTGTCCCTCAGCTTTTTCCCCGGAATTCGGCCATTGCAGGTGGTGGCAGCTGGGGGTGTCAAGTCCGGCGTGCTGTTTTCCAGCAGCGCGCAAGCCACGGTCACCACGCGCGACCCATCGATTCACCTCGATGCCTCCGCCCAGATACCCGGCACACGCGCGCTGGCCCTCGTCAGTGAAGGTCAACTGGCCGGCAAAGGAAAACCCTTTCGTCTGGCCGTGCTGGGCGATGCCGACTTCGCCAGCAATTCGTTCTATCCGTATCTCGCTAACGCTGATCTGGTGCTGGGGCTCACCGCCTGGTTGCGCGGCGAACCTCGCGGCCCCGCGATCAAGCCGCCAATGGAAGTCATGCCCACCGTGGTGATGACAAAATCACAGATGCAGATGGTATTCATTTTGTGTGTGATGCTGATACCCGGCTTGTGTGCCCTGGCCGGGCTGGCAGTCTGGTGGCGGCGGCGGCAATGAAACGCATCGTTTGGGTGCTGGCGGCCTTGGTCTCATTGGCAGTGTTGGCAGTGCTGGCTTTTCAGGGCCCCGATCGACGTCAATCGCTGGTCGAACACCAGGCCGAGGGCAAGATGAAGCACTTGGCCACCGATAGCGTCACGAGCGTGCGCGCCAGCTCCAGCGCTGGCACACACTACTTTAAGCGTGCTGCTGATGGGCAATGGTTATTGAGCCGCCCAGCGGCCGATGCTGGCGTTTCGGCTGCCACTGGTGCAGCGATTGAAGCCGGGCTTCGCCTGCTGCACAACACCTTGCCTGAGCGCAATTTCGAGACCGAAATACCCGAGTTTGGTCTATCCGCCCCAGTCCTTGAACTGGCATTGCAAACCGTGGATGGCCAGTCTTTTGAGGCCACCTTCGGTGCCACCAACCCCATGGGTATCGCCCAATACGTGCGGATCCGATGCGGCGGTCAAACCACAGTGCACTTGATGCCAACTTACGTTGCCCAGGCCTGGGCGCCCACGCTTGGAGGCGTTGCAAAATGAGCGGCCCAAGGGGACCTTTCAGGCGGGGATATTGGCTGTTGTTGACCTTGCTGGGGTTGGTTCTGGCGGGTGGGCCTGCGTCGGCGCACACCAACAGCACCGGCCTCGCCCGCCTCGAGTTCCAGGGCACTGAAGCGCATTACCGGCTGACGCTGTCACCAACTGAGGTCGGAGATGCAGCCATCTTGGTGCAGCGTGGCGGCGCCGGTGATGTCGACGCCGCCCAACAGGTTATGGCGGTATTGCAAAAACACCTGACCTTGAGCGTCGATGACAAGCGGTGTCGCGTTAAACGCAGCCGAATCCAAGCTCCGAAACTCGGTACCGACCAGGTAACGCTGCTGCTCGACTGGCAGTGCACCAACGCGCCCGGCATGCTAGTGTTGCAAGACACCTTGAGCACTGCCTTTGGCGAGCATTACCGCAGCATTGCCAGCATCAGCCGATCTGCCGATCCTGAAGCTCAAATCGCATCCGGGGCAGACGGGGAAGACGGGGCGGTCAGTCGGCGCCAGGAGCACATTCTGGACCGTGAACACCCGCAGGTCCGCATTGACTTTGGCCAGGCAGCGCGAAGCAGCCTGGGTGGCTTCCTGCGGCTCGGTCTGGACCACATTCTGAGCGGCTTTGACCACCTGTTATTCCTGGCTGCGCTATTGTTGGGCAGTCGCAGTCTGCGTTCACTGCTGATTACCGTCACCGCGTTCACCGCCGCGCACAGTCTGAGTCTGGCGGCGGCGACGCTGGGCTGGTTGCACGTTGCGGGCACCTGGGTCGAGCCAGCCATTGCGGCCTCCATTGTCTGGGTGGCGGTGGAAAACATCTGGCTGCAGCCGCACCCACTGCGCCGCCACGCGCTGACGTTTGGCTTTGGCTTGGTGCATGGTCTGGCTTTCGCCGAGGCGCTGACTGAGCTGCACCTGAGCGGCTGGCCTTTGGCGCGCGCTCTGTTGGGCTTTAACGTGGGTGTCGAAACCGGCCAGGCGCTGGTAGTTTTGTTGCTAGCCCCGGCGTTGACCTGGTTGGCGCGACACCCTGTCGGCCCCCATATCGCCCGTGCACTGTCACTGGGCATTGCCTCAATGGGGCTGGTATGGGTAGTGCAACGGCTGGCGCAGTCCTGACACTTGATACGGCAATAACCTCATTCGCGAACAACAACTTTTTTGACTTTTTTTGACCATTAACCTGGAGTAATCTCATGATGCAACTCAAAGACCCCACCCTGCTACGCCAACAAGCCTTTATCAACGGTCAATGGTGCGATGCCGACAGCGGCGAAACCTGTGCCGTGACCAATCCGGCCACTGGCGAGACGATTGGCACTGTGCCCAAAATGGGCACCGCAGAAACCCGTCGTGCGATCGCTGCCGCTAACGAGGCCTGGCCTGCCTGGCGCGCCAAGACCGGCAAAGAGCGCAGCGCCGTGATACGCAAATGGAACGACCTGATGCTGGTCAACGCCGACGATCTGGCCATGATCATGACTATCGAACAGGGTAAACCTCTGGCTGAAGCCAAGGGCGAAATTGCTTATGCAGCATCGTTTATCGAGTGGTTTGCCGAAGAGGCGAAGCGGGTCAGTGGTGACACACTGGCCTCTCCCTGGACCGATCGGCGCATCGTGGTCATCAAACAACCCATTGGGGTCTGTGCCGCCATTACGCCGTGGAATTTCCCATCATCCATGATCACCCGCAAAGCTGGCCCGGCGTTGGCTGCAGGTTGTCCGATGGTGTTGAAACCAGCGCTGGCCACACCTTATTCGGCGCTGGCGCTGGCAGTGCTGGCCGAGCGCGCTGGCGTACCGCCTGGTATCTTCAGTGTCTTGACCGGGTCTGCCAGTGCCATTGGCGGCGAAATGACCGCCAACCCTACGGTGCGCAAGCTGTCGTTCACCGGCTCCACCGATATTGGCAGCATGCTGATGCAGCAATGTGCCAAGACCATCAAGAAGTTGTCATTGGAACTGGGCGGCAACGCGCCCTTTATCGTGTTTGACGATGCCGATCTGGACGCAGCGGTCGAGGGCGCCATCATGTCCAAGTACCGCAACGCCGGCCAAACCTGCGTCTGTGCCAACCGTTTGTATGTGCAAGACGGTGTTTATGACGCTTTCGCCGCCAAATTAGTCGCCGCAGTCGAAAAGCTCAAGGTCGGCAACGGTGTTGAAGCAGGTGTCACGCAAGGGCCCTTGATTGACGGCGCTGCCATTAAAAAGGTAGAAGAGCATATTGCCGATGCGCTGGCAAAAGGTGGGCGACTACTCACCGGTGGCAAACGCCATGCGCTGGGACACAGTTTCTTCGAGCCGACCGTGATCGCTGATGCCACGCCTGACATGTTGGTGGCGCGCGAGGAAACCTTTGGCCCGCTGGCTCCGTTGTTCCGGTTCAAGACCGATGCTGAAGCGATTGCCATGGCCAACGACACCGAGTTTGGACTGGCCAGCTACTTCTATTCGCGCGACATCGGCCGCATCTGGCGCGTTGGCGAAGGCATTGAGAGCGGCATGGTAGGTATCAATACTGGTATTATTTCTAACGAAGTTGCACCCTTTGGCGGGGTCAAACAATCCGGGTTGGGCCGCGAAGGTTCCAAGTACGGCATGGACGACTACCTGGTCATCAAATACCTATGCATGGGCGGGTTGGACAAGTGAATGATCGCTTGGTCGCAGCCGTGGAGATGTCCTAGCCTGTACAGACGCAGGCTATGCGACGAACCTTGATCAGTTCAAGGTCAGTTTTTTCTTGACATGTGTTATGGTTGTTTCAAGCTAGCTGCCGTCTAATGGCAAGGTTTGAAACTACCCGTAGCGCCATTGCATGAAATCTGTCTCTCTCCCGATTTTTTTCGAGGTCAAAGCGGCCGCTGAAAAGCCGCAAGGCTGTCCATTTTTGCGCTTGGGGTTCCGCCCGTTTTATCTGGGCGGCACCCTGGTCGCGGCGCTGGCGGTGCCGCTGTGGATGGCCATGTTCATGGGCGGTATTTCCAGCAGTCCGGCCGTGCCTGCGCTGCTATGGCATGCGCATGAAATGCTGTTTGGTTTTGCCGTGGCCATCATCGTTGGTTTTTTGATGACAGCCGGCAAAAACTGGACCGGACTGTCCACCCCGCGCGGTGCCTCCCTGGCCGCTTTCGCTTTGCTCTGGTTGGCAGCTCGCATCGCCGCCCTGACCAGCCCAGGCGTGCTTTACGCGGTGTTGGACGTGGCCTTGCTGCCGCTGGTGGCTGGCATTCTTGCGCGCTTGCTACTGCGCGCCAATAACTACCGCAACTTGCCGTTGGCCCTGATTCTGGTCCTGCTGGGTGCGGACAACCTGGTGTTCCATCTGGCCACGTTGGGCCTGCTTGATGTACCGGCCATGACGCCGCTGCACGCCGCTTTGGGTTTGATCATCATGATAGAGAGCGTGATCGCCGGGCGCGTGGTGCCCGCCTTCACCATGAGCGCCACGCCAGGCCTGCGGCTCCAGACTACCTCGACGCAGGAGCGCCTGACGCTGGGTTTAACCGCTGCGGGCTTGCTGATGTGGGTGTTTGCCCCGCCAGGGGTGTGGGGTTTGGTGGTGCTGCTGGCGGCAGCGGGCTTGCACGCCAAACGCCTGTGGGGATGGCGTCCCATGCTGACGCGGAACAAACCCATCTTATGGATTTTGCATGGGGCTTATGCCTGGATTGCGCTAGGTTTGCTGATGCTGGCGCTGGCGCAAATGGGCTGGGTGCCGGTCTCTGCAGGTGTGCACGCGCTGGCAGTCGGCGCCACCGGCGGCCTGATCATCGGCATGGCCACGCGCACAGCGCGCGGCCACACCGGCAGACCACTGATCTTGACCCGCATCGAAGTGGCCGCCTATGGGCTGGTGATGACGGCGGCGCTGCTACGTGTCTTGGTGCCACTGCTGTTGCCCAGTTTCTACATCGCGGCGCTGGTGCTGTCGGCCAGTGCCTGGAGCGCGGCTTTCTTGAGCTACCTGTGGGTCTATGCCCCCTGGCTGCTTCAAACCCGACTCGACGGCAAAGACGGCTAAAGCGCATGACGATCAACCGACACTGGAGCCTGGGTGCCAAGCTGCTGATGGTGGGGGCACCCTTTTTGCTACTGGTCTTCATGGCGACCATCGCCACGCTCTGGGTGTCTTGGCAGTTGGACGGTGGTGCGGCAGCCGTCAACGAGGCCGGCCGCATGCGCATGCAGTCTTACCGCATGTCGCTGTCCATTGGCACCGGCGAGACCAGTCAACTGTCCGAACAAATTGCCGAATTCGACCGCAGCCTGACCACCCTCAAACAAGGCGACCCGGAGCGCCCGCTGTTTGTCTCGTGGGACGCGGATACCACTGCGCGCTTTGCCGTGGTGGAGAAGAACTGGGCGCACTACCAGGCGCGCTGGATTCAAGCCAAACCCGCCGTTTTCACCGACCTGCGCGCCGACACGGTGGCCTTTGCCTCCCACATCGATGACTTCGTCAACAGCATCGAAGTGCACATCGCCCGCTGGACCGCGCTGCTGCATCTGCTGCAAATGAGCATGCTGGCCTCTGTGGTCGTGGGCGCCACCGTCTTGCTCTACACCGGCTACCTGTTTGTGCTGGAGCCTGTCGGGCAACTCAAACAGGCCATTGAAAAAATCCAGCAGGGCAACTTCGATGCCCGGGTGGCGCACACTTCCAGCGACGAATTCGGCACCCTGGCCGACGGCTTCAACGGCATGGCCGAGCACCTGCAGTCGATGTACAAAAATCTGGAAGGCAAAGTGGCTGAGAAAACCGTTTTGCTGAAAGAGAAGTCCGACCGGCTGGAAAGCCTGTATGAAGTCACGGCCCTGGTGTCCAAAGCCACCTCGCTGGATGCTTTGGCGCAAGACTTTACCAAGAGTCTGGCAAAAATTTCCCAGGCCGATGGCGTCGCGCTGCGCTGGTCCAACCAGGGCGGCCAGCGCCATCTGATGCTGGCCGCGCACGGCCTGCCCGCGGCCATGATCGATGCCGAACAATGCCTGAACACCGGCGATTGCCATTGCGGCACGACCACCGAAGATTCGGAATTTCGCGTCATTCCGATCCGTGATGAATCCAGCGCGCCGCTGCAGCATTGCCTCAAGGCCGGTTTCGAGACCGTCATCACACTGCCGGTGCGCCTGCATCAGCAGCTCATGGGCGAAGTCGATTTGTTCTTTCACGCCCGCATCAGCCCGACGCCCGCCGAGCGCTCGCTGCTGCAGGCCTTGAGCAGCCACCTGGCCAGCGGCATGGAAAACCTGCGCCTGAACGCGCTGGAAAAAGAGGCAGCCGTGTCACAGGAACGCCACCTGCTGGCACGCGAGCTGCATGATTCGATTGCCCAGTCTCTGGCGTTCCTGAAAATCCAGGTGCAGTTGATGCGCGACGCCCTCAAAACCCGCGATGAAGCTGAAATCGCCAAAATCCTGGAAGAAATTGACGAAGGTGTGCGCGAGAGTTATGGCGACGTGCGCGAACTGCTGCTGCACTTCAGAACCCGCACCAACACCGAAGACATCGAGCCCGCGCTGGCCACCACGCTGCAAAAATTCGAGCATCAAAGCGGCATCAAGACCACCATGACGATGCAGGGGCAGGGCATGCCGCTGGCCCCGGATGTGCAGATTCAGGTGCTGCACATTGTGCAGGAGGCGCTGTCCAACGTGCGCAAGCACGCCCACGCATCGCAGGCCTGGCTCGATGTGCAGCAGCAACCCAGCTGGCGCTTTGAAGTGCGCGACGATGGCATTGGGTTCAATCCCGACACCGATCAATTGGATGAAACCCATGTGGGCCTGCGCATCATGACCGAGCGCGCGCAGCGCATCGGTGCGCACATCGACGTTATTTCTACGCCATCGCGTGGCAGCTCGGTCATCGTCACCCTGCCCGCGCCGTCACACCCCAGCACAAGCAACGCCGCCCGCATCGACAGTGCTGCAGCCGATACCTCTCACCGGGCGGCCTCAAGCGCCGTTTGACCATGCCTAAAAGTACACCTGACAGCCCGCCCATCCGCGTTTTGGTAGTCGATGACCACACCTTATTTCGCCGTGGCCTGACCGCGCTGCTGGCGCGCGACGCCGGCCTGCTGGTGGTGGGCGATGCGGCCGATGCCGGGCAAGCCCAGCGCAAAGCGCAGGAACTGCAGCCCGATGTGATCCTGCTCGACAACCATCTGCCGGGCGTCAACGGCGTCGATGCCCTGCCCTCGCTGCTCGAAGCGGCCCCCAACGCCTGCATCTTGATGCTGACGGTGAGCGAAGACGAGAACGATCTGGCAGCGGCCCTGCATGGCGGCGCCAGCGGCTACCTGCTCAAAACCATGGAAGGCGACGACCTGACCGCCGCCGTGCACCGCGCCGCGCAAGGCGACAGCATCATCGCGCCCGAGATGATGGGCAAACTGATTGCCGCCTACAAAAATGTGGCGCACAAGTCGGCTGCCGCCACAGACATTGCGCAAAGTACGAGCAGCTTAAAAGCGGCAACGCCGGCAGCCCAGGCCATGGCCAGCCTGTCACCGCGCGAACTCGACATTTTGCGTGGTATCGCGCGCGGTGCCAGCAACAAGGAAATCGCGCGCGAACACGGCATTGTGGAAACCACCGTCAAAATTCACGTGCAACACGTGTTGCGCAAACTGGGCGTTAGCTCAAGGGTCCACGCCGCCGTGATGGCCACGGAACAGGGTTTGCTTTAAGCCGATGCCAGGGCAACCCGCTTGTAAAGCGCTGCCAGGGTATCTGTCTGCGTCACGATGCCCAGCACTTTGCGATCCTCGTCAATGACGGGAATGTGCGGCAGGTTTTTCTCAATCATCAGGCCCATCACCTCGGTGATGGGCGTGTCCAGTCTGGCGCTGCTTACCACCGTGGACATGATCTGATGCACATAGATGGCTCGTTTGGGTTTTGCGCCAGGCATACGCTGCAGCATGCCCTGCAAGTGCATCGCCAGACCGGCCGCCGAGGTGTCGTCCATCTGACGCAAAAAATCGGCCACACTCAAAATGCCAACCAGCCTGTCGGCATGGTCAAGCACTGGCAAGGCCTTGACTCTATGGTGGCGCAGCCGGTTCCAGGCCAGCTCGATGTGTGTATCGGTTTTGACCGTAATCACATCGCGTGACATGACATCACCGCAGGCCAGCCCAATATGGCGCTCAAACGCGTGCTCAACCGCCAGGTTGTACAGCGACACCAATTCGTCCTCCTGAATGTCAACAAAGGTATTGAGCGCCGTGACGGCGCTTGCCAAGTCCGTGTGATCCAGGCCGCTGCGCTGCATCGGCGCCAGATCCCGGGTGTTATGGTTCTGCACTTTCTCAAGGCTGACCCGGTAAGGGTAAGGCCGCCCCAACAACCAGGTGTTGATGAGCCAGGCGAACAGGAGCATCAAAAGAACATTGAGTGCCACCAGGCTCACCGTCTGGGATGTTTGGGTCAGGCCGCCTGGCCCGTCGAGCACCATCAATAGCACCAGGGCGCCGCCGGGCGGATGGATGCCATTGAATTTGATCATGAGCCAGACTGTGACGGCCACACCGACTGCGGCGGCAAACACGGCATTGGGGATCAAGTGGGTGCACACCAGACCCACCAGGGTAGCAAAAAAATAACTGCTGATGACAGACCACGGCTGCGCCACCGGGCTGTGTGGCTGCACAAACAAGATCACCACACTTGCACCTATCGGAGCAATCAGCCAATTCGAATGCAAGGGCATGGCGTGCAGCAAAAACCCGCACAAGCCAATTCCAAGCAGCGCGCCAAAACTGGATCGCCATTGCTCTGCCGCCGACATCGAGGGCAGGCTGCTGGACACCCATGCCCGCGCCAAACCGGAAAAACGCAGCACAAACAGTTTCATTTTGAGTTCAAACCGATGCCCCAGGCAGGCCGGGAATCAAATGCAGACGCCGTGTTTTTGCTGTGCCACCAACGTTGGCACCAGGCGCCACCAAATCTGCCAGCGTGATGCCATCCAATACCGCCAGGAAGCTCTGCGTCGCCTGATTCAGCACACCTTTGAGTCTGCAGTTCTGGTTCATCCGGCACTGGTTAAGGTTCGGCTCGAAACACTCAACCACGGAAAAATCGGTCTCGGTCGCGCGCACGACTGTGCCCAGGCAGAGGTCTTTGGCTGGCAGTGCCAAACGCATGCCCCCACCGCGGCCACGGGTGGTTTCCAGCCAGCCACGGGCGGCGAGTTGCTGCACGATTTTGGTCAGGTGACTGCGCGAAATGCCGTGACTTTCGGCAATTTCGGTGATCGTCACCGGCTCGCTGCGTTCCTTGCTGGCAGCGCAGTACATCAGTACGCGCAAGGTGTAGTCGGTCCATTGGGTCAGGCGCATAGATCAGGGCAGGTTAAATCAAAGATGCATTCAATGTGCCTATTATCAGGATAAAATAATATTCATATCAAATTCTTCTTTAAGGATGGCACGCAGGCCGACACCACGACCGTTCTGCGCAACGTAAAAGTGACAAAAAAACCGATTCCTCAAAAGATCATTCCGATCCATCCCGTCCCCGTTGACGTAGCGGCTGACAGCGTCTTTTCATTGAGCGACGAATCGGGCAAAATTTATCCGCGCAGCGTCGGCGGGTTTTTTACCCGCTTGCGTTGGGTCATGGTCTGGGTCACCCAGCTGGTTTTTTACGGCATCCCCTGGCTCCAGTGGAACGACCGCCAGGCCGTTTTGTTCGATCTGGCGGGCAGCCGGTTCTATATTTTTGGTCTGGTGTTGCACCCGCAAGACCTGATCTATCTGGCTGTTTTGCTGGTGCTGGCCGCGCTAGCGCTTTTTTTCTTTACCGCAGTGGCGGGCCGGCTCTGGTGTGGCTACGCTTGCCCGCAAACGGTCTATACCGAGATTTTTTTGTGGCTGGAACGCATCACGGAAGGGGATCGCCTGGCCCGGATGCGTCTGGATGCCGCTCCCTGGCGCGCTGAGAAAATCATCCGCAAAAGCGCCAAGCAAGCCCTGTGGATTGGCCTGGGTTTGTTTACCGGTTTTACTTTTGTTGGCTACTTCACGCCCATTCACGACCTGGTGCAGGAGCTCCTGACGCTGTCGTTTTCACCTTGGGAATGGTTCTGGGTTCTGTTCTATGGTTTGGCCACCTACGGCAACGCGGGTTACCTGCGCGAACAAATCTGCAAACAGATGTGTCCCTATGCCCGCATTCAAAGTGCCCTGACCGACATGGACTCGATGGTCATCGCTTACGACAGTGTGCGGGGCGATGCCAGGGGCTCACGCGCACGCGCCGCCGACCCCAAGGCGCTGGGCCTGGGTGATTGCATTGACTGCACGCTATGTGTGCAGGTGTGCCCAACCGGGATCGACATCCGCAATGGGCTGCAAAATGAATGTATCGCCTGCGCCGCCTGCATCGATGTCTGCGACGAAGTCATGGTCAAAATGAACTACCCCAAGGGGTTGATCCGTTATTCGTCGGGCCGGGGCATCGCCGACAAATTGACACCCAGGCAAATGGTGAAACGGGGATGGCGACCGCGCGTGTGGCTTTACGGCGTGCTGTTTCTGGGGGTCGTGGCGATTTTTGTTGGCGGTTTATCCACGCGCAAGGGCTTTGCCGTGGACATCATCAAGGACCGTGGCACCATGGCACGTGAATTGGGCAATGGCGACATCGAAAACATCTACCGTCTGAAAGTCATGAACACCACAGAACACACACAAACCTATACCGCCAGCGTGCAGGGCTTGCCGGGCTTGGCGTTGGTCACCGACCCGGTGCTCAGAGTGCCGGCCACCGGCATCGGCTCGCTCACCATCCGTCTGACCCTGCCCTTTGAGACGGCACAGGCCTACCGAGGCAAGGCCAGCCCAATTCACTTCCGGGTGGAAACCCGGGAGCGCGACAAGGCGGCGGTCGTTGAAGAAAAATCCACTTTTGTCATTCCGCGCTAATTGGTTTTAGTGCATCAACCAGCTTCTGACATGGCCAAGAAATTCCCCGTTCACCCCGCCAACCCGGAGCGCATCTGCTGGGGCTGTGACCAGTTTTGCGCCATCACGGCGATGGCCTGTTCCAACGAGCGCTCACCCCATCCGTCCGAGTTGTTTGGCGACGACTGGCTGGCCTGGGGTGATCAGCAACTCGCACCCAGCAGCGCGCCGACTGGCCCCAGCACCCCGGCAGACCCCAACACGGAAAAACAGGCATGACGATCCCGATTGCAAACAATGTCCCTGCGCCACCCGCACCCCAAGGCATGCCCTGGATACGCCTGGCTTTCCGGCCGTTTTACCTGGGTGCGGCCCTGCTGGCGGCCTTGATCGTGCCACTCTGGGTGGCGGTCTTTCTTGGCGCGCTCCGTTGGCAATCCACGCCGCCGCCCTTGCTCTGGCACGCCCACGAAATGCTGTTTGGTTTTGCCATCGCGGTCATCGTGGGGTTTCTGATGACCGCAGGCAAAACCTGGACCGGACTCGCCACCCCGCGTGGCCCGGCCTTGGGGTTTTTGATCCTGCTCTGGCTCAGCGCACGCGTGGCTTCGCTGGTGGCGCCTTACGCGGTGTTTGCAGTGCTGGACCTGGCGCTGCTGCCCGCGGTGGGGCTGATTTTTCTACGCTTGCTGATCCGCTCACGCAATTGGCGCAATGTGCCGCTGGCGCTGATTTTGTTGTTGCTGATGGGGGTGAATTTGACCTTCCATTTGTCAGCCAAGGGGATGATCAACCTGGACCCGATGCGCAGTCTGTATGCCGGGCTGGGTTTTGTCGTCATCATCGAATGCGTGATGGCCGGACGCGTGGTGCCATTTTTCACCACCAGCGCCCTGCCGAATCTCAAAATCATCACCCTACCCTGGCTGGACCGCGTTGCGCTGGCGGCCACCGTGGTTGGCATGGCGCTGTGGGTGACCGACTGGCACAACGGGCTGGCCAGCGCGGCATTGGCCCTGGCTTTCGCGCTCAACCTGATTCGCCAGTGGCGCTGGCATTCGCTGGCCACGCTGCGTCGCCCCATTTTGTGGATCTTGCACGCTGCCCACCTTTGGTTGATTCTGGGCTTGGGCTTGCTGGCGCTGGCGCAGTTGGGTCTGGTTACCACATCGCTCGGTGTCCATGCGCTGGGCGTCGGCGCCACCGGTGGCTTGATCCTGGGCATGATGACGCGCACCGCGCGCGGCCATACCGGTCGCCCGTTGACGGCAGATGCACCAGAGATGGCAATTTATGCGTTGATCATGCTGGCCGCGCTGCTGCGGGTGCTGTTGCCGATGCTGGCACCGTCGCTCTACGTCGATGCGCTGGTGGCATCAGCCGCTGCCTGGAGTGCCGCGTTCCTGATCTACCTGTGGCAATACACACCCTGGCTGGTGAGTGCGCGGCCTGATGGCAAGGACGGCTAGCGGTTTCGGTGCAGTCAAATTCGTGCAAAGTCAATCACGATGGCACCGGGTTCGCGCTGCACGTACGCAATCGTCACCGCCTCGCCAAAACGGGCACCCAGTTGATGCAACAAGGGAATCGGGTCGTGGTCATTGCAGAAACGCATGGTCTCGCCGGGTTGCAGCGCATCCAGCGCACCAAATATCGCGGCGTGGCGAAAGCGTTTGGCAACGCCGCGGGCGTCGAATGGGTAAATCGCTTCGGGGGTGACGTGACCGGTGGCACAGGAACTCATGGCTTGACTCCAAATAAATTTAAAGATTCATTGTAGATGCATCAATTAGGTTGCAAGCAAAAAATAGCGCCAAAATCCTGCCGCTAGTTCTTCAGAACTAGTCCTGACGATTTGCCTCTAGTTCCAAATTCTGCCGCCACCCGTTCCACAGAGGGATTCCGCAAAAGGCCTGCAAAACCTAAAGTCATCACAACCCCAAAGGAGTTTCGTTATGACCAAGAAAGGGCAAGCCCTGTCGGTGCTGATCGTGAGCACCTTCGCCTTCACCGTGTGTTTCATGGTGTGGATGATGTTTGCGGTGATCGGCATTCCGATCAAGAAGACGCTCGACCTCAATTCGACCCAATTCGGCTTGCTGATGGCCATGCCGGTGCTCACAGGCTCGCTGATCCGCGTGCCGCTGGGCATCTGGACCGACAAGTTTGGCGGCCGCATCGTGTTTGCCGTGCTGATGGCCATTACCGTGCCAGCCATCTGGGTCATGACCTACGCCACAGCGTATTGGCACTACCTGGTGATCGGTCTGTTCGTGGGGCTGGCCGGGGGCTCGTTTTCGGTCGGCACGCCTTACGTGGCGCGCTGGTTTCCCAAAAAGCAGCAGGGCTTTGCCATGGGTATCTTCGGCATGGGCAACGCCGGTGCGGCACTCAACAAGTTTGTCGCCCCGGCACTGGTGGTGGGCTTTGGCTGGACCATGGTGCCGCAGGTCTATGCCGGCATCATGCTCGGCACGGTCATTTTGTTCTGGATGTTTTCGCACAGCGACCCGGCCCACCACGCGGCCAAGCAAGTGCCGTTCATGGCCCAGCTCAAGGCCCTGAAAGACCCCACGGTCTTCAAATACTGCCAGTACTACAGCATCGTGTTCGGCGGCTACGTCGCTTTAAGTCTGTGGATGGTGCAGTACTACGTGGGTGAGTTTGGCCTGGACATCCGCACCGCTGCCCTGCTGGCGGCCTGCTTCTCTTTGCCCGGCGGCATTTTGCGCGCGCTGGGCGGCTGGCTGTCAGACAAATACGGCGCCCACTCGATGACCTGGTGGGTGCTGTGGGTGAGCTGGATCTGCCTGTTCCTGCTGAGCTACCCGCAAACCGATTTCACCATTGCCACCGTCGATGGCCCCAAAACCTTTCACGTCGGCCTGAACGTTTACCTGTTCACCATTCTGATGTTCACACTGGGCGTGGCCTGGGGCTTTGGCAAGGCCAGCGTGTTCAAGTACATCAGCGACGACTACCACCACAACATCGGCGCCGTGAGCGGCATCGTCGGGCTGGCGGGTGGCATGGGCGGCTTTTTGTTGCCCATCATGTTCGGTGGCCTGATGGACCTGACCGGCATCCGCTCCAGCGCCTTCATGCTGATGTACGGTATCGTCTGGGTGTCCCTGATCTGGATGTACCTGACCGAGGTGCGGCGCTCCGAATTCATGGTAAAACCCACGGCTGCCCCAGCTTTGAAGCACTGAAATACCCCAAAGGAAATAGACATGTCCAACATCGAAGGCAAGCAAGCGGCAAACCTCCCGGAAGCCATTCTGCAATTCATGCCGGAAGCGCTGATTTTTTCGGACCTCGAAGGCATCATTCGCCTCTGGAATCCGGCTGCCGAAACCCTCTTCGGCTTTAAGGCTGCTGAAGCCATCGGGCAAAGCCTCGACCTCATCATTCCAGAACGATTACGCAAACCCCACTGGGACGGATTCAACATGGCGGTTTCCCGTGGCGGCACAAAGCCCGGCAGAAGCTCGGCCATCACACGTTCCCTGCATAAAAATGGTGAGCAAATCTACGTGGACATGAGTTTCATGATGGTCAAAAACCCGTCCGGTGAAATGCTCGGTGCCATGGCAGTTGCCCGGGATGCCACGGCGCGATTTCAGGAAGAAAAAAACCTGCGGCGTCAGCTTGCCGAATTAACCCCCAAACCAGCCTCCTAAGACGGCCTGCCGGCGTTAAAGTGGCGGCGTTGCGGACTCTGCCGCACGCCACCGGAGACGTTCGATGAGTTTGGTTGATTTGCTGATACGCCAGGCACGCCTGAAGCCTGACTTTGCGGCCGTATTCAACGGCACCGCGCTGCACGCCAGCTACGGCCAGTGGGCGGCCCGCAGTGCCGGCCTGGCGCAACGGCTGCAGGCCGCGGGCCTGCGCAGCGGCGACCGCGTGGTGCTGTTCATGCACAACCACCCGCGCTACCTCGAAGTGTTGTGGGGCGCATGGTGGGCGGGTCTGGTGGTGGTGCCGGTCAATGCCAAGCTGCACACCCGCGAGGTCGAGTGGATCATCGACAACGCGCAGGCGCGCTGGGCTTTTGTCACCAGCGACGTGGCCCCCACACCACTGGCAGGGCTGGATCACCAGGTGGACATTGAAAGCCGGCAAGCCGACCAACTGCTGGCACCGGCGCCGGACGCCATGGCCATGGCCGTGCCCGTGCGTGCGCGCGAACCGGGCGACCTGGCCTGGCTGTTTTACACCAGCGGCACCACCGGCCGCCCCAAAGGCGTGATGCTCACCCACCGCAACCTGATGACCATGGGCCTGAGCTACTTTGTCGATGTGGACCCGGTTGCCCCGCAAGACACCATCGTCTATGCCGCGCCCATGTCGCACGGTGCCGGCCTGTACGCCATACCGCATGTGATGGCCGGTGCGCGCCATGTGGTGCCGGCCTCGGGCGGCGTGGAACCGGCCGAGCTGTTTGCCCTGGGGCGCGCGCTCGGCCCGCTGTCCACCTTTGCCGCGCCCACCATCGTCAGGCGCCTGGTCGACTACGCCCAGCAACAAGGCTTGAGCTCGGCCGACGCGGCCCGGTCGTTCAAGACCATCGTGTATGGCGGTGCCCCCATGTACGCCGCCGACATGGCGCGCGCCCTGCGGGTGATGGGGCCGGTATTTGTGCAAATCTACGGCCAGGGCGAAACCCCGATGGTGGCCACAGCGCTGTCCAGAGCCCATCTGGCTGACAGCACTCATCCCAGGTACCTGGCGCGCATGGCTTCTGTGGGCGTGGCGCAAACGCCGGTGCTGATCCGTGTGGCGAACGCCGACGGGCAAGCCCTGCCTATGGGCGCGGTGGGCGAGGTGCTGGTGCAGGGCGACAGCGTGATGGCCGGCTATTGGCGCAATCCGGAGGCCACAGATCAGACCCTGCGCGACGGCTGGCTCTTTACTGGGGACGTGGGCAGCCTGGACGAGGACGGCTTCCTGACCCTGAAAGACCGCAGCAAGGACCTGATCATCAGCGGCGGCTCCAACATCTACCCGCGCGAAGTCGAAGAAGTGCTGCTCACGCTCGACGGCGTGGCCGAGGTGGCCGTGGTCGGCGCGCCGGATACCGAGTGGGGCGAAGTGGTGGTGGCCTTTGTGGTGCTGCAAGCCGGGGCCGTGGTGGATACGGCCGCACTCGACGCCCATTGCCTGGCCCAAATGGGCCGCTTCAAGCGCCCCAAGCTATACCATCTGGTGGCCGAGTTGCCCAAGAATAACTACGGCAAGGTGCTCAAAACCGAACTGCGCGCCAGGCTCGTCGCTGACAATGCCGCGTGATCGTCACGCTCTCTGCAAGCCAATTTTGAAAGGACTCACCATGAATCAAGATGCCACAACCAGTTTGGAAAAACGCAATATCTGGCTGCGCGGCCTGCTGATGATCCTGATGGGCCTGGCCCATCAGCTCGCCGGCACCGTGCTGTTTTGTACGGCCCTTCTTCAGTTTATTTTCACGCTGGCCAGCGACGCCCCCAACCCGCGCCTGGCAGCCTTTGGTCAAAGCCTGGGCCGCTTCCAAAGCCAGGTCGCCGACTTCGCCAGTTTCGCCAGCGAAGTCGTACCCTTCCCGTTCGCTGACTGGCCAGCAAGTGACTAACCAAATCGACCAGGCACTGACGCTGCTGCACCAGCACGCGCGCCCGGCCGAACTGGCCGGCATGGCGCGCTTTGGCATTGTGGGCAGCCAGCGTCTGGGCTTGTCTATGCCCTCCATGCGAGGCATTGCCCGCACGCTCGGGCACGACCACGCGCTGGCGCTCGCGCTGTGGGACACCGGCATCTCCGACGCCCGCATTGTGGCCGGCATGGTGGCCGAGCCCGCCAAATTGACGTCGCGCCAGATGGACGCATGGGCCAAGGGTTTTGCGTCGTGGGACGTGTGCGACCAAGTGTGCGGCAGCGCCTTTGTGGCGTCGCCACTGGCCTGGGCAAAGGTAACCGTGTGGGCCGGGCGCAAGGAAGAATTTGTGCGCCGTGCCGCGTTTGCCCTGCTGGCCACGCTGGCAGTGCATGACAAGGCGGCCAGCGATGCCCGCTTTATGGCGGCCCTGCCATTGATCGAGGCGGCGGCCGGTGATGATCGCAACTTTGTCAAAAAGGGAGTGAACTGGGCCTTGCGCAACATCGGCAAGCGCAACGCCGCACTCAACAATGCAGCCATTGACGCTGCCCGGCGCATTCAACAACAGGGCAGCCGCGCTGCCCTCTGGATCGCCGCGGACGCGTTGCGTGAGCTCAACAGCACGGCCGTGCTGGCACGCATCCAGCAAAGGCGCCCGACGCGGCTTGCTGATTCTGGATTGGCGAAATGATGGGCGAACGCGGGAACCACGGCTGCAGACCGTGATTCATAGCTGACAACGCATTTTGCAGATCGGCAGTTGGGTTTGATGGCTGTCAGCAGCAGACCCAAAGCTGTAGTAGCGTGGAGTTATATGCCTCCTGGAGAGCCGGCATTGGAAGTAAACGAGCACCGTCGCGCGTGCCAACGCTGAGGGCAGACTGTGATGTGCAGATGGACGCAACCGAGGGTGTCGAACTCAAGCCAGAAGATGGCGTCATGAGCTATGCGAAGGACCTCCATGCGGTCACGCGCGTCCACACTCGATTAACATTGCCGTACCTTTGAGCAATACCTAGTCGCAACACAAATGCTTGTCGCACTCTGACTTTAACGCCGGCGCATGATCCTCTCCCTGATCAATAACATCGCCTTCCTGGTCGCCCTGGTGGCTGCGGGGCAGATCGTGATTTCGCGTCTTTACAGGAATCCGCTGAGTCGGCATGTGCTGCTCGGGCTGCTGTTTGGCGGCGCAGCCTTGCTGGGCATGGCGAATCCCTTGAACTTTTCACCCGGTGTGCTTTTTGACGGCCGTACGATTGTGCTGTCGGTGGTCGGCGTGGTGGGTGGCGGAGTGGCCGCGCTGATTGCAGCTGTCATGGCGGCCCTGTATCGCTACCAGTTGGGCGGCGGCGGTGCGACGGTTGGCGTCATGGTCGCACTACTGTCGGCTTTGCTGGGAGTACTGGCACGGCAATGGTGGCTGCGCCGCGGCATCTCTCCGCAACCGATTCACTATCTGGCGCTTGGCGTATTGGTTCAACTGGTGCAGTTGACACTATTTACGCAAATTCCTGATCGGGCCGGCTATGCCTTTATTGAACAGGCTTGGTGGGTGATCCTGCTGCTCTACCCACTCGCCACCATGTTGCTGTGCCTGATTTTTCGCAATCACGAACAGCAGCTGATTGACCAGCAGGCTTTGTCCTCGGCGCAACATGCGGTGACTGCCGCGGAAGCCGCCAGCAGGGAGCGCTTTCACGCCTACTTCGACCATTCCATCGTCGGCCTCGCCATCACCAGCCCGGAAAAAGGCTGGGTCGAGGTCAATGATGCACTTTGCGCGACGCTGGGGTACAAACGAGATGAACTAACCCGCATGACCTGGACTCAGTTGACCTACCTCGAAGATTTGGCTCCCGACCTGGCTCAGTTCAACCGCATGTTGTCCGGTGAAATCAACAGCTATACCTTGGACAAGCGCTTCATTCACAAGGATGGCCATTTGGTGGATACGCGCTTGGCGGTAAGCATAGTGCGCGAGCCGGACGGCAGCGTCGATTACGTCGTTGCGATGGTGGATGACATTAGTGAACGTACAAAGTCGCAGCTTGCCAGCGAGGCGGTGCGCAATCAGTTGCAAGCCACGCTGGATGCCTTGCCAGATCTGCTGTTTGAAGCGGACTTTCAAGGGCGCATCGTCACCTACCACAGCCATCGCAGCGACCTGCTCGCTGCACCTCCCGAAGTGTTTATCGGCAGGCGGTTTTCTGATTTGCTGCCACCAGATGCCGCTGGCGCCTGTCAGCACGCCATCGACGAGGCCGCGCAAAACGGTTTTTCCAATGGGGTGACTTACCGGCTCGCCTTGCCAAACGGTGAACACTGGTTTGAACTCTCCGTGGCACCTCTGCATGCGGATGCCAAGCCCGACCAGCACTTTATCATGATCTGCCGCGACATCACCGAGCGCAAGGCGCATGAAAGGCAGTTGGAGCGTATCGCCCACTTTGATGTGCTGACCCACCTGCCCAACCGCGTTCTGCTCGCTGACCGCATGCAGCAGGCGATGCTGCAGGCGCAGCGCCGCAAGAAACAACTGGCGGTGGCCTACCTCGACCTCGATGGCTTCAAGGCCATCAACGACCACCACGGCCATGAGACCGGCGACCAGGTGCTCATCGCCCTGGCCAATCGCATGAAAGAGGTGCTGCGCGAGAGCGACACCATAGCCCGCATAGGCGGCGACGAGTTTGTGGCGGTGCTCACCGACCTGGACAACAGCTCGGCCAGCGTGCCGCTGCTTGACCGGCTGCTGGCGGCTGCCGCGCTGCCGGTGCCGGTGGGCGAGCTGAGCTTGCAGATTTCAGCCAGCCTGGGCGTCACCTTCTACCCGCAGGCGCATGACATCGAGGCCGACCAGCTCCTGCGCCAGGCCGACCAGGTCATGTACCAGGCCAAAGTGGCGGGCAAGAACCGCTACTGCGTGTTTGACGCCGCGCAGGACAGCAGCCTGCGCGACCACCACGAAAGCCTGGAGCGCATGCGCCTGGCAATGGAGCACGGCGAGTTCGTGCTGCACTACCAGCCCAAGGTCAATATGCGCAGTGGCAAGGTGATAGGTGCCGAGGCCCTGATCCGCTGGCAGCACCCGGAAAAAGGTTTGTTGATGCCGGCGGCCTTCCTGCCGGTGATCGAAGACCATCCGCTGGCCGTTGACTTGGGCGAATGGGTGCTTGACACCGCCATGCATCAAATGGAGGTGTGGTGCGCCTCCGGTCTGGACCTGCCCGTCAGTGTCAACATCGGCGCGCGCCAATTGCAGCAAAGTGACTTTGTGGCGCGCCTGCAGGCCATCCTGGCAAAACACCCGCAAGTGCATCCGGGCTGCATTGAACTGGAGGTGCTGGAGACCAGTGCCCTGAATGACATGGTGCAGGTGTCGCAGGTGATTGATGACTGCGCCAGGATCGGCGTGAAGTTTGCGCTGGATGACTTTGGCACCGGCTACTCCTCGCTCACCTACCTCAAGCGCCTGCGCGTAGCGCTGCTCAAGATCGACCAGAGCTTTGTGCGCGACCTGCTTAACGACCCCGATGACCTGGCCATTTTGCAAGGCATCATCGGTCTGGCTGCCGCCTTCAAATGCGAAGTGATTGCTGAAGGCGTAGAGACCGTGGCGCACGGCACCGCGCTGCTGCAACTGGGCTGCGAACTGGCGCAAGGCTACGGCATTGCCCGGCCCATGCCGCCAGATCAGTTGCCAGCCTGGGCAGCCACCTGGCAGCCCGATGCGGCGTGGCGTGCAACCACGAACGCCGCTGTGGTCTTGCGGCCCACAGACGAGTAGGCTACCGCAAAGCTGGCGTTCGCCAAGGTCGGCTAACGCTGCACACCCGAAGTAGTTTTCCGCTGTCAGTCCACCACGCACTTTGAGCACCAGCTTCTTCAACCATCGTTGGTTGATCCCCTATTTAGCAACATCACCCCAGCAAGGCCGCCAGCGACATCACCAGCGTGATGGTGGCCAGGCCCAGTACCGTCGATACCGCCATGCTGGCAGTCACCAGGTCTTGCGCTACCTCGTAGCGCTGGGCAAACAAAAACACATTGGCGCCCGTTGGCAGCGACGCGGTGACGATCATCACCGTCAAGGGCAGGCCCGCCATGCCCAGCCCCAAACCGAGCACTGCGACCAGGCTGGGCAAGGCCAGGTTTTTCAGCAGGCTGATGCCCAGCGCGTTCTTCAGATGCGGCCCCACCTGCACCTGCGTCAGCGTCACCCCCACCAGCAGCAAAGCCACCGGACCAAAGGCACTGCCCAGCAGATGCAAGGGCTTGTCAACCACTTCGGGCAACACCAGCCCGGTTTGCGCAAACAGCAGGCCGACGATGATGGGCAGGGGCACCGGGTGGATGATGCCGCTTTTCACGGCCGCCAGCACGGTCATTGCCATGTGCCTTTGGCCGCCCGGCCCGCTAACGCGTTCCTCGCGAGCGGCCACCATTTCCAGCACCACGGTGGCCAGCGTCAACAGCACCAGTGCATGCACGGAAATAAGGGTAAACAACGTGACCAGGCCGATTTGCCCGTAGGCCAGGCCAACCAGCGGAATGCCGATCATCACCGTGTTGCTGAAGGTGGCGGCCAGCGCCAGCACGGCGGCGCGTCGATTGGCGCCTTGCCAAAACAGCATGGCAGCAAACAGCAGCAGCGCCGCCACAAAGTACATGACCACCGGCTTGAAGTTGAGCTGTTCGACATGCACCGTGCTCATGGTGCGAAACAGCAGCGCTGGTGTCAGCACCATGAACACCAGGTTGGACAAATCCTTGATGGCCTCGGCCCTGATCCAGCCGGCGCGACCCGCAACAAACCCAACAAAAATCAATAGAACAACAGGCAGCAGCGCCGAAAAAACAGGGTTATTCACTTTCCCTTGTTATTTGCCGGCGCTTTTGGCGCTCTCGTTCATTTTCGATTTGAGCACCACGTAGGCTCCGATCGACACCACGATGATGGCGCCAATGACCACCACGCTCATCAGGCCGTAGTCAGTGGAAAAAAGGTCTTGGAGTGCTTTCATGGTCTTGGTCCTTAAAAAAGCCGATCATAAATTTGAAAATCATGCCTGGCTGAACTATGCAACATTGCCAGGTCGTTAAATCTGACATATATCAATCCGCCGGAATATTAAAGCACGCCAAGTGGATGGCCGAAACTTATGACACAGCCTCGTCGCGGCTTGTGCTGGACGTGGCTGCCGTCGCGCAGTCGGCACACACGCCGCGCACCGCCAGGTCCAGGCTCATTCCCTGATAACCCAGCGCCTTGAGGGCTTGCAAGGCATTTTGCGCGGCCACCTCCAGGTCGAGCGCATTGCCTTGCAGCGCGCCCTGCAAGGGTTGATCACGGTGGCAGCTTTGACACTCGAAATGCGGCAAGGCATGCACGCTGGCAGGCATAGCCTGGTAGTGGCGCACCCGACTGGCATCGACCCGGCACAGCAGCAAGCCCACTTGGGTCAGCCGGTCGATCAGGCGGTAGAGCGTGACGCGGTCGAGCGTGGCCGCGCCCTCGCCCTGCTCGCCCGGTATGCCGTCAGACTGCAAGGCTGTTTGCAATTGGGCGTGGGTGTAGCTGGTGTCCGGGTGCGCCAACAGCCAGCCCAGCACGCGCCTGGCCGCGCCGGTGCGGCGCAGGCCGTGGGCGGACAGCAAGGCGTCGATCGGATCAGTCGGATTTGACAATGGGGTGCGGGACATGGTTTGGGTAGGCTGATTTTTCAATAGCAAGACTTTAATGCAATTGAGTTGCGATATACTAAGACGCAATTCAATTGCATTATCGCTGCAAACATTCTAATTCCGTATCACCAGACATGACGCCTCAATCCCCCGCCGCACCACATGATCACGGCCCTGCGCATCACCACGCCGTGCACATCAGCGCGCAGCTCATTGCACCTGCCAGCACGACCCGCAGCGTGCTGGCCTGGCCCGCCTGGTTGCGCGTGCTGGCGGTGTTACCCGTGGTGCTGGCGCTCTGGCTGGCCGTGTGGTGGGCCAATGCGGGAGTGGTAGCGTGGTAAGCATCGACAACCTGACGGTGAGCTACCGCCAGCACCCGGCCCTGCACCATATCAGCGGCCAGTTTGCCAATGGCTCGCTGAGCGCCGTGATCGGCCCCAACGGCTCGGGCAAAAGCACGCTGCTGAAAAGCATCATGGGGTTGGTCAAGGCATCTGGCGGGCGCGTTCAGGTGAGCGCACCACACGCGCGCATTGCCTACCTGCCTCAAATGACAGAAATCGACCGCAGCTTTCCGATGCCGGTGCGCGACTGCGTGTTGCTGGGTTGCTGGAGCGCCTTGGGTGCCTGGGGTGGCGTCAGTGCCGACCTGCTGGCGCGCGCCGATGCGGCCATTCAGACCGTGGGGCTGCAAGGCTTTGAGCAGCGCACGGTGGGGTCGCTGTCCAGCGGCCAGTTTCAGCGCGCGCTTTTTGCCCGCCTGCTGATGCAGGATGCCGAGTTGATCCTGCTCGACGAGCCCTTCAACGCCATGGACTCGCGCACCACCGCCGCCCTGCTGACCTTGATCAAACAGTGGCACGCGCAGGGACGCACCGTGATCGCCGTGCTGCATGACGACGCGCAAGTGCACGCGCACTTCGAGCAAACCGTGCTGCTGGCACGCGAACTGGTGGCCTGGGGCGACACCGCGCAGGTGCTCACCGAACCCAATTTGCAGCGCGCCCGCGCCCTGGCCGAAGCCTGGGACGACAACGCCGACATCTGCCACACCGACGAGGTTAGCGCATGATGACGCTATGGGATTGGCTGATTGGTCCGTTTGCCGAATTTGCCTTCATGCGCCGGGCGCTGGTGGCCACGCTGGCGCTCGCCGTGAGTGCGGCACCGCTCGGCGTATTTCTGACGCTGCGGCGCATGAGTTTACTGGGCGACGCGATGAGCCATGCCGTGTTGCCAGGTGTCGCCGTGGGTTTCATGCTGTTTGGCTTGTCGCTGCCAGCCATGGCCCTCGGCGGCGTGGCGGCGGGCCTGCTGGTGGCGGCAATTGCCGGCGTGGTGAGCCGGGCCACGGCGCTCAAGGAAGATGCCAGCCTGGCAGCGATGTACCTGGTGGCGCTGGCGCTGGGCGTGACGCTGATCTCGCGCCAAGGCAGCCAGCTCGACCTGCTGCATATTTTGTTTGGCAGCGCGTTGGGCGTGGATGCAGCAGGATTATTGCTGGTGACCGGCGTGGCCAGCCTCAGCCTGATCGCCCTGGCCGCGCTTTACCGCGGGCTGGTGCTGGAAAGCTTCGACCCGGTGTTTCTGGCAGCATCTGCCGGACGCGGCTGGGGCCGGCGTGGCTGGATCTGGCAACAAAGCTTTTTGATGCTGGTGGTGGTCAACCTGGTGGCGGGTTTTCAGACACTGGGGACGCTGATGGCGGTGGGCCTGATGATGCTGCCTGCGGTATCCGCCCGGCTCTGGCATGACACGTTGAGCGCGCAACTGCTCAACGCCAGCGCACAAGCGGCTGTGGCCGGGGTAGCCGGGCTGCTGCTGTCGTTCCACCTCGACACGCCCAGCGGGCCCACCATCATCGGCTGCGCCGGGGTGCTGTATGCCGTCTCTTTGCTGGTATCACCTGGCGGCTGGCTGCCCCAGGTGCTCAAGCGCCCGCACCGGGTGGGCTGATTTTTCACAAGACGCACCATGAAACGCAACACACTCAAATTTCTGGCACTGACCGCACTGGCTGCCCAGACGCCTTTCTTCGCCCAGGCCACAGCCGCCGAGCCGGTTCCCGTGGTGGCTTCTTTCAGCATCCTGGGCGATCTGGTGCAGGTGGTGGGCGGCGAGCGCGTCAAGCTCACCACGCTGGCCGGACCGAATGCCGACGCGCATGCATTTGCACCCAGCCCGCGCGATGCCAGGGCGGTGCTGAACGCGCGCCTGTTTGTCATCAATGGCCTCAACTTCGAGCCCTGGGCGCAAAAGCTGGCCAAATCGGCTGGCTACAAGGGCGCAACCGTGGTGGCCGCCACCGGCGTGCCAGCACTCCCGATGCAAGAGGCAAGTGACAGCCACGGCCACCAGGAAGCTGACCCGCACGCCTGGCAAAACCCGGACAACGTGGTGCTGTATGTGAAAAATATTGCGGCCGGCCTGTCCAAAGTGGACCCTGCCGGCGCCACCACTTACCAAGCCAACGCGTCAGCTTATGCCGCAGAGCTGAAAAAGTTCGACGCCTGGGCCAAAGCGCAATTCGCCAGCATCCCCGTGGCCAAGCGCAAAGTGATCACCTCGCATGATGCGTTTGGCCACTTTGCCGCGCACTACCAGATCAGCTTCCTGGCGCCCGAGGGCATCAACACCGATGCCGAACCGAGTGCACGGCACGTGGCCGAACTCATTCGCCAGATGAAGCGGGAAAAGATCAAAGCTGTTTTTGTGGAAAACATGAGCAACCCGAAGCTGATGGCGCAACTCAGCCGGGACGCGGGTGCCACGCTGGGTGGCACGCTCTATTCCGATGCACTGTCCGGCCCCGAAGAACCGGGCTCAAGCTACCTCAAGATGATGCGGCACAACGTGACGCAACTGCTGGCGGGCATGCGGCTGAACAGCCTCTAATCAGTTGGGGTCAGAGCACGTCGCTGCGCGAGTGGTCTGACCCGCAATATTTCAGGATAGTTAGGGTCAGGGCACGTCGCTGCGCGAGTGGTCTGACCCGCAATGTTTCAGGCTGAGGCCATCGCGTCCCAAGCCGCCAGCGCCTCGGCCACCAGCATCAGGCCAGGGCCGCCGCCCATGTAAACGCACACCCCCAGCGCTTCTTCCAGCTCAGTGCGGGTGCAGCCCAGGCGGTGCAAAGCCTTGACATGAAAGGCGATGCAACCGGCGCAGTGCTGGGTGACGCCAATGGCCAGGGCGATCAGCTCCTTGTGTTTGGCGCTGACCGTACCTTCTGCCATGGCGGCCTTGGCCATTTGGCCAAAGCCCAGCATGGTTTCGCTTTGCGATTTGCGAAACGGCCCGAGGTTGTCATTGATGTCCTTCATCAGGCCAATGGAATCAAACGTGCTCATAGCGCTCCTTGTGGTGAACGGATTATCCGAATTTGGCAAACAGTTTGCTGTACGGTCCCTTCAATTTTCCCGCGGCTTCCTTGGCAGCGGCCATGTCCTGGTTCAGCAAAGCTGCTTCCAGCGTGCCGACGGATTGGTTCACGGCCTTGAGCAGCTGGTTGAACTCTTCATTTTTCTTGAGCGATGCCGGGGCTTGCACTTCGAGCTGTTTGCCCAGATAGCTCAACGCACCCGTCTGCGCCGTCAACAGCAACGCGCCTTTGGGCTGCGCCAGCGTTTCGCCGCCATGCACCTGGATCAATTCCATCTGGCTGTGATAAGCGTTCATGTGGTCGCTGAAGACCACCACGTTGTTGCGCTGACGCATGTCGGCCATAACGTCGCGCACCCGCTCCAGCGTGTTGTGCGCGGTGCTGAGCTGACCGGCGCCGACTTCTTTCAAGGCCTGGTCATAGACCTTGCCCACTTCTGCCACCGAGCCCGCAAAGGCTGGATCGCGGTCATACGGGGCAGCCGGTTTGGCGCCGAACTCGGTGGCGAGCTTGCCCCACATCTGCTGCGCCTGCAGCAGGGCATGCTGCGCCTCTTCCTGGGATTTTCCGTTGGTCTTGTACAAGGCCATGCGGTAAGGCGCATTGGCCGCCTGCATAAGATCAGTCACCGGATCAGCCGCCTGGGCAAAAGCCCCAAAAGACAGGGAAACGGCCAGGCTGACGACTTTCAAAGTGGTGCTGATGTGTGCTGACATGATCGAAATCCTTGTGTTGTTGTTGAAGCCCTGAGTGTGTTTACTTCAGGTGAAGTGTAAATAAGGCCCAGCAAAAGTATTGTAAAGATAAGCCAAAAGCGATGGATTACGGCGCTTGCGTCCCCTTGCCAGGATTTGTCAGGCCCTACAATGATGTAATTACTCAATTACTTCAAGCGCATGAAAGTTCTCGAAAAGGCACCCAAGCAACGCACCGAGGTGCGCCAGGCCAGTCTGGTGGATGCCGCCTTGCTGCTGGCGGCGCAGCGCAGCCCGGCTGACATCACCACCGCAGACCTGGCGCAGACGGTGGGCATCACGCAAGGGGCCGTGTTTCGCCACTTTGCCAGCAAGGAAGCCATCTGGCTGGCGGTGCTGGACTGGGTGAGCGATGCCTTGATGGCGCGCCTGCAATCTGCGGCCGACGCTGTGGCCGAGGCAGCACCCAGTAAATCTCATGGCGCCGTCACCCCCGCCGCGCCAACCGCCATGGCGGGCCTGCGCGCGGTCTTTTTGGCGCATGTGGACTTTGTCCTGGCCTACCCCGGCGTGCCCCGGCTGATTTTTCAGGAGTTGCAAAGCCCGGACGACACCGCGTTGAAAAAACGGGTTCGCATGCTGATGCAGCGCTACCGGCAATTGCTCGTGCAACTTTTAAGGCAGGCACAAAACGAACAAAAGCTGCACCCGGCTGTTGACCCGCAAGCCGCAGCCATTCTGTTTATCGGCTCGGTGCAAGGCCTGGTGATGCAGGCCATGATTTCAAACGACGTGCAAGCCATGGTCGCGCAAGCACCGGGCGTCTTTGCCATTGTCCAGCGTGGGTTGGAAAACCTGCCCACTGTTCTCCAAGGAAAACCATGAACACAAACGTCCTGCTCAAACGCCGCCTGATCATTGCTGCTGTTGCCATCGCCCTGGTTGGCGGCATGGCTTATGTGTCGCTGCGCACCGGGCCACTGGCGCCCATCAAGGTGACGGTGGCGCAACCGACCGAGGGCACGTTGAGCCCCGCCATTTTTGGCATCGGCACGGTCGAGGCGAGGCGCAGCTGGATGGTCGGCCCCACCGTGCCCGGGCGGGTGCTGAAGGTGCTGGTCGATGTGGGTGACAGCGTCAAGGCAGGGCAATTGCTGGCCGAGATGGACCCGGTGGACTTGACCCAGCGCCTGGCCGCATTGGATGCGTCACTGGCACGCGCGGGCAGCACACAAGCGGCGGCGCAAGCGCAGTTGCTTGACGCCAGCGCACGGCGGAAGCTGGCAGCCATCAACACCCAACGAAATCAGGATCTGGCGCGGCAAAACTTCATCAGCTCTGGCGCGCTGGACGCCAAACTACAAGAACAAGCATCCGCAGAGGCCGCCGTGCAAGCCGCACAAGCCAATTTGGCTGGCACCGGCCAGGACTCGGCAAGGTTGAAAGCCGAGCGCGCAGCCCTGGCACAACAGCGCGACAACGTGCGCCTGTTTGCCCCGGCCGATGCGGTGGTGACCACGCGCGATGCCGAAGCCGGCAGCACCGTGGTGGCAGGCCAGCCCGTGCTGCGCTTGATGGACCCGGCCAGCCTGTGGGTCAAGTTGCGGGTTGACCAGGGCCGATCTGCCGGCCTGGTCAGCGGCGTGAAGGCCAGCATTGTGTTGCGCTCCAGCCCGCAAACCCCGTTGATCGGCCAGGTGGCACGCCTGGAGTTGCTGGCCGACAGTGTCACCGAAGAACGCATCGCGCAAGTGGCGTTTGATGCCCCGCCCGCTGGAGTGTCGGTGGGTGAAATGGCCGAAGTCACGCTGCAGTTGCCCGCCACAGCACCCGCGCTGCTGCTCCCCAACGCTGCCATCCAGCATCAACAAGGCCAAAGCGGGGTCTGGCGTTTGAAAAACGGCCGGCCTGAGTTCACCCCGGTGCAGCTCGGCACGCAAAGTCTGGACGGCCAGGTGCAGGTGCTCAAGGGTCTGGAGAAAACCGACCAGGTGGTGGTTTACAGTCAGAAAGCCTTGAGCAGCGGCGCGCGTATCAAGGTGGTTGAGACCTTGGTCAAGCCCGAGGCGACGCCATGATCAGCCTGGCCGGACGCGACATTCTGCACGGCTGGGGCAAGTTCGCCCTGACCGGCCTGGGGCTGGGGCTGCTGATTGGCGTCACGCTGACCATGGCCGGGGTGTACCGCGGGATGGTGGACGATGCACAGGCCCTGCTGACCAACAGCCAGGCGGATTTGTGGGTAGTGCAAAAAGACACCCAGGGCCCGTATGCCGAGGCCTCCAGCATCAAGGACGACGTGGTGCGCAGTGTGCGCGGCATGCCCGGTGTGGCGCAGGCCGCCAATGTGACCTACCTCACCATGCAGGTGCAGCGCCCCAGCGGCGATGAAGCCCGCACCATGGTGGTGGGGGTTGAGCCCGGCAAGCCCGGTGCACCCGGCTACCTGGTGGCAGGGCGCCAACTCACCCGCGACCACTATGAAGCCGTGGCCGATGTCAAGACCGGCCTCAAACTGGGCGACGCGGTGCGCGTGCGCCGCCACAGCTACACCGTGGTCGGCTTGACGCAGCGCATGGTGTCATCGGGCGGCGACCCGATGCTGTTTGTGCCGCTCAAGGACGCGCAGGAAGCGCAGTTTTTGAAGGACAACGACACCATTCAAAGTGACCGTATCCGCACTGCGGCCAACCCGGCCTTCAACCGCCCCGGCGTGCCGGGTTTGCTGGAAGCGGTGCAAGGCCTGCAAACCGGCAGCCACAACGTCAACGCGGTGCTGGTGCAGTTGCAACCTGGCTGGCAGGTCGATGAAGTGGCTGATGCCCTGAAGCGTTGGAAGCATGTGCAGGTGTACACCCGCGCCGGCATGGAAGACATTCTGGTAGCCAAGCTGATCGCCACCTCAGCCAAACAAATCGGCATGTTTCTGGCCATTTTGGCGGTGGTGAGTGCGGCCATCGTGGCCTTCATCATCTACACCATGACGCTGGGCAAAATCCGCGAAATTGCGGTGCTCAAGCTCATCGGCACACGCAACATGACGATCGCCAGCATGATCCTGCAGCAGGCCATGGGGCTCGGGCTGATCGGCTTCATGGTGGGCAAAATCTCGGCCACGATCTGGGCGCCGATCTTTCCCAAATACGTGCTGCTGATGCCGCGCGATGCCGTCACCGGCCTGGTCGCCACGCTGGTCATTTGCGCGCTGGCGAGCACGCTGGCGATTCGTGTGGCGCTCAAGGTCGATCCAGCCGAGGCGATTGGATGATCACCATGAACACACAGAATACGGCCGCAGGCGGCATCCGCATCGAAGGCTTGCGCAAAGTTTATGGCAAGGGCGACAGCGCTGTTGAAGCCCTGAAAAACGTCAACCTGGTGGTGGCGCCGGGCGAAGTGGTGGGCCTGGTGGGCCCCTCGGGCTCGGGCAAGAGCACGCTGCTCAAATGCCTGGGCGCCATCATCGAACCCACGGCGGGGCGCATGACGCTGGGCAGCGACGTGATTTACGACAACGGCTGGAAAGTGCCCGACCTGCGCGCGCTGCGCCGTGACCGCATTGGCTTTATTTTTCAGGCGCCCTACCTGATTCCTTTTCTGGATGTGACCGACAACGTGGCGCTGCTGCCCATGCTGGCCGGTGCGGCCAACGCACCGTCGCGCGCCCGCGCGCTGGAATTACTCACCGCGCTGGATGTGCAGCACCGCGCCAAGGCCGAACCATCGCAACTCTCGGGCGGCGAGCAACAGCGGGTGTCGATTGCCCGGGCACTGGCGAACCGCCCGCCGGTGATTCTGGCCGACGAGCCCACCGCGCCGCTGGACAGCGAACGCGCCCTGGGTGTCATGCGCATCCTGAATCAGATGGCGGTACAGGCCCACACGGCGATCATCGTGGTGACGCACGACGAAAAAATCATCCCCACCTTCAAGCGGATTTACCACATCCGCGACGGGCAAACCGTGGAAGAAGCGGGAGAAGGACGCTCGCTGGATTAGCGGCCCGGATTACTCGAACGACGGCGTCTCGGGTTTGGCGACCGGCTTGCCCGCCGCCACCCAACCGTCAAAACCGCCGGCGATCGACTTCACATTCAGGTAGCCCATGTTTTGCAAAGCGGCTGCCGCCAGCGTGGCGCGACCACTGGTCTTGCAGTACAGCAGGAGGTTGAGGTCACGCGACTGCAGCGCCGGATTGGCGCTGAATTTGAACTCGAGCATGCCGCGCGAAATGTGCACGGCACCGGCCAGATGACCGGCGGCAAATTCGTCGGCTTCGCGCACATCCACCAGCACATCGGCTTCACGGATGGCTTGCTCGGCGTCAGCCACCGGGATTTCCTGTACGTGCACTTTGGCGGCGGTAACGAGGTCGTGAGCGGTTTTCATATAGTTCTCCTGAAGCAATAAAAATAGAAAATCAGACCCGTTGGCCGAGCCAGCAGGTGACACCAATGTGACCGGCGCAGGCTTTTTAAAGCGGCTTGCGGATGGTGATAGCGCCGCGGATTTGGCCAACGGCGTAGCCAGTGGCTTTGTCAGCCGGGTAAAGCGTGTGCAGGCGCTCAGCCACTTCAGGGGCGATATTTTCGCTGGCACCATGGCACGCCAGGCACAGCTGTTGCGTGGGCAGCGCTTTCATGTAACGGTATTCTTTGACGCCAACCGCGTCAACCAGTTCGTACTTTTCCAGCGTGGCCGGTTTTTCGCCGGCGGCGGTGCGGCGGTCAAAGTCTTCCAGGGCGGCTTGTTCCCAGGCATCTGGCACCGCCCTGGGGTTGCGGTTGCGCAAGCTCACACGACGAATCGCCCAGCCCGTTTGCTCGGAAGCCGTCTTGGCCATTTGGGGCGCCTTTTCGTTGCACACTGCCACGGCAGAGGCCGGGCCACCCTTGGCAATCTGGAGGCTGAGCACTTCCAGCAGCTTGGGTGGCACCGCACCGGCGACTTTGCGCGCCTCAGCGAGCAGCGGGTCCTCTTGCGCCAGCGCAGGCACACTCAGCCACAGTGCCGCACCCACAAGGGCAAAACCCAACCGACCCATTGGCAAACCTTTTGTATTCATATCCGTCTTTCGTAAATTGAACAAGGGACGCATTAAATCAGCAAAAACACCCTCAGCGAATCCCGCGCTCGCCCTGGCCCAGCATTTCTTTGGTCACCAGCGTGATGCCGGAGTCAGTGACCCGAAAGCGCTTTTTGTCTTCTGCCGGGTCCATGCCAATCACGGTGCCTTCAGGCAGCACGCAATTTTTGTCGATGATGCATTTTCTCAAGACACAGTGGCGACCCACCTGGACGTTGGGCAAGATCATGGAGTCTTCGATGGTGGCATAGCTGTGCACATGCACGCCCGAGAACAACATCGACCGGCGAACGATGGCGCCGCTCACGATGCAACCGCCCGAAATCATCGAATCAACTGCCTTGCCGCGGCGGGTGTCGTCGTCAAAGACAAATTTTGCCGGCGGCATTTGCGGCTGCCAAGTCCAGATCGGCCAGTTGTCCGAATACAGATTGAGGTCGGGTGTGACCTGAACCAAGTCCATGTTGGCGGCCCAGTAGGCGTCGAGCGTACCGACATCGCGCCAGTAGGGAGGCTTGCCCGGCTCGCTGACACCGCTTTCTGCAAAATTCTGGGCGTAGGTGCGATATCGCTTGACACAGTGCGGAATGACATCCTTGCCAAAATCGTGACTTGACTTGGGGTCGTCGGCGTCACGCAACAATTGCTCGATCAGGAAGCCGGTGTTGAAGACATAGATGCCCATACTGGCCAGCGCGTGCTCGGGGTCGCCGGGCATCGCTTGCGGCTGGGCGGGCTTTTCGGTGAACTCAAGCACCCTGCCCTCCTCGTCCACCGACATCACGCCAAAGCTGCTGGCCTCATGCAGAGGCACCTCGATGCAGGCCACGGTCAGGTCGGCCTGACGCGCCATATGGGCCGCCAGCACCCGGCCGTAGTCCATGCGGTAGATGTGGTCACCCGACAGGATCAGCACGTACTCAGGCCTGGCATGGCGGATTTCGCGCAGGTTCTGAAATACCGCGTCGGCCGTGCCTTGGTACCAGTGCTCTTCGTCGGACTGCTGCTGCGCCGGCATGATTTCGATGAATTCGTTGAGGCGGCCGTCCAGAAAACTCCAGCCCAGCTGCAAATGCCGGATCAGGCTTTGCGCCTTGTACTGCGTGGCCACCCCAACCCGGCGCACACCCGAGTTGACGCAGTTGGACAGCGTGAAGTCGATGATGCGGAACTTGCCGCCGAAAGGCACCGCCGGCTTGGCGCGAAAGTCGGTCAGTTCGTGCAGTCGGCTGCCGCGCCCGCCAGCCAAAATCAGGGCAAAGGTGTTGCGCGTGAGCTGGCTGACAAAACGCGGGTCATGCGTCCTGCGTTCACCCCCCTCCGTTTCTTGATTGCTCGCCATGATGGCTCTCCAATGTTGTCATGAACACACTAAATGGCGCCACCTAGGCGGCGGCCACGCCAAAGTTTTCTGGCATCTGGATGGCCACCACCTCGCCGCGCGCGGTCGCCACTCCGCCGGCATAGACGGTTGACTCGATCACCACCTTGCGGCCCTTGATTGCCTTGATGCGACCGCGGATTTCAAGCGTTTCCGAGATCGGGGTGGGCTTGAGGTAATCCACGTGCAGCGAGCCGGTGACAAAGCGAAACGCCGGCAGCGTGTCCATGGCACGTCCCTCGTGCTTGTACATGGCTGCTGCGGCGGTCCCGGTGCTGTGGCAGTCGATCAGCGAGGCCAGCAGGCCGCCATAGGTGAAACCGGGCACGGCCGTGTGAAAAGGCTCCGGGGTAAAACGGGTCACGGTCTCGTCGCCTTCCCAAAACGTCTTGATGCGGTGACCGTGGTCGTTCTTGGCGCCGCAGCCATAGCAATGCGACAGGTTCTCGGGGTAGTAGTCCTGAAAGGCTTTCATGGGTGTTTCCTGGAAGGTCGGTGAATTCGGTTTTCTGGAAGCCTCTTATGCCCTATGGCTGCGGCAAAGACGCTGACTTTTGTCAATTTTTGAATGTTTAATTTCCAACGTGCAACTTGGCGTGAATGCGCCGCGTGGTGCGCCACACCGCCCACAGCACCAGCGGCACCAGCGCACCGGCGGCCATTTCGGGGTTGATTGGCAACCCGGCCGCCTTGAGCGCCTTGCCGCCGTACAGCAGCAGGCTGACCACGTAGTAGGAAATGGCGGCAATCGACAGGCCTTCGACCGTGCTTTGCAAGCGCAGTTGCAGTTCCTGCCCGCGCGTGAGCTTGGCCAGCAATTGCTGGTTTTGCACCTCGGTGGCAATATCGACCCGAGTGCGCAACAGGTCGCTGGTGCGCGCCACCCGCTCCGACAAAGAGGCCAGCCGCTGCCCGGTGGCCACCACCGTGGCCATGGCTGGCGACAGCCGGCGCTGCATGAACTCGCCAATGGTCTGGGTGCCCGGAATGGCTTTTTCGCGCAACTCCCTGATGCGCTGATTGACCAGCGCGTAGTAGGCCTGGGTGGCGGCAAAGCGGTAGCTGTTCTCGGCGGTGGCGCGCTCCACGCTGGCCGCCAGAGACACCAGGGTATCGAGCAGTTCCTGGTCAGACACCGACTTGTTTTCCAACTGGCTGGTGATGCGCACCAGGTCGCCTTCAGCCTGCGCCAGCATCGGTCCCAGCGCCTTGGCTACCGGAAGGCCGCGCAGCGCCATCAGGCGGTAGGTTTCCAGTTCCAGCAGGCGCGCGGCAACACGACCGGCGCGGGTCTGGCTGGTGCCCTCGGGCGCAATCACCAGCATGCGCTCGAAGCCGTCGGGCTGCAACCTGAACTGCGTCAACGCCCATGAATGGCCCATCGGGTGCTCGTAGCCATGGCGCTTGGCGGGTTCAGCGTTTTGCACGGTCACGTTGGCGGCATTGCTGCCCATCAGGGAAGCCACCACCGTGCGCCCGCCGAGCCAGCGCATAGCCTGCGCCATCAGGGCAGTGGCATCGTCCAGCGGGGCATGGACCATGGCCAATTGCACCGCCGCCACCGTGCGCCCCGGAATCTGTGCCAGCCATTGCGCGGGTAGCGTCAGACTGCCCATCAAATCGGGCTCGCAGGCACCCAGCAGCGCATGCTCAGGCAGTGGCTGCACGATGGAATAGCGGGTAAATTCAGAATGACGCTCCCACTTGACCGTGAAACCATCCAGCCGCAAACGTAAAAAATTGTCCTGCAAGCGCTCGGGTGTGAGCCCGGCCTGGCCCGGCAAGCGGTTCAAATGGGCGCATTCGGCCGCCCGGCTCACGCCTTCATTGAGCACCGCCACATAAACGATCAGCGCCGGCAAGCGCACGCGCGCTGAAGGCCTGGCGTGCACCTCGTTGTGCAGGGCCGCGCGCTGCAGGTCGTCAGGCGGCAGGCAGTGACGAAGTTGCGCTGCGGAATCTGGTGGCGTGGCGTTTGGCATGAGCGCTATTTTGTCGGGTTTCAGGGAGACCGAACGTCAAAGGCTGCTGACAAACTCTGCCACATCCGGTCGCAAACGCGCGGGTTTGCGCTTGCTGACGGTGCCGACGTTGATGCAGCACACGGCTTGTTCGCCCTCGGTCAGGGCAAACAACTGGCGCAAGGCCGACGAGTGCATGGCCTGGCCGCTGGTCAGGCTACTGCCAAAGCCCATGCTGTGCGCGCTCAGCAGAAAATTCTGTATGGCGGCACCCACCGACACCATGCGCTCCAACGGGTCGATGTCTGGCTCGCAGGGACCGAGCCGGGCAATGGCCAGCGCCAGAAACGGGGCACGAAAAGCCTTCTCGCGCGCCTGCTCGATCTGCTCTGGCGTCGCGCTGGCATCGCGCTCGGTCAAGGCCCGGCCAAAGGCGTCGGCCAGCACCTCGCGCTTGGCTTGCGGCACCAGCACAAAACGCCACGGCATCACCACGCCGTGGTCGGGCGCAGACGCGGCGGCGCGAAACATGTCATTCACCTGATCTTCACTGGGGCCGGGCGCAGCCAGGCGCTTGGGCAAAATGTTTTGCCGCGAGGTCATCAGGGTCAGGGCAAACGCTGCCAGATCGTTGCCGGCAAAGCTGGATGAATCGGTCATGATGCGAATGGTACTCGAGCGCGGCGTGCTAAATTCAAGGCATGAAGTGCCTCACCACCGCCTGGACCCTGCATGCCGCTGAACTGCGCGGCTGGTTGCGCCATCGGGTGGGCAACGATGCGCTGGCCGACGACCTGCTGCAAGACCTTTTTTTGAAAGCCCTGCGCCAGGGTGAGCGCTTTTGCGATCTGCACAACGCCCGTGCCTGGCTGTTCGAGGTGGCGCGCAACCTGCTGGCCGACCAGCTGCGCGTGGCGCATCACATGGTGGACTTGCCGGAGGATCTGGCAGCACAGAGCGACGATACCGACACCGTCGATACCCTGACCGCCTGCCTGCCGCGGGTGCTCTCCGAGCTGAGCCCGCAAGACCGCGAAGCCATCACCCTGTGCGACCTGCAGGGCATGGCGCAAGCCGACTTTGCCCGAGCCAGCGGCTTGAGCTTGAGTGCCGCCAAGTCCCGCGTGCAGCGCGCCCGCGTCCGGTTGCGCGCACAGATGAGCCAGGCCTGCCAGGTGCAAATGGATGAGGTCGGTCGGGTGGCCGACTTTGTGCCGCGCCACTGAACCAGCCGCGACCTGAGCCACTGCGGCCATTTGCCAAGCTGCGTCAACCCAAAAAGTTTTTTTCGATCCCCTGCGTCTTTCTGCCCGCTCTGCCGTCTCCCCAAGCATGAACACTCTGACCGTCTCCCGCAAATCCTGGCCCACGCGCCAGCCTGTTGCTTTCCTGATCCTGGCCGCCATCGTCTGGCTGGGGCTCTACAACACGCTGATTCCGGCATCCGAGGCGCTGGTGGCGCTGTTGCCAATTGATCGCGCCAGTCACTTGGGCGGTGCTATACAGTTTTTCTTTTACGACACGCCCAAAGTGCTACTGCTGCTGACCGCGGTGGTGTTCATCATGGGCATGGTCAACAGCTACTTCACGCCGGAGCGCACCCGCGCCTTGCTGGCCGGGCGCAGTGAAGGCGCAGCCAATGTGATGGCGGCGAGCTTGGGCATCGTGACGCCGTTTTGCTCCTGCTCGGCGGTGCCGCTGTTCATTGGTTTTGTGCAGGCCGGCGTGCCACTGGGGGTGACGTTTTCGTTCCTGATCTCGGCACCCATGGTCAACGAGGTGGCGTTGACCCTGCTGTTCGGCATGTTCGGCTGGAAAGTCGCCCTGCTCTATTTGGGCCTGGGCTTGACCGTCGCCATCGTCGCGGGCTGGATCATTGGTCGCCTCAAAATGGAAGCGCATCTGGAAGACTGGGTGCGTGACATGCCCAAGATGTCGGCCGATTTTGAAGCCACCGGCATGACGCTGGGCGAGCGCATCGAGGGCGGTCTTCACGCCGTGCGGGAAATTGTCGGCAAGGTCTGGCCCTATATTCTGGGCGGCATTGCGCTGGGGGCGCTGATCCACGGCTATGTGCCCGAGGACTTCATGGCCAGCTTCATGGGCAAGGAAGCCTGGTGGAGCGTGCCGCTGGCCGTGATCATGGGCGTGCCGATGTACACCAACGCCGCTGGCGTGATCCCGATCGTGCAAGCCTTGCTGGCCAAGGGCGCGGCGCTGGGCACGGTGCTGGCCTTCATGATGAGCGTGATTGCGCTGTCCTTGCCCGAGATGATCATTTTGCGCAAGGTGCTTAAAGTGCGGCTGATCGCCACCTTTGTAGCCGTGGTGGCCGGTGGCATTCTGCTGGTCGGCTTTGTTTTTAACGCCGTGTTGTAAACGCTATTCTTTTCAATCTCAACTTCAAGGATAAAACCATGGACATCAAAGTACTCGGCACCGGTTGTGCCAACTGCAAAGCAACCATTGCACTCATCGACCAGATCGCCCAGGCCAAAGGCGTGAGCGTCACCCTGACCAAAGTCGAGGAGCTGCGCGACATCATGGGCTACGGCGTGATGAGCACGCCCGGTGTGGTCATCGACGGCAAAGTGGTGCACGCCGGGGGGGTGCCCAGCCGTGACAAGATCGAGCAATGGCTGGCGGTGTGAACCTTAAACAGGAGTAGCTGATGAATCCGCAAAAGAAATTTCACCTGGTATTTTCGTTCGTTATGGGAGCCATGATGATTTCGCTGATGACGTTCGTCATCACATGGGTCAATGTGGGTTTGGGCGCAGACTTTTTACCGCGCTGGATGAAGGCTTTTGGCATTGCCTACGTGGTGGGCGTGCCGGTGATCTTTTTCCTGGCACCCGTGGCACGCAAGCTCACCGGGCGCATACTCGGTGTCAAACCCGCCTGACCACAAAGCCTCCTTGCAAGCGATAAAAACAATGTCCAACCCGCCCTCTGAAAATCATCGCACGCAACACATCGGCTGGCTGCGCGCCGCTGTGCTGGGCGCCAATGACGGCATCGTTTCCACTGCCAGCCTGATCCTCGGCGTGGCCGCTGCCAGCGCCACGCAGGGGCCAGTGCTGGTGGCGGGTGTGGCGGGACTGGTGGCCGGCGCCATGTCGATGGCGGCGGGCGAATATGTGTCGGTGAGTTCGCAGTCGGACACCGAGCAGGCTGACATTGCCCGCGAGCGCGAGGAACTGGCCACCGACGGCGAACGCGAACTGGCCGAATTGACGGGTATCTACGTACAGCGCGGCCTGGATGCCAACCTGGCCAGGCAGGTGGCCACGCAATTGACGGCCCATGATGCACTGGCGGCCCACACCCGCGACGAACTTGGCATTTCCGACGCCACCAGCGCCAACCCGTTGCAAGCGGCGCTGGTCTCGGCGCTGTCATTTGTCGTGGGTGCCGGTTTGCCACTGCTCACTGCCTGGCTCGTGCCTTTTGACATTTTGACGCCTGTGGTGGCAGCCACCTCGATGCTGTTTCTGGTGATGCTGGGTGGCCTGGCTGCCTACACCGGTGGTGCCGGCATTGTCAAAGGCGTTGTGCGCGTGGCGTTCTGGGGCGCGCTGGCCATGGCCATCACGGCTGGCGTCGGCATGTTGTTTGGGGTCGCGGTGTAGATCGGCGGTGATCGCCAACATTTCTTTTCAGGCGCACTTCGGGTGCTGCGCCCAGCTGGCACTCTCGTTGTCCGCACCATGTGCAATGAAGTCCCGAAGGGAATGGTGGAAAGAGGAAATTTCGATGCTACGACGCGCTGCACAATGTCGGCCAAGGGTTACGCAACACGGTATATCGGTTGGTCCAATGACTTCATTAGCGAAGTCATCGACGCCGGCTTTGCTGTCGTCCAACTGCTGATTGAACCGGTGGATCTGAGTGCCGCGGAGGAATCTTGATGAATTGTTGTTGGTTGCCAGGAAGACGACGTGATTCGGATAGGTCAGTACCTTACCACGGTACTATGGAAGCCAGCACGATTTCTCAGATGCTACAGGTCAGAAATGGAAGTCAGCAACCCGGTACAGCGTACTTCGGCTGTGCAGCGGACAGCCGCGCAGACCGGCTTTGCGGCAGCCTACTTGTCTGCTGACCGAGATGCCGCACCGGAATTAATCATCCCACCCCAGGCCGCATCGGGCTGCCAGGTGGCTGCCCAGGCTGGCAACTGATCTGGCGGCATGGGCCGGGCAATGCCGTAGCCTTGCGCCAGTTCGCAGCCCAGTTGCAGCAGCGCGGTGCCGTGCGCCACGGTCTCTACGCCTTCAGCAATCACTTCGCATTTGAAGGCGGCAGCCAGACCGATGATGCCTTGCAAAATGGCCAGGTCATCGGGGTCGTTAAGCATGTCGCGCACAAAGCTCTGGTCGATCTTGAGCAGCGCCACGCGAAGGCGTTTGAGGTAGGTGAGTGATGAGTAGCCGGTGCCAAAGTCATCCAGCGCAAACTTCACGCCGATCTGGGCACAGGCTTCGATCACCTGAGACACTTTGGCAATGTCTTCCATAGCGCTGGTCTCCAGCACCTCAAGTTCAAGGTCTTTCGACTTCACCTGCGGATGCTTTGCCAGTAATAATCTCAGCCGATCGACAAAGTCGCCTTGCTGCAACTGGTGCGCACCAATGTTGACGCTTACTACCTTGTCCAGGCCCGCTGAGTGCCATATCTCGATTTGGGTCAGAGCGGTATCAATCACCCACTCGCCAACGGAAATGGCCAGAGCATGGCCCTCGATCACGGGCAAGAATCCGGCCGGTGTGAGCAGTCCTCTATCCGGATGCTGCCAGCGGATCAGTGCTTCTGCCCCAATGATCTCGCCGGTTCGCATGTTGACCTTGGGCTGGTAATACAGCACGAATTCACGTTGTTCAAGCGCCAGGCGGATCCGCTCCACGCTTTCATGGTGACTGCGGATAGTGTCGTCCAGTGAGACATCGAAGATGTGATAGCGGTTCTTTCCAGCGACTTTGGCCTGATACATCGCTTGGTCGGCTTGGCGCACCAATTGATCGGCACTGATGTCATGTGCTTGCGGATACAGGGTGACCCCCACACTCGCCGAGACCTCAAGCGTGATATCTCCAAACTCAACTGGTTGCGCCACCGCAGCCAGCAGCCGCTCTAGCAAAGGCAAGCTGTCTGCAATGTCATTCAGATCAATCAGTATCGCCACAAACTCGTCGCCCCCTATACGAGCGATGCTGTCACCCTCGCGCATCGCCTGTTTCATGCGCTGTGCCAGGGTAATGAGAACGTGATCGCCAGCCACATGGCCGTGGCCATCGTTGACGTCTTTGAAGCCATCGAGGTCTAAGAAGAGGACGGCCAGCTTCTTCTGACGCCTCTGCACTTGTGCCATGGCCTGTTGCAGGCGGTCAGCCATTAGCAGGCGGTTGGGGAGGTTGGTCAGTGCATCGTAGTGGGCGGTGTGCTCCAACTCTATCTGGTACTGCTTGATCGATGTGATGTCGGAAAACAAGCCCAAATATCGCTTCACGACACCCTTGTCATCCCGCACAGAACTGACTGCGAGCAACTCGGCGAACACCTCTCCGTCCTTGTGCCGGTTCCAGATTTCCCCGGTCCAGTGCCCCTGCTTGATCAAGGCAAGCCACATACTGTCGTAGAACGCCTTGTCGTGCCGGCCGGAGCTGAGAATGCTCGGGCTGTGTCCTAACACTTCTTCGCGCGAGTAGCCCGTGATGCGAGTGAAGGCCTGATTGACGTCAATGATGGTGCCTTTGGTGTTGGTGATCATGATGCCTTCGCGGGCATTGCTAAAGACACTGGCGGCGAGCTGGAGTTTTTCCTCGGATTGCCGGCGCGCACTCAGATTGTCCAGATAGGCGTTGAACCAGATCGTCAGATCGGCAATTTCGTCTTTGCCACGGACTGACAACGGCGTCTGGATGGTCTGCGGCGCCTCGCGCAACAGGCGAAATCGTTTAGAAATCGCCCGTAGCGGCCTCACCACCTGCCGCAGCAGGGACAACGCGCCAAGAACAACCAGAATAAGAGACACCAGCATGACCAGCGCGGTGGCACGGCTAATGTCGCGGGCGGAACGGGTCAGGCTCGCCTGTGACACCAAGGAGGCCACGCGCCAACCGGACGCACGCATCGATGTGCTGGTCACCAGCACACCGCTATCCGTGAAGCGGCTTTGCGGCCCTTTTGGAATCTCGGCCAGCGTGGCGAGCATGTCGGTCCCGGCAGCTTGGCCGATCAAGCCGGCATCCGGATGGTAGACGAAGCGATTGCTCCCATCGAGCACTACCACCATGTTTTCGTCATGGGGGACGATTTCGCCGAATTGCTGGTGAACCTGGTTTGGGTCGAAGTTGACTAACAGCAGGGCCACGGGCTCGCGCCTGGAAGTGACCGGATTACGCAGGACAATCGCGTGGGCCGCAACCAGCGTCAAGCGATGGGTCGAGTTGCCATTGACATTGGGTCGCACGCCGGCCCAGTAGACACTCTCAGCCTGTGTCAATGTTTCCTTAATCAACTGATCACGCACGCTCGTGTTCAGATTTCCGATGTCCAGCGTGTCCCCGACATGGTAGTGACGACCGTCCAAGGTGAGGATATCGATGGATATCAGGCCCTTGAGATTGAGGAAATTGTTGAGCACATAGCCAATACGCGCCTGTGTCGCAAGGCGTGTGAAAGCATCCGAGTCGGCTTTTTTTTCCGCCAGCACCTTGCTGATTTCCTCGACACCGGAAACGTTGGCGATCAGCGCCTCGATCTGGGCCATCTGGATATCAAGAAGTACCGCCATTTCCTGAACTTCTTGGACCGCATGGTAGCGTGCCTTGTCTTCGATGGCGCTGCTTGTAAGCCGAATCGATATGGCGCTGACGGCGAGGAGCGGCAGCACCCCCAACACCAGCAGATAGGCGATGAACCGAAGGTTGAGACTAAGGCGCATGGCAGGCTGGCGGTGTGGACACTCCTAAGTGCGTGACTAGCAGTGTCACTTCTCTATCGTGACCAACTTCACATTGAGCAGGGTTTGCGCCGGCAGTTGCTCCCTTTTGAACGCACGCATGGCGTACAGCACACCCTGATAGCCCTGCTCTGCGGCCTGCTGGTCGATGCTGGCCACGAGCGTGCCCTGGCTGATGGCGGTACGGGCTTCGGCCAATGCGTCGAAACCAGCGACTTTGACCTTGCCATGCCCGCTGTCGGCCAGATATTTCAACACGCCAAGTGCCATCATGTCGTTGGCGGCGAAGATCAGGCCGATATTCGGGTGCTTGGCAAAGATGGACTTGGTGACCGTATATGCCTCATCGATCTTCCAGTTGGCCGATTCGCTGGCCACCAGTTTGACCGCCCGATTGCTGGCAAACGCGCGTACCGCACCGTTCTTGCGCGCCTGGGCGTTTTCCGCCGTACGAATACCTTCGATAATGGCTGCCTGGGTCGGTTTGGTGACTCCGGCAATAAGGGTCTTGGCCGACAAGAATCCACCCTGCTCGTTGTCGACACTGATGAACGGGACTACGGCCGAACCGGCGTCTTTCAGCTGCTTGGGGTCCAGACGCGCGTCGATGTTGACCACTGCAATGCCTGCATCTCGCGCCTTTATGACTGACGGGATCAGGTGATAGGCGTCAGCCGGCGCCACCACCAGGGCATCAATCAGCTTCTTCTGGACCAAGTCATCGACAATGGCCACCTGCTGCTCGAACGATGTTTCCTCGGCCGCCGTCTTGACGATCAAGTCCAGGTTTAGTTCAGCGGCGGCCTTGCGTGCGCCTTTTTCCATTTCAATGAAAAACGGATTGGTCAGCGTCTTCATCACCAGCGCGACTCGTACCTTCTTGACGGGTGGCGCGCTCGGCGCAGCTTGTTGCTCCGGCTGTATGCGGTCATTACAAGCAATGAGCGCCAGGGGTAGGGCCAGAGCCAATAGTCTATAAAGTCTCATGGTGCGCCATCGTTCCATTGCAGCATGTAATTATTTATTTTCGATTCCACATTTGGAAGCGTCAAAGAGGTTTTGAAGCATTTGAACCAAGATCACACTCAACATCTCAGCCCGATGGTTCCTGCTATCCACAGTTCGCGGTCATTTGACGTGTTATTGAAAGCGATCCGGTTTAAATTTTGTCTAGCCATTATGCAGCCAAATAATGATTCCTCTAATAATGTTGACATTTGTCGAATGAAAAGATGTTTTGCGCTGTCAAAAGTACTTTACGGACAGTCACGGCCGCATGGCATGGTTTGCACTGCGGGTCCGGGCGTGGGCAATATTTCAAGGTGAAATGACGCATCATTCCGTCCACGGCAAGTCCCGGTTCTGCCGCTACCTGCCCAAGAGCCGGGATAATCACCTTTAATGCATTCTTCCTTAGAGACATGAATGATCAACGTTGATTCGCCTTTGGTACCCATTCAGCAAGTCGAGAGAGAGACCGGTATTACTAAGGAGACGCTGCGCAAGTGGGAGTCGCGGTACGGATTTCCACAACCGCAACGACACCTCAATGGGGAACGCCTGTATTGCGCCGAGGACCTACACCAACTTCGGCTGATTAAAGGGCTTTTGGATGCAGGACATCGTCCAGGGAAGATCGTTGCACTCCCGTTGGACGCAATCAAACAGCTTTATGCAAAGCATACGGACAATGTCGTACCGGCTTCGGCAATGGGGTTTGTCAATCGCGTCTTTGCGAGATTGCAGGATGGAAATGTCCATGCGCTTCATCGTGAACTGGAGACGGCACTTCTGAAACAGGGGTTGAATACTTTCGTCGAGAAGACCCTGCCACCACTGATCACTTGTGTAGGTAAGCATTGGGAGAGCGGCAGTCTTGCAATTCACCAAGAGCATTTGTTTTCGGAAATTTTGCGTTCAGTGTTACAGAGTGCCGCACTGCGACTTCGGGGAAATACTGATGGCGTTAGGGTGTTGATGGCGACAGCACCCGATGAACAGCACGGAATGGGTTTGATCATGTTGCAGACCCTCCTGACTTTGGAGGGCGCTCAGTGCATCAATCTTGGGACTCAGGTTCCCCTTGTGGAAATGGTAAATAGCGCAATGAGCTACCGGGCAGAAATTGTGGCGATTTCATTTAGCTTGTCGTACGCCAGTCGAAACATTTCTCCCTTTGTTCTTAACTTGCGTCGAAATTTGCCGGCCGAAACTGCATTGTGGGCAGGTGGCGCCGGGGTTGACCGACTTCGCTCAAAGTGGCCAGGTGTGACCCGTTTCGAGCAAATTGGAAGTGCTGCCAAGGTAATCAGGAAGTCATGTTGAAAAGCCAAATTTGTACCTCATAGAGTCCATCCTTCGAAAGCTTGGCGCGCATCGGATTTCCAGCTTTTTTGGCCGACAGCGCCACAAAACCTGAATCGGTTGTAAAAAAAAACCACCCGAAGGTGGTTTCTTGTTTTGACGAGCGTTTGAACTCAGGCAAAGTTGGCTTCGGCAAAGCGCCAGTTCACCAGGTTGCCAAGGAAAGTCTCGACGTATTTCTGACGCAGGTTGCGGTAGTCGATGTAGTAGGCGTGCTCCCAGACATCCACCGTCAGCAACGCTTTGTCGCCAGTGGTCAATGGTGTGCCGGCAGCACCCATGTTGACGATGTCAACCGAACCGTCGGCCTTTTTCACCAGCCAAGTCCAGCCGGAGCCGAAGTTGCCCACGGCGCTCTTGACAAAAGCTTCCTTGAACGCAGCATAAGAACCCCACTTGGTATTGATGGCAGCCGCCAGCGCGCCGTTCGGTTCACCGCCGCCGTTGGGCGTCAGGCAGTTCCAGAAAAAGGTGTGGTTCCAGATTTGGGCGGCGTTGTTGTAGATGCCGCCGCTGGATTTTTTGACGATGGACTCGAGGTCCATGCTCTCGAATTCGGTGCCTTTTTGCAGGTTGTTGAGGTTGACCACATACGCGTTGTGGTGCTTGCCATAGTGGTATTCCAGCGTTTCCTTGGAATAGTGGGGTGCCAGGGCATCCATCGCAAAAGGCAGGGGGGGCAAAGTATGTTCCATGTGATCCTCGGTGTTGAGTTGCAAAAATGAAATTGTAAAAACTTTCAGGTGGCAGCTTACACCACTCTCAAATCAACCGTGCCGTCAACAAGGGTAGCGGTCAGGGCCTGGCCGGGCGCAGTCTGCCGGCAGTTGGCAACGGTATTGCCCTGATCGTCGGACAGCATGGCATAGCCCCGCGCCAGCACCAGATGCGGGTCGAGCAGGTTCAGGCGCAGAGTAGCCCGATCCAGGCGCTGCGCCTGCTGCTGCCAGGCGCGCTGCACAGCGGTGGGCAATTGGGTCGCCAGTCGTTGCTGGTGTTGCTCTTTTGTTTGCAAAAAATGCCGGGCTGCACTTTGCAGGCCATGGGCGCTGGCCGCCAGCCGCAGGCGCTGGCTGGCCATGCGTTCGGACGGCCGCCCCAGGCGAGCCACAGCCCGGTCCAGCCGCTGGCCCTGGCGGTCGAGCTGGCGCAGCACGGCGTCACTGAGGCGCCGCTGGGCCTGGTCCAGCGCGCCCAGCCAGGCGTCGCGCGGTTGCGCCACCAGTTCGGCCGCGGCCGTGGGCGTGGGCGCGCGCAGGTCGGCACAGAAGTCGGCAATGGTGAAGTCGGTCTCGTGACCGACGCCGCAAATGACGGGCACCGGGCTTTGTACGATGAGCCGCGCCAGTGCCTCGTCGTTGAAGGCCCACAGGTCTTCCAGTGCACCGCCGCCTCGCACCAGCAAAATCACGTCGATCGGAACCGTATTCAATTGGTACAACGCGGTCAATGCGGCCATCAACTCGGCCGGGGCATTGGTCCCCTGCACCGAGGCCGGGGCCAGCACCACCGGAATGTGCGGCACACGCCGCTGCAAGGCGGTCACCACGTCATGCAAAGCCGCCGCACCGAGCGAGGTCACCAGACCGATGGCGCGCGGCATGACGGGTAGCGCTCTCTTGCGGGCGGCATCAAACAGGCCCTGTGCTGCCAGCCGGGCCTTGAGTTTGAGGAATTCCTCGAACAGGCCGCCCTGGCCGGCGCGGCGCATGCCTTCGACAATCAACTGCAGGTCGCCACGCGGCTCATAGACACCCAGGCGCCCTTGCACTTCGACCAGTTCACCGTCGCGTGGCGCAAAGTCAAGACCGCTGGCGGCACGCTTGAACATGGCACAACGCAACTGTCCGGAGGTATCCTTCAACGAGAAGTAGCAGTGGCCGCTGGCAGCGCGCGAAAACCCGGACAACTCACCGCGCACGGTCACCGGGTTGAAGCGGGCTTGCAGCGCGTCAGTTATGGCGCGACACAGCGCACCGACCGTCCAGACTGTCCCGGACTCTGGCAAAAGAGACGGCTCAGCCATCATGCCAAAGCACCCGGCGCTAGCAACACGATAGTGAATTGCCCACAGTTTGGCGCGGACACCCAAAAACCAAAAACGCTAGCAACTGTGTGAGATTTTTCGTTGAATATCATTGATTTAATTAGATTTTTTGCTGCTTAAATTGTAATCAACGTGTTACGTATCAAAACACGCGTCAACAGCAGATGGATATTAGGGTAATTACTCACAAAGTTATCCACAGGAAATGCGAGCAGCTCACAAAGCGCAGTCCTGCGCTTCAAAAGAGCCTGATGTTATAGCTTGGGCAGCACCTCGGCCACGGCACAGGTCGCAATGTCCATGAGTTTGGCATGGCGCGGATCAGTGTTCGACAGCAGCGTCGCCACCTGCGCATAGGAGTTGTTGACGAACACTCTTCCTTCGGGAGCGTCACGTTCCACGCCATAGCGGATTTTCGAGCGTTCGGTGACGGACAGTTTGCTGATCAGCCCCTTGGTGGCCCAGATCTTGCCGAAGCGGGCCAGGTCAGATAAGCGGCCACAAATATTGATGGTTTCGCCCAGCACCACCAGTTCGAAGTTGGTGTTGGTCCTGAACGTACCGAGCCATTCCTCACCTTCACTCAGGCCGATGTTCATGTACAAGGGGTTGGTCCAACCCTTGCGCACCATCCACTCGTGGCTGATGTTTTGCATGGTTTCACGCACCTTGTTGGCGCACAGCACGGCGTTCATCAGGTAATTGCGGTCGGGCTGGGGAAAGAAGTAATAGACCATGCCGTCACCCGTGTGTTTGCCATAAGCGCCGTAATACTCCCGGAAAATCGGGTCCAGCGTGGACCAGATCTGGTTGATCAATTGAAAGTAGTCTTCGGGTGGCAACTCCGAGCAGATGCGCACCGAGTTTTGCAGGTCGGCCACCATCACGGCCAACGGCGTCAGTACCGGCAGGCGCTGGCTGAGCAAGGCGCGAATGAACGAGTCGCGCCGTGACACACAGTTGAGCAACTGGTTCACATCCTGCTTTTCAGGCACATAGACAATCAGCACGCCTTCGCGAAAGCTCAGGGCCACCACCTGGCAGGGGCCGATCTCAGGATCAGGGTGGACCAGGCCGACAATGTGCTGGATGCGGTTTTCGGGTTCAGGGCAATGGTCATAGCAATCCATCAGCCATTGCCGCTGCGCATCAGCCAGGTTACCCAGATTCTGGCTGAAGGCCTGGCGCGACAAACGACTTTTGATCGGCCCCAAATGGGCGTTGAACAAACTGGCCTGCTCCTGCTGGGGCAATGTTCCTGCCCATTCGAGCAGGGTGGGCACAATGGAGCGGTCGTTGGCCCGCTCCGGGATCGGGTTGTCGGCAAAGAATTCTTTTTGGGCCAGCGCGTTGAGCCAGATCAACTGAAACTCGAAGTTGACCATGTAAGCGGGATACGGAATGTTTTCGACCGAAACCTGAACTGATTCGCTGCGCTGGACAGAGGCTGGCGCCGTGCGTTTTTCAGAAAAAGGGGCACTGTCATTGGGCAAGGGGGCAGGCCCGGCAGCGACAGTTGGCGATGGCACAACTGCTGGCGTGGTGGCGGAGTCGGGCGCGGACGCCGTGGGGGACGGCTTGACCTTAACTGGCTCTGCCTCGTCGGCCAGTTGACGCTTGATGTCTTCCATGCTGACACCATTGCGCTTGAGTTCCTGAATTTGCCCAATGCGTTCCAGCGCCCAGTCCGGGAAATAGCCCAGGGTGGTGGGTGCTTCGCCCGGCACAGCCGCTTGCCGACGCACTTCCGGCCGGGGCAGGAGCCCGACGGCAATGTAATTGTTGAGGGTGGCACGCGAAATGCCGGCACCTTCAAGCAACGCGACGCTGGTTAACATGAAACTATCCACTGCTTTCTTTGTTAGACAACTGGACTATATAGATATACAACTGGATTGCAAGTGTCCAAGCAACAAAACTGATAAACAACCACAGCCGTGTTGTTCTCAGGCATCAGTTGTCTACAGCTGTCTAATCTATTGCCTGTAGCTGTCTAACTAAATTTACAGCTGTCCAAGCAACTGTCTGTTCAAACGACGGCGGAGTGGGCAACTTCACGGCTTGAATCGGGTCGCCACCGCGACCCCACTTCAGAGGCGCGCCCGAAACGGCTTGAGCTGTTCTTCGGACATGGCGTCGAGCACCTCGCAGGCGTAGTCGTAGCCCTGCTTGGCGATGTTGTCAAAGCGCTGCCACTGCAGCATGCCCACCCTCTCCAGCGGCGGGCTGAAGTAGAGGTCGGTCAGTCGGCGCGATTCGCTCTGGCGCGAGGTGCTGTACATGATGTTGACATTGAGCAAATAGGCCATGAACGAAGGCAGCTTGTAGCGGCGCTGCTGGCGCGGACGCAGGCGGTCGCGCAACAGCGCCCAGGTACCTGGCACTTCGTCAAACGCCACAGGCTTGGGCTTGCGCGTGCCCAGATCCATGCCGATGACCTTGCCCACGCCGCGCCGCTTGCGCATGATGCTGACCGGGAAGTTGTTGAAGGTGCCACCGTCAAACAGCAGATCACCCGCCACCGGCACCGGCGGAAAGGCGCCGGGGATGGCGGTGCTGGCCAGAATGGACTGGGTCAGTGGACCCTGGCTGATGACCTGTTCGCGGGCCTCGGTGTAGTTGCTGGCCACACAAAAGTAGTTTTTCCAGGCATCCTCGACGTCTGCCGGATGGCCGAAGACTTGCTGCAAGGCCACTTGCAGAATGCGGCGCATGCGGCGTCCGCGAATGAGCGAGATCAGTGGCAACAGGTTGAAGTCCCCCGTGGGCTTGTCGGCAAAGGCCGCGCGTGCGATCGACATCAGGCTGTCCAGCGGCTGGTCCGAGGCGACCATGGCCGCCATGATCGACCCGATGCTGGTACCGCCGACAAAGTCAACCACGATGCCGCGCTCTTGCAGCGCTTGGTAAAGCCCCAGATGCGCCAAGCCTTTGGCGCCGCCACCGGCCAGCACCAAGCCCACCGCGGTGCGGCTCTGAATACGCGCCAGCCGCGCCATGTCGCTGTCAAGCGTTGGTCGTATGTGCACATGGTCGGTAACCGGTCGGCGCGCCAGCCATTGCCTTGTCCCGTTCGGACAACGCACCGCAGCCTCGTGCAGCAGCACCAGGATTTGCGCCGCCCCACCCTGCCCGCTACGCGGCATCAGGCAGGCGCTTTCGGTTTCGTGCAGCACGGGCGGCTGGCGGGCATCGGCCAGCAGCAAAAGCTCGTCACTGTGGCGGCTGCAGCGCTGCGTCCATGCGCTGGCATCGGCATCGCCCACCAGCAGCACAAAGTCGTGCGCCAGCTCCAGTTGACCCAGGTAGGACGCAATGCGGCGGTTGGCAGCTACATCGGTGCTTGCGCTGCGCGCCAGGCCCGGCTGCTGCAGGGCTGTATCGACGTCGCTCGCAGCCACCAGGCAAACCTTGCCCATGCCCCCGAGCTGTGCCGCCAGGCGCCGGGCAAAATCAGCGCAATCCACGCCGGCAGTGACGGGCAGCAGCGCCATGGCCACCGGTGGCGGCACCGCAGTCAGCAAACCGGTGCTGGTGAGCCGCTTGATCATCTGGCGCGTCAGCAGGATGGACATTTGCGCGCTGCTGGCCAGCAGGCGGCTGAACTCGGACTTGGCCAGACGCACCAGCAAGGAGTCGCGGATGGCAACAACGGTGGCCGTTCGCGGCTCGTCGGTGTAGAGGCTCATCTCGCCAATGATCTCGCCCCGCCCCATCTCGCGCACCATGCGCTCTTCACCGCCGTCGTCCCGCACCGAGGCCCGCAGCCGTCCGCTGATCGACAAATACATGGCATCGCCGGGCTCGCCCTGGCACATCAGCATGTCACCGGCGGCCAATTCAACCCAATGCAAATGGCTCCGCAACAGCGCAATGGCCTCGGCATCGAGGTCGCTGAGCATGCGCTGCAAATGCTGGTTGAGCACCTGCTCGGGGTAATCCGTCGTCATGGGGCATCCAATCAAAGGGCGTCAGCCCCGAACAAAAAAACGAATCAGGAAGATTGCCAGATCACCAGCTGGGCAGAGCTTTCCCAACGCTCGTAATTGGCTGAATAGATGTCCTCAATGCGGTTGCGCTTGACCTTGAAGGTGGGTGTCACAATGTCGTTCTCGACCGTCCACGCGGTGGTGGCGACCACCAGGCACTTGAGCTGCTCGTGCGGATCGAGCGTTTCATTGATGGTTTTCAGGTGTTGCGCCAGCGACGCCTCAAGTTCGCTGCGGCTGTCCGGGTCTGCGGTGCGCGCCAGGGCTTCGGCGTTAAGCATCACAATGCCCAGCGGCTGACCCAGGTTGGCGCCGGTCACCACGCAGGCTTCCACCGCGTCGTGCATCACCAGTTTGTCTTCGATCGGGGCCGGCGCCACGTATTTGCCCTTGCTGGTCTTGAACAAGTCTTTCACGCGCCCGGTGATGTGCAGGCAGCCTTGCGCATCGATCTGACCCTTGTCGCCAGTGCGCAGCCAGCCGTCTTCGGTGAAGGTTTCCCGAGTCAATGCCGGTTCCTTGTAATAGCCCTGCATCAGCGCCGGGCTGCGCATCTGGACCTCGCCGGTGGCTGCATCGATGCGAATGTCAACGCCGGGGTAGGCTGGTCCCACCGAGCCCTCTTGATTTTTCCCGGCCAGCGTCAGGTTGGAGACGGCCAGGTTTTCTGTCATGCCATAACCTTCGTTGACCGGCAGACCCAGCTTGCGGTACCAGGCCAGCAGCGGAACCGGCATGGGCGCCGCGCCGCCAGCGGCAAAACGGCACTGGTCCAGCCCCAGTGCTTTTTGCACTTTGCGCCGCACCAGACCGCCAATGATGGGAATCGACAACAACCGGTTGAGCTTGGCCGGCGGCATCTTGTGGTGCACGCCATGCTGAAACTTGACCCACAGCCGTGGCACCGAAAAGAAAATGGTGGGATGCGCACGTTGCAGGTCGGTGGTGAAGGTGTCGAGCGATTCGGCAAAAAACACGTGCATTCCGGTGTACAGCCAGCCGTGCTCCACCAGCACGCGCTCGACCACATGGGCCAAAGGCAGGTAGGACAACATGCGGTCTTGCTGCGTCATGCCCACGGCAGCAGCACCGGTGGCAATCGCCCAGGCGAAATTGCCAAAACTGTGCATCACGCCCTTGGGCTTGCCGGTAGTGCCCGAGGTGTAGATCAGCGTGGCCAGCTCATCGGCCGCGCGAACCACTTCACCCTGCATGGATTGGTTGCGGGCGATGATGGCGTCCCAGCCTTCGAAGCGCTGGAGTGCATCCGGCGGCGACAGTGGATAGCTGATGCACGGCATATCCAAAGGCACGCCTGGCTTCATCAACTCCCAGTCGTCGAGTTTGCCGACAAAACAGGCGCGCGCCTCGCTGTGAGTCAAAATCTGCCTGACGGTGTCATGCCCGAGCGTGGGATACAGCGGCACCGACACATAGCCAGCCATCCAGATCGCCAGGTCGCTCATCAGCCACCAGGCACAGTTTTTGGACAAAATGGCCACTTTGGCGCCGGGTTCCCAGCCCTGGGCCTTGAGATGGGAGGCCATGCGGCGCACTTGGTCGCCTACCTGCGCCCAGGTGAAGTCCTGAATGACGCCACCGCCCATCGGCTGGGTCAGGGCTACGCGATCGGCGGCGGTTTTTTCCCAAAAATACAAGCGCGGCAAAGCCAACTGGTCAGATGTCACGGTATTCATTAAACTTGTCTCCTTGAATGATGAAAGTCATGTCCGTTGCGGGTATTTGTGGACAGTATATGAAAAGAACAATTTATTGTGAACCGTGAAAGCCTTCACAAAACCGGGAATACCCAAAGTAATCAACCCTTCCATGCGACTTATCATGAAACCTCTTGCCTCCCTGCTCTTCGCCTCCCTGCTGGGCATATCACCACTGTCTGGACAGGCACAAACCCCCACACCCGAGGCCGAGGCCCTGTTGGCAAGAGCCCTTGCGATCACGCCCGACGCCAAGCGCGGCGAGGCTGAATTTGCCGAGCAGGCCTGCACGGCTTGCCACAGAAAAGACGCCTCCGGTCGCCCGGCCACGCCAACGCCGCGGCTCTCGGGGCAACATGCCACGGTGATCATCAAGCAGGTGCTCGACATTCGCAGCGGGTTGCGCAACAACCCGCCCATGCAGCCCATGGTGAACGAAGAAGAACTGAGTCTGCAAACCCTGGCCGATATTGCCGCCCACCTGCAGGCGTTGCCAGTGGCAGGAACCATTGCCAAGGGTCCGGGGTCCGGCGTGGCGCGGGGCAAGGAACTCTTTGACAATGCCTGTTCGGGCTGCCACGGCGCTGAGGGCGAAGGCAATTCGTTCATTTTTGCGCCCATGTTGGCTGCGCAACACTACACCTACCTGTTGCGAGAACTGGGATTCATCCGCGATGGGAAGCGGGGCAACTCCAATCCGGCGATGGCCAGCCTGATCAAGACCTACACACAGGACGATTTACAGGCGGTGGCGGACTATCTGGCGCAATTGCCCCCGCCCCAACGCAGGTAGGCCGATCAATTCGGTCGAGTTCTTCGACAACCGGCGACGAGTGACGGCACCAGGTTCAAGTTCACATAGTCACTGATATCGAGCGGCCAGATAGCAAAAAGCCCAAACCTGTGAGAGTTTGGGCTTCGCTTCAAGGGCTTGGAAACCCGCTTATTTCTTACTTCTTGGCAGGCGGCAAATCGGTGCAACTGCCGTGCGCCACTTCGGCCGCCATACCAATGGTGCGCTTCGAGGCTGTCGTCAAACAGCAGCTTTGTGACACCTTCGTCGCGGCCGTTGGCAATGGCGCGGCCGGAGGCGTTCCACGGGAACAGGCCCCTCTTGACCTTGATGCCTTGCGCCTTGGCCTGGTCTTCGGTCAGGCCGACCCAGGCCACCTCGGGGTCGGTATAGGCCACGCTGGGGATGACGCGGGCGTTGAAGGCGCTGCTGGCCAAGTCTTTGTTGCCTTGCAATTCCCCGGCAATCACTTCAGCGGCGACGTGCGCTTCGTGCACCGCCTTGTGCGCCAGCATCGGCTGGCCGACGATGTCGCGGTAATCCCCCCTTTTTCCACTGGCGTCAGAAGTAGAGGGTTATGCAGCCTTTAGTAGCCGCTGCTTTGGGGTGATCCCGCCCAGGGCCATGTGAGGGCGGTCGTGATTGTAGGACCAGGTCCATTG
>NZ_JAQTWL010000022.1 GCF_028689295.1 Rhodoferax sp.
CTGTGCCACGAGCTCAAGGTGCTCAATCCATCTGTCACACCGCCGTTCCAACTCGAGGAGGAAAACCTCAGCGAAACCACGCGCCTGACGCACCGGGTGCTGGATCTGCGCCGTCCCTACATGCAAAACAACCTGATGCTGCGCTACCGCGTGACCATGGAAGTGCGCAAGTTTCTGGACGCCAATGGTTTCGTTGACATCGAAACCCCGATGCTGACCAAGAGCACGCCCGAAGGGGCGCGCGACTATCTGGTGCCCAGCCGGGTCCATGACGGTCACTTTTTTGCGCTTCCGCAAAGCCCGCAGCTGTTCAAGCAGTTGCTGATGGTGGCCGGCTTTGACCGCTACTACCAAATCACCAAATGCTTCCGCGACGAAGACCTGCGCGCCGATCGCCAGCCCGAATTCACCCAGATCGATATCGAAACCTCGTTCATGGACGAGGAAGAAATCCGGGAGATCTTTCAGGGCATGATCAAGACCGTGTTCCAGAACACCCTGGGTGTCGATTTGGGTGAATTCCCGGTCATGACCTACCAGGAGGCGGCACGCCGCTTTGGCTCCGACAAGCCCGACCTGCGCGTCAAGCTCGAATTCACCGAACTCACCGACGTCATGGCCGATGTGGACTTCAAGGTCTTCTCGACGCCTGCCACCACCAAGGGCGGCCGTGTGGTGGCGCTTTGTGTGCCGGGCGGGGCCGAGATCACCCGCAGTGAAATTGACAACTATGGTGAATTTGTCAAGATTTACGGTGCCAAGGGCCTGGCCTGGATCAAGGTGAACGACGTGACCAAAGGCCGCGAAGGCCTGCAAAGCCCGGTGGTTAAAAATCTGCACGATGCCGCACTCGCTGAAATCCTGAAACGCACGGGTGCCAAAGATGGCGACCTGCTGTTTTTTGGTGCCGACAAGGAAAAAATCGTCAATGATGCCATCGGTGCGCTGCGCATCAAGATTGGCCACAGTGCGTTTGGCAAGAAAAATGGCTTGTTCGAGGACCGCTGGGCACCGCTGTGGGTGGTGGACTTCCCGATGTTCGAGCACGACGAAGAGTCTGACCGCTGGATGGCCGTGCACCACCCGTTCACCGCGCCCAAGGACGGCCATGAAGACCTGATGGTCACGGACCCTGCCAATTGCATCTCCAAGGGCTACGACATGGTGCTCAACGGCTGGGAAATGGGTGGCGGTTCGGTGCGTATCCATCGCGCCGAGGTGCAAAAGAAGGTGTTTGATGCGCTCAAGATCACGCCAGAAGAAGCGCAACAAAAGTTCGGCTTCCTGCTCGACGCGCTGCAATACGGCGCCCCGCCGCACGGTGGCCTGGCCTTTGGCCTGGATCGCATCGTGACGCTGATGACCGGCGCCGAGTCGATCCGCGACGTGATCGCCTTCCCCAAGACCCAGCGCGCCCAGTGCCTGCTGACCCAGGCGCCGTCGCCGGTGGACGAAAAGCAGCTGCGTGAACTGCACATTCGACTGCGCACCCCCGAGGCGGTGAAAGCGTCTTGAATTTGCTGATATCGGTTTGATGCAAAATGAAAGGGCGCTGACTTGGCGCCCTTTTTAATTGGAATCATTGTTTCCCCGTGACTGCATTTTCTCGCCCATTCAAAATACCGCAATCGGTGTTGGTGCTCATTCACACTCCGGCGATGGAGGTGCTGTTGATCAAGCGCGCAGACGTCGATGATTTCTGGCAATCTGTCACGGGCAGCAAAGACACGCTGGATGAGTCCTTTGAGCAAACTGCCCGGCGTGAGGTGTTCGAAGAGACGGGGATTGATTGCGCGCCCGGCACACCTCTGGCCGGTTTTCTCCAGGATTGGCAACTTGAAAATGTGTATGAGATTTATCCCCGCTGGCGTCATCGTTATGCGCCCGGCGTGATGCACAACACCGAGCATTTATTTGGCTTGCAGGTGCCTAAGAGCACCCAGGTGCGTTTGAGCCCGCACGAGCATACGGCGTTCCAGTGGCTGCCCTATGCCCAGGCGGCGCAGGCCTGTTTTTCACCTTCCAACGCCGAGGCGTGTCTGTTGTTGCCAAGGTTTTTTCGCAAGCCGAACCAGCCATGAACATCATTCGGGTCGCGACCTACAACATTCACAAAGGGGTGCAAGGCCTTGGGCCTGCGCGTCGCCTGGAAATTCACAACCTCGGCCTGGCCGTCGAGTCGTTGGATGCCGATGTGGTGTGCCTGCAAGAGGTGCGGCACAGCAACCGCCTTGAAGCCAAACGATTTCCGATGTGGCCGGAACTTTCGCAGGCTGATTTTTTGGCCCCCCAGGGCTACGAGGCGGTCTACCGCACCAACGCCATCACGCGCCACGGCGAGCATGGCAATGCGCTGCTGTCGCGCTGGCCGGTGCTGTCGCATCAGCATGAGGATATGTCTGATCACCGCCTGGAGCAGCGGGGATTCTTGCACGTCATGCTCAACGTCCATGGAAAAATGGTGCATGTGCTGGTGGTGCACTTGGGGTTGATCAAGGCCAGCCGGGTGCGTCAGATCGCGCAGTTGCAGCGCTTTATCGAGCGGGAAATACCCGAGTCGGCCCCTTTGCTGGTGGCCGGCGACTTCAACGACTGGGGCAAGACCGTGCAACAGGCGATGGCGCGGGAAGGCCTGCACTCCTGGAATGCGCGCCAACCCACATTTCCGTCGCGCCTGCCTTTGGCACAACTTGATCATGTGTTTGCTCGCAACTTGACACCGATGGGATTGATGGTGCCTCAGGGGCACATTTGGACGCGGATGTCCGACCATCTGCCATTGATCGCCGAATTTTCCCTGCCGATCAGCTGATTCTCAGCATGTTTGCGCCCGGTCATCAGGTGGATTTGTTGCAGGGGTCGCAGGAATTTTTTCCGGCGCTGGTGCAGGCGATTGATCTCAGTGTGTACGAGGTTCGGCTGGAGACTTACATTTTCAGCGTGGAGGGCTCCGGAGAACATGTGGCGCAAGCCCTGGAGCGCGCCGCGACCCGCGGCGTCGCGGTGTTTGTGGTGATGGACGGTGCCGGCACTGACAATTTGAGCAATGAATGGGCTCGCCGTTTTTCGTCGGCTGGCGTGGCCTGGCGCATTTTCTCACCGTTGGGGCGGCTGGGCATGTTCATTCCAAGCCGCTGGCGGCGTCTGCATCGCAAACTTTGTGTCGTGGATGGCCGCGTGGCCTTTTGTGGTGGCATCAATGTGCTGGACGATTTTTATGACCCCAATCACGGCAACTTGAAGGCACCCCGTTTTGACTTTGCGGTGCGCGTGACCGGTCCGCTGGTCGAATCAGCGCACGCCGCGCTGGTGCAGTTCTGGTGGCGTTTGCAGGCCACGCGTGTTGTTCGCCGGGGTGAACTGGCGGCGGCCTGGAAAGCCTTGCAGGAGGCGAACAAGTCTGACCCCGACGCTTTGGACCAAGCCGATCACAGGTCTGTCACCCGCGATCAGGCGCTCACCAGGGCGGACCTGATTTTGCGCGACAACCTGCGTCACCGTACCCGCATCGAGCGCGCTTATCGTCATGCCATTGGCGAGGCGCAGCATGACATTATCATTTCCAATGCTTATTTTTTGCCAGGCCGAAAAATTCGCAAAGGCTTGATACATGCGGCGCAGCGCGGTGTGCGCGTGCGTCTGCTGCTGCAGGGGCGGTACGAATATTTCATGCAGTACCATGCGGCGCGCATGGTCTATGGCACGCTGCTGGCTGCCGGGGTCGAGATCATTGAGTACCGGGTGAGTTTCCTGCACGCCAAAGTGGCAGTGATTGACGGCCATTGGGCCACCGTGGGGTCGTCCAACCTCGATCCGTTGAGCCTGTTGCTGGCACGCGAGGCCAATGTGGTGGTGGACGACGCGACATTTGCACAGAATTTGCAGGCGCGCCTGGAGCACGCCATACAGGTCGAGGGCACACGGGTTGACCCGGCAGTTTATGCCAACCGGCCTCTGATGCAGCGGCTGCTGGACCGGGCGGCCTATGTGGTCATGCGGGTGTTGTTGTTCATCAATGGAAAACGCTATTAGATTTATAGCTTTGAAAGCCATAAACGTAAGCATTTCAGGCGAATAACCTTGCTGCCAAAAGACTGCTAATATTGTTTTAAATCCAATTACTGTTTACCCTAACCATGAATTCAGCTCCCACAGAAGAAGGCACGCCGGTCTCCGTCAAGATCCGCGAGCGCGTACAGGCCGCCCGAAAGCGTTTTCATGCCAATGACAACATTGCCGACTTCATAGAACCTGGCGAGCTTGAGCTGCTGCTCGACGAAGTGGAAGACAAGATGAAAGGCGTGCTGGACAGTCTGGTGATCGACACCGAGCATGACCACAACACAGATGACACTGCGCGCCGCGTGGCCAAGATGTACCTCAAGGAAGTGTTTCAGGGCCGCTACGTCAAAGCCCCACCCATCACAGAGTTCCCCAATGCCGAGCACCTCAACGAGCTGATGATCGTGGGTCCGATCACGGTGCGTAGCGCCTGCAGCCACCATTTTTGCCCGATCATGGGCAAGATCTGGATTGGCGTGTTGCCCAACGAACATACCAACGTGATCGGCCTGTCAAAATACGCGCGGCTGGCCGAATGGGTCATGGGACGGCCGCAAATTCAGGAAGAGGCGGTGGTGCAACTGGCCGACCTGATCCAGCAAAAAACCCAGCCCGACGGCCTGGCCATCGTCATGGAAGCCAGCCACTTTTGCATGAGCTGGCGCGGTGTCAAGGACGTTGACAGCAAGATGATCAACTCGGTCATGCGCGGCAGTTTCCTGAAAGACGCCAATTTGCGTCGCGAATTTTTGTCTCTGATTCCCCAGAAAGGTTAACGATGTTGGTACGTTTGTTGTATGCCAGCCGGGCCATCGATACCCGCCCCGAGGCCATTGAATCCATTTTGCAGCAGTCGCGCACGCACAACCCGAGCACCGGTGTCACCGGCGTGTTGTGCTATGGCGGCGGTATCTTCTTGCAAGCCATCGAAGGTGGCCGCATGGCCGTGAGTGACCTGTATGGTCACATCCAGCGCGACCCTCGCCACAAGGACGTGGTGCTGCTGCACTATGAGGAGATTTCCGAGCGCCGCTTTGCTGGCTGGACCATGGGCGAGGTCAACATGAACCGCATCAACGCATCCATTTTGCTCAAATACGCAGAAAAGCCCGAGCTTGATCCCTATTCGGTTTCCGGCCTGGTCTCGCTGGCTCTGCTCGAAGAACTGATGGCCACCGCATCTGTCATCGGCCGCGCCTGATTCGTGCCTGCCAGCGTGTTGCTTGGCTGTGATTTTTCCAGTGCACCCACGACCAGAAAACCCGTTGTTTTAGCTTTTGGCACCCTGCACAGTGGGCGTGTACGCCTCGCCAGTCTGGAACGTTTTGCAACGCTTGCGGGCTTTTCAGACAGGCTCAAACAAATGCCCGCTTGGGTTGGCGCGTTCGATTTGCCGTTCGGGCTGCCGCGGGAACTGGTGCAAACGCTGGGCTGGCCGACCGACTGGGCGGCCTGCGTGGCCCATTACACGCGCCTGAGCCGCGATCAGATACGCCTTGCATTTGCCGCTTTTTGCATGGCGCGCCCGGTGGGTGGCAAGTTTGCCCATCGTGCCACCGATCGGCCCGCAGGATCGAGCCCGAGCATGAAATGGGTCAATCCTCCGGTGGCTTTCATGCTGCACGCCGGGGTGCCGCTGCTGCTGCAGGCAGGCGCCACGATGCCAGGCTTGCACGCTGGCAACAATCAGAAAATCGCCCTGGAAGCCTACCCCGGCATGCTCGCGCGCGAGGTGCTGGGCCAGCGCAGCTACAAGGCCGATGACAAGGCACGCCAGACGTCCGAGCGCCTGATTGCCCGCAAGGACCTCATTACCGCGCTGGAGCAGGGCAACACCCGGTTGTGCCTGCGCCTCAAGCTGTCCCATGCGCAACGCGACGCCCTGGCCGATGATGCGCGCGGTGATGCGCTCGACGCGGTGCTGTGCCTGATGCAGGCAGCCTGGGCGCAAACACAACAAGACGCCGGCGCTGCGTGTTACGGCTTGCCGCTTGACCTGGATCCGCTGGAAGGCTGGATCGTGAGCGCCTGAGGTTCTTATGTGGCGCAAATTCATCATGCTCTGCTTGCTGCTGCCCGCCAGTTTGCAGGCCAGGGTCTGGACGGGTGTGGTGACCCATGTGTCGGATGGCGACACCCTGTGGCTCAGGCCTGCAGACGGCTCGGTGCCCAGAAAAGTGCGCCTGCTGGGCCTGGACGCACCCGAGCTGTGCCAGCCGGGAGGCGAGGCCGCACGTGCCGCGCTGCAAGGGCTGGTGGCCGGCAAACCAGTGCAAGTGACGGTGAATTTTCAGGACAGTTATGGCCGCGATTTGGGACGGCTGCGCGTCGATGCACGCGATGTTGGAGCAGCACTGGTCAGCGCCGGTCAGGCTTGGTCGAGCCGCTGGCACAACGGCCTGGGGCCCTATGCGGTGCAGGAAGCGTCAGCGCGGTTGGCCAGATTGGGCTTGTTCGCTGACCCGGCGGCCCTGTTGCCGCGCGATTTCCGCCAGCGCCACGGCCCGTGTCAGCCACCGCGTTGATCGCCTAAGCAGATTGTGGTGCGTGCGTCGTGCCGCACACCGGGCAGGCTGCATGGCGGCTGATGCGCACCTCGGTAAATTCCATGGCGCGGCCGTCGAGCATCAGCAGGCGGCCGGTCAGGGGACGCCCGGCACCCGTGATCAACTTGAGCGCCTCGGCCGCTTGCAGGCTGCCGATGATGCCGACCAGCGGCGCAAACACGCCCATGGTGGCGCAGCGGGTTTCTTCGAACGTGGCCTCGGGTGGAAAAACGCAGGCATAACAGGGTGACAGAGCGTCTCGCGCGTCATACACGCTGACCTGGCCGTCGAAGCGGATTGCGGCACCCGAGACCAGCGGTTTCTGGTGCGCCACACAAGCCGCGTTGATGGCATGCCGGGTGGCAAAGTTGTCGCAGCAATCCAGCACCACATCAAACTGCGCCACCAGTTGGTCCAGCAGTGCGGCATCGGCGCGTTGCTGAATGGCCGTGACCTCGACCCCCGGGTTGAGCTGGGCAATGGCCGCCTGGATGGAGCGCACCTTGGGGCTGCCGACACGGTCCATCGTGTGCGCCACCTGGCGCTGCAGGTTGGTCATGTCCACCGTGTCGTCATCCAACACGGTGATCCGGCCGACACCGGCCGAGCCCAGGTAGAGTGCTACCGGCGAGCCCAGACCGCCGGCACCGACGATGAGCACCCGAGCCGCCAGGATGCGCTCTTGGCCTTCCACCCCGATTTCGTTGAGCAGGATGTGACGCGAGTAGCGCAGCAGGTCGTCATCGGTCATGCCATCCCTTAATTTTCTTTCTTCTCTTCCGGCCGCTCGACCAAGGTCTTGCTGACCAGCACAGGCACACCCTTGAGCTGGTTCAAGGCCTGCGTCAAGGGGAAATCCTTGTCTGACCCCAGTTCCGGCAAGCGGCGCTCGGACGCTGGTTTTTTCATTTCTTCTTCGAGCTTGATGCGGGCTTCTTCGCGGGCTTTTTCCCGCGCCGCGTCCTTGTCCTCGTCGCCCTGGCCGCTCGTCAGGTGTTTTTCCAGGTCTGCCTCGCGCGTGCGCAGGGCGGCAAACAGGTTGCCGTCGGCGCTCTCATCGATCATGACGTCGGGCACGATGCCCTTCGCCTGAATCGACTTGCCGCTGGGTGTGTAATACCGGCTGGTGGTGAGCTTGAGCGCTGCGGTGGGGCAGTTGTCCATGCGAAAAGCCGAGTCCAGGCAGACGGCGGTTTGCACAGAACCCTTGCCAAAGGTCTGGTTGCCGAGCAGCTTGGCGCGCTGGTGGTCTTGCAGGGCGCCGGCCACGATCTCGCTGGCCGAGGCAGAGCCTTCGTTGACCAGCACCACCAGCGGAACGGTCTTGAGGGCGCCGTGCGTGACTTCTTCGAGACGTTTCAGCGGATCGGCACCACCGCGGCGCTGGTAATACCGCGGCGAGGCCTTGTAGGTGAACTTGCTGTCGGCGAGTTGGCCGTTGGCTGACACCACCGTCACATTCTCGGGCAGAAAGGCAGCCGAAATGGCGACCGCCGCGTCCAGGTAGCCCCCCGGGTCGTTGCGCAAGTCGAGCACAAGGCCCTTGAGTTTTGGCTCCTGCTTGTAAATGTCTTCCACCTTGCGGGCAAAGTCGGCCACCGTGCGCTCCTGGAACTGGCTGATGCGCACCCAGGCATAGCCGGGCTCGATCACCTTCGCCTTGACGCTCTGGGTCTTGATTTCGGCGCGTGTGATGGTCACCGAAAAGGTGCGGCTTTCGCCCTTGCGGAAAATGCTCAAAATCACTTTGGTGTCGGGCTCGCCGCGCATGCGCTTGACGCCCTCGTTGAGCGTCATGCCTTTCACGGGAGTGTCGTCAATCTTGACGATCAGGTCATTTGGCTTGAGCCCGGCGCGGTCCGCGGGTGAGTCTTCAATCGGCGAAACCACCTTGATGAGCCCGTCCTCCTGGGAAATCTCGATGCCCACGCCGACAAACTTGCCGGTGGTGCCTTCGTTGAAATCCTGCAGCGCTTTTTTGTCGAGATAGACCGAGTGCGGGTCCAGCCCGGACACCATGCCGGCAATGGCATCGGTGATCAGCTTTTTTTCATCGACCGGCTCGACGTAATTGGTCTTGACCATGCCGAAGACCGCCGCCAATTGCTGCAACTCTTCGAGCGGCAGGGGCGCGAGCGCGCCCCGCGCCACCGTTTGCAAGGATACGGTGGTAAGCGCGCCAGCAACCACGCCGACCGAGATCCAGCCAGCGACTTTTAATTTATGACCCATTTTGATTCCAGAGCGTGTGAGCTTTATATAAGAGCCGTTTAGAGCGATGCGCCGTGTCAGGGTTCCCTGTTGGCGAAAAAAGTTACTGTTTTCCTTGTGCCGCCACGGCAGCGGCAGCCCTCGCCGCAGCCTCGGCATCGCCCAGATAGTAATGGCGAATAGGTTTGAGTTCGTCGTCGAGTTCATAAACCAGCGGAATACCATTGGGGATATTCAGGCCCACGATGTCGCGGTCGGAGATGTTGTCGAGGTACTTGACCAGCGCCCGGATTGAGTTGCCGTGGGCAGCAACCACCACGCGTTTGCCCAGAAGCATCGCAGGCGCCAGGGCTTCGTTCCAGAACGGCATGACGCGCGCCACCGTGTCCTTCAGGCATTCTGTCAGCGGCACCTGCTCCGGGGCGAGCTTGGCGTAGCGCACGTCGCCGCGCTCGCAGCGCGGGTCGGTGGGCGCTAGCGCCGGCGGCGCCGTGTCGTAGCTGCGCCGCCAGATCAGCACTTGCGCATCGCCATACTGCTTGGCCACCTCGGCCTTGTTGAGTCCTTGCAGCGCGCCGTAATGGCGCTCGTTGAGGCGCCAACTGTTCACCACCGGCAGCCAGGTGCGGTCCATTTCGTCGAGCACGTGCCACAGCGTGCGGGTGGCGCGCTTCAGGACGCTGGTGTAGGCGATGTCGAAGTCATAGCCCTCGGCCTTAAGCAGGCGCCCGGCAAAAATGGCTTGTTCCAGCCCGGTGGGGGTCAGGTCAACGTCGGTCCAGCCGGTAAAGCGGTTTTCCAGGTTCCAGGTGGATTCGCCGTGGCGAATCAAAACAAGTTTGTGCATGTGAAATAAAGGAATAAGTGCGTGCGTCGGAGCAATGCCGCTGCTGCATTCTAAAATGCCGCGCTTGACACAAGTCCCACACCTAGGAAATTACCCGTGAAATTTATTCTTGATAACTGGATGTTGATTGCCGTGGCCCTGTCGGCTGGCACCATGCTCATGATGCCCCTCATCAAAGGCGCTGGCCAGGGCGCCTTGACCCCGGATGGCGCGGTACAACTGATCAACCGCGAAAAGGCAGTGATGATCGACATTTGCGAACCCCACGAATTTGCCGCCGGACACGCGATCGGCGCCAAAAATATTCCCATGGGCCAACTGGAGGGAAAACTGCCCACCACGGTCAAGAACAAGTCCTTGCCGGTGATTCTGGTGTGCCAGTCGGGTGCGCGCAGCAGCCGTGCCTTGGGGCTAGCCAAAAAGCTGGGCTACGAGAACGTGCAATCGCTGGCGGGTGGCCTGGGTGCCTGGCGCTCGGCCAATTTGCCGGTTGAAAAAGCCTGAACCCTGGAGCCCATGATGCAAGCCGTCAAGATGTACACCACCGCCGTTTGCCCTTATTGCATTCGCGCCAAGCAACTCCTCAAGGCTCGTGGCGTTGAGAGCATTGAAGAAATCCGCATAGACCAAAACCCGGCCGAGCGCGACCGGATGATGGCCGTCACCGGCCGGCGCACCGTGCCGCAAATTTTCATTGGCAGCACCCACGTCGGGGGCTGCGATGATCTGGTGGCGCTGGACGCAAAGGGCGGTTTGCTGCCGCTGCTGCAGACGGTCTGAGATAATCCGGCAGACATTTTTACGCGCCTGAACGGGTGCGAACGTCATCATTTTTAACTGAAAGACCCCCATGGCCGATACCCAAGACCCCATTTTTCAAATTCAACGTGTCTATCTCAAAGAAGTCTCGCTGGAACAACCCAATTCCCCCGCGATTCTGCTGGAGCAGGAGCAGCCCACCGTCGACATTCAGTTGGGCGTCAACGCAGCGCCCGTGGGTGAAGGGGTCTTTGAAGTGATGGTGACAGCCACGGTTCAGACCAAAATCAAGGACAAAACCGTGTTTCTGGTCGAAGCCACGCAAGCCGGCATTTTCGAGTTGCGCAACTTGCCGCAAGAACAAATGGGCCCGATCCTGGGCATTGCTTGTCCACAAATTGTGTACCCCTACCTGCGTGGCAACGTGGCCGACCTGATCCAGCGCGGTGGTTTTCCGCCCGTGCACCTGTCAGAAATCAATTTCCAGGCGATGTACGAGCAGCAGCGCGCCGCCCAAGCTGCCCAAACCGAGCCCGCACCCGCGCAATAATCTTGCCGCGCGGGTGTGCTTCTGATGCGGTGGCAAACGCTTAACTCATGATGGAAATCATTGTGCTGGGGGCTGGTGCCTGGGGCACAGCACTGGCAGCGAGTGCCAGCGCGAAATCCAGCTGTCATGCGGTGACGCTGTGGGCACGCGATGCTGCGCAGGTCAGCCTGCTGCAAGCGCAGCACCAAAACCAGCGCTACCTGCCGGATGTGGCCCTGCCGCCCGCATTGACCTTCAGCGCAGTCCCGGCGACTGAGCTCAAGGCCTTGGCTGCCAGTGCAGATCTGGTGGTGGTGGCCACACCGATGGCAGCGTTGCGGCCCACACTGCTGGCGCTGGCTGACTGCCGGGCGCCGGTGGCCTGGCTGTGCAAGGGCTTCGAAGCGCCGATCGGGGGCGAGATTGGTCTGCTGGCCCATGAAATTCAAGCGCAGGTGGCGCCCGGGCTGATAGCCGGTGTGCTCAGTGGCCCAAGTTTTGCGTTGGAAGTGGCGCGCTACCTGCCCACCGCACTGGTGGCGGCAAGTGCGCATGAATCGGTGCGCCAGGCCTTGGTAAACGCGTTCCACAGCCCGACCTTGAGGGTTTATGTCAGCGATGACATTGTGGGCGTCGAGGTGGGCGGCGCGGTGAAGAACGTGCTGGCCATAGCCACCGGTTTGTGCGATGGGCTGGGTCTGGGCATGAACGCCCGTGCCGCCCTGATCACGCGCGGCTTGGCGGAAATGACCCGGCTCGGGCTGGCGCTGGGTGCCAACGCCGCCACCTTCATGGGCTTGAGCGGCCTGGGTGACCTGGTGCTGACGGCCACTGGCGACTTGTCGCGCAATCGTCAGGTAGGGTTGGCAATGGCGCAGGGACAGAGTCTGGCCCAAGCCACTGCCGCGCTGGGCCATGTCGCCGAGGGCGTTTACAGCGCCCGCACCGTGGTCGAGCGCGCCGCCCATCTGGGCGTGGACATGCCCATTGCGCAAGCGGTGGTGGCCTTGCTTGACGGCCAGTTGACAGCGCAGCAAGCCGTGGCCGCCTTGATGGGGCGCGAACCGACCGTTGAGCAGCCCGACGTGGCATCATTCGGCTGAGACTTCACATCTGGAAACTTTTGACATGACTTCTCATTCTGATTTCCCCCCTGCTTTGGTGGCCGAACTGGCAACTGCCGATGCCACCAGAGCCTTATCTGAAGATGTTGGCACTGGCGATTTGACGGCTGGCCTTGTTGACCCGCAACTGCGCGCCCGAGCCCGCGTCGTGGCGCGTGAAAGCGCCGTGATCTGCGGCCAACCCTGGGCGCAGGCCGCTCTGCGACTGGTGGATCCCGAGGCCGATGTGACCTGGCTGGTGCCCGAAGGCCATCGCTGCAAAGCCGACCAAGTGGTGCTGGAGATCCACGGCCAGGCGCGGGGGCTGCTGACGGCCGAGCGCACCGCGCTGAACTTTTTGCAACTACTCAGCGCCGTGGCCAGCAAAACCGGCGACTACGTGCAGGCCATCTGCGATGTGCCAGGCTCGCACGCCCGCATTGTCGATACCCGCAAAACCCTGCCCGGCTTGCGCATGGCGGAAAAGTACGCGGTTCATATCGGCGGCGGTGTCAATCACCGGCTGGGGCTGTATGACGCGGTGCTGATCAAGGAAAACCACATTGCCGCCGCCGGCGGCGTGACGGCGGTGCTGCGGCAGGCGGCCTTGGTGGCGCCTCATGCCCGTTTTATCGAGATCGAGGTCGAAACCCTGGCGCAACTCTACGAGGCCCTGGAAGCTGGCGCTGGCATGGTGCTGCTCGACAACATGAGCTTGTCCCAGTTGCACGAAGCGGTGGAAATCAATGCCGGGCGCGCCATTCTCGAGGTATCTGGCGGCGTCAACCTGTCGTCGGTGCGCGCCATTGCCTCCACCGGGGTGGACCGCATTTCGATCGGCACCTTGACCAAAGACATCAAGGCGGTCGATTTTTCGATGCGTTTTGCCACCGAACCGCTATAAACGGCCACGAAAAGCGTTGATTTTTTTAAAAATCGGGAACAAACATGAACATGGCCGTGAAAGAAGTTGACTACGAACAGCCGCAAGCCGATGTCAGCGGCGCGGTCTGTGCCACCAAACATGCCTGGGCGCGGGTGCCGGAAGAACCCAGCCAGACTGAACGTGCCGCTCTGAAAAACAAAATACGCCGACTGCTCAACGAAAAGAATGCGGTCATGGTGTCGCACTACTACGTGCACCCCGACCTGCAGGATCTGGCTGAAGAAACCGGTGGCCTTGTCAGCGATTCGCTGGAAATGGCGCGCTTTGGTCGCGACCACGCAGCGCAAACGCTGGTGGTGTCAGGTGTGCGTTTCATGGGCGAAACGGCCAAAATCCTGTCGCCTGAAAAACGCGTGCTGATGCCCGACCTGGACGCCACCTGCTCGCTCGATCTGGGTTGCCCGGTCGATGAATTCAGCGCCTTTTGCGATGCACATCCAGATCGAACCGTGGTGGTCTATGCCAACACCAGCGCGGCCGTCAAGGCGCGCTCGGACTGGCTGGTCACTTCCAGCTGCGCGCTGGACATCGTGCGAGCACTCAAGGACAAGGGCCACAAAATTCTGTGGGCGCCAGACCGGCACCTGGGAGGCTACATCCAGCGCGAAACCGGCGCTGACATGCTGTTGTGGAATGGTTCATGCATCGTTCACAACGAGTTCAAGGCCCTTGAGTTGGAAAGATTGAAGCAGCAGCACCCCGGCGCCAAGGTGCTGGTGCACCCGGAGTCGCCGGCCGACGTGATTGCCCTGGCCGACGCGGTGGGTTCGACTTCAGGCATCCTGAAAGCTGCCCGCGACATGGACGCCAGAGAGTTCATCGTGGCCACCGACAACGGCATGATGCACAAACTGCGCACGCTCAATCCGGGCAAGGTGTTTCTGGAAGCGCCCACCTCGGGCAACAGCGCCACGTGCAAGAGCTGTGCGCATTGCCCCTGGATGGCCATGAACAGTCTGGCTGGCGTGGCCGGGGTGCTGGAAACCGGCACTAACGAGGTGTTCGTTGACCCCGCCATCATTCCCCGTGCCCGGCTGCCGATTGACCGCATGCTGGCGTTCACATCGGCGCTCAAGGGCGGTCTTGACGCGGGTAGCCTGGTGCCCAATCTTGGGGCTGCCTGAGGCTGGCCCAGTCAACACCCTTAGCGTCGCGACGACGACACCGCAATGCCGCCGACGATCAGCACAAAGGCCAGCGCGTGGTACAGATGGGGCAATTCGCCCAGAAAGCCCGCTGACAGCACAGCGGTGAACAGCGGCGTCAGGTTGACAAAAAAGCCGGCCACAGACGGACCGGCGCGTGCCACCCCGGCACCATAGGCGCGGTAGGCCAGCAGGGCTGGGCCGATGGCGATGAACAGCAGCGCCAGCAGCAAGCCCCCGCTCCATTGCAGCCGCCCAAAACCCAGCGACCACTCGGCACCGGCAAACAGGCCTGACCACACCAACCCGAAGGCAATCTGCGCCAGCAAAAATGCCGACCAGTCGCGTTTGATCTCAGTCGGTTCGGTGGTCGGGTGAGCCAGCATCCAGCTGTAATAAGCCCAGGCGGCCGACGCCAGCAACATGTACAGGTCGCCGGGCACCAGACGCACCTGCAACAGCACGTCAAGTTCGCCCCGGCTCAAGACCAGCATCACGCCACAGATCGACAACACAGCGCCCAGCCATTGCTTTCCCGAGATGCGCATGCCAAAAAACAGCCTGCCAATCAGCAGCATCCACACCGGCGTGCTCGACCCCACCAGCGTCACATTGATCGGGGTGGAGGTGTTGAGCGACAGATAAAGCAGCGCGTTGTAGCCGCCAATACTCAGCAGCGACAGCCAGACAAAACGCTTCCAGCTGGGCCACAGGGCGCTGCCCCGGCGCAACACTGGCGCGGCCAGCGGCAGCAGCAGGGCAAAGGCAATGGCCCAGCGCAGCAGGTTGAGTGTCATGGGTGAAGCCAGCGGCGCCACCAGACGCCCCACCACGGCATTGCCGGCCCACAAAATCGGGGCAAGGGTCAGCAAAAAAATGGTGCTTGGACTGAGTTTTGCGTGCATGGTGCAGGACTGTAACAAGGCTTTTGCTGTGCCCTGATGCCCTCGTGACAGCGTTTGCTGCCAAATCATGGCAATATCTTCCCAAATCAACTTTTTCAGGAATTCAAACATGACAACGACTGCATCGCGCGCCATTCGCATCGACCAGCACGGCGGACCCGAGCAACTCAAATTGGTCACGGTGTCCGTGGGCGAGCCTGGCCCTGGCGAGATCCGCATCCGCCACCACGCGGTGGGTCTGAACTTTATCGATGTCTATCAGCGCAGCGGCCTTTACCCCATGACGCTGCCGCAGCAGCTTGGCATGGAAGCCGCCGGCGTGGTCGAGGCGGTGGGCGAGGGTGTCACGCACCTGCAGGCGGGCGACCGCGCTGCCTACGCCAGCCAGCCCCCGGGCAGCTACTGCGAGCTGCGTGTGATGCCGGCCAAGTGCGTCTGCAAGTTGCCCGATGCCATTTCGTTTGAGACCGGCGCCGCCATGATGCTCAAGGGCCTCACAGCGCAGTATTTGCTGAAAAAGACCCAGCCCCAGGGCGGTTTGCGACCGGGCGACTTCGTGCTGTTCCACGCCGCTGCCGGCGGTGTCGGTTTGATCGCCTGCCAGTGGGCCCGTGCCATGGGTCTGCGGCTGATCGGCACGGCAGGGTCGGATGCCAAATGCGCGCTGGCCAAGGCCAATGGTGCGGCGTTTGTCATCAACTACAGCACCGAGGACTTTTTGACGCGCGTGAGGGACATCACCGGCGGCAAAGGCGTCAAGGTGGTCTATGACTCGGTGGGCAAGGACACCTGGGACAAGTCGCTCGACTGCCTGGCGCCTTTCGGCCTGATGGCCAGTTTTGGCAATGCTTCGGGACCGGTGGCGCCGTTTGCGCCCGGCATGCTCGGCCCCAAAGGTTCACTTTATTTGACCCGGCAAACCTTGTTCACTCACATTGCCAGCCGCGAGAGCACGCAAGCCATGGCTGATGATTTGTTTGAAGCGGTGACCAGCGGCAAGGTGCAGATTCACATCGACCAGCGCTACAAGCTCGAAGACGTGCAGCAGGCGCACCGCGACCTGGAAGCCCGCAAGACCACGGGCTGCAGCATTCTGACTTTGTGAGTTTTAACGCCCGCGCCGTACCCGCAGCAGTTCGTCGAGGATCAGGCAGGCGGCGCCGACCGTGATGGCGCTGTCGGCTACGTTGAAAGCTGGAAAGTGCCAGCCGCGCCAGTGGAAGTCCAGAAAGTCCACCACATAGCCGTACAGTACCCGGTCGATCACATTGCCCACTGCGCCGCCCAGAATACTGGCGATGGCAAAGGCAAACAGTTTTTGACCGGCATGCTTTTTGAGCATCCACACCATCAGCAAGGCCGCCCCGATGCCAATGCCGGTAAAGAACCAGCGCTGCCAGCCGCCGGCACCCGCCAGAAACGAGAATGCCGCGCCGCTGTTGTGCACCCGCACCAGGTTAAGAAAAATAGTCACAGGGGTGCTCTCGCCCAACTGGTAATAGCCCATGACCAGCACCTTGGTGAACTGGTCGGCAATCAGCAGCAGCATGGCCCAGCCGAGCCATGCCCGCAGGCTGGCGCCAGCGGGCAGTGAGCGCGTTGGGGGCTTGCGCGCCATCAGGCAACCGTGCGGGTTTCGCCCGCGCCAAACAGGTTGCTGGTGCAGCGGCCACACAGAGTGGGGTGAGCGCTGTTCACGCCAACATCGTCAAGGTAATGCCAGCAGCGCTCGCACTTGACCCCGCTCGAAGGACTGACGCCAATGCTCAAGGTGCCACCCGCTTGCAGGTCGATGTTTGAGGTGATGAAGACAAATTTCAGGTCGTCTCCCAGGCTTGCCAGCAGGGCATGGTCGTCGGCGCCGACCGTCAAGGTGACGCTGGCTTGCAGCGACGAGCCCAGCTTGCCGTCGGCGCGCAGCACTTCGATCTCCTTGTTGACGGCGTCGCGAAGCTCGCGAATGCGCGCCCATTTGGCCAGCAGCGGTGCATCAGCATCGGCCAGGGGCACGTACTGGTCCATGAAGATGGATTCGCGCGTGGCGTCAGGTGTCTTGCCCGCTGCGCTTAGCACCGCCCAGGCTTCTTCGGCGGTAAAGCTCAGGAACGGCGCCATCCAGCGCAGCATGGCTTGGGCGATTTGCCACAGCGCCGTTTGCGCACTGCGCCGGGCCAGCGATTTGGGCGCGGTGGTGTAGAGCCGGTCTTTCAGGATGTCGAGGTAGAACGAACCTAAATCTTCAGAGCAATAAATCTGCAGCTTGGCCACCACCGGGTGGAATTCATAGACCTCGAAATGCGCCAGGATGTCGGCCTGCAACTGGGCGGCACGGCTCAGGGCGTAGCGGTCTATTTCCAGCATCTGGTCCAGTGGCACGGCATCCACAGCCGGGTCAAAGTCGCTGACATTGGCCAGCAAAAACTTGAGCGTGTTGCGGATGCGGCGGTAGGTGTCCACCACGCGCGCCAGAATCTTGTCGTCGCCGGCGATGTCGCCGGAGTAGTCGCTGGCGGCCACCCACAGGCGGATGATTTCGGCGCCGAGCTTCTTGCTGGTTTCCTGCGGATCGACGCCGTTGCCGGCGCTCTTGCTCATCTTGTGTCCCTTGCTGTCCACGGTGAACCCGTGCGTCAGGATGCCTTTGTAGGGCGCGCGGCCGTACATGGCGCAGGCGGTGAGCAAGCTGGAGTGGAACCAGCCGCGGTGCTGGTCGTGGCCTTCCAGGTACAGGTCGGCCTCGGGGCCGTGCTCATGGCCAGCGCCGGCGTGCGAGCCCTTGAGCACCGTGGTGTGGGTAGTGCCGGAGTCAAACCAGACTTCCAGAATGTCGCTGCTCTTGGTGTAGCTGGGTGCGTCTGCAGCGCAGCCCACACGCGCCAGAATTTCTTCGGGCGTGGCCTTGCTCCAGGCCTCGATGCCACCGGCCTCGACCATGTCGGCGGCCAGGTCCAGAATCTCCATGGTGCGCGGGTGCAATTCGCCCGAGTCCTTGTGCAAAAAGAAGGGCAGCGGCACGCCCCAACTGCGCTGGCGGCTGATGCACCAGTCGGGCCGGCCGGCGATCATGTCGCGCAGGCGCGTCTTGCCGTTTTCCGGGTAGAAGGCGGTTTCTTCAATCGCAGCGAGTGCGATCTTGCGCAGCGACTGGGGCGCCTTGTCTTTGGTGAAGACGCCTTCGCCCTCGTCCATGCGAATGAACCACTGCGCGGCGGCGCGGTAGATCACCGGTGTTTTGTGGCGCCAGCAATGCGGGTAACTGTGCACGATGTCTGTGGTGCAAAACAGGCGGCCGGCCTCGCGCAGGGTGTCGATGATGACCGGGCAGGCTTTCCAGATGTGCTGGCCGCCAAACAGCGGGAAGTCGGCGGCATAAGTGCCGTTGCCCTGCACCGGGTTCAGGATGTCGTCATAGGCCATGCCATGCGCCACACAACTGTTGAAGTCTTCCACACCATAGGCGGGGGCGGAGTGCACGATGCCGGTGCCGTCAGTGGCGCTGACGTAGTCGGCCAGATAGACCGGGCTCAAGCGGTCATAACCGGCATTGACAGCGCTGAGTGGGTGCTTGAAGTGGATGCCACCCAGGGCTTTGCCGTTGGCCGTGGCCAGCACAGTGCCGGTCAGGCCGAAGCGCTCCAGACAGGTGGAGACCAGGTCTTGGGCCAAGACCAGCAGGCCGCGTTCGGTGTCCACCAGGGCGTAGGTGAGTTCGGGGTGCGCGTTGAGCGCCTGGTTGGCGGGAATGGTCCAGGCGGTGGTGGTCCAGATGACGGCGAAGGCATCTTTGGCCAGCGCGTCCAAGCCAAAGGCGGTGGCCAGTTTGGCCGGTTCGGCGCATAAAAAGCCAACATCGAGGGTTTGCGACTTCTTGTCGGCGTACTCAATCTCGAACTCGGCCAGACTGGAGCCGCAGTCAAAACACCAGTACACCGGTTTGAGGCCGCGGTAGACAAAACCGCGCTCGATCACACGCTTGAAGGCGCGAATCTCGTCGGCCTCGTTCTTGAAATCCATGGTGCGGTAGGGATGGTCCCAGTCGCCCAGCACACCCAGGCGCTTGAAGTCTTCACGTTGCAGGTCGATTTGCTCGGTGGCATAGGCGCGGCTCTTGGCCTGCATGTCGTCGCGCGCCAATTTGCGACCAAATTTCTTCTCGATGGCGTTCTCGATCGGCAGACCATGGCAGTCCCATCCCGGGATGTAGGCCGCGTCCAAGCCCTTGAGCTGGCGCGCCTTGACGATCATGTCTTTCAGGATCTTGTTGACGGCATGTCCCATGTGGATGGCGCCGTTGGCGTAGGGCGGACCGTCGTGCAACACAAATTTAGACGCACCCGCGCGGGCATCGCGCAGCTTTTGGTACAGGCCTTGTTCTTCCCATTGCTTGACCCATTGCGGCTCGCGCTTGGGCAGGTCGCCGCGCATCGGAAACGGGGTGTCCGGCAGGTTCAGCGTGCTGCGGTAATCGGCTTTGCCGGAGGATTCGGCGTCTGTGGTCTTAGTGGTCATGGTGGCGCAAGGTGGCAAAGTAGGCACGGGCGTGCTCGCAGTCCTGACGGATGCCAGCGGTCAAAGCGTCCAGGGAGTCGTATTTGAGTTCGTCGTGCAATTTGTGGAGAAGTTCCACGCGCACGATTTTACCGTAGGCACCTTCTGGCCCCAGCTCGGCAGGCCAGTCCAGGCAATGGGTTTCCAGCAGCACCCGACCGCCGTTGACGTCCTTGGGATCGAGCGACGGGCGCACGCCCAGATTGGCCACGCCCGGCAAGGGTTCTGCGCTCAGGCCATAAACCAGCACGTTAAAAATGCCGCTGGCCGCGGGCTTCCAGTGGGCGAAGCGCTGGTTCAGGGTTTTGAAGCCCAGGCTGCGCCCCAGTTTGCGGCCATTGACCACGTGGCCCGAGATGCGGTAGGGATGGCCAAGCAGGCGGGTGGCATCCGCCATGCGGCCCTCAGACAGCGCCTCTCGCACCGCCGAGCTGGAGACGCGCATGCCATGCACCTCGTAGCTGTTCATGCGGGCAACGTCAAAGCCCTGCTTGAGTCCGGCGGCATCGAGCATGGCGTAGTCGCCCGCGCGCCGCTGGCCAAAACGGAAGTCGTCGCCGACCAGCACATATCTGGCGCCCAAGCCTTGCAGCAACACCTGGTCGATGAAAGCCTGCGGCGACAGGTTGGCCAGCCGCGCATCGAAAGGCAATACCACGGTCTGATCGACGCCGCTGTGCGCCAGATCGATGAGCTTGTCGCGCAGCGTGCCCACGCGCGCTGGCGCCAGGTCGGGGTTGCGGGTGAGGCCGGCAAAAAAGTCGCGCGGGTGCGGCTCGAAGGTCAACGCGCAACTGGGTACGCCACGCTGCTGCGCCTCGCCCTTGAGCAGCGAGAGCATGGCCTGGTGGCCGCGGTGCACGCCGTCGAAATTGCCGATCGTCAAGGCACAGGCAGGGGCGATGTCCGGATGATTGAAGCCGCGAAAAACATTCATGATTTGTTATAGCTTTGATAGCGTGATGCGCATATTGTCAAAGCGCTTGACGTCAGTTGGACATGAAAAAGGAGTATATTGTGCCTTGGATGCACGCAGGGCTCGCCGTGCTGGCATCATTTGCGCTGCAAAGGTTTGTTCGGATTGCGTACTTTTCAGGAGTCGTGTTTTGAAAGTCTTGAAGCTGTCAGCCCAGGGGTTGCCCCAATCGTGGATTTCGCTCGAACAGGCGGTGATTCATTACGCCGCGCAAGAGGTGCGCTGGGAAATGGGCCGACAGGTGGCGGTGTTCCATGGCGGCCACAACGCCATCACCGGCCAGCAGTCGATCATCACCGTGTCGAGCATCATCGGCACCAAGGGCGTGCCCAGCATCAATCCGTTCGAACTCAAACCCGGCCTGACCAACAGCAAGCTGTTTGCCCGCGACCGCAAGCTGTGCGCTTACTGCGGCGACGTGTTTGATGAACTTGACCTGACCCGCGAACACATCATTCCCTTCGCCCAAAACGGCATCGACACGTGGATGAACGTGGTCACCGCATGCCGCCCCTGCAACCATCGCAAAAGCCATCGCACGCCAGAGCAGGCCAACATGCCGCTGCTCTACACGCCCTATGTGCCCAGCCTTTGGGAAGACTTCATTTTGCGCAACCGCCGCATTCTGGCGGACCAGATGGAATTCCTGATGGCGCACGTGCCCAAGTCGTCGCGACTGGCGGCTTGAAGTCCCTCACAAACTCTGAGGTTTGCCGGTGTGGCTGCAGCACGGCTTCGGCAGCGCTATCAGAATCATATGGCCACTACTGGAGAAAATGCCATGACACCATTCCACCTCTGCTTGACGCCGCTTTCCTGGGCGCTGCTTTGTACCGGTATTCTGGGCCCGGTCCTGGCCAGCGCCACAACGGCCGAGCCGCTGGCGGTGCAGGCAGAGGCGGCATCTGCGCCCGCCTTGATGCACGCCCGTCTGTGGCACGAGGGTGACAACCCCAGTGCCTACCGGGTCAGCGAAAAGTTGGACGGCGTGCGCGCTTTCTGGGACGGTCAAACCCTGCGTTTTCGCAGCGGCTTGCCCATTGCCGCGCCTCACTGGTTCACTGCGGCCTTGCCCAAGACCGCGCTGGACGGCGAGTTGTGGCTGGGGCGCGGGCGCTTTGACGAGCTCTCGGGCATCGTGCGCCGTCAAGTGCCGGTTGCATCCGACTGGCAACGCGTGCAATACATGCTGTTTGACCTGCCAGGCGCCAGTGGCACTTTTTCCGAACGTGCGCAGCGCCTGACAGACCTGGTGGCGCAGGCGCAGCAAGCGTGGTTGCAGGTCGTGGCGCAACAACGCGTGCGCAGTGCCGCGGCCCTGCACACGTTGCTGCGCACGACGGTGAAGGCCGGTGGCGAGGGCCTGGTGCTACACCACGACAACGCGCTGTGGGCACCCGGGCGCAGTGACGCCTTGCTCAAGCTCAAACCCCAGCCTGACGACGATGCCCGCGTGGTGGCGCATGTGCCGGGCAAGGGCAAGCATGCCGGGCGCACGGGGGCTTTGCTGCTGGAGATGCCCGATGGCAAACGGTTTTCTCTGGGCAGCGGCTTTACCAATGCCCAGCGCGCCGACCCGCCGCCGGTGGGCAGTGTCGTGACCTACCGCTACCGCGGCCTCACACCCAAAGGCCTGCCAAGATTTGCCTCGTTCTTGCGGTTACAGCCACAATAACGTGCATGAGCAAAGCGTTTACCAAAGAATCAGACAACATTGACGACGAAGACGAGCTTCGCCTGCCGCCTTTGCCGGCGGGTGGCAAAAACTACATCACACCGCAAGGCTTTGCCACCTTGCGCAGCGAGCTTAAAGACCTGATCGACAACGAGCGACCCAAAATGGTGGAGGTGGTGCACTGGGCGGCCAGCAACGGCGACCGCTCTGAAAACGGCGACTACCACTACGGCAAAAAACGCTTGCGCGAAATTGACCGGCGCATCCGTTTCTTGATCAAGCGTCTTGAGATTGCCGAGGTCACCGACCCGTCACTGCACTTTGGCAATACGCAGATATTTTTCGGCGCCACCGTCACTTATGCGGATGCAGGGGGCGAGTCGCGCACCGTGAAGATCATGGGCATCGACGAAGCCAACAGCGCCCAAGGCGAAGTCAGTTGGATCTCGCCGATTGCGCGTACCTTGCTCAAAGCCGAGGAGGGCGACGTGCTCAAGCTGGTCATGCCGGACCGCGTGGACGAAATCGAAGTTATCAAGGTGAGTTACCCGAGCCCCAAAGGTGATGGTTTGCTGAACGACGACCCGTCAACGTGTCATCGCTTGGCGTGAGTCCGTAGGGATCGTGAGAATTGTCATTAGTTACGCTGTTGAATCGCGGTAGCGTGCAACATGTCACGTCCACTATCGGGCGGGCTCCAGTCTTATCAACACTTTCTTAGGAGTTTGATCATGATCATCCGTACCACCCTTGCCGCCGTTATTTCTGCGGTGGCGCTGCTCACCGTGTCCGGTTGCGCCGTCGTCCGTGAGCAGGAAACCGTCGGCGCCTACATCGACGACACCACCATCACCACTCAGGTCAAGAGCCGTCTCCTGGAGAACAAGGATGTGGCAGGCACCAGCATCAGCGTTGAAACGCTCAATGGCGTGGTGATGCTATCCGGCTTTGCCAAGAGTGCCACTGAAAAAGCCACGGCCGAGAGTATTGCGCGCAAGGTCAACGGCGTGAAGTCCGTCAAGAACGAGATCGCCGTTCGACCTTGAGCATTTCATTGCGCATTTGTAAGTAGAGTATCCGTTCGGTGCTTGTCGGGCCGGGCCGCTGGCTTCGTCATTCGCCGATCCTTGACACAAGGAGAAATAGCATGCTTGAAACCATTGCAATCATCTTGGTCGTCCTCTGGCTTCTGGGTTTGGTCACCTCGTACACCCTGGGCGGCTTGATCCATGCCCTGCTGGTGATCGCGATCGTGGTCATCCTGATTCGCGTGATCCAGGGCCGACGCCTGTAGCGAGCCAGATAACTTCCTTTCGAAAGGGATTCACATGCACACGCAGCGCCTCATGCTCCGGCTTTTGAACCTGGTGGTCGGGATCGCCATGTTGGTCTTCAGCGGCCTGGCCAGCGCCGACCCGCCATCACGCGTTGCGCGTTTGGGTTATATATCCGGCGCGGTCAGTTTCTTGCCCGGCGGCGAGAACGACTGGATGCAGGCCACCCTGAATCGGCCTTTGGCCACTGGTGACCGTCTGTGGGCGGAGGTGGGTTCGCGGGCCGAGATCGAGATCGGCGGTGCCATGATCCGCATGAGTGCTCGCACCGGCATTGCCATGCTCAACCTTGATGACCGCATCATTCAACTGCAGGTGACGCAAGGGACGTTGATCGTGCGCGTGCGTCGTCTTGAGCCCGGCCAGGTGGTCGAGGTCGATACACCCAATCTCGCCCTGACGCTTCGTCATCCGGGCGCATTCCGTGTCGAAGTGGATCCTGATGGTGATGCGACAGCGGTCTTTATGCGCAACGGCCAGGCTGAGGTGTATGGCGAAGGTGCGTCGTATGCCATCAATGCCCGGCAAGCTTATCGTTTCACCGGCACTACCCTGCGCGACGTGCAAACCGTCTTCGCCGAGCGTGCCGACGAGTTCGAACTCTGGGCAAGCGAACGTGACCGCGCTTTCGACCTCTCGGTTTCCGCGCGTTATGTGTCTCCGGACGTGATCGGCTATCAGGACCTTGACGCCTATGGCACCTGGCATACCGACGCAAGCTACGGCAATGTCTGGTTTCCGAATCAAGTGGTGCTCGGCTGGGCGCCGTATCGCGACGGACACTGGATCTGGATCGATCCCTGGGGCTGGACATGGGTTGACGACGCGCCATGGGGCTTTGCGGTGACCCACTACGGCCGCTGGGCTCACGTGCGGGACAGGTGGGGATGGGTGCCGGGGCCTGTGCGTGCCCGGGCTTACTATGCGCCGGCGTTGGTGGTGTTCGTGGGCATCGTCAGTGGCGTCGCCTGGTTTCCTCTGGCACCGAATGAGATCTATCTTCCTTCGTATGCCGGGAGTCGCGACTATTTCGCGAAGGTCAACCTCAGCAACACGGTCATCAACACCACCGTGATCAACAACTACTACAACAACCCGAACATCAGCAATATCATTTATCGCAATCGGCGCGTGCCAGGGGCCGTTGTCGCCGTGCCGAAGAGCGCTTTTGTTCAATCGCTGCCAGTGGCCAGAAACGTGGTGCATGATTTCCCGGGCATGACTGCAAACGCGCCTGTGGCAATTGCTCCGCCAGCGGTACCGACCAAAGGCAGTGTGCGTGGCGCAGGTGCCGAGCGCGCTCAGCCCCCGGCGCGCGTCTTCGAGCGGCCGGTGCTCGCCCGCACGACACCGCCAGCCGTGCGCCCCGGCCTTGCCGCGCAGCAGCCGCAAGTGCCGGCCAAACCGGCTAAGCCGCTGGACGATGCCGCACAGCGGGAACTCAAACCAGCTATGGTGGCGCCACCAGCGCCCGTCGTCAGAGTGGTTCCGCCAACGAAGGAAGCAACCCGGACGCTGCGCCCGCCGACGGTTAATGAGAAGGGAACTGCTCAGCCCAAAGCTGGGGTCACTCCGCCTCGGCAGCAACCGGCAGCACCCAAGGCAGGGCAACGCGCTGAGGAGCCATTGCCTGCGGCAAGCCAGCCGGGTGCGAATAAGCGCGGCAGCAGCAAGCAGGAGCTTGAAGTAGCGCCCCGCAAGTTACGGCAGCAAGCCGTTACCACGCCACGACAAAACCCAGCCTCGGGCCGATGAGCGCTGGCGCGGGTCAAACCCCCGCGACCGAGCCATCGCTGCGCGGGTCTGCGGCGCCTTCAATCAGGCCGTTGGGGTGACGCACCAGCGCACCCGCATGACCCATGGTGTCGCTAAATGCCTCGCCGAGCACTTCCACCTGGTGCCCGGCTGCCTTGAGTGCTGCCACCACGGCTGGATCGAAGCGGTTTTCCAGTTTCAACGAGGTACTGTTGTCGCCCCAGGTGCGTCCCAGCAGCCAGCGCGGCGCCGTCACCGACTGTTGCAGTTCCTGACCGAACCTGGCGTAGCGCGTGAACACCGCGGCCTGGGTTTGCGGCTGGCCTTCACCGCCCATGGTGCCGTAGGGCATGACGCGGCCGTCGTCGAACAGAGCCATCGACGGGTTGAGGGTATGAAAGGGTTTGCGTCCGGGCTCCAGCGCATTGAGGGCTTTCGGGTCCAGCGAGAAGCTGATACCGCGGTTTTGCCAGCAAACGCCGGTATCTTGCAGTACCACGCCTGAGCCGAATTCCCAGTAAATGCTCTGAATAAAACTCACCGCGCGCCCTTCGCGGTCCACCGCGCCCATCCAGATGGTGTCGCCAGGGGCGGCGTTGTCGGGCCAGGGCAGGGCCACCTGCATGTCGATGTCGCCAGCCAGCGCATCGAGGGCCTGGGGCGTGAGAAAGCTGCGTGGGTCAGCCGGCAGGCGCCTGGGATCGGTGACGACGCGGTCGCGCACCCGGAAGGCGCGCTTGGTCGATTCCACCAGCCCGTGCAGATGGGCAAAGCCTTCGCCCTGCGTGACCCCCAGGCGCTCGAACAAGCCCAAAATCATCAAGGCCGACAGCCCCTGTGTGGGAGGCGGCAGGTTATAGACCGTGCTGTTGCCCAGCCGCACTGACAGCGGTTCAACCACTTGCGCGTGGTAGGCAGCGAGGTCAGAAGCGCGCAAGGGGCTGCCAAGGCGCTCAAGTTCAGCACCCAGGCGGGCGCCAATTTGCCCACGGTAGTAGTCGTCCAGACCGCGCTCGGCCAAAGCCTCAAGCGTCTTTCCCAAAGTGGCTTGTTTGAGGATATGGCCAACCGCCGGTGGCTGGCCATCGACCAGATAGACGTCGGCAAAGCCCGGCGCAGTTTTCAGGCCATCGAGCTTTTGGCGTGTCAATTCGGTCTGACTGCGGGTCACCGCCACGCCAGCGTGGGCGTGACGAATGGCATCGGACAGCAAGCGCCCGAGCGGCAGGGCATGGCCCCAGGGCGCCGCGACTTCAAGTGCCTTGATCCAGCCGCCGATGGTGCCGGCCACGGTGAGCGCAGCCTGGGGGCCGCGCGTCGGGATGGCGTCCTGGCCAGCATAAAAAGAACGCGTGGCCAGACCGGCAGCCGGGCCGCAGGCATCAATGGCTACCGGGGTTTTACCAGGCTCCTGAATCAGCCAAAAACCGTCACCGCCGATGGTGTTCATGTGCGGATACACCACGGCAATTGCCGCTGCGGCGGCCACCATCGCCTCCACGGCGTTGCCTCCTTCGCGCAACACGTCGCGGCCCGCCTGGGCGGCCAGGTGGTGCGGGGCAACGTGCATGCCGCCCAGGGCGGTGAGCGTGTGAATCATTCAAGGTCTCCAATTGATCAAGTCAGAACGAGCTTACCATCCAATTGCCTTGGGCAGCCACAGGGCGACTTGCGGGAACATGAAAACTATCACCAGCGCGACAGCCTGCATGGCGATGAACGGCACTACCCCTTTGTAGATGTCTTTGATGGAAATACCAATGGGCGCAACCCCTTTGAGGTAAAACAGCGCCCAGCCAAATGGCGGCGTCAAAAACGACGATTGCAGGTTCAGGGTGATCAGCATGGCCAGCCAGATCGGGTCAACCCCCTGTGACAGCAGGATCGGTAAAAACAGCGGCACCGCGATGTAGCTGATCTCGATCCACTCGATGAAAAACCCGAGCAAGAAGATCATCAGCATCATGAACCAGACGGCGGTGTTGACACCACCAGGCAGCATCTCGAACATTCTTGAAATCAGGTCTTCGCCATGCAGTCCGCGAAAGGACAGCGCGAACACCTGGGCCGCCATCAGGATGAACATCATCATGGCGGTGATCTTGCTGGTCTCCAGCGCCACCTCATACAGTTTTTGCCAGGTAAAGCGACCCGACAGCATGGTAATGATCACGGCACCCACGGCGCCCATGGAGGCGGCCTCGGTCGGGGCCGCAATGCCGCCCACAATCGAGCCCAGCACCGCCACGACCAGCATGATCGGTGGCACCACCACTTTGATGAACCGGATGCCGAGTTCCCGGCCAGACACGGCATCACGCTCGGCCAGCGGGATGGGCGGCATGGACTCGGGGTCGAGCCAGCCGCGCACCAGCAGATAAACGATGTAAACGCCGGCGAGCAGCAAACCCGGTCCGACCGCAGCCGCAAACAGCGTGCCCACCGACAACTGCATGATGTCGGAGAGCAAAATCAGGATCAGGCTGGGTGGAATGATTTGTCCCAGGCAGCCCGAGGCACAAATCACGCCGCAAGACAGGCTTTTGTCGTAACCCCGCTTCACCAGGGTCGGCAGCGCCAGCAGTCCCAGCGTGATCACGGTCGCTCCCACGATGCCGGTGGTGGCACCCATCAGGATGCCGAACAACACAATGCCGATGCCCATGCCGCCGCGCAAACCACCGGCCATGTGGCCCATGACATCGAGCAGATCATCGGCCAGGCGCGACTTTTCCAGCATCACGCCCATGAACACAAACAGCGGAATTGCCATCCATTGGTAGCCCGCCACAATGCCGTAAAAGCGGGACGGCAGCAGGTTGAACAGCGAGTCGCCAAAACCCAGGTAACCAAAGACAAAACCGACAGTGGCCAGACTGGTGGCTACCGGGATGCCGATCATCAGCAGGATGAAAAACCCGACCAGCAAGAAGATGGCGTAGGTCTGGGGTTCAAACATGTTCAAACTCCTCGGGTGCTTCATGGGTGTGCACGATGCGCATGAGTTGCCCCAGCGACTGCAACACCAACAACCCGTAACCCACTGGAATCAGCGACTTCACGACCCAGCGGTAGGGGATCCCGCCCGGGTCGGGAGACAGCTCGTTGATGTCATACGACTGGGCCACATAAGCGAAAGACAAATAGACGAAGAGCAGGGCCACCAGGGTGATCAGCAGCACTGACACCACGTCCACCGCAAACTTAGTCCGGCGGGTGTAATTGGCATAGAACAAGTCCACCCGAACGTTATCGCCGCGCTGCAAAGAGTGGCTCATGCCCAGCAGGATGAGTGCCGCCAGCAAATGCCACTCCAGTTCTTGCGCCCATACCGAGCCCAAACTCAACGAATAGCGCAGGATGACATTGAAGGCGACCAAGGAAATCATGAAAAGGGCCACCCACGCGGTGGCCTTTCCGATCATGTCGATGAACGATTCAATGCCAACCATGGCGCGTGTGATCGCCTTATGCATGGTCGTGAATCCCCGCGCTTAACCGCGCAGCACGGTGTTGTGGTAAGCGCCTTCGCTGACTTCGGCCCAGGCCTGGTATTTGGCCATGTAGGCCATGTAGGAGTCATGGACTTTTTTGGTCAGAGGGTCTTTGGCGACCGCCTCGGCCAACACTTTGCCGGTCTCGGCGCGCAGCGCCTTGATGACACTGTCGGGCAAGGGCCGGGCGATGACCTTCTGGTTCTTGACCAGGTCTTCCATGGCCTCAGCGTTGTTTCTTTGGCACCAGGCTTCGCTGATCACATTGCAGGCGGCGGCCGCATTTTGCACAATGGTCTGCAGGTCTTTGGGAAGCTTTAGCCAGGCAGCCTTGTTGATCAGCAACTCGGACACGGTGGCAGACTCGTGCCAACCCGTGGTGTAGTAATACTTGGCCGCCTTGTGCAGCCCCAGGCGCCGGTCCTGGTACGGACCGACAAATTCGGCGGCATCAATCACACCGCGTTCCAGCGCCGGAAAGATTTCACCGCCCGGCAATACTTTCACATCGACGCCCAGGTTGGCGTACACCTTGCCCGCCAGGCCCGGAATGCGCATCTTCAGGCCTTTGAGATCAGCCACCGACTTGATCTCTTTTTTGAACCAGCCCGTCATTTGCACGCCGGTGTTGCCGCAAGGCATGGCCACCATGCCAAATGGTGCATAGACTTCGTTCCACAGGTCAATGCCGCCGCCGTCGTACAGCCAGCCGTTGACACCCTGAAAGTTCAAGCCGAATGGGACTGCGGTGAAATACTGGGCGGCAAAGGTCTTGCCGGTCCAGAAATAGCTGTTGGCATGGTTCATTTCCACGGTGCCAGCGCGCACCGCATCAAAGCCTTCAAAGGCCGGAACCAGTTCGCCGGCGCCAAACACCTGAATGTTGAGCCGTCCGTCTGACATCTCCTTGATGCGTTTGGCCAGGTCGGTGGCGCTGCCGGGGCCGTCAAAATAGAAAGGGGAGCCCTTGGGATAGGCGCTGGTCATTTTCCAGTTGAAAACGGGCTTGGTCTGTGCATGCACCAGGGCGGGGGTGCCCAACACACCTCCCGTAATGGCGGCAGTAGAAAGAAATTTGCGGCGAATCAGCGTCATGAGGGGAGCTCCAGTTGCATTGAAAAGGTTGTTGCCAATCGGCATACCGTTTTGAAGCGGTACAACTCATTCAAAGCAAAACATGTGCCACCCGCATCTTTGAATCCAAGCTGTTGAATGAGTCAACAGAGGGCTAGATTCAGTCGGCTGGAAAAATATGCACCAAATCGGGTTGATTCATGCCGATCTTCGTGCGGAGGACCGTGCAACACCCGTGACCTTGCCTTATTCGGACTGCTTGTAGTCACCGCGCAGCAGGTCGGCGACGGACCTGATGAAGGAGCTCTGCCAGGGCATTCACCGCTTTTCTCGAAAGCATCAAGGCGGTCGTGCCGATGCGCTCCATACGGTATTCGCGTCTTGAGGATGTTTCCATCTGGCTTGATCAGTTGTGATGGGTTGGCGCGAACGTTACCAACACACGCTGATTGCCATGCAAGAGTTCGAGCGGATTTGCGGTCAGGTTCTTTCCAGAAAATCTTGTGAGAACGTCGCCGCCACGTTGGCTAACGAATAGACCTCGCGGGCTCGACTGTCGGCCTGCTGCGCCATCTGCCTGCAGTCGCTGTCATGTTCTAGGCACCAGAGCAGTTTTTCCTGCAGGTCGGAAAAATCATTGGCAACTGGAACATAGTGAACCCAAGCCTGGAAAAGGCGGGTAAAAAAGGAATCCCATACAGAGTCCTGGGAAAGAATCACAGAGCCACTTCGCATCTTCCAGGCCCAGGCATCCCACGTGCGAACATATCCGTCAACGTCAAGGATGTATTTGTACTTGAGCTGCTCGCTTTGCGAAACGTTGTGACCCAAATGAACCTCGACCGGTAGTCCGTTTTCCTTGACGAAGCTTTCGAGGTAAGCCCTGGGATGTTCTCTTCTTTCCACGCTTGGGGGAAAGTAGTTTGCACATTCGCCATGCTGGCCACCGCAATAGATCGCGCGACCAAGCTTGGCGTTCCATGCGACCGAGTGACGTTCTATGTCCGAAAACATGTTGCAATAGTTGTTTCTGGACAGGTAATGCGACTCGGGTAGCAGCAGTGCACTGGGATCTCCCTGGTGGGCGTCATAACAGGCGATTCTGAATGTTTTTTGGCTTAACAGTGGTATCTCGCCTGGCTCGCCACGCCACTCAGCCTTGCCATCCTGCTTGGGTGGATAGACCCATCTGTAGTTTTTTGAGTAGGTGTTACGTTCTCTCCAGCCGTCGTCAAAGCAATAGAGCGTCCAAAAGGCACGACTTCCCAATCTGGCTAGCAGCGCGTTTTGAAGAAAAAGCAGGGTTGATGGTGCGCGATCCTGGAAAACAGGATGCCGGAAAACGGATTCTGGCGCGATCTTCCAGCATTGCTGTCCTGCAGACCAGCCAATAAGCGCCACGTTTATTGGCAGTGAGGTGATCTTGCAGGCGAACTCTGACTCGAACTGGTCAATAGATGTCAAACGGACCTGGGTACTCAAAAACATGGGAACACACGTTTACAAAATGCAGAGTCGATTGTGCCGACAAAAGCATACGCGAAGGCCTCTCTGACTGCGCGTTTCGAGAAAATTGGCCATGTGACTGCAACGCGCTGCCGGTCGGCTCGATAATGCACTTCGAGGCGACGCTTTGACGTCGCCAAACGAAAAGGGAAACAAACCATGACAGCTTGTTTCCCTCTGAATTGGGTGGTGGGAACTGAGAGATTCGAACTCTCGACCTACGGATTACGAGAGTAAGCGCCCAGCAAACCCATCTTGAATTGAGCGCTCAGATCTCGCAAGATCGTGTGCACGTAACCGATCGTGCACACCATGCTCAAAGAACCAGACCTTGCCAGATATTCGACCCGGCGCACCCAC
>NZ_JAQTWL010000009.1 GCF_028689295.1 Rhodoferax sp.
AGGGTGGCAGCATTGTGGATGTGACCATCCTGTCGGGTCCGCGCGTGTTCCATGCCGCAGTCAAGGCAGCCATGATGCAGTACACCTGCGTCACCGATGGTGGCGATGTGATTGCCACGCAGGAATTCAATTTCAAGGTGGAGTAAGTTTCAGGGAGGTGAAGGACAATTGATGATCAATTATCTTGGTTCACCTTTGAATCGGCTGTGAGTTTCCATTTGACCGTAGCGCTGCAGATGCGCAATGGTAGCGGTGTGCGTGCTGTAGAGTTAACTGAAACAACCTACTCATTGACTCAGGTATCTGAAATACGCGATGTATTTGAGCCACAGTCATGAATTTATGGGTAAGTCCTTACCCAACTTCACATTTTGTTACTTTATAGTCACAACACCGACACAAATGCAGGTTGTCGACGGGTGGTGACCTGTAGCCAATTTTGGCGTGAATTTGAATTGCTTTGTGTTCTAGATCTTTAAAGGTAACTCATGATGCATTCCAGCTCAGGTAGATATATTTTCAAACCGACTTCGGTGGCTCGGGCATTGATCGTTGCGTATGGCGGACTGGCCTTTGTGTCTGGCGCTGCGCTTGCTCAGAGCGACACCACGCTGGAGCGTGTCGAAGTGACCGGCTCAGCTATCAAGCGCACCAATGTCGAGGGCCCAGCGCCAGTCGAAATCGTGACCCGCAAGGAGATTGCTCGCTCCGGCGCCACTTCGGTCAATGAGTTGTTGCATAACATTCCCTCCATCGATATTTTTGACCAAGGTGAACTTTCTTCCAATTCGCCAGCGGGCTCCGGAACGGCCAGCGTCCGTATGCGTGGGCTGAGCGATAGCCAGGTTCTGGTCTTGCTCAATGGACGCCGTTTGCCCGTCAATGCGCTTTATGATTCCTCTGGAGCCGGTGCAGCCTTCGACATCAACTCACTGCCTATTGGGGCAATTGAACGCATCGAAATTCTCAAGGATGGCGGCTCAGCTATCTACGGTGCGGATGCTGTGGCTGGTGTGGTCAACTTTATCACCAAGAATGACTATCAGGGTATTGAAGTAACCGCCAACCTTGGCACAAGCAGTCGTAGCGATGGGGCCGAAAAGCGTTTTGGTCTTTCCGCAGGTTTTGGGGATTTGACCAAAGACCGTTACAACGTTTTGTTTGGGCTTGATGTGTTCAAGCGTGATCCTATTTATCGCAAGGATCGCGATATTTCCAGTTCGGTAAACTTTCAGGCATTTGGTGGCCCGGATCGCCGTAGTGGCTTTGCGCCGGCCGGCAATGTGCTTGATCCTAATACCGGCAATTTTGTCGGGTTGCCGTACACCGCTTGCGCACCAGAAGATACCGGTGCGGGCAATATCTGTCGTTATGACTTTAACAAGAGCGTCCTGACGGCATACAACGGTGCAGACCGGGTGAGTGCTTTGGCAATCGGTACGGTACAACTAACGCCAACCACTAAAGCGTTTGCTGAGTTCACTTATTCCACATCGAAGGACCATTTTGAGGCACACCCTGTGCCTGACTATTTCATTGTCCCGATCACCGACCCAGCCCAGCAACCCTATGATATTGGGGACGGAAGTATTTATATCGCTGGACGTTTCATGCAAGGCGGGCCTCGCACCACTGATCGTAAATCCGACTTTTTTAACACCGCGCTTGGTGTGGATGGAACCGTAGGAAATTATGACTGGAAGGTCAGCTACAACCATGGCGAGAGCAAGGTCACCAACAGTGATTCCAATTACTTTGATTACAACAAATGGCTGGTTGCAACGTCCGATGGGTCGATCGACCCAACTTCTGGCGCCAACGATCCAGCCTTGGTGCAAAGCCTGCGAGTCTATCCAGTGCGTGAAGGCGTGTCCAAACTGGACAGTTTGAATGCCCAACTGAGTGGTGATGTCATGCAGTTGCCTGCCGGCACGCTGCGTTTTGCGGTTGGTGTCAGTGCAAACCGTGAAACCCTGACGGACACGCCGGATGAATTAACCCAAAAGGGTGAAGTGGTTGGTAGCATCGCGCAGGCGGCAGTGGATGCGTCACGTACTTATCAAGCTGTTTATGGTGAGTTGTCTGTTCCAGTTAGCAAGACAATTGAAGGGCAGGCGGCAATCCGTTATGACAAATACGGCAGCACCAATGCCACCAGTCCGAAAATTGGTGTGAAGTGGACTGCAATGCCCGAATTGGCATTTCGTGGTTCATACACCAAGAGCTTTCGCGCACCGGTGCTGAAGCAGTTGTACGGTGCACAAGAGGAAGGCGCGACCAACATCACTGATCCTGCTTCATGCCAAATCCTGGGTGTGCCTTTGGATGCAAATGGTGAATGCTTTTACTCAGCCTATCAGGTCAATGGTTCCAATCCGGATCTGAAGCCGGAGATAGGCAAGACACTTAATTTGGGTATGGTGTTTGAATTGGCGAAAAACTTCAACGCCAGTGTAGATTGGTGGAAGATTCAGATGAGCGACTCGATTTCTTCCCCAACCATTACCTCTGCTATTGAGGAAGGGCTGTATACCAGGGTTGGACCCAAGACATCTATCTTTACCAATTTGCAGAATATCGCTCAGCGCGAGACGGCGGGGATTGATATCGATGCCCGTTGGCGCCTCGGCGGCACACCCATTGGTAACGTGACGATTCGGAACCTGTTAACTTACTACACCACCAACAAAACGCGCTCAACGGATGCGGACCCGTGGGCAGAATTTTCTGATACCTATGCAACGCCGGTTTATCGCAATGCGATGAATGTGACTACCGAAACTGGTCCTTGGACGTTTGGTGGTACGTTGAAGACAGTGGGGGGATTCTTGGACACGGAGCAGCCCATCGAAGCCAATGCGACGACGCGTCGGGTTTCATCCTTCACGGAGCTTGATGTGGTGACGCAGTATTCTGGTTATAAAAATCTGGAATTGACCTTTGGTATCAAGAACCTGATGGATCGTGAGCCACCTTTCAGTATCCAGAATGTGAGCAGCAACAGCTATAGCCAAATGGGTTTTGCTGAGTTGTACACTGCCCGTGGCCGTTTCTTTTACGCCGGGGCAAAGTACACTTTCAAGTGAGATTGGGTGACTTTCAAATCAGGGCGCCCGAAAGGGCGCCTTTTTTTCAGGGGTGACAGATCAAGCCCAGCATCATCCGTCCATTTTCATTTCAAACCATGATTTCATCACTTCCCACAATCAGCCGCCGTTCTGTCGTAGCCACTGCATTTTTGGGGCCTGCCTTATCACCGTTTGCATGGGCGGACGAAGCGGCACCTGTCGCTGTATTGGACATCAAGAGCTTCTTTCGCGCGCCTCAGCTGTCTTCACTGCGTTTGTCGCCTGACGGCCGCAACATAGCCGCGCTTCGCGAGTACAAGGACCGGATCAACATCACGGTGGTGAATGTGGCCACCAGAAAACCTCTGATCGTTACCAGCTTTACAGATGGTGACGTAGCGAGTTTGTCATGGGTGAACAATGAGAGACTCATTTTCACAATGATTGACAGAGAGCGCGGCGGGGGTGACCAGGTCGGTAGCGGTCTGTTTGTCATTGATCGCGATGGCAGTAACTTCAAATCTATGGTTGAACGCAGTCTGTTGACCGAGGGAGAAAAGTTGCTCCCTGCGGGAACCAGTTTGCATGGCCGTGCGTTGGCAGGTGGATTGCCCACAGATGATGTGGTGGTTGAGGTGCCGTCTTTTCAGGGTAAAGGCCGTTTTGCCAGCAATCTTTACAGGCTAAATACTGCAACTGGTCGTAGCACCTTGATGACCTTGGGCGGCCCGGCAAATACTCAGTCATGGGTCATTGACAGGTCAAACATTGTGCGTGCAGCGACTGTGACAGTCGAAGACACCACCAGCGTGTATCTGCGCGATTCTGAGCAGGCACCTTGGCGTGTGATTTTCAAGTTTGGTCCAGCTGAACCAACGGCAGCGGTGGTGCCACTGGCATTTGATGTTGCTGGAAAGCTATACGTCAGTGCATATGCGGGATCCGATACGGCAGCCATCTATGGATTTGATGCCAAGACAGGCGCACTTGAATCCCAACCGGTCTTTGCAATTAAAGGATTTGACGTGACCGGTGGCCTGCGGTTCAGCCCGGACGGCGCTCGTCTTTTGGGTGTTGACTACGATGCTGATCGGCCGTCAACCTACTGGATTGATGATGCACTGGCAAAGGTGCAGGTACTGGTTGATCAAGCAATACCGGACCACGTGAATCAGCTACAGCTGCCGCTTACTAACGCAGAATCTCTGATCTTGGTGTCTTCGTATTCCGACCGGGATCCAGGGAGATTCCTGCTTCTGGATCGGCAAACCAACAAGTTGGAGCAAATCGCGCAGTCACGTCCCTGGATGCCTGTTGAACGGATGCGTCCAACAAGCTTCTTGCGATATGCGACCCGCGATGGCATGTTGATCCCGGCACAGTTGACAACGCCCGTGGGTCAAGGGCCATTTCCTCTGGTGGTATTGCACTACGGTGGCCCCTGGGTTCGACCGATCGAATGGCGCTGGGACCCGCATGTGCAGTTTTTGGTGTCACGAGGCTACGCGGTGTTCATGCCGGCGCCACGCGCATCAACTGGTTTTGGTGTCAAACTGTTTAAAGCGGGCTGGAAACAGTGGGGCTTGGGTATGCAGGACGATGTGACCGATGGTGTCCGGCAGTTGATCAAGGATGGCATTGCCGATCCGAGGCGGGTTTGTATTGCAGGCGCCAGCTACGGTGGATATCTGACCATGATGGGGTTAGCCAAGGAGCCATCTCTGTTTCGTTGTGGCATCAATTGGGTTGGGGTGACCGACCCATCCTTCATGTTTAGCGTCACATGGACGGACTTCAACCGTGTGGATGCGGCACGCTTCACGTTGCCCTTGCTCATTGGGGACCCCGACAAAGATAAGGAGCAGTTCAAGCGTACGTCACCGGTCGAGCGGGCGGCAGATATCACGCAACCAGTGCTAATGGCTTACGGGGGACTTGACAATCGAGTGCCATTAATTAACGGTGAAAAAATGCGTGCTGCGCTTGCGTCTCACAACAAAAAAGTGGAGTGGGTGGTCTATGCTGATGAGGGGCATGGCTGGTTGAAGGTGGCTAACAATGTCGACTTTTGGACACGGGTGGAGAAATTTTTGGCCGAGAACATGAAGGCGATTGGTTGATTGCTACAAGCTTTTTAGTTTGCACTGGTTAAGACAAGGTCTGATGTTACTGACACACCACGCTGACCTGGCCATGAAATCACGAGCTAGGGTCTCTGAAGACAATCTTTTTCCGCATGTGCTTCCTGTCACACAGGTTGGGCGTGCTGCGATCAAACATCAACAGCCTGCTTGCGTGTGGCTCACGGGCCTGTCGGGTTCAGGTAAGTCAACGATCGCTGGTTTGTTGGAGTTGCAGTTGTTGGGACAGGGACGGCACACCTACTCGCTCGATGGTGACAACGTGCGCTGCGGGTTAAATCGTGACTTGGGCTTTACCGATGCAGATCGTGTGGAGAACATCAGGCGCGTGGCAGAGGTAGCGCGATTGATGGTGGATGCCGGCCTGATTGCCATTGTGTCGTTCATTAGCCCGTTCCGGACTGAACGGGCTTTTGCGCGTTCCTTGTTTATGCCCGAAGAGTTCATGGAAGTTTTTGTCGACGCGCCGATTGCGGAATGCATTCGGCGAGATCCCAAGGGGCTTTATGCCAAGGCGATCAAGGGACAAATCCCCAATTTCACGGGAATTGACAGCGTTTACGAAGCGCCCGAGGTGCCAGAGGTTCATTTGCGCACTTCAGAAGAATCCACACGCCAATGCGTAGAGCGTCTATTGGTGGCACTTGCGAAAATGTGATGAGTCTGAAACATGACCGTAAACGAAACCTTGCAGTCGCTCAGTAATCTGGCATCGCATCTGCTTCAGAGTGGACGTGTGCCAGAGGCGATCAAGGCTTATCAGCGGCTGCTGGCGATGAAGCCAGATTTGCCTGACAGTTGGTATAACTTGGGATATTTGCAACAGCGAATGCGGTTATTCGAGGTGGCGTTGACTTCCTACAGTCGGGCATTGCAATACGGCGTTTATTGCCCCGAGGAGGTCCAACTCAACCGCGCGGTGATCCTGGCCGAACACCTGGGAAAAACCAGCGAGGCCCTCTCGGAAATTGATTTGGCGCTGCAGCTGAACCCGCGTTATGTGCCTGCGCTGCTCAATCTTGGTAACATTCATGAGCAATGTGGCGAAAGGAAACAGGCGCTTGCCGCATACGAGGCGGTGCTGGTAATCGAACCTGCCAATGCGCTGGCACTTTCGCGCTTGCCGAATCTAAAACTTGCAATTGGCGCTAGCGATCCTCTCATTGAACGGTTGGAGCGGGCGATTGCAAACCCAGGCATTACCGCCGCAGAGCGCGCTGATCTCGGATTCGGGCTTGGCAAAGCGCTGGACAGTGCGGCAGAGTATGACCGCGCTTTCGCCGCATATTCTGCCGCCAATGATGCCAGTCGCCTTAGCGCCCATCCCGGGGGCGCACGTTACGATGCCTTGGCGCACGAGCGTTTCATTGATCGACTGGTGGCTGCTTTTCCTTCACATATGAGCTACTCTAAACAACTGGCCGGACCGGTGCAGCCGCTGTTTATTTGTGGGATGTTCCGCTCTGGTTCGACGCTGGTCGAACAAGTCCTGGCTAGTCATGCGCAGGTGACGGGTGGAGGTGAGATTGATCTGCTGCCAACCATGGCGCGGGAGCACCTAATGCCGCTGTTGAACGAATCGACCGGTGCGATTGAGCCGTCCAAACTTCAGCAACTGAGAGACATCTACCTCAGCAAGGTTGCTGCCAGGTTTCCTGGCAGCAAGTTGGTGACAGATAAGCGGCCTGACAATTTTCTCAACATTGGACTCATCAAACTGCTGTTTCCTGAGGCAAAGATTATTCACACCCGGCGTCATGCCATCGACAACTGTTTGTCTATTTTCTTTTTGCATCTGAGCCGCTCAATGCCGTACGCGCTTGATCTGCTTGATATCGCGCACTGGTATCGCCAGTATGAGAGGCTGATGGCGCACTGGAAGTCGGTTTTCGGTGACGACATTCATGACGTTGACTATGACGGAATGGTGACTGACTTTGAGCCGACCATCCGTCGTCTGCTGAGTCATTGTGAGTTACCCTGGGATGCGACATGCTTGGCGTTTCACAAGACCAATACAGTCGTGATGACACCCAGTGCCTGGCAAGTCCGTCAACCGCTGTACACGCGGTCATCGGGTCGCTGGCGACACTATGAGCGTCATTTGGATGCATTGCGCGCCGCGTTTGACCGACCGCTGAGTGCATGAAGCGGATTATGTTTCAATCTATGGCATCATCGTTCGTTATCTTGAAAATATTTCCATGAATTTAACTTGGTTCATTGGCTGTTTACGGCGTGCCTCTCTATTTGCTTTGTACTGGTTAGTGGCTTCTGCCATTCCCATTTTTCTCTTGGGTTGCACCGAAGTCTCCAACAACCCACACCCGCCGAGCACGGAAAAGACCAACACGTTGTTCGTGCCGTTCAGCAACCGCTCGCCCAAGTACCTTGACCCAACCAGTTCGTATTCCAACGACGAAACACCCTACACCTACCAGATATATGAGCCACCCTATGGCTACCATTATCTGAAGCGACCCTACACACTGGTCGGTCGTGCAGCGCAAGGGATTGCCAGTCCCCAATACTTTGACAAAGAGGGCAAGGCGTTACCCGACAACGCAGCTGGTGAGCTCATTGCCGAGACGATTTTTGATGTCAAGCTAAAACCGGGAATCAAGTTCGCGCCGCATCCAGCTTTCGCCAAAAATGACAAGGGCGAGTATGTTTACCATGCGCTGCGGCGCGAAGACGTTGCCGACAAGCACCAAATCACCGATTTCAAGCAGACCGGCACGCGTGAACTGACTGCCGACGACTACGTGTACTCGATCCGGCGCCTGGCTACGCCGCGTATCAAGTCGCCCTCGTTCTCGACCATGGCCGACTACATCGTTGGGCTGAAAGAGTATGGCGAAAAAATCACAGCGGCCGACAAGGAACTGCGCGCCCAGTTGGCGCCAACCGATCGTGATCTTCCTTTTTTGGATTTTCGCAAGTACCACTTTGACGGCGCGCAGGCGCTTGACAGGCACACGCTGAGGATACGCATCAAGGGCAAATATCCACAGTTCAAGTACTGGCTGGCAATGACTTTTTTTGCGCCCATTCCGTGGGAGGCAGAGCGCTTCTATGCACAGCCAGGTATGGCTGAAAGGAATCTGAAGCTCAACTTTTGGCCGGTCGGAACGGGACCCTACATGCTGACGGAGTTCATAGAAAACCGGCGCCATGTGCTGGAACGCAATCCGAACTTCCGGGGTGAACCGTATCCGTGCGAAGGTGAGCCCGGCGATGCAGAGAAGGGTTACCTGGCTGATTGCGGCAAGACGACGCCATTTGTGGACAAGGTGGTGTTTGACATTGAAAAGGAAAGTGTGCCCTTGCAGGCCAAGTTTTTGCAGGGCTACTACGATTCTCCCGCCATTGAACGGCTGGATCATGGCACCGGCTATATCGTGGCCATGGGTGACGACAAGAAGAAGGAAAAGGAATTCAAAGAGAAGGGCATCAAGCTGCCTACCACGGTGGAGGCCAACAACTGGTACATTGGCTTCAACTGGCTTGATCCGGTGGTGGGCAAGGGCAGCAGCCCTGCGCAAGCCGAGCGCAATCGCAAGTTGCGTCAGGCACTTGCCATAGCGATTGACTGGGAAGAGCACATTGCGATTTTTGAGCGCGGCCAGGGCATGCCTGCGCAGGGACCATTGCCGCCATCGCTTTTTGGTTACCGTGAAGATGGTCCATCGGCCTTCAATTCGGTGGTTTATCGCAAGGATCCCGATGGCAAGCGGGTGCGCCGCTCGGTTGATGACGCCAGGCAGTTGTTGGTCGAGGCGGGTTACCCGGACGGGCGGGACGTCAAAACAGGCAAGCCCCTGGTGCTGAACTTTGACTATCAAAACGCAGCGCCTGGTGCCAAGGCGCTGCTCGACTGGTACACCAAGCAATTTGCCAAGATTGGCATCCAACTGGAGGTGCGGGCGACCGACTACAACCGCTTTCAGGACAAGATGAGCAAGGGTTCCATCCAGATTTATTTTTGGGGCTGGCTTGCCGACTACCCGGATGCAGAAAATTTTCTCTTCATGCTTTACGGCCCCAATGCCAAAGCACTGACCGACGGCAATGGTGAAAACAACTCAAACTATCAAAATCCTGAGTTTGACAAGTTATACGAGCGTTTGAAGTTCCTGGAAGATGGGCCGGAGAAACAGGACATCATTGACCAGATGATTGTGCTGGTGCAAAACGATGCCGTGTGGAGTTTTGGCTACTTTCCAACTTCTGCAGCCGCTTACCACCAGTGGGTCAGCAATGGCAAGCCGACACAAATCATCCGCAACCATATTGGTTACTTGCGGCTTGATCCAGAATTGCGTGCCCGCAAAATCGCGGAATGGAACCAGCCAATCTGGTGGCCAATGCCACTGATTCTGCTGGCGCTGATTGCAGCCATCGTGCCGGCATGGTTTGCCTGGCGCAGGCGTGAACGCGAAACGGCCGCCCGTTCCATCGCTATCGAGACCTGAACATCATGATCAATTACATCTTCCGGCGCATTGGTTATGGCATGCTGATTCTCATCGGCGTCAATATTTTTACTTTCATTTTGTTCTTTGCTGTCAACACGCCTGACGATATGGCACGCATGAACATCGGCGGCAAGCGGGTCACGCAGGACGCCATCGAGAAGTGGAAGGTTGAGCGCGGCTACAACAAACCCTTGCTCTGGGACAGTCACCAGGTGGGGGTGGAGAAGCTGACAAAAACAATCTTTTTTGAGCGATCAGTGCCGCTGTTTGCCTTGGAGTTTGGCGCATCTGACAGTGGGCGCGACATTGGCTATGAACTAAAAAAACGGGTTGGCCCGTCGGTTGCGCTGGCCATTCCTACCTTCCTTCTGGGCATTTTCGTCGTCATTGTTTTTTCTTTGACGCTGGTGTTTTTCCGCAATACCTACCTTGAGTTCTGGGGTGTCGCGCTGGCCGTGTTCCTGTTGTCAGTCTCTGGTTTGTTTTACATCATTGCGGGGCAGTTCTTATTCAGCAAACTCTTGAGGCTGGTGCCCATCTCAGGTTTCTCGGCTGGCTGGGACATGTTTGTATTTTTGGCGCTGCCGGTGGTGATTGGCATAGTGTCCCGCCTAGGCGGTGAGGCGCTGTTTTACCGCACCATGTTTTTGGAGGAGATTGGCAAGGACTACGTTCGCACGGCGCGCTCCAAGGGCTTGTCCGAGACCGTGGTGCTCTTTCGACACGTGCTTCACAACGCGCTCCTGCCAATTTTGACCAGTACCGTCGCCGTGCTGCCGCTGCTGTTTCTGGGGGCGCTGATCATGGAATCGTTCTTTGGCATTCCGGGCCTTGGTAGCTTCACCATTGATGCCATCAATGCGCAGGACTTCGCGGTGGTTCGCTCCATGGTTTTTGTCGGCTCCCTGCTTTACATCGTCGGACTGATTCTGACGGATATTTCCTACACAGTTGCTGATCCTCGCATCCGCTTGGGCTAATTCTCGCAGGACCGAACCATGCCCAAACTCGTATTTCTCGCCACCGATCTTGCCCTCTATCTTCAGCTTGTGGTTATCGCGCTTTATGTCTGGCACTCGCTGCGCACACCGACGCTGCGCCAGACATGGCGGCATGTGCTGCACGACGCGGCCGCCATGTCGGCCGGTGTTGTGCTGCTGCTGTTTTTGGTCATTGCCGTGCTCGACTCGGTGCATTTTCGGTCGTTACTGCCACCGGCGGCTGGAAGTGCGGCCAACGCTGAACCGGCTTATTCAACCCGCACGCTGTCCTTGCTGGATCTGGTGCTGGCTGGCCCACGCGAGGCGCTCGAAAAGACCTATTCAGCGCCGCTCGACACCCATCAGTTCTCCAAAGAGTCCATCGTCGTTGACGGCAAGCCGGTGCGTGACTTTCCGCGCCTGAAGTTTGGCGGCGCACATCTCAAAGATACGCAGGCTGAGTGGGCGGGCGATATCTCGTCGCGATCACTGACTGGCTTGCTGATGGGCGCATTGGTGGCCATGGCTGGTTGGTTAATGGTTGCGTTTTTGCGCGGACGCGCGACGGCAGGTGGCGTCACGGCTTCGTTGCGTGCCATCTGGCAGCAAAATACTGTGGTGCCGTGGCGTGCCATGCTGCTGACCGCGACCGTGCTGGCGCTACTGGCCGGGTGGATCGCTGCTTTATGGCCCCACTATCATGTGTTGGGTACTGACCAGACTGGCAACGATGTCCTCTTCCAGGCCTTGAAGTCAATCCGGACAGCGGTGGTCATCGGCTCGCTGGCCACGATTGCAACCTTGCCGCTGGCCATCGTGTTCGGCATCCTGGCGGGCTACTACAAAGGCCGCGTTGATGATGCCATTCAATACCTTTATACCGTGCTGTCGTCGATTCCGTCGGTGCTGCTGATTTCTGCCTTCGTGCTGATGATCCAGGTCTTTATCGACAAGAATCCGCAGTTGTTTGAAACCGGGCTGGAGCGCGCAGACATCCGCTTGTTTTTGTTGGCCGCGATACTGGGGATTACCGGTTGGGCCGGGCTGGCGCGTTTGCTGCGCGCTGAAACGCTCAAGCTGGGTGAGCTTGACTATGTGCAAGCGGCTCGTGCGTTTGGGGTGTCGGACGCGGGCGTCATGCGCCGCCATATTCTGCCCAACCTGACGCACATTGTGGTGATCGTGTCAGTGCTTGACTTCTCCGGTCTGGTGCTTTACGAGGCGGTTTTGTCCTATGTGGGTGTGGGCGTTGACCCGACCACCAATAGCTTTGGCACCATGATCAATGGTGCGCGCAACGAGATGTCGCGTGACCCGGTGGTGTGGTGGACGCTGCTGGCCGCTTTCGCTTTCATGGTGTCCCTGGTGCTTTCCATGACGCTATTTGCAAGCGCCGTGCGCGAGGCCTTCGACCCGCATGCACGTGCTTTCCGTGTCCGTAGAAACAAAACTCCGGCAACCGCGTCAGCGCGCTCTGCCTTGGACACCACAAAAGCGCCGGGGGCTACAAATGCTTGAGATAACAAATCTCACGACAGAACTCAACGCTGACAGTGGGCTGGTTCGTGCGGTTGATGCCTTGACGCTGACCATCAAGCAAGGTGAAACATTTGCGCTGGTTGGTGAGTCGGGCTGTGGCAAGTCCATGACGGCTTTGTCCATCCTGCGCTTGTTGCCAGACAGTGGGCGTGTCGCGGCTGGTTGCGTTGATGTGGATGGCACCGACATCATGCAGTTGCCGGAAGCCAGGATGCGCGACGTTCGTGGTCGCAAAATCAGCATTATTTTTCAGGAGCCTTCGACCAGCCTGAATCCGGTGATGACCGTGGGGCGTCAAATCGCTGAGGTAATTGAGCGTCACACCCAAATTCGCGGTGAAGCGGCGGTTGCCAAGGCCGTCGATTGGCTGCAGCGTGTGGGCATTCCCGAACCTGAGCGCAGAGTTCATGATTACCCGTTTCAGATGTCTGGCGGACAAAAGCAGCGCGTGATGATTGCCATTGCGCTGGCCGCTGAGCCTGATGTGGTAATTGCCGATGAGCCCACGACGGCGCTCGACGTGACGATTCAGGCCCAGATACTTGACTTGCTCAAGGAACTGCAGCGCTCGCAAAAAATGGCGATGCTCCTGATCACCCACGACCTGGCCATCGTGGCGCAAATGGCGCATCGCGTGGCACTGATGTACGCGGGCCAGGTGGTCGAGGTGGCTGATGCAGCAGAGTTCTTCTCCCGTCCCTTGCACCCCTATGCCGTCAACCTTTTTGACGCCCTGCCTGATGAGAGCAAACGCGGTCGCCGCCTGGCTTCCATCGCCGGATCGGTGCCTGCGCTTAATCAGGAGTTTGCGGGCTGCCGCTTTGTCGAGCGTTGCGGGGATGCGATGGACCGGTGCCACAGCGCCGTTCCAGGGCTGGTTGAGTTTCATCCGGAACATACGGTGCGCTGTTTTCTCTATGACGGTCGGGATTTATTGCATAGGCCAACCCACAATTCGGATCGAGAGCAGTTGTTGCAGGTCGATCAGCCGGTGGGGCCAACCGTGCTGGAAGTGCGCGACTACAAGGTATGGTTCCCGATTCGAAAGGGGCTGTTGCAGCGGACGGTTGGTCACGTCAAGGCGGTCGATGGCGTTTCTTTCAGCATTGCGGCGGGTCGCACACTCGCTCTGGTCGGTGAGTCGGGCAGCGGCAAGACGACTGTTGGCAAGGCTTTGCTGCAGTTGTTGCGTGGCAAGGCGTCAATCAGTGGTTCTGCCCTGTTGTCAGGCCAGCCGCTGGATCAACTCAGCGGCGAGTCACTACGCACTGCGCGGCGAGCGGTGCAAATCGTGTTCCAGGACCCATTTGCTTCGCTCAATCCCCGCATGCGCGTCAGCGAGATCCTCGAAGAAGGCGTCTCTTCGCTTCACCCGGAGGTGACCGCCAGCGCCAGGCGTGAACGTGTTGCCAGTCTCCTGGAAAAGGTGGGGTTGCCGCGCAGCGCGCTGGCGCGCTATCCCCATGAGTTTTCCGGTGGACAGCGCCAACGTTTGGCCATTGCCAGGGCGCTTGCGGTGGATCCCCGACTGATTGTGGCGGACGAGCCCACCTCTGCATTGGATGTGTCAGTGCAGGCGCAGATTCTTAACCTGCTGAAGCAATTGCAACAGGAACTCGGCGTCGCTTACCTGTTCATCACCCACAACTTTGGCGTTGTCGAGTATCTTGCACACGACATCGCAGTCATGAAAAACGGCCAGCTCGTTGAAGCCGGGTCGGCAGAGCAAATTCTTCACCATCCCCAGCATGCGTACACGTGCGCGCTGCTCAAGGCGGTGCCGCGGCTTGTCCGCAGCGAAGCAGCAGACTCAGTTTGACTGGGAGCCCTTCACCATCCGGTACACCCACCTCAGCAGCAACAGCGCCAGCAGCGCCTCGCCCAGGGTCATCACAAAGGCAACAAACGCATTGCCACCCGCGGCGCGCTGATGGAACTTGGCAAGCGCCCTGTCGCGGGCGATTTCGATGCTGTCATAAAAGGTGGGCACGACCAGCAGCGTCAGCAGGGTCGAGGTGATGGTGCCGCCGATGATGGCGACGGCCAACGGGCGGTAAAACTCGCCACCTTCGCCCAGCCCGATGGCCACCGGCAGCATGCCGGCGATCAGGGCAAAAGTGGTCATCAAGATGGGCCGCAGGCGCAGTCGCCCGGCGTGCATCAGTGCCGCTTCGCGCTCGGCCCCTTGGGCTTCTTCCTTGCGCGCGCAGTCGAGCAACAGGATGGCGTTCTTGGCCACCAGGCCCATCAGCATGATGATGCCAATGAAGCTCATCAGGTTCAGCGTGCCGCCGGTGAGCAGCAGGCTGATGACCACACCGATCAGGCTCAGCGGCAAGGACAGCATGACCGCCATCGGCGCCGTGAACGAGCCGAACTGCATCACCAGAATCAGGTACATCAGGCCGATGCCCATCACCAGCGCAATTCCCATTTCGGTGAACAGCTCTTTCTGGTCGCGCGCCGAGCCGCCCAACTCCAGGCCGTAGCCGCGCGGAAATTCAATGGATTTGGCCAGCTTCATGGCGTCGGCCGTGACCTCGCCGGCCGAGCGGCCCTGCGCATTGGCCGACACCGCCATCATGCGTTTGCCGTCTTGGTGCTGAATTTGCGCCGGGCCCTTGCCCATGGTGATGGTGGCGATCTGGCTCAAGGGCACCATCATGTCACTGCCGCTGACGGCAATGGGCAAGCGCTCGATGTTGGCCGCGCTCACCCGGTCATCGGGGTGCAGGCGTAGCGCCACGTCGCGGGCCTCGCCGGTGGGGTCAACCCAGTCGCCCACCTCGACACCGGCAAAAGCCACGCGCAGGGCCTGCGCCGCATCACCCACCGAAATGCCAAGCGAATTGGCCAGCCCGCGGTTGAGCTCGATCTTGATCTCGTCCTTGGGGTCTTGTTCTGACAAACCCACGTCCACCGCCCCCGGCACCTGTCGCAGTTGCGTCATGAAGCTGTTGGTGATCTCCAGCAGGCGGCGTGAATCGGGACCCGAGAACTGGATTTGCACCGGCTTGCGCACGCCGTTGTTGAGGTCGTCGAGCACCACATATTCGGCACCGACCAGGCGCGCCATCAGCAGTCGCAGGTCGGCGGCAATTTCCACCGCCCCGCGCTTGCGCTGCGTGCTTTTGCCGATGTCCACATAAATGCGCCCACCAGAGGCGCTGATGTTGCTGTTGGTGGCCACGGTTTCGGGCAGGGTGCGCGCCAGCGTGGCGGCCTGCTCGACCTTGAGGCGGGCAAATTCCAGGCTGGCGCTCGACGGCGTGCGCACCTCGATCGCGAGCGTGCCGTCGTCGGACGCCGGCAAGAAGCTCGAGCCGCCAAACTTGGCGTGCAACCCCAAGGCGGCCACCATGCTGAAGGCGGCAATGAAGGCCATGGCGCGGCGGTGGTGCAAAGCCCACGCAATCACCTCGCCATAGCGGTTGGCCTGTTGGTCAAACCAGTTGTTGAAGCGCGCCAGCACGCGGCCAACGCCATGCCGCGGTTGACCCTGCAAGGCCACCGGATCGCCCCAGTAGGCCGACAGCATGGGGTCGAGCGTGAAGGAGATGAACAGGCTCACCAGCACCGAGCTCGCCACGGTCAGCGCAAACGGTCGGAACCACTCACCGGCACCGCCGCTCATGAATGCCACCGGAATGAAGACGGCAATGATGGAGAACGTGGTGGCCGTCACCGCCAGGCCGATCTCGCCCGTGCCTACACTGGCCGCAGTGCGGCGGTCCATGCCATTGGCCATGTGACGCACGATGTTTTCGCGCACCACGATGGCGTCGTCAATCAGCACCCCAATGGCCAGCGACAAACCCAGCAGGGTCATGAAGTTCAGCGTAAAGCCGCTTAACCAGACGGCGATGAAGGCCGCGATGACCGAGGTCGGAAGGCTCAGCGCCGTGATCAGCGTGGAGCGCCAGGAATTCAAAAAGACATAGACCACAAAGATGGTCAGCACGGCGCCGAACATCAGCGCTTCAGTCACGTTGTTGAGGTTGCTTTGCGCTTCTTCGCCGCCGTCGCGCGTCACTTCCAGCGCGGTGCCCTTGGGCAAGGTCTTGTTCAACTCGGCAACCAGTTCACGCACTTTGTTTGCCACGCTCACCGTGCTGGCATCGCGCGAACGTGTCACCGTCAGTCCGACGTTGGGGTTGCCGTTGCGCATGCTCAGGCCTGCCAGCTCGGCAAAGCCGTCGGCGATGCTGGCCACCTGCGCCAGGCGCACCACTTCATTGCCGCGGCGCCTGATCACGATTTGTTCAAATTCGGCCGGTGACTCGATGCGCCCCACCAGCCGGATGCTCTGCTCGTCCAGCGGCCCCTTGACGCGCCCTACCGGCGAGGTGGTGTTCTGGTTGCGCAGGGCGGTTACCACCTCGGTAACCGACACGTTGTACTCGCGCAGCTTTTCGGAACGCAGCAGCACGCTCAATTCACGCCGCAGCGCGCCATTCACGTTGACCACGGCCACGCCCTCGATGGCCCGAAACCGGGTGGACAGGTCGTCTTCGGCCAGGCGGGAAATCTCGGCATGACTCAAGACAGTTGACGACAAGGCCATCTGCATGATGGGCTGCGCTGCCGGGTCGATGCGGCGCAGCACTGGCTCGCGCATTTCCGCCGGCAGCTTGTAGCGCACCGAGGCAATCGCGTTGCTCACCTCGTCAGAGGCCTCGATCATGTTCTTCTTGAAGTTGAAGGTGATGACAATGGTGGCGTTGCTCTCGCTGGCGGTTGAATGGATCTGATAGACGCCGGTGATGCTCTGCAGCGACTTCTCGATGCGGTTGATGATTTCGCGCTCCACCGTCTCGGGAGAGGCACCGGGGTAGGGCAGGTTGATGACCAGCACCGGCATCTCGACGTCGGGAATCTGGTTGATGCGCAGGTTTTTCAGCGCCAGCAAGCCGACGCACATCAGGGCAATGATGATGACCACCATCGCCACCGGACGACGGATGCTGAAGTCAGACAGGAGCATGCTCAGCTCCCCGCGCCGGAGGCTGTGGTTACTGGTGCCATCGCGGTGGCCGCGAGCTCTGCCTTCTGTCCGTCCTTGAGCATGGACGTGGGGTTGCGAATCAACTGGTCGCCATCACTCAGGCCGCTAAGTACCGCATAGTCGCCCAGACGCGGGTTGCGCTCACCCAACACGAGACTGAGCTTTTGCACCACGCCGTTTTTGAAACGCCAGGCAAAGACCCTGTCGCCCTCGCGCGCCAGGGCAAGGGCGGGCACCATCAAGCCGGATCTGCTGGCTGCCTCAATCTGGCCCTCGGCGTAGAGACCGGCCAACTGGGGCTGCTTGCCAGCGGCAAAATCAACCATCACCTCCACTTGACGCGTGCTGGCGTTGGCCAATGGATTGATGCGCTTGACGGCCCCGGCAAACAATTGCTCACCGTAGCCATTGACCCTGAAGCTGACAGGCTGGCCCAGCTTGATGTCGCCAAGGGCATCGGCCGAGACCAGGCCTTCAAAGCGCATGCTGCTCGGGTCCATGACTTTGAGCAGTTCCTTGCCGATTTGCGCTGTGTCACCGGCTGACACCTTGCGCTCGCTCACCACGCCGTCATAAGGCGCCCGCGCCAAGGTGCGCTCAAGCTGCTGGCGCGCCTGGGCAGACCGGGTTTTCGCAGCCGAGAGATCGCTTTGGGCGTTGTTGCGGCGGATTTCGGCATCTTCGAATTGCTGGGTCGTGGCCATGCCGGATTCGCGCAGGGTCTTGAGCCGCTGGAATTGGCGCTCGGCCTGCTCGAACGACTGGCTGGCGGCCCGCACCGCTTCTTGCGCCGAGGCCAGGCTGTCGCGGATCGCGCTGTCGTCGAGGCGCACCAGCAGGTCACCCCGGCGCACCACATCGCCATTGTCCTTGTAGACCTGCAACACCACTGCAGACACCTCGGCGCGCAGGTCTGCGCGGCGCTCGGGCTCTATGGTGCCGGTGATGATGGGGCCGGACGCCAGGGTGCCACTTTGAACAGTGACGAGGTCTTGCGGCTGGATCAGCAGCGTCGGGCTGGCAGCGGCGGTGCGGGCTGGCTCGGGCTTGCCGCAGGCGGCCAGGGCCAAGACCAGAACGAGAGCGGTGATGGTGAATTGAGTCATGAGAGCGCTTACTATTTAAATCAAATCTGGATGTTTGATTTTTGTATTTGGGGAGTGAATTGCCGCAAAAAGGTTGGCATGATCGTGAAAATTCATGTGCCAAACAACATCTGATGGCAGTGTAGCCGTCCTGTGGGATTATTAACGGTTGAGGGGCTCCTGACGATTGAATGACATGGCATTGCAAAGCCGCGTTTTTCAACGGGCCACATACGCCATAATCTTCACACTTTTTAGCTTGCGTCGAGCCGAGCTTGAACTGCCATAACGCACACGTCACAGAAAGAAACCAATGAGCTTTGTTATCAAACGGACCCTGATCGGGGTGGCATTGGCCACCGCTTGCGTGCTGGCCAGCCACGCTGCCACGGTTCCTGCTGGCGTGCAACTTCACGCCAGTCAGACCCTGATTCGCAACAACGGCTCCGAGCCCGAAACACTAGACCCGGCGCTGGCCGAGTCGGTGGGCGCCAACAACCTCACGCGTGACCTGTTCGAAGCGCTCACGGCCAACGACGCCGACGGCAAGATCGTGCCCGGTGTCGCCGAGAGCTGGAAGCGCGTCGATGCCACCACCTGGGTGTTCAAGCTGCGCAAGAACGCCAAATGGTCCAATGGCGACCCGGTCACCGCTGATGATTTTGTCTTTGGCATTCGCCGTTTTGTCGATCCCAAGACCGCTTCAACCTACGCCGCCACCTATGGCATTTTTCTGGCCAACGGTGCCGCAGTGGTCAAAGGCGACAAGCCGAGTTCCGACATTGGTGTCAAGGCGCTTGACAAGTTGACCCTCGAAGTCAAAACGGCCTTCCCGGTGAGCTTCTTGCCCGATGTGATGAGCAACAACAACCTCGGTCCCATTCACAAGGCTTCGCTCGAGAAGAACGGCAAGGACTGGACCAAGCCGGGCCTGCTGGTGAGCAACGGCGCCTACACGCTGAAAGAATGGCAAGTCAACAACCGCCTCGTGCTTGAAAAAAACCCGCAGTACTGGGATGCGGCCAATGTCCAGCTGACCCGTGTGACCTATCTGCCGATTGAAGACGGCAACGCCGATGTCAAGTTGTATGAGTCGGGTGAGAACGAATGGGTGTACCAACTGCCACCCGGCACTTTTGAAAAATACAAGTCCCAATACCCCAAGGAGATCCGCATCTCGCCCATGCTGGGGCTGCGTTACTACTCCTACCACACGCAAAACCCGGTGTTCAAGGATGTTCGGGTGCGCAAGGCGCTGTCGATGGTGATCGACCGCGACATTCTGGCCCAGCGCGTGACTGCCGATGGCCAGATTCCGGCTTACAGCGTGATCGTCAAGGGCACCAATGGTGCGGATGTCACGCCTTATGAATGGGCGACCTGGCCCATGGCCAAACGCGTTGCTGAAGCCAAAGCCCTGTTGGAGCAGGCGGGTGTCAAGCCGGGTTCCAAGTTTGTGTTCTCTTACAACACCAGCGAGTACCACAAGAAGATGGCGATTTTCGCCGCCTCCGAATGGAAGACCAAGCTCGGCCTGAGCATCGAGACCGAAAGCATGGAGTTCAAGGTGCTGCTGAAGAAGCGTCATGATGGCGAGTTCCAGATGGCGCGCAATGGCTGGGTGGCCGACTACAACGATGCCAGCACCTTCCTGACGCTGATCGAATGCGACTCGGACCAGAACAACAACTTCAACTGCAACCGCAAGGCGCAGGAGCTGATCAACCAGGGCTCGCAGAGCACCGACCAGGCCAAGCGCAAGACGCTGCTGACGCAGGCCTCCAAAATGATCATGGACGACTACCCGATCATTCCGCTGCTGCAATACTCCTCGCCGCGTCTGGTCAAGAGCTACGTGGGCGGATATTCGTTGCTCAATGCCCAAGACCGGTTCCGCTCGAAAGACCTGTACATCATCAAGCACTGAGTTCCTGACGGATGTGGGCTTACACGCTGCGCCGGGTGCTGGCGGCGATTCCGACCATGCTGGTCGTGATCACCGTGTGCTATCTGCTGCTGCACGCCACCCCCGGCGGGCCGTTTGACACCGAGCGCAAGGTGTCGGCCGCTGTGCTGGCCAATTTGCAGGCCAAGTACCACCTGGACCTGCCGCTTTGGCAGCAATACCTGCTCTACCTCAGGAGCCTGTTGCAGGGCGACCTCGGCGCCTCCTTTCGCTACGCCGACTGGTCGGTGAACAACCTGGTGGCCAACGCGCTGCCGGTGTCGGCCGTCATTGGCGGGGGTTCCCTGGTGTTGTCGCTGTTCATTGGTGTGGCCTTGGGCATCGTCGCCGCGCTGCGGCAAAACAGCGCCGTCGATTACATGGTGATGGTGATTGGCAACGTGGGCAGCGCGGTGCCGAGCTTTGTCTTCGGCCCCGTCCTGATCCTGGTGTTTGCGATTTTCCTCAAGTGGCTTCCCGCCGGGGGCTGGAACAATTTCGAGCCCCGCTTCATGGTGTTGCCGATGACCTTGTTGATTTTCATCAACGTCTCTACCATCGGGCGCGTCATGCGCGGCAGCCTGATCGAGGTGATGCACAGCAACTTCATTCGCACGGCGCGCGCCAAGGGGCTGCCGACCCGTGTCGTGGTGCTGCGCCATGCGCTCAAACCCGCGCTGGTGCCGGTGGTGTCGCTGATCGGGCCGATGGCCATTTCTGCCATCACCTCGGCGCTGGTGACCGAGACCGTGTTTTCCCTGCCGGGGCTGGGCAAGCTGATCGTCAACGGTGCCGCCAACCGTGACTACACGCTGGTGCTGGGGTTGGTGGTGCTGGTCACCGTGTTGACGGTGGTGTTGAACCTGCTGGTGGACCTGGCCTATGCCTGGCTCGACCCCAAGATCCGGTACTGAGTGGCCTATGGTGACTCCCAAGGAAATGAACGGCCTGGTGTCGAAACTGGCGGAAAACGGTGCGCTGCTGAACCCCGACCAGGCGGCCGGGCGCAGCCTGTGGAGCGATGCGCGCAGGCGCTTTGTGCGCAACAAGGCGGCCGTTTTCAGCCTGTGCCTGTTGTCGCTGATTGCGCTGGCGTGTGTGGTGGGACCATGGCTGTTACCGCATGCGTTCGACAGCGCCGACTGGGATGCCATGAGCATGCCGCCAAGCCTGAAAAATGCCCATTACTGGGGCACCGACGAAGCCGGGCGCGACCTGCTGGTGCGCAGCCTGATAGGCGGGCGCATTTCGCTCACGGTCGGTTTGCTGGCGACGCTGGCCTCGGTGTCGCTGGGCATTGTCTGGGGCGCCACGGCAGGGTTCATGGGTGGCAAGGTGGATGCGGTGATGATGCGCATCGTCGACATGATGTACGCCATTCCGTACCTGTTGATCGCGATCCTGCTGGTGACCATTCTGGGGCGCGAGTTTTATCTGGTGGTGCTGACCATCACCGTGTTTTCGTGGATGGACATGGCGCGCGTGGTGCGCGGGCAGACCCTGTCGCTGCGCTCCATGGAGTATGTGGAGGCGGCGCGCGCCATGGGGGTGTCGACCCGGCGCATCATCTTCGCCCACATCGTGCCCAATCTGCTGGGCGTCGTGGTGATCTACACCACGGTGACGGTGCCCGGTGTCATCCTGACCGAGTCGGTGCTGTCGTTTCTGGGGCTGGGCATCCAGGAGCCCATGACGAGCTGGGGTGTGCTGATCGAGGACGGCGCCGCGGTGATGGAAGTGTCGCCGTGGATATTGCTGTTCCCGGCCGGCTCGCTGTCGGCCTCCTTGTATTGCTTCAACTTCATTGGCGATGGCCTGCGCGACGCCCTCGATCCCAAGGAACGGTAACGCATGCCTTTGATTGAAGTTGACAACCTGAACGTGCAATTTGACACGCCCGACGGTCGGGTCACCGCCGTCAACGGCGTCAGCTTCGCGCTGGACAAAGGGCAGACGCTCGGCATCGTGGGCGAGAGCGGCTCCGGCAAGAGCCAGGCCGTGTTGGCCATGATGGGCCTGTTGGCCATCAATGGGCGCGCCACGGGGTCGGCCCGCTTCGATGGGCAAGACCTGCTGACCATGCCGGCGCAGGCGCTGAACCAGATTCGTGGCAACCGGGTCGCGATGATTTTTCAGGACCCGATGACCTCGCTCAACCCTTACCTGACGGTCGAGCGCCAGATGACCGAGGTGCTGGAGTTTCACAAGGGCTTGTCGCGTCAGCAGGCCCGCTTGCGCTGTGTGCAGGCGCTGGATGCCGTCAAGATCCCCGAGGCCGCCAAGCGTATTGGCATGTACCCGCATGAGTTCTCGGGCGGCATGCGCCAGCGCGTGATGATCGCCATGGCCTTGTTGTGCGAGCCCGATGTGCTGATTGCCGACGAGCCCACCACGGCGCTGGACGTGACCGTGCAGGCGCAGATCATCGCCCTGTTGCGCGAGTTGCAGCGCGACTATGGCACCGCCATCATCATGATCACGCACGACCTCGGCGTAGTGGCAGGTTTGTGTGACGAGGTCATGGTGCTCTACGGTGGCCGCGTGATGGAGCAGGCCAGCGCCGAAGCCATTTTTTACCGACCGACCCATCCCTACACCGTGGGCCTGCTGGGCGCCGTGCCGCGGCTTGAAGACGGCGACCGCGCGCTGGTGGCCATTCCGGGCGCGCCGCCCAACATGGCGCGCTTGCCGGCGGGTTGCCCGTTCAGCGAGCGCTGCACTTTGGTTGAAGCGCGTTGCGACAGCACCCGACCTGCGCTCTTGCCCATCGCCGGGCGGCCCGCTGTTCTACGGTCCTGCCACCAGAGTGTCGAAGCCGTGGAACGTCATGCCAGGGCTATGCGCGTATGAGCGAAGCTGCGCCGCTGTTGTCGGTTCGTGATCTGAAGGTGCACTTTGAACTGGCCGGTGAGTCGCCTTGGCCCTGGGCGCCGCCGCGTGTGCTCAAGGCCGTCGATGGCGTGTCATTCGATATTTTTCCGGGCGAGACGCTGGGCGTGGTCGGCGAGTCGGGCTGTGGCAAATCAACGCTGGCGCGGGCCATGCTCAAGCTGATTCCCACCACTTCCGGCTCCATTCTGTGGAACGGGCAGGAGATGCTGGACGCAAGCCCGCAGGCATGGCAGGGGCTGCGCAAAAATGTGCAGATGATTTTCCAGGACCCGCTGGCCTCACTGAATCCGCGCATGACCGTGGGGCAGATCATCGCTGAGCCGCTTCGCACCCATTTCCCGCAGATGAGCCAACAGGAAGCCATGCAAAAAGTGCGCGCCATGATGCTCAGGGTGGGTCTGACCGAGGCGCAGATCAACCGCTATCCGCATGAGTTCTCGGGCGGCCAGTGCCAGCGCATCGGCATTGCCAGGGCGCTGGTGCTGGAGCCAAAACTGATCATTTGCGATGAGCCGGTGTCGGCGCTCGACGTGTCGATCCAGGCGCAAATCATCAACCTGCTGATGGAACTGCAGGTCCAGATGGGGCTGGCGCTGGTTTTCATTGCGCATGACCTGGCCGTGGTGAAACACATCAGCCAGCGCGTCATGGTGATGTACCTGGGTCGGGCCATGGAACTAGCGGACAAGCAGGCGATTTACCAGAACCCGGGCCACCCCTACACCCAAGCGCTGCTCAGTGCCATTCCGCTGCCCGACCCACGCTTGGAGCGCACCAAATCAATGACACTGCTGCAAGGCGACTTGCCGTCACCCATCAACCCGCCCTCGGGCTGCAGCTTTCGCACGCGATGCCCGAAGGCGATCGCCGCCTGTGCCCAGCACACGCCCGAGCTGCGCTCGCTCAACGCCTTGGCACAGGTGGCTTGCGATCTGGCGTGACGTTGCGGTGGTAACCCGCCCGTATCAGATGACCGCGCCACCACCTGATAATGTGCTTATGAACCAACTCGACGCGCTCAAACAATTCACCACCGTGGTGGCCGATACCGGCGACTTCAGGCAAATTGAAGCCTTCCAGCCGACCGATTCCACCACTAATCCGTCGCTGATCCTGAAAGCGGTGCAAAAGCCCGACTACCGCTCGCTGCTGGACGACACCGTGGCGCAGTACCGCGACCGTGCGCTCGACGAGATCACCGACCGACTGCTGGTGCGCTTTGGTTGTGAAATTTTGTCGCTCATCCCCGGGCGGGTTTCCACCGAGGTTGACGCCCGCCTGAGCTTTGATGCCAGCGCCACGTTTACGCGCGCCGAACGGTTGATCGAGCTGTACCAGGCGCAGGGCATTCACATCGACCGCGTGCTGATCAAGGTGGCCGCCACTTGGGAAGGCATTCAGGCGGCGACCCGGCTGGAGCAGCGCGGCATTCACACCAACCTGACGCTGCTGTTTTCGTTCTGCCAAGCGGTTGCTTGCGGCCAAGCCAAGGTGCAACTGATTTCGCCCTTTGTCGGACGCATCTACGACTGGTACAGGAAATCTGCCGGCATCGCCTGGGTCGAAGCGGATCATGCTAGTGCCAACGATCCCGGCGTGCAGTCGGTGACGCAAATCTTCAACTATTACAAAAAGCATGGCATTGCCACCGAGGTCATGGGCGCGAGCTTTCGCAACGTCGGCCAAATCACCGCGCTGGCCGGTTGTGACCTGCTGACCATCAGTCCGGATTTGCTGGCGCAGTTGGCCAGCAGCAAGGGGTCACTTTTGCGTGCACTAGATGTGAAGTTGGCGCATACGCTGGACATTCCCTATATGAGTTATGACGAAGCCAGCTTCCGCTTTGCGCTCAATCAGGATGCCATGGGCACCGAGAAGCTGTCCGAGGGCATTCGCGCGTTTTGTGTCGATGCCGACAAGCTCGATCAGATGTTGCTCGCCGCGTGATCGCCGGTGTCAAAGGAGAAACCGTCATGACTTCCACCCGTTGTGACCGCGCCCCCGCCTGGGGAAAACTGCAGACCGCGTTTGAGGCCTCTGGTCGCACTTTCGATGTGCGTTCTGCTTTTGCCGCTGACCCGTCGCGCTTCGAGGCCTTCAGCCAAAGCGCGCCCCATGTGTTTGCCGACCTGTCCAAAAACCGGATCGACGTCGCGACCGAAGCTTTGCTGCTGGAACTGGCGCAGCAAACCGGGCTGGCGGCGCACCGTGATGCCATGTTTGCCGGTGAGGCCGTCAATACCACCGAGCAGCGGGCCGTGATGCACTGGCTCCTGAGAACGCCCTCGCTGGATCCCGCCATGCCGGCGCAGTCCGTGCACCGGCATATGGCAGAGACGTTGCACGAGGTGCACACCACGCTCGACGCCATGCTGGTATTTGCGGAACACGTGCGTGCTGATGCGCACATCACCGACATTGTCAACATTGGTATTGGCGGCTCTGACCTGGGGCCGCAAATGGCGGTGACGGCGCTCGATGAATTCGTGCTGCCGGGCAAACGCTTTCACTTCGTCTCGAATGTGGACGGGCACGAACTCAATGCGGTGCTGAGAAAGCTCAAGGTGGAGAGCACGCTGTTCCTGGTGGCCAGCAAAACCTTCACCACCATCGAGACCATGACCAATGCGCAGTCGGCCAAGGCGTGGTTCGAGACGAATGGCGGCACCGACATTGCACGGCATTTCGCGGCACTCACCACCAACGTGGCGGCAGCCAGGTCCTTCGGCATCAGCACCACGTTCGGGTTTTGGGATTGGGTGGGCGGGCGCTATTCGGTGTGGTCGGCCATCGGCCTGCCGCTGGCGATCGCCATTGGCGCCCAGGGATTCAGGGAATTTCTGGCCGGTGCGCATGCCATGGACGAGCACTTCCGCAGCGCACCCCTAGCGCACAACCTGCCGGTACGACTCGGACTGCTCGACGTGTGGTACCGCAACTTCCATGGCTTTTCCAGCCGCTCGGTGGCGCCTTACCACAGCGCGCTCAAGCGCTACCCGGCGTACCTGCAACAGCTCGAAATGGAAAGCAATGGCAAGCGGGTCGATGCGACCGGCGCAGCCTTGCCCTACGGCACCTCGCCGGTGATCTGGGGTGAGCCCGGCACCAACGGGCAGCACGCCTATTTCCAGATGCTGCACCAAGGCTCGGATGTGGTGCCTGTGGAGTTTGTCGCGGTCAAGAATCCGAAACACAGTTTGCCCGGCCACCACACGCTGCTGCTGGCCAACGCGCTGGCGCAGGCCCAGGCGCTGATGCTGGGCAAGGCAGACCCCGGCGGGCACAAGCATTTCACCGGCAACCGCCCCGCCACCTTTTTGCTGCTCGACGAACTGACTCCCGCCAGCCTGGGTGCCCTGATCGCCTTGCAGGAACACCGCGTCTTTGTGAGCGGCTCGGTCTGGGGTATCAACAGCTTCGACCAGTGGGGCGTGGAGTTGGGCAAGGTGCTGGCGAAAGACGTTGAGGCCCGCCTCAACAGCGGTGACGTGACCGGCCTGGACGGCTCCACCGCGGGTTTGCTGGCGCGCCTGCGCGTGTCATAAGTCGGCTTGCAACGCATACCTTTACTGGAGTGACAAATAGCTGGCTGCAAAGCTTTGCAAGGTGGCCTGATAAAGCGCCGGGTTGGCGATATCCAGATCGCTGTGCCTGGCGTTTTCCACGACGAGCCAATGCTTTGGCGGGCTGGCCGCGGCAAACAGGCGCTCGCCCAACTGGATCGGAATGGTGTCGTCATCACGGCCATGCATCATCAACAGCGGCGCCTGAACCTTGGTGATTTTGCCAATCGAATCAAAATTGTCGGGGTAGAACAGATTGAGCAGGCTGCCCAGCATGCCCGCCGTGCTGGCCACATCGTCAAAGCTGGTGAAGGCCGACTCCAGCACCAGGCCGCCATAGTCTGCCGGGCATTGCAGGCGGCTGGCCAAATCCATCGCCACGGCGCTGCCCATGGAGTGGCCGTAGATCACGCGTTTCTTCGGGTGGGGCTGGCGTTTCTTGAGTTCGCTCCAGGCCACCTCTGCATCGGCCAGGATGCTTTGCTCGGTGGGGGCTAGGGCGCTGCTTTCGCCCCAGCCCCGGTAGTCCACCGCCAGCACGGCAAAGCCGGCCGTGCGCAACGATTCAATCTTGCGCTGGTTGCCAAACAAATTGCGAAAAGTGCCGTGCAGGTACAACAGCGTGGGCGCATCTGCCCGGCTGTTAGGCAGCCACCAAATGGCCAGGTGTTGCGGCGCATTCGTGTCAGGCAAGCTGACAAAATAGCGCTCGTCGCCGGTTTGCAGACCCGCGAAATCGGTGGGCACGCCAGCCGTGGGGCGGTAAATGAGCTGGCGCTGTTTGGCGTCGAGCCAGGCGCAACCGCTGCTGGCAAGCAGCGTCAGCACCAGGCCCAGCCGCAAAAAAACCGCCGTTACACTCACCGACTTGAGAAATTTCCAATTCACTGGCAGCTTCATGAAGAAATTGATTTGTACCGTCATCGGCCTGATTGTGGCGCAGCTGGCACCGATGGCATTGGCCCAGCCAGGAGAACAGGTGATCGTTAGCCAGAGCCCAAAGCTGCAATTGCAGTTCAGCCCGTACTCCTATCACTTTTCGCCCAGCGAGGAACACAAGTCGGTCTTCATGGTCGGCCTGGAGCGCGAACATGCCGGTGGCAAGCTCGATGGCATCACTTTCTTCAGCAACTCTTTTGGCCAGGAATGCCTTTACGTCTACCCATGGGGAGGTGTTTACAAAAACATCTGGGGGGTTGCGCCCTTGTCATTCAAATGGACGGCGGGCTTGCTGTTCGGCTACAAAGAGCCCTATGAAGACAAGGTGCCGTTCAATTACAAAGGCTTTTCGCCCGGTGTCGTCTTCGCCCTGGCCTACGAGTTCAAGCCCGGTTGGTCTGCCCAGGTGAACGCGCTGGGAAACTCGGCGCTGATGCTTCAGTTGAATGTGCCGATCAAGTAAGAAGCGACCAAGAAAAACCCCCGCAAGGCTCGCGCCTTGCGGGGGTTTTTTGTAAAAATCAGGGGTCAGAGCACGAATTTTGCTTCACAAAATCGCGATCCGATCCCAATTTTCACATGCCCATGCCGCCCATGCCGCCCATGCCACCCATGTCACCGCCGCCCATGCCGCCGCCAGCGGCTTCGTCCTTGGGAGACTCGGCCACCATGCACTCGGTGGTCAACATCAGGCTGGCCACAGACGCTGCGTTTTGCAGCGCGGTGCGGGTCACCTTGGTCGGGTCCAGGATGCCCATTTCGATCATGTCGCCATAGGTGTCGTTGGCGGCATTGAAGCCGTAATTGCCCTTGCCGGCCAACACCGCGTTCACCACCACCGAAGCTTCGCCGCCGGCGTTGTAAACGATCTCGCGCAGCGGTGCTTCGATCGCTTTCAGTACCAGGGCAATGCCGTGGTCTTGGTCAGCGTTGTCGCCCTTGATGGTGCCAGCAGTTTGCTTGGCGCGCAGCAGCGCCACGCCGCCGCCAGCCACAATGCCTTCTTCTACGGCAGCGCGGGTGGCGTGCAGGGCGTCTTCAACGCGGGCTTTCTTTTCCTTCATTTCGACTTCGGTGGCAGCGCCGACCTTGATCACGGCAACACCGCCAGCCAGCTTGGCCACGCGTTCTTGCAGTTTTTCACGGTCATAGTCGCTGGTCGCTTCTTCGATTTGCACACGCACTTGTTTGACGCGGGCTTCGATGTCAGCAGCCGGGCCGGCACCGTCGATGATGATGGTGTTTTCCTTGCTCACTTCGATGCGCTTGGCCGAGCCCAGGTCAGCCAGGGTCACTTTTTCCAGCGTCAGGCCGACTTCTTCGGCGATGACCTTGCCACCGGTCAGGATGGCGATGTCTTCGAGCATGGCCTTGCGACGGTCGCCGAAGCCTGGGGCCTTGACTGCCACCACCTTCAGGATGCCACGGATGGTGTTGACCACCAAAGTCGCCAGCGCTTCGCCTTCGACATCTTCGGCAATGATCAGCAGCGGACGGCCCGACTTGGCCACTTGCTCCAGCGTGGGCAGCAGGTCACGGATGTTGCTGATTTTCTTGTCGTACAACAGCACGAAGGGGTTTTCCAGCAAAGCGGCTTGCTTTTCGGGGTTGTTGATGAAGTAGGGTGACAGGTAGCCACGGTCGAACTGCATGCCTTCAACGACTTCGAGTTCGGATTCGAGCGACTTGCCGTCTTCGACGGTGATCACGCCTTCCTTGCCCACTTTGTCCATCGCATCGGCGATGATCTTGCCAATGGTTTCGTCAGAGTTTGCAGAGATGGAGCCAACTTGAGCGATTTCCTTGGAGGTGGTGGTGGCCTTGGAGGCTTTTTTCAGCTCGCCGATCAACACGGTCACAGCCTTGTCAATACCACGCTTCAGGTCCATCGGGTTCATGCCGGCGGCCACGTACTTCATGCCTTCGCGCACAATGGCCTGTGCCAGCACGGTGGCGGTGGTGGTGCCGTCGCCAGCGATGTCAGAGGTTTTGGAAGCGACTTCCTTGACCATCTGCGCACCCATGTTCTGCAACTTGTCCTTGAGTTCGATTTCCTTGGCCACGGATACACCGTCCTTGGTCACGGTGGGGGCGCCAAAGCTGCGGTCCAGCACCACATTGCGACCCTTGGGGCCCAGAGTGACCTTGACTGCGTTGGCCAGAATGTTCACACCTTCAACCATGCGTGCGCGGGCTTCGCCACCGAAAACTACGTCTTTTGCTGCCATGTTATGACTCCAATAATTTCAAATTAATACGATATGCGTTGTTTGACAAGAAAGCGCTCTGGCTTTACTTCTCGACAACGGCAAACAAATCATCTTCTTTCATGACCAACAACTCATCGCCATCGACCTTGACGGTCTGGCCGCTGTACTTGCCGAACAACACGCGGTCGCCAACCTTGACCGCCATGGGGCTGACTTCACCCTTGTCGTTCTTTTTGCCGGGGCCAACGGCCAGCACTTCGCCTTGATCAGGCTTTTCAGCGGCGCTGTCAGGAATGACGATGCCGGAGGCGGTGCGGGTTTCGTTTTCAACTCGTTTGACGATCACGCGGTCGTGCAGGGGACGAAGTTTCATGGGGACTCCTTTAAAGTTTGAAACAGGGGATTGACAAAGGCCGCCACAATCTGAATTGCGGTGACCAGTACCTTTCAGAGGGATGGCCAACACGCTTGCTAGCACTCGCCTCATGAGAGTGCTAATGATAAGGCCTTTTAACCCGTTTTCAAGACCACCGCTGACGATTGGCCCTACTTTCCGGGCAATTGCGAGAAGTCTCTTGCCCCGCTTGGCGCCTCATGGTCCCTGTCCGGTCGCTTGTAAGGATCGACATGCGTCATCATGTTGATCACCCGGTGCCGTTGCATGACACGGTTGCGCGCCGCCACGGCAATGTCGTGACCTTGCTCCACGCTCAGTGTGGCATTTACTTCCAGATGGGCGTCCACCACGATCATGTCGCCCATTTTGCGGGTCCGTATGTCATGCACGCTGCTGATGCCAGGGGTGGCGAGCAGGGTCTGGCGAATGGCCTGCACTTCCACTTCATCGACCGCGCGGTCCATCAGGTCGTGCATCGCGTCCCAGCCAAAACTCCAGCCCATGCGGGTCACCATGAAGCCAACCAGAGCGGCGGCGATCGGGTCCAGGATGGGATAACCCATCAGGTTGCCGATGATGCCTACGCCCACCACCAGCGACGACGCCGCGTCCGAGCGGGCGTGCCAGGCATTGGCCACCAGCATGCTGCTTTTGACACGCTTGGCCATCGCCAGCATGTAGCGAAACAGCAGCTCCTTGGCGATCAGTGCGCCAGCGGCCACCCACAGCGCGGTAATGTGCACGCTGGCAATCGAATCGGGGCTTTGCAATTTGCTGGCGGCTGACCACAGCATGCCCAGGCCCACCGCCAGCAGCAGTGCGCCCAGCACCAGCGACGCCGCTGTTTCAAAGCGTTGATGGCCGTAGGGGTGGTCTTGGTCGGCGTCCTTCTGGCTGTGGTGGTTGGCGATGAGCACGACAAAATCTGCCACCAGGTCAGACAGGGTGTGAATGCCATCGGCGATCAGACCTTGCGATTTGGCCATGATCCCGGCCGCAATCTGGGCAATGCTCAGCACCAGATTGACTGCCACGCTGACCCAGGTGGAGCGCGCGGCCACGGCAGAACGCTGGTCCGGGGTAAATGGACTGTCTTCGTCGTTGTCCGGAAATTCGTCAGAGCGCATGGGTCGATCAATCAATGCAAGGTCCTGAAGTTTAGGCCACCAGTTCGGTGGGTCAAACTTGCAGCGCCGCCGCCGTGACGACCGTGGGTGCTTGTGCCATGGGGTTTTCACCTGGATGACCAGCCAGATTGTAGGGAATGGCTATAAAGGCAAAAAAGCTGACTGACATCAAGGTGCCAAGAACGATGGAAAGGTATTGGGTAACAAAGTTGCGCAGATCTGAATTCATGGAAAACCTCTGGTGTGTTGATTGATAATGTCCTGGATCATCGTGGCGCAACCTTAAGGCCAGCTTAGCCAAAATTAAGGCAAGCTTAGGGATTCATACAATTGGCACATGAAATTTCTAGATATGTTGCGCGCTGCCGAGCGCCAAAACGGCTCCCTGTTGTGCGTCGGGCTGGACCCCGAGCCAGCCAAATTCCCCGGCGCCATGCAGGGCGATGCCAGCAGGATTTATGACTTTTGCGCCGCCATCGTCGATGCCACAGCCGACCTGGTGAGCGCCTTCAAGCCGCAAATCGCCTACTTTGCAGCGCACCGGGCCGAGGAGCAACTGGAGCGCTTGATGGCGCACATGCGCCGCGCGGCGCCGGGTGTGCCCGTCATTCTGGATGCCAAGCGCGGCGACATTGGCAGCACCGCCGAGCAGTATGCCAAGGAAGCGTTTGAGCGCTACGGTGCCGACGCCGTGACGCTGTCGCCGTTCATGGGTTTTGACACCATTCAACCGTATCTCAAGTACCACGGCAAAGGCGCCTTTTTGCTGTGCCGCACCTCGAACCCGGGGGGCGATGATTTTCAGAACCAGCGTCTGGCTGACCTGACGGGCACCCCTTTGTTGTACGAGCACATTGCGCAACTGGCGCAGGGGCCCTGGAACCTGAATGGTCAGTTGGGACTGGTAGTGGGCGCGACCTACCCGGCCGAGATCGCGCGCGTGCGCGCCCTGGCGCCGACGCTGCCGATGTTGATTCCGGGCGTGGGAGCGCAGGGTGGTGATGCGCTGGCCACCGTCAAGGCGGGTTGGCGCAAGGACGGGCCGATCATCGTGAATTCATCGCGCGCCATTTTGTACGCTGCCCAAGGCGCTGACTTTGCCCAGGCTGCGCGCCAGGAGGCGGTCAAAACCCGTGATCTGTTGCGGATCGCGCGGTCAGATTTGGCTTAAATCCAGGGCCTCACCCGGCGCGACGCTGGCAGCCGCGCCACGCGCTTTCAGGAAGCCGCCGGTGCCGTAGCGCGTCACGCGGCTGTAAAAGCGGCGCTTGAGCCGCTGCACCATGGCGGTATAGGCCTCGAGCAGCGGCGGCAGAATGGTGAAGCTGTCGTAATTCACCACCACGGCCACGCGGTGTCCCAGCGGCGCCAGCAGTGCGGTGACATGGTCCTCGATCGCATTGACATCGTCCAGGTTGTCCACCGACAGGCCTTCGAAGTTGATGAACAGCAGCTTGTGCTCGCGGTCCAGTTCCAGCCGCTGCGTCAGCGGGGTGGCCAGTAGTCGCGCGCGCAGGCCCATGGGTGCGTTGTCAAACAGGGCGCCGTCCATGATGCGGAGTTGGGGGCTGATCAGCGGTACAAAATCCATCCGATCCAGCACATCGCGCTGCAGGTCCATCCCTGCGGCCAGTTCAATCAGTTCCAGTGCCGGTGCCTGTTCGGTGCCGGTCAGGCGGAATACGCAGCGCTCGGTGACGTACAGCACCTGCTGGCCGCGCCGACGCGATTCGCGGGCACTGAAGGTGCGGTGTTCCACCTGCTTGACGAATTTGCGGCAACTGCCTTCGCTGTCGATGTGCAGGCGCCCGTCGGCAATGCGCTCCTGCAGGTCGCCGGCGGTAAAAGTGCCGACAAAAACCACCGTTTTGGCGTTCTGGCTGATGTTGATAAAACCACCTGCGCCGGCCAGCTTGGGGCCGAATTTACTCACGTTGAGGTTGCCCTCGGCATCGGCCTGCGCCAGCCCGAGCACGGCCACGTCGAGTCCGCCGCCATCATAAAAGTCGAACTGGCTGGGCTGGTCGATCACGGCCTGTGCGTTGATGGCCGCGCCGAAGCTCAGGCCCCCCGCCGGAATGCCGCCGATCACGCCGGGCTCGGCGGTCAGCGTGAGCAGGTCGAACACTTTTTCTTCGGCGGCCACGGTGGCTACGCCCTCGGGCATGCCGATGCCCAAATTCACCACGCTGTTCGGTTTGAGCGCCAGCGCGGCGCGCCGCGCAATCACCTTGCGCTCGGTCAGCGCCATGGGCTCGATCAAGTCCACCGGGACGCGAATCTCGCCCGAATAAGCCGGGTTGTAGGCCTCGGAAAAGGTTTGCATGTGGTGCGCTGGGTCGGTGGCAATCACCACCGCATCGACCAGCACGCCGGGCACCTTGACGCTGCGCGGGTGCAGCGTATTGCGCTCGGCGAGGCGCTCCACCTGCGCAATCACGATGCCGCCGCTGTTGCGCGCCGCCATGGCGATGGCCAGCGCTTCCAGCGTGAGGGCTTCGCGCTCCATGCTCAGGTTGCCGTCGGGGTCGGCGGTGGTGGCGCGGATGATGCCCACATGGATCGGGAATGCCTTGTAGAACAGGTAATCCTTGCCGTCGATGACCATGCGTTGCACGATGTCGGTGGTGGTGGCTGCGTTGAGCTTGCCGCCGCCGTGGATCGGATCGACAAAGGTATCCAGGCCGACATGGGTGAGCGTGCCGGGCTTGCCTGCGGCAATGTCGCGAAACAGGTGCGTGATCACGCCCTGGGGCAGGTTGTAGGCTTCGATCTTGTTGTCGATGGCAAGCTGTTGCAGCGTGGGCACCAGCCCCCAATGGCCGCCGATGACGCGGCGCACCAGGCCGTCATGGCCAAAGTGATTCAGGCCGCGGCTCTGGCCGTCGCCCTGTCCGGCAGCATAGACCAGCGTCAGGTTTTGTGGTGCACCCTGACCGGTTTCTTCACGGGTTTGCACAAAGCGCGCCTCCAGCGCCACGGCAATCTCTTCGGCAAAACCAATGCCGACAAAGCCACCAGTGGCCACCGTGTCGCCGTCGTGAATGAGGCGCACCGCCTCGGCTGCGCTGACCACCTTGTTGCGGCGCGCGCCGGTGGCATGCAGGTCATCGAACTGGGTGTGCATGGGTGGTCTCCTCTAGGCACGATTTTTATCTGTGCCACGCAATCACCGCGGCACCTGCCCGCCAGTCTAAACCCGTTGGCAAATGCCCCGGTTTTTGTCAAAGCACCTTGGCCAGATAACGCCCGGTGTGGCTGGCCTGGTTAGCGGCCAATTGCTCGGGCGTGCCGACGCCCACCACGGTGCCGCCTCCGCTGCCGCCCTCGGGGCCCATGTCGATCAGCCAGTCTGCCGTTTTGATCACGTCCAGGTTGTGCTCGATCACCACGATGGTGTTGCCCGCGTCGCGCAACTGGTGCAAGACTTTCAGCAGCAGGTCGATGTCTGCGAAGTGCAGTCCGGTGGTGGGCTCGTCCAGAATGTAGAGCGTGCGCCCGGTGTCGCGCTTGCTCAGTTCCAGGGCGAGCTTGACACGCTGCGCCTCGCCACCTGACAGCGTGGTGGCCGCCTGGCCGAGCCGGATGTAGCTCAGGCCGACGTCCAGCAGGGTGTGCAGCTTGCGCTCGATGGTCGGTACCGCCTTGAAGAATTCGTGCGCGGCCTCCACCGTTAGGTCGAGAATCTGCGCGATGTTTTTGCCCTTGTAGAGCACTTCCAGCGTTTCGCGGTTGTAGCGTTTGCCCGCGCAGACATCGCAGGGCACATAGACGTCGGGCAAAAAGTGCATTTCGACCTTGACCATGCCATCGCCCTCGCAGGCTTCGCAGCGGCCCCCAGCCACGTTAAAGCTGAAGCGCCCCGGACCGTAGCCGCGTTCGCGGGCGGTCGGCACCTCGGCCATAAGCTCGCGGATTGGCGTGAACAGGCCGGTGTAGGTGGCGGGATTGCTGCGCGGCGTGCGGCCGATCGGCGACTGATCGACATTGATGACCTTGTCAAAGTACTCGATGCCTTCAATGGCGCTGTGCTCTGAAGGTTCATCGTGGGCGCGGTAAATGGTGCGCGCCACCGCCTTGTACAGTGTGTCGTTGACCAGCGTGGATTTGCCGGAGCCCGACACGCCGGTGACACAAGTGAGTAAACCCACCGGGAAGGCCACATCGACGCCCTTAAGGTTGTGGCCGCTGGCTTTGATCACCTTGATCGCCTGCAACTCGCCCAGCGTGGCGTTGTGCTGTGCCTCGCGCTCGGCACGGCGCACCGCCGCCGGACTGGGCACAAAGCGGCTGGTTTTGCCGGCGTTGAAGGCCTTGGGTGCATGCGTGGGCAGCCAGGCGCTGCGGTGCTTGGGTACGGCGATGCTGCGCGCGCCACTCAAATACTGGCCGGTCAGCGAATCGGGCGTGGCCTTGACCTGGTCAAAGTTACCCTGCGCCATGACGCGCCCGCCATGCACACCGGCACCGGGTCCCATGTCGATGATCTGATCGGCGGCGCGCATCATGTCTTCGTCGTGCTCGACCACCAGCACGCTGTTGCCGATGTCGCGCAGGTGCTTCAGGGTGTCGATCAGCCGGTCGTTGTCGCGCTGGTGCAGGCCGATGCTGGGTTCGTCGAGCACATACATCACACCGGTCAGGCCCGAGCCGATCTGGCTGGCCAGGCGGATGCGTTGGCTCTCGCCACCACTGAGCGTTTCGGCACTGCGGTCCAGGCTGAGGTAAGTCAGGCCGACGTCGTTCAGGAACTTCAGGCGGAGGCTGATCTCGCGCACCACCTTGGCGGCGATGTCGCCCTTGGCGCCGTGCATTTTGAGCGCGCTGAAATAGGCAAAACACTCGGCCAGCGTGTAGTGACTGAGCTCAAAAATGGCGTGAGCCTGCGCACCTTCGCCAATCTTCACATGGCGCGCTTCACGCCGCAGGCGGCTGCCCGCGCAGTCGGGGCAGGGCTGGATGCTGCGCAAGCGCGCCAGGTCTTCGCGGACCACGTTCGAGTCGGTCTCGCGGTAGCGCCGCTGCATGTTGGGGATGATGCCTTCGAATGGGTGTTTTTTGCTGACCTTCTTGCCGCCGGACGTGCCCGAGTCCATGACGTAGCTGAACTTGATCTCTACTTCACCCGAGCCCTGCAGCACGGCCTGTTGCACAGCATCGGGCAAGGACTCGAACGGCTGCTCGATGTCGAATTTGTAGTGCGCGGCCAGGCTCTCCAGCATGGCAAAATAATAGGCGTTGCGCCGATCCCAGCCCTTGATGGCGCCGCTGGCCAGGCTCAACGTGGGAAAGGCCACCACCCGCGCCGGGTCGAAAAACTCCTGCACGCCCAGGCCGTCGCAACTCGGGCAGGCCCCCACGGGCGAGTTGAACGAGAACAGGCGCGGCTCGAGTTCGGCAATCGAATAGCTGCACACCGGGCAGGCAAACTTGGCGTTGAACAGGTGCTCGGCCGTGGTGTCCATTTCCAGTGCAATGGCGCGCCCGTTGGCCACCCGCAAGGCGGCCTCGAAGCTTTCGGCCAAGCGCTGTTTCAGGTTGTCGTGGTCGCTGCGGTCGGCGCTTGGGTCGGCGTCCGCATGGCGCACCTTGATGCGGTCGATCACCACGTCGATGTCGTGTTTTTCGGTTTTCTTGAGCACCGGCAACTGGTCGAATTCAAAAGTCTCGCCGTTGACCCTAAAGCGTACGTATCCCTGGTGCTGCATGTCGGCAAAGACATCCAGGAATTCGCCCTTTTTTTCGCGCGCGATGGGTGCTAGGATCATCAGCCGCGTGTCCGCGGGCAGGGCCAGCACAGCGTCCACCATCTGGCTCACCGTTTGCGACTGCAGGGGCAAACCATGCTCCGGGCAGTAGGGCGTGCCCGCGCGGGCGAACAGCAGGCGCAGGTAATCATGAATTTCGGTCACCGTTCCCACGGTGGAACGCGGGTTGTGGCTGGTGGCTTTTTGCTCGATCGAGATGGCCGGCGACAGACCTTCGATCATGTCCACATCGGGCTTGTCCATGAGCTGCAAAAACTGCCGCGCATAGGTGGACAGGCTTTCCACATAACGGCGCTGGCCTTCGGCATACAGCGTGTCGAACGCCAGGCTGGACTTGCCCGAACCGCTCAGACCGGTGATCACCACGAGCTGGTTGCGCGGAATGTCGAGGTCGATGTTTTTCAGGTTGTGCGTGCGCGCGCCGCGGACGCTGATGTGCTGCTGCATGACTGTGCCCAAATAGGGACCGGCGGCAGGGGCTGGAACGGCGCTGCCGGTGTCAGAGTGGTTCGGGATAGGGGTGCTCAAAATGTCGGCCAAATGCAAGGGGAAATCTGCCATGATAGTCAATGCGTGATGGCTGGCATCCCCCCCCTGCCATTGCCCTTGGCGGCGCGTGACTAGCAAACCGTGAAGAATCGGGGACAATCCAAGGCTTGCGGCCCTTCAGCCCGCATTTTTGATTTCGGAGAAGCCCTTGTCAGATGTGAATGCCCCGCTGGCGTCTGCCAGCGCCAAGCCTGTTACCGCCATGACGTCGCTGGAGCGGCGCGCCAGTTTTTCGCTAGCCTCCATCTTTGCCCTGCGCATGCTGGGCTTGTTCCTGATTTTGCCGGTGTTCGCCATCGAGGCGACACGTTACCCCGGTGGGGACGATGCCGCGATGGTCGGACTGACCATGGGCATTTACGGCCTCACGCAGGCCATGCTGCAATTTTTATACGGTCTGGCTTCTGACCGGGTCGGGCGCAAACCCGTGATCGTGTTTGGCTTGCTGGTGTTCGCCGCAGGCAGTCTGGTGGCGGCATGGGCGCCTTCATTGACCTGGCTGGCCATTGGCCGTGCGGTACAAGGTGCGGGGGCAGTGTCGGCGGCGGTAACAGCGCTGCTGGCGGACCAGACGCGCGACGTGGTGCGCACCAAGTCGATGGCCATGGTGGGCGCCAGCATCGGCTTGATGTTCGCCTTGTCTTTGGTGGCGGCGCCCATCCTGGATGGCTGGATTGGGCTGGTGGGTATTTTTGCCCTGACCGGCGTGCTGGCGCTGTTGGGCGTGGCTGCGGTGCTCTGGTGGGTGCCGGCCGAGCCCTTGCAGCACAAGAACCAGCCGCGTGGCCGGCTGGCCGATGTGCTCAAGTCGGCGGCACTGCTCAGGTTGAATTTTGGTGTCTTTGTGCTGCACGCGGTGCAACTGGCCATGTGGCTGGCGCTGCCGGCCATGCTGGTCGAGGCCGGACTGGCGCGCGACCACCATTGGCAGGTGTACCTGCCGGCGGTGCTGGGCTCGTTCGTGGTGATGGGCGGCAGTCTGTTCCAGCTGGAAAAACGCGGTTATTTGCGCTCCGTGTTTTTGGTCTCGATCGGCTTGACCGCGTTGGTGCAGGCCGGGCTCTGGGCGCAGGTGGGCGCCGCGCCGAGTATTGCGCTGTTGGGCGGGTTGTTGTTCGTGTTCTTTTATGGCTTCAATGTGCTCGAAGCCAGCCAGCCCAGCATCGTGTCGCGCGTGGCGCCGCCGGCCAGCCGCGGCGCGGCCATCGGGGTCTATAACACGCTGCAGTCGCTGGGTTTTTTCGCCGGCGGGATGGGTGGCGGCTGGCTCATGAAGCACGGCGGCGCCGGCGACCTGTACGCAGTGTGCGCGGGCTTGATGCTGGTCTGGCTGGTGGTGGCCTGGCCGATGCAGGCGCCGCTGGCGCACGGCCATTGAAAACCGGCAAAAGACGGCTAAACTGAAACATTCAAAGGAACCAGCATGGCCTCAGTCAATAAAGTAATTCTTGTCGGCAACCTTGGACGTGATCCGGAGGTGCGCACCTTCCCCAACGGCGACCGCGTGGCCAATGTCACCATTGCCACCACGGACAAGTGGAAAGACAAGCAGAGCAACGAAATGCGCGAGGCAACCGAATGGCACCGCATTGTTTTCAATGGCCGCTTGGCAGAAATTGTGGAGCAGTACCTGCGCAAGGGCGCCCAGATTTATGTCGAAGGCAGCTTGCGCACGCGCAAATGGACCGACAAGGACGGCATCGAGAAATACACCACCGAGATTCGCGCCGACCAGATGCAAATGCTGGGCAGCCGGCAGGGCATGGGCGAGCCCAGCCATGGCGATGATGACGGCGGTTACGGTCGTCCGGCAGCCGCTGCGCCGCGCTCAGCGGCTACGCCCGCCCGTGCGGCAACTGCAACCGCTCCGGCGGCGCGCCCGCCCAGTGGCTTTGACGACATGGATGACGACATCCCGTTTTAGGGCGCAGCCATTTTCATAAAAAACCCCGAAAAGTTGGTAACTTTCCGGGGTTTTTTATGGTTTATTCCGTATTCTCATGTACTGGTGGGGGTATTCAAATATACTCGGCGCAGTATTTTTTAGGGAGCCCTTATGCGAGCGTCTTTTTTATTGCTTTCCCTGGTTCGTTCTCCGCTGGTGGGTCGGACACTGTTTGCGCTCATGTCCTTCGTTTCGCTGTCGGTGACTGCGCAAACATTGCCCGAGGTCAGCGTGGTAGCTGTGCAGCGCAAAGCGGTGGGCAGCGGTTTTGAGCTTGATGGCGTGGTGCAACCGGTCAAGCAAAGCACGGTGTCGGCACAGGCCTCGGGGCGGCTTGTCACGCTGGCCATCAAGGCCGGTGACCCAGTGCGCGCAGGGCAGGTGCTGGCCACCATTGACGACCGCGAGACGCAAACCGGCGTGCAACTCAGTCGTGCCCAGGCAGCGCAGGCGCAGGCCGAGTTGCGCAATGCGCAAGCCAATTTTGACCGCACCCGCGAGCTGCTGGCTCAGGGTTTTATCAGCAAAGCGGCCATGGACACCGCCGATGCCCAGCTCAAATCGGCGCAGGCCGGCCGTGATCAGGCCAGTGCCGGCGAAAAGCAGTCCGGCTTGTCGCAGGGCTTTACCCGTGTCACCGCACCATTTGACGCCTTCGTGCTGCAAACACTCTCGGAGGCGGGTGACCTGGCTTTTCCTGGCAAGCCATTGTTGACGCTGTACGCACCACTGCCATTGCGGGCCGTGGTGCAGGTGCCGGTGTCGCGATCAAAGCTGGTGCAGGATAGCGCTTTAGTCGAGGTTCAGGTGCGCGGCGCAGACGGTTCCACGCAATGGGTGCGTCCCAGCCAGAACAGCCACCTGCCCACGGCTGACGCGGTGTCGCAAACCATTGAATGGCGGTTGGAGTTACCTGCCACTGCGGCCAAGGACCTGCTGCCGGGCCAGCAGGTGCGGGTGCGCTTTGCAGCCGGGCAGTCGCAGCGTTTGCTCATTCCGACTGCAGCCGTGTTGCGCCGTGGCGAGTTGACGGCCGTCTATGTGGTGTCGAACCAGGGCTTCGCGCTCAAGGCAATTCGTCTGGGTGCCGAGCATGGTGCGCAAGGCATTGAAGTGCTGGCGGGCCTGAGCGACACCGACCGCGTTGCACTGGAGCCGGTGCGCGCCGGCTTGGCCGGGGCCAAACCCGTTGGCAACGCCGTCCAGTGAGATGAGCATGTCGAACGAACCCAAATTGGGCATCTCCGGGCGCATGGCGCGGGCTTTCAAGCTTAACGCCATCACGCCCTTGCTGGCTCTGGTGGCGCTGCTGCTGGGGGTTTTTGCGGTGTTGGTGACGCCACGTGAAGAAGAGCCGCAGATCAACGTGACCATGGCCAATGTGCTGATTCCTTTTCCCGGGGCCAGCAGTGTCGATGTGCACAACATGGTGGCACGGCCGGCCGAACAGGTGCTGAGCCAGATTGCCGACATCGAGCACACCTATTCCGTGGCTCGCCCTGGCATGGCCGTGATGACGGTGCAGTTCAAGGTGGGCGTGCCGCGTACCGAGGCGCTGGTGCGTCTTTATGACGTGCTCAATGCCAATCAGGACTGGTTGCCGCGAGAGTTGGGTACGCTCACGCCAATCGTCAAGCCCAAGGGCATCGACGATGTGCCGGTGCTGGCCGTCACGCTGTGGAGCCCGGACGCCCTGCCAGCCGTTGAGCTGGAGCGTGTGGCGCACACCGTCGAGGCTGAATTAAAGCGGGTCCCGGGCACGCGCGAGGTGCAGACCATTGGCGGACCGCGGCGTGCCGTGCAGGTTTGGCTGGACCCGGTGCGCCTGCGCGAGCGCGGGGTCGATGTGCTGTCGCTCAAGGCCACGCTGGCCGCTGCCAACGCCAGCATGCCATCGGGTTCCGTGCTGGATCCGCAAGCGCCAGGTGGCCAGATGTTGAGCGTGGAAACGGGTGAATTTTTGCGGTCGGCGCAAGACGTGGGTGATGTGGTGGTGGGCGTCAGCAAGGGCCTGCCGGTGTACCTTCGCGAAGTCGCGCGCATCGAGACCGGCGCCCAGTTGCCGCAGCGCTACGTTTGGTACACGCCGGGCGCGGGCGCTGTCCCTGCTCCGGCCGAGCAGGCGATAGCGCCAGGTGGGGTCTATCCGGCCCTGACCCTGACGGTGACCAAAAAGCCCGGCACCAATGCGGTGGATGTTGCCAAGGCCGTGCGTGCGCGCGTGCAGGAACTCGGCAACACCGTGATCCCCGGCAACATGCAAACCACCATCACCCGCGACTACGGTGAGACAGCGGCTGAAAAAGCCAACAAGCTGATCCAGAAACTGGCCTTTGCCACCGGCTCGGTGATCTTGCTGGTGGGTTTTGCGCTGGGCCGACGCGAGGCGGTGATTGTGGGCGCCGCTGTCATTCTGACCTTGACCGCCACGCTCTTCGCGTCCTGGGCCTGGGGCTTTACGCTGAACCGGGTGTCCTTGTTCGCACTGATTTTTTCTATCGGTATTCTGGTCGATGATGCCATTGTGGTGGTGGAGAATATCCATCGCCACCAAAAACTGTTCCCGGATCGCAGCTTGCGCGAGATCATCCCGGCCGCAGTCGATGAGGTGGGTGGCCCCACCATCCTGGCCACCCTGACGGTGATTGCCGCGCTGCTGCCGATGGCTTTTGTGACCGGTTTGATGGGCCCCTACATGAGCCCGATTCCGATCAACGCCAGTTTGGGAATGGCGATTTCTCTCGGCATTGCCTTCACGGTCACGCCTTGGTTGGCGCTAAAAGTGATGCGTGAGCACAGTCACACCGGCGCTGCCAAGGCAGAGACCAAGGGCCTGGGTCCCAAATTGCAGCGTTTGTTCACATGGGTGCTGACACCGTTTTTGAACAGTGCTAAAAAGCGCTGGTTGTTGCTGCTGGGCATTTTGGCCGCGCTGCTGCTTTCCGTGGGTTTGACGCTGGTGCAGTGGGTGGTGTTGAAAATGCTGCCCTTTGACAACAAGAGCGAGTTCCAGGTGGTGGTTGAAATGCCGGCAGGCACGCCGCTCGAAAACACCGCCGCCACCTTGCATGAGCTCGGTGCTTATTTGGCGCAGCAACCCGAGGTGCTGAATCTGCAAGCTTATGCCGGCACGGCCTCGCCGATCACCTTCAACGGCCTGGTGCGCCAGTACTATTTGCGCGCCGATGCCGAGCAGGGCGATGTGCAGGTCAATTTGGTGGACAAGCACCACCGCAGCGACAAAAGCCACGTGATTGCGCAACGCCTGCGCCCCGAGCTTGAAAAAATCGGTGCACGCCACCATGCGCTCATCAAGGTGGTCGAAGTGCCACCCGGCCCGCCGGTGATGTCGCCATTGGTGGCCGAGGTCTATGGCCCGGACGAGGCTGGCCGGCAAGCGGTGGCGCTGCGCGTGGCGCTGGCTTTTGCCGCCACCCCGGACATTGTCGGTGTGGATACCTCGCTTGAAGAGGACGCTTCCCGCGTTTACCTGAAAGTGCGTCGCCAGCGCGCGGAGTCGCTGGGGATTCCGGTGGCCATGGTGGCGCAGACGGCGGCCATGGCGCTCGGCGGGGTCGATGCCGCCTATCTGCATGATGGCCACACCAAATACCCGGTGCCGGTGCGCCTGCAATTGCCGTTGGTTGACCAGGTGGGGCTCGATGCGATTCTGGCCATGCCGCTGCGCGCCGTCAACGGCCAGATGGTGCCGCTGTCAGAACTGGTGCAAGTGGAGCAGGGCGTGATCGACAAGCCGTTCTTTACCAAGGATTTGCAAGGCGTCAGCTACGTCTTCGGTGACATGGCGGGCAAGCTCGACTCGCCTCTGTACGGCCTGTTTGCCATTCGTGACAAGTTGCAGGCGGCAGCGCTGCCAGGCACGGGCGAATTGGGCGAGTACTGGATCAATCAGCCCAGCGACCCATATCGCCAGTATGCGGTCAAGTGGGACGGCGAGTGGCAGATCACCTACGACACCTTCCGTGACATGGGGGCTGCTTATGGCGTGGGGCTGATTCTGATTTACCTGCTGGTGGTGGCGCAGTTCAAAAGCTATCTGACGCCGCTGGTCATCATGGCGCCGATTCCGTTGACCATCATTGGCGTCATGCCGGGGCACGCGCTGCTGGGCGCGCAGTTCACAGCCACCTCGATGATCGGCATGATCGCGCTGGCAGGCATCATTGTGCGCAACTCCATTTTGCTGGTTGACTTTATCGAGCTGCAGGTGGCGCAAGGCGTGGCCTTCAGGGACGCAGTCATCCAGTCAGCGGCGGTGCGCGCGCAGCCCATTGCCCTAACCGGGCTGGCGGCGATGATCGGTGCCTTCTTCATTCTGGATGACCCGATTTTTAACGGGCTCGCCATTTCCCTGATATTCGGTATTCTGGTGTCCACCCTGCTCACGCTGGTGGTGATACCGGTGCTGTATTACGCGCTGTACTGGCGCCGTAACAAGGCGCCCGCAGAGGCGTCAATTTCCCTCGGTCAAATTCATTAACTTTGTATTTTCAGGAGACAAGACATGGCTCACATCGTCATCATGGGTGCAGGGATCGGCGGCATGCCAGCCGCCTACGAAATGCGGGAAATGCTGCCCCAGGAGCATCGCATCACAGTGGTCAACAGCACCGACTACTTTCAGTTTGTACCCAGCAATCCCTGGGTCGCGGTGGGTTGGCGCCAGCGCGAGGCCGTCACCTTGCCGATTGCGCCGTATCTGGCGCGTAAAAAAATCGGCTTTATCGGCCAAGCCGTGACCCACATCGATGCGGCTGCCAGCAAGCTCACGCTGCTGGACGGTCAGACGCTCGATTACGACTATCTGCTGATCGCCACTGGCCCGAAGCTGGCGTTTGACGAGGTGGCTGGTGCCGGTCCGGTGAAGTCGGGTGGTGGTGGCTTTACCCACTCCATCTGCCATGTGGACCACGCCCAGGCCTTTTTTGCCGATTACGAAGAATTTTTGAAGAACCCCGGCCCCATCGTGGTCGGAGCCATGCCGGGCGCGAGCTGCTTCGGCCCGGCTTACGAGTTCGCCATGATCCTGGACACCGACCTGCGTCGGCGCAAGTTGCGCAACAAGGTGCCCATGACCTTTGTCACCAGTGAACCTTACATCGGCCACCTGGGTCTGGGTGGTGTCGGCGACAGCAAGTCGATGCTGGAGTCTGAACTGCGTGGCCGCGACATGAAGTGGATCACCAACGCCAAGACCACCAAGGTCGAGCAGGGCAAAATGTTCGTGACACAGCTCGATGACCATGGCAACCCGGTCAAGGACCATGAGGTGCCGTTCAAGCTGTCGATGATGCTGCCAGCCTTCAAGGGGGTCGATGCCGTGGCGACGGTGCCCAATTTGTGCAACCCGCGCGGCATGGTCATGATTGACGAATTCCAGCGCAGCAAGGCTTATCGCAATATTTATTCTGCCGGCGTCTGCGTCGCGATTCCGCCGGTCGAAGTGACACCCGTGCCCACCGGCACGCCCAAGACCGGCTACATGATCGAGAGCATGATGACCGCCATCTGCCACAACATCGCCGATGACCTGGCGGGCAAACCCGCCACCGCCAAGGGAACCTGGAATGCGGTTTGCCTGGCCGACATGGGTGACACCGGCGCCGCGTTTGTGGCCCTGCCACAAATCCCGCCGCGCAACGTCAACTGGTTCAAGAAAGGCAAGTGGGTGCACCTGGCCAAGATTGCCTACGAGAAATATTTCATGCGCAAACTTAAAAAAGGCACCTCCGAGCCCATCTATGAGAAATACATCATGGGCCTGCTCGGCATCAATCGTCTCAACAAGTAATTAAAGGAGTTTCACCGTGACCGTACAACGTTATATTTTGGTTTTTGCCGGCCTGTTCATCATGATTTCCCTGGCCTTGGGTGTTGAGGGCAGCCCGCTGTTTGTCAGTAAATGGGCGCTGGCCTTCACCGCTTTTGTCGGCGCCAATCTGTTCCAGTCGGGCTTCACCAATTTTTGTCCACTGGGTATCATCCTGAAAAAGCTGGGTGTGCCCGAGTCAAAAATTGGTTGCGCCAATTAGGGTTTGGAACGTCGCATGAGCGTTCTGATCGACGAAGTCGCCCGCGCCGAAGTGCTCAACCGCCTGCGCCGGGCAGAAGGCCAGATTCGGGGCGTCCAGCGCATGATCGAAGAAGGAGAAAGCTGCCTGAAGATCGGGCAGCAGTTTTCCGCCGTGCGCAAGGCGCTCGACAGCACCTATTTGCGCATGACCATGTGCTTCATGGCGCAAGAACTGGCCAGCTGTGTCGAACCTGACGCAACGCAAAAAGAAAATATGGACACCATGCTCAAGGACATGGAAAGCCTGCTGTCGCGCATGGGTTAGTGCGCGTGCCTTAGCCCGAGATAATGCCGCCACCCAGGCACACATCGCCCTCAAACAGCACAGCCGACTGCCCGGGCGTGACGGCCCATTGCGGCTTGGCAAATGTCAAGCTGAAGCTGTCCGCCGTGTTGACGGTCAAGCGGCAGGGCGCATCAAGCTGGCGGTAGCGGGTTTTGGCGGCCAGCGCCGTGGCGCCCGGCGCCTGGCCCGCGACCCAGCTGGCGTCCTGCGCCGAGAGTTCATGCGACAGCAGCCAAGGGTGCTCATGGCCCTGCACCACCCACAGCGTGTTGCTGGCCATCTCCTTGCGCGCCACAAACCAGGGCGCGTGGTCGCCGCCGCCGCGCGGTGCCCCTTTGGCCTTGAGGCCGCCAATGCCCAGGCCCTGGCGTTGCCCCAAGGTGTAAAAGCTCAAGCCCACATGCTGGCCAATGGTCTGGCCCCTGTCGTTCTTGATTGGGCCGGGCTCTCTGGCGATGAAGCGGTTCAGGAATTCTCGAAACGGCCGCTCGCCAATAAAACAGATGCCGGTGGAGTCCTTCTTTTGGGCGTTGGGCAGGCCGATCTCCAGCGCGATGCGGCGCACCTCGGTTTTCAGCAACTCGCCCACCGGAAACAGTGTGTTGGCCAATTGCTTTTGGTTGAGCCGGTGCAAAAAATAGCTCTGGTCTTTGGCCGGGTCCAGCCCCTTGAGCAATTCATGTTTTGCGGTGTCGGCATTTAAGCGCACGCGAGCGTAATGACCGGTGGCAATTTTGTCGGCACCCAGGCGCATGGCGTGGTCCAGGAAAGCCTTGAACTTGATTTCGGCGTTGCACAAAATGTCTGGGTTTGGCGTGCGCCCGGCGCTGTACTCGCGCAGGAACTCGGCAAACACCCGATCCTTGTACTCGGCGGCAAAGTTGACATGCTCGATCTCGATGCCGATCACGTCGGCCACTGCAGCGGCATCGACAAAGTCGATGTTGGAAGAGCAGTAGCGATCGTCCTCATCAAGCCGGTCGTCCTCTTCCCAGCTTTTCATGAAGATGCCGATCACCTCATGGCCCTGTTGCTTGAGCAGCCATGCAGTCACGGCAGAATCCACGCCGCCGCTCAAGCCCACCACCACGCGGTGCCGCCGGCCCGCGTTGCTCATGGTTTGCACTCAACAGCTGGCGCGTGGCTTACCACGCCGGGGTCGGTATGAATCAGCGACAGCGGGTAGCGCTGGCCTTTCAAATAGTCTTCCATGCAGGCAATGATGAGCGGGCTGCGGTGACGCTTAAAGCTGGCACGAATCTCGTCGGGGCTCAGCCACAGGGTGCGCACAATGCCGGTGTCCAGGCCGCGCCCCGCCTGCACCTCGCCCAGCGTGCCGCAAAAGGCAAAGCGCAGGTAAGTGATGTCTTCGGCCGCATGATGCGCGCGCGCCGGGCGCTGAAAGCGCGACATATAAACACCGAGCAAATGCGTGGGGGTGAACAGGTGCATGGTTTCTTCGAGCGCCTCGCGGGCGCATGCATTCACCAGGCTCTCACTTTCGTCCAGATGGCCTGCCGGGTTGTTCAGCCGCAAGCCCTCGGGCGTGTGCTCTTCAACCAGCAGGAATTTGCCGTTCTGTTCAATGATTGCCGCCACGGTGGCGCTGGGTTTCCATCTTATTTTCATGCCCGGATTATCGGCAAATTGCGCCATTGCCTGTCGGTTACGCTTGATCCAAAAGTTTGAGATGGATCAAACAGTGGACTTGTCGCCATTCTAAAAATTGAAGAAACTGATGTAAGCTCTCGCGGTTACTTTGATCCTGCCCAAAATCATACGAGGAGACGCTTCATGCAAGCTGGTGCCACCACTCAAGGCCTATCGGACAAATCGGTCGCTTCACCCCCCCCGTCATCAACTCAAACCCCACAGCGCATCGGTGTCCCGCGCGAAGTTTTTCCTGGCGAAAAACGTGTGGCCACGGTGCCCGAGGTGGTGGAAAAACTGATCAAGCTCGGTTTCAAGGTGGCCATTGAATCCGGCGCGGGTGATGCGGCCAATTTCAGCGACGATGCTTACCGTGGCGCAGGTGCAGACGTCATTGGCGGAGCGGCGGCACTCTGGGCCGCATCAGATATCGTATTCAAGGTGCGCGGTCCGACCCCCGACGAAGTCGCGCTGATGCATGAAGACCAGAACTTGATCAGCTTCATCTGGCCGGCGCAAAACCCGGATCTGATGCAACTGCTCGCCGCCAAAAAGGTGACCGTGTTGGCCATCGACGCGCTGCCGCGCACGCTGAGCCGCGCGCAGAAAATGGACGCATTGACCTCCCAGGCCGGTGTCGCCGGCTACCGCGCGGTCATCGAGGCCGCCAATGCTTTTGGCCGCTTCTTCAGCGGCCAGATCACAGCGGCAGGCAAGGTGCCACCAGCCAAGGTTTTTGTGGCGGGTGCTGGCGTGGCTGGTCTGGCGGCGATTGGCACCGCAGCCAGCCTGGGCGCCATCGTGCGCGCCAATGACACCCGTGCCGAAGTGGCCGACCAGGTTGTTTCTCTGGGTGGCGAATTCGTCAAGGTCGATTATGTAGAAGAGGGCTCTGGCGGCGGCGGCTACGCCAAGGTCATGAGCGAGGGCTTCCAGCAGGCCCAGCGCGCGATGTACGCCAAGCAGGCCAAGGACGTGGACATCATCATCACCACCGCGCTGATCCCGGGCCGGCCGGCCCCCAAACTGATCACCGCCGAGATGGTGCAGAGCATGAAGCCCGGCAGCGTGATCGTGGACATGGCCGCCGAGCAGGGCGGCAACTGCGAGCTGACCGAGCCAGGTCAGGCCGTGGTCAGGCACGGTGTGACCATCGTCGGCTACACCGACCTTGTCTCGCGCCTGGCCAAACAGTCGTCCACGTTGTACGGCACCAACTTGTTCCGCCTCACCGAGGAGTTGTGCAAGACCAAGGACGGCATCGCCAATGTCAACATGGAAGACGAGGCCATCCGCGGCCTGACCGTCATCAAGGAGGGCAGCATCACCTGGCCGCCGCCGGCGCCCAAAGTGGCGGCGGCTCCCGCCCCGGCCGCTGCTGCCAAACCGGTGGCAGCACCCGCTGCCAAGAAGGGTCACGGCCATGGGGGGGGCGAAAGCGAACCGATGGCCGGCAGCAAGCTGGCCATCATGTTCGGTGTCGCGGCTGCGCTGTTCTGGCTGATTGGCTCAAGCGCTCCCAAGGAGTTCCTGTCGCACTTCACCGTGTTTGTGCTGGCGTGTTTTGTTGGCTACATGGTGGTCTGGAACGTCAAGCCGGCACTGCACACACCACTCATGAGCGTGACCAACGCCATCAGCAGCATCATTGCCATCGGCGCTTTGGTGCAGGTATCTCCCTGGGCCGGGGCGGCCGATCGACCCAACGACTGGATCAGTTGGGTGGCGGCAGCTGCGATCGTCCTCACAGCCATCAATATGTTCGGCGGTTTTGCCGTTACCCAGCGCATGCTGGCCATGTTCCGTAAATAAGAAGAAGGAGCCAAGAGCATGTCTTCAAGTCTGGCCACAGTTGCATACATCGGCGCAACCATTTTGTTTATTCTGAGCCTCGGCGGCTTGTCCAACCAGCAAACCGCATTACGCGGCAACCTCTACGGCATGATCGGCATGACGCTGGCGGTGCTGGCCACGGTGTTCGGCCCCCAAGTGACGTGGGCCGGTATACCCTGGATCATTGGCGCCATGCTGGTCGGCGGCTCTGTCGGTCTGTACGCGGCTCGCACGGTTCAGATGACGCAAATGCCCGAGCTGGTGGCACTGATGCACAGCATGGTGGGTCTGGCCGCGATGCTGGTCGGAATTGCCACCTTCATCGATCCGACAGCCTCCTTCCATTGGGCCGATGGCCAGGGCATGCCCTTGTCTTCTGCCGAGGAATCCATCCACAGGATTGAAATCTATATAGGCATCCTGATTGGCGCGGTGACTTTTTCAGGCTCCATCGTGGCATTTGGCAAACTCTCTGGCCGTATCGGTGGCAATCCTCTGCTGTTACCGGGACGTCATTGGTTGAACCTGGTCGGCCTGCTTGTGGTGATCTGGTTTGGTCGTGAGTTCATCAACGCCAACACCATTGCTGACGGCATGCTGCCCTTGATCGTGATGACCGTGATTGCCTTGCTCTTTGGCATTCACATGGTGATGGCCATCGGTGGTGCCGATATGCCGGTGGTGGTGTCCATGCTTAACAGCTACTCGGGTTGGGCCGCTGCGGCCACCGGCTTCATGCTGTCAAATGACCTGCTGATCGTGACCGGTGCGCTGGTCGGCTCCAGTGGCGCGATCCTGTCCTACATCATGTGCAAGGCGATGGCCCGTAGTTTCATCAGCGTGATCGCCGGTGGTTTCGGTACTGCCAGTGCGGCGCCGAAGCCGACTGGTGACGGCGCCCAACCGGCCGGCGAGGTCACCCCGATCAGTGCCACCGAGACGGCCGAACTGCTGCGTGAAGCCAAGAGCATGGTCATCGTTCCGGGCTATGGCATGGCGGTGGCGCAGGCGCAGCATACGGTCTTCGAGATCACCAAATTTCTGCGTGAGAAGGGTGTCAACGTGCGCTTTGGCATCCATCCGGTGGCGGGCCGCATGCCGGGCCACATGAACGTGTTGCTGGCCGAGGCCAAGGTGCCTTACGACATTGTGTTCGAAATGGATGAATTGAACGATGACTTCCCCAAAACCGATGTGGTCATGGTTATTGGCGCCAACGACATCGTCAACCCAGGTGCCCAGGATGACCCAAGCAGCCCGATTGCCGGTATGCCGGTGCTCGAAGTCTGGAAGGCCAAGACCTCGATCGTCATGAAGCGCAGCATGGCCAGTGGCTACGCGGGCGTGGACAACCCGCTGTTCTACAAGGAAAACAACCGCATGTTGTTTGGCGATGCCAAGAAGATGCTCGACGAGGTGCTGACGGCTTTGCGCGCCTGATCTTCATAGCGCACTTCAAAGAGGCCCTGCGGGGCCTCTTGCTTTTGCAGCGCCGGGCGCCTAATAAATGGCGGGCTCGCCCGGGGGTCTGTCCTTAAATCGCTTGTGCACCCAATAATACTGATCCGGCATGGTGTCAATATAGGTTTGCAGGCGGGCATTCATGAACGCCGTGTCTGCTACCAGATCGTTCGTCGGGAAGTTTTCCCAGGCTGGAAAAACCTGCACCTCATAGCCTTCGGTGGTCATGCGCGTCACCACGGGGACGACCTTGGCGCGACCCAGGCGGGCAAAGCGCGACAGCGATGGCACGGTGGCCGCACTGATGCCATAAAACGGGACAAACAGCGATTCTTGCGGGCCAAAGTTCATGTCGGGCAACAAGTAGAGTGGCTCGCCGTGGCGCAGTGAGGTCACGATGGCTTTGACGCCATCGATCCGGCCAAAGAGTGTGATGGCCCCAAAGCGCTGGCGACCCTCGCGTATCCAGGCATCCACCACTTTGTTCGACTGGTTGGTGTAGATGGTGGTGATGTGGAGCGACAACTGTTGCATCAGCGCCGTCCCGCCGGCGTCCATGCCGACAAAATGCGGCGCAAAAATGACCACGGGACCCGAACCTGTGAGTTGGTTTGTTGCGCCGGTGATCTTCAAGCGGGCGCGCACGGTAATGGGCGAGCCGTGCCAAAGCCAACTTCGATCCAGCCAGGCCTGGGCGACGCGCACAAACACCCGGCGCGACAGGGCGCGCACCTGCGCTGCATCAAGATGTGGGAAGCACAGACGCAGGTTGGCCTGGACCACGTGCCTTCGCGACGCCACAATCCCATACAAGACCCAGCCCAGCAGCGTACCCAGGGCACGCACCCAGGCCAAGGGCAAAGGAGCCATCGCACGCATCAGAAAAAGCAGAAATCGGGTTCCCATGGGTCGAATTGATGAAAGGCGTCATGCAAGGGTGCGCGGTGTCTTGTAGCGCGCATAGCCCCATAAATACTGTTGCGGGCAATGTAACACCAGCATTTCCATGACGTGGTTGATGGCACTGACCGCATCGGGCAGTGTCGCCGGCAGTTCAAGCGCCAGGGGTTGCACATGCACCCGGTAACCGCGCCCCCATCGCAGGCGCTCACCCCAGGTCAGCAGCACGCAGGCGCCTGTCTGCTGCATCAGGCGCACCGACAGAGTCATGGTGTAGGCCTCGCGGCCAAAAAATGGCGCCATCACGCCCATTCCCTGGGGTGGCACCTGATCAGGCAGCAAGGCAACTGCCTCGCCATGTTTGAGCGCTTTGATCAACTGTTTGACGCCGGAAAGGCTGGTGGGTGCTGTCAACAAGCCCGGCCGCTGTCGCGACTCAGCGACCAACGCGCGCAACCAGGGCTGGCGCGGCGGGCGATACAGCACCGTCACAGGCGTGCCCGCTTGCCCGAAGCGCTGCGCATAGGCTTGCGCCGCGATCTCGAAGCAGCCCATATGGGGTGTCAAAAATATCACTCCCCGCCCTTGCGCCAGCGCCGCTTCCACAAGGCCAGCGCCGTCCCATTGCACGGGTACGGGGCGGCCAAGCCACAGACGGGGCAGTTCTGCTGCCAACTTGCCCGCCTCGCCGACGGCGCCCAACCATTGCCGCCAGCCCAGGCCCGCGAGTTGCGTATTTTCTAGAAAGCGCTGGCGGTAAATGGGCGAAAGCAGGAACACCATCCAGCCCAAGGCAGCACCTGCGCCATGTAACAGCCATAAAGGCCAAGCTGACAACAATTTGAAAAGGGTGATCATGCGTGAGATAAAATACCAGTGTCGCTGAGTTACGGAACTACTTGCAGGGCGACACACAAGAGCTCCCATGGGCGCATTGTGCCTTGTCAAACCAAGGACAAATCTGCTAAAGCGTTCGCTGAAAGCCCAAAAAAGCAGAAGCAACGCGCAACGGTTGTTAACTTTTCTGAAGGGCTTTTTATCATGGCGAACGACTTTCTATTTACCTCCGAATCTGTCTCCGAAGGTCACCCCGACAAGGTGGCTGACCAAATTTCTGACGCCATTCTGGACGCGGTTTTCAAACAGGATCCCAAATCGCGCGTGGCGGCTGAAACCCTGTGCAACACCGGCCTGGTTTTGCTGGCCGGTGAAATCACCACCAACGCCAATGTCGATTACATCCAGGTCGCTCGCGACACGCTCAAGCGCATCGGTTACGACAACACCGACTACGGCATCGACTACAAGGGTTGTGCCGTGCTGGTGGCCTACGACAAGCAGAGCAACGACATCGCCCAGGGCGTGGACCACGCCTCTGATGACCACCTCAACACGGGCGCTGGTGACCAGGGTCTGATGTTCGGTTACGCCTGCAACGAAACCCCCGAGCTGATGCCCGCGCCCATTTATTACGCCCACCGCCTGGTCGAGCGCCAGGCCCAATTGCGCAAAGATGGCCGTCTGCCTTTCCTGCGTCCGGACGCCAAGAGCCAGGTCACCATGCGCTATGTGGATGGCAAGCCGCATAGCATCGACACCGTGGTGCTGTCGAGCCAGCATGCGCCTGAGATGAGTTTGGGCGATCGCATGACCGATGCGTTTTATGAGGCCATCCGCGAGGAGATCATCAAGCCGGTGCTGCCCGGGGAGTGGCTCACGGCCGACACCAAGTACCTGATCAACCCGACCGGCCGTTTTGTCGTGGGTGGCCCGCAGGGCGACTGCGGTCTGACCGGGCGCAAAATCATCGTTGACACCTACGGCGGCGCCTGCCCGCATGGTGGCGGTGCCTTCAGTGGCAAAGACCCGACAAAAGTAGACCGCTCCGCCGCTTATGCCGCCCGCTATGTGGCCAAGAACATTGTGGCCGCTGGACTGGCGCGGCAATGCCAGATTCAGGTTGCCTACGCCATCGGCGTGGCCAAACCGATGAACGTGACGATCTACACCGAAGGTACAGGTGTGATTCCGGATGACGAAATTGCAGCCTTGGTACATCGGCATTTTGACCTGCGTCCGCGCGGCATCATTCAAATGCTGGATTTGTTGCGCCCGATCTACGAAAAGACCGCCGCCTACGGCCACTTTGGCCGCGAAGAACCCGAGTTCACCTGGGAGCGCACCGACAAAGCCCAGGTGTTGCGTGAAGCTGCGGGCTTGTGAAGCGCGCATGAACCTCTTGAAGCAAGCGTCCCCCAGCTTTGCTGAAGGATGCTTGCTCCGGATCAGCGATCGGTCTCGCTTTGCTGGCAGGCACCCGGGTGTGCCCATTGCCACAGCAGCGTTGCCACCTCGTCGATGCCTTGGCGTTTGGTGGCTGAAAACAAGCGCACTTCACCACCGCCAGCCTGCAGCTTCATGATCGACAGCGCCTTGCTTTGTTCGGCGCGGGTGAGTTTGTCGGCCTTGGTCAGAATCACCAGAAATTTCAGACCTTCTTCGACGCGCGGACGCACCACATCCAGTAACACTTCGTCGAGTTCGGTGAGGCCGTGGCGCGGGTCGCACATCAGCACAATCGCCTTCAGGTTTTCGCGCGTCACCAGATAGTTGGCCATGACCTGTTGCCAGCGTATCTTGTCCTGCTTGGGAACCGCCGCGTAGCCGTAACCGGGCAGATCAGCCAGTACCGCGTCAGTCACGCCCTGCTTGCCCAAGGAAAACAGGTTGATGTGCTGGGTGCGCCCGGGTTTTTTCGAGGCAAAGGCCAGTTGCTTTTGCTGGGTCAGGGTGTTGATGCAGGTGGATTTGCCGGCGTTGGAGCGGCCCACAAACGCAATCTCAGGCACATCCAAAGGCGGCAAAAAATGCAATTGCGGCGCGGTGGTAAGAAATTTGGCGGTGTGGAGCCAGCCCAAAGCGATGATCGGGCTAACCGTTTGGGGAGCGTCCTCGCTGGCTGCAGAAGCGTTCGGAACAGGGGCGCTGGGTAGAATTGTCATGGGGTGCAATCTGTTGAATTGAGCCATTGTAGAATTGCAGGGTTTTCCCCCACTATCAACTGATTTGTCCACCTATGAAGCTGATTGCCTTATTTACCGTAGCCGCCGCCTTGTCCGCCACTGTTTTTTCAAGTGTCGCGAGTGAAGCCGCAGCTTCGGCCAAACCGGACCTGGCCAAAGGTGAAGCCAGTTTTGCGGGTGTCTGCGCCGCTTGCCACGCGCCTGATGGCAATTCGTTGATCCCGGTGAACCCCAAGCTGGCGCAGCAGCACCCCGAATACCTGATCAAGCAGCTCACCGAGTTCAAGGCCGGCAAGCGCGAAAACGCGATCATGAATGGCATGGCGGCTGCGCTGAGCGAAGATGACATGAAAAATATCGCCTACTGGGTGAGCAGCAAGAAAGCCACCCCCGGTGCTGCCAAGGAAAAAGAGCTCGTGATGTTGGGCGAAAAAATTTACCGCGGCGGCATTGCGGACCGCCAGATCCCGGCCTGCGCGGGTTGCCACAGTCCCAATGGTGCCGGCATCCCGGCGCAATACCCGCGTTTGAGCGGCCAGCACGCCGATTACGCCGTGGTTCAGTTGACCGCCTTCAGGGACGGCGTGCGAAAAAACAGCCTGCAAATGACCCAGGTTGCTGCCAAGCTCAATGACCGTGAAATCAAGGCAGTGGCCGATTACATTGCCGGACTGCGCTGATTTACGGTTCCATTCTTCAAAAAGAGGCGGGTTGTTTCAAGCAACCCGCCTCTTTTTTTGCCGCCAGCCTTACCTGTAGCCGCGCTCCCTGACGGTCATATTTTCCAGATGCAGCAGGTTTTTGTAAGAACGCCTATCCTCGGCCGACAAAGGCACAAAGGAAACCGCCATGCTCATCAAAACCAATGCCCAAGACCTTGTTCATTCCGTGTCCAGCGAAATCACCTCAAAGGCTGCCTACCAATCGCGCCGCGACCTGATTCGGTTGATGGCCACCGGCGTGGCGGGTGCCACGATGGCTTCATGGGCGGCGCGCGAAGCCCTGGCTCAAGCCTGGACGCCACCCGGGCAACAGGCCGCATTGTCACGCGGCAAAACATCGGTGAGCGGCGCCTTGACCATGGAAAAAGTGACCGCGTACAAAGATGCCAGCACGTACAACAATTTCTATGAGTTCGGCACCGACAAGGCCGATCCCGCCAGAAACGCCCACACGCTCAAGACCAGTCCCTGGACGGTGGAGATTGAAGGCCTGATCAAGAAGCCAGGTCGGTTCGCCCTGGAAGACTTGCTCAGGCTCAGCGCGCAGGAAGAGCGCATTTATCGCCTGCGATGCGTCGAGGGCTGGTCGATGGTGATTCCGTGGGTGGGCTATTCACTGTCTGAGCTGATCAAAAAAGTGGAGCCGCTGGGCGGCGCCAAGTACGTCGAGTTTGTCACCCTGGCCGATCCCAAGGCCATGCCGGGCGTGGGCAACCGGGTGCTGGACTGGCCTTATGTGGAGGGCCTGCGCATGGACGAGGCGATGCATCCGCTCACGCTGCTGGCGTTTGGCATGTATGGCGAAGTGCTGCCCAAGCAAAGCGGTGCGCCCTTGCGGCTGGTGGTGCCTTGGAAATACGGATTCAAGAGCGGCAAGAGCCTGGTCAAAATCCGCTTTACCGACAAGCGGCCAGCCACTGCCTGGAACAACGCCGCAGCCAATGAGTACGGCTTTTATTCCAACGTCAACCCCAACGTGGATCACCCGCGCTGGAGCCAGTCCACTGAGCGCCGCATTGGCGAAGACGGCTTGTTTGCCAAAAAGCGCAAGACGCTGCTGTTTAACGGCTATGAGGCGCAAGTGGGCCAGTTGTACGCCGGCATGGACTTGAAAAAATACTTTTGATGCAGGGCCGCGTGGGCAAGCTTGCCAAGCCGCTGGTGTTCGCCGTGGCCTTGCTGCCCTTTGTATATTTGCTGTGGGCCGCGGTATTTGGCCAATTGGGCGCCAACCCAGCCGAGGCCTTGGTGCGCTCCACTGGCGACTGGACCCTGCGCATGCTGTGCGTGGTGCTGGCGGTCACACCTTTGCGGGTGCTCACCGGCAACCCGGCGTTGGCGCGCTTTCGCCGTATGCTGGGCCTGTTTGTTTACTTTTACGCGCTGCTGCATCTGCTCAGCTACAGCGGCTTCGATATGGCGTTCGAGCTTGCCGACATCGCCAACGACATTGCCAAGCGGCCCTTCATTTTGGTGGGCTTCACGGCATTCGTATTGCTCACCAGTTTGGCGCTGACCTCGTTCAACCGGGCCATCAAGGCCTTGGGCGCCAAAAGCTGGCAACGCCTGCACAAGGCGGTTTACGCGGTGGCCGGTCTGGCCATCCTGCATTTTTTCTGGATGCGTGCCGGCAAAAACGACTTTGCCGAGGTGGCTGTGTACGCCGCCGTGCTGGCGGTCTTGCTGGGTTGGCGCTTGTGGCGTTACCTGGCAATGGTCGCTGCCAGCGGCAAGCGCTCCAGTCGCATTTGATCCGCGTAGCTTTCACGCTCGCGAATCAGGTGGGCATGGCCGCCTTCCACCAGCACTTCGGCGGCGCGATTGCGCGTGTTGTAGTTGCTCGCCATGCTCATGCAGTAGGCGCCCGCCGACAGCACCGCCAGCAGGTCGCCCTGCTGCACGGCTAAATTGCGGTCATGGCCGAGCCAGTCGCCGCTCTCGCAGATCGGGCCGACCACTTCCCAGGTTTCTTCGGGGGCGCTGCGTGGCTTGACCGGCACGATCTGCTGATAAGCCTGGTACATGGCCGGGCGCGGCAGGTCATTCATGGCGGCATCGACGATGCAAAAGTTCTTTTGCTCCCCCGGTTTGAGGTACAGCACCTCGGTGAGGCACACGCCCGCATTGCCCACCAGCGAGCGGCCGGGTTCGATCATCAGCGCGCGCTGGCCAAAACCACGGGCATCGAGTTTGGCCAGCAGTTTGGCCCACAGTTGGTCGGCTTCTGGCGGGGTTTCGCCGTTGTAGTCGATGCCCAGGCCGCCGCCCAGGTCGATGTGGTGAATCGGCACACCTGCGGCCTCAATGGCCTGCACCAGGTCGAGCATGCGGTCCATGGCATCCAGATACGGCGCCTCCTGGATAATCTGCGAGCCAATGTGGCAGTCGATGCCTTCGATGCGCAAGCCGGGCAGGGCGTCCGCGCGCTGGTAGGTTTGCACCACGCGCTCATGCGCAATGCCAAATTTGTTGCCCTTCAGGCCGGTGGAAATGTAGGGATGGGTTTGCGGGTCCACATTGGGGTTGACGCGGATGCTCACTGGCGCTTGCCGGCCCAGGCTTAGAGCGACCTCGTTGAGCACTTCCAGTTCGGCTTCGCTCTCCACATTGAAGCAGCCAATGCCCGCTTGCAGCGCCGCGCGCATCTCGGCGCGGGTTTTGCCCACACCGGAAAAGATGATGCGGCTGGCTTGCCCGCCTGCGGCCAGCACACGTGTCAGTTCGCCCAGCGACACCACATCGAAGCCACAACCTTCCTGGGCAAACAGCTGGATCACGCCCAGTGTGGAGTTGGCCTTCATGGCATAGCAAATCTGCACCTTGCGCCCGGCAAAGCCGCGCTGGTAAGCCGCTAGGGCAGCCATCATGGCGGCTTTGGAATAAACAAACAAGGGCGTGCCGAACTGCTGCGCCAAGGCGTTCAAGCTGGCTTCCTCCAGAAAAAGTTCATCGCCACGGTAAGCAATGTGGGGCTGGCCCGGTAAGCGTTTGGAACTCATTGATGTTGAGGGGCTGAGGCGGGGAGTGCCGGTTGCAGGGTGGTTTCGGTAGTGCCGGTGGGTGGCAACAAGGATTCAGGCGGGGTGGCACGCTGGACGGCGCCGGCTGGCGGCAAATAAAGCGGCCCCTGCTGGCCGCAGGCGATCAGACCCGCACTGGCACCAAGGGCAAAGGTGCGCACTAGAATTTGGGGAATCAACAGCATGGTGAAATTGTAATGACTGACTCAGAATTCATGGATCGCGCGGAACTGGTGCTCAAGGCCGTCGAGGCCAGTTGCGACCGCATCAATGATGAAACCTCCGCTGACATCGACAACCAGCGCACCGGCGGCATGATCACCTTGGCGTTTGCCAATCGCAGCCAGATCGTCATCAACCAGCAAAAGCCTTTGCACGAAATCTGGCTGGCTGCCCGATGCGGCGGTTTTCATTACTATTTCGATGGCAAACAATGGATGGACACCAAAGGCCAGGGCGAGTTTTTTGCATCTCTGTCCCGCTATGCAAGCGAGCAGGCCTGCCAGGCGCTGACGTTTGCCCCCTGATGCCGGGGCTTATCTGAACAAATCCAGAATCTTGTTTTTTTCATCAGCCGCTGGCAAGGGGATGATCAGGGGTTTGCCCGGGTCGGACCCGTCATTCAAGCCCAAATTGGTGATGCCGGCATTGCCGGCATATTCTTCGTAAAACCATTCGCCGCCCAGGTTGTTCACGCCCGCAGGTACTGAATATTCCATCACCGGGACATTCTTTAAGGCCTGAGCCATGAATTCGATCCAAACGGGCAGGCTCAATCCGCCGCCAGTTTCGCGCGAGCCAAGTTTTCTGGGCGTGTCGTAACCAATCCAGGTGATGGCTGTCAGCGTCGGTTGGTAGCCGGCAAACCAGGCATCCATCGAATCATTGGTGGTGCCCGTCTTGCCATACAAGTCAGGACGTTTGAGCGTGGCTTGAGCTGAAGCTGCCGTCCCTGAGCGGGTGACTTCCTGCAACAAACTTCCCATGATGAACGCATTGCGAGCGGCGATGGTGCGCATCGACTCGTCCAAGGCGGGCGTTGGCGTCTGCGTGAGCACTTTGCCTCTTTGATCGGTCACCCGGCTGATCAGCCAGGGGTTGACACGGTAGCCGCCATTGGCAAACACCGAGTAAGCGCTGGCCATTTGCATGGGGGTGACCGAGCCGGCGCCGAGCGCCATGGTCAGGTAAGCAGGGTGTTTGTCGGCATCGAAGCCAAAGCGCGTCACCCAGTCCTGCGCGTTCTGGGCGCCCACCGTTTGCAAAATGCGGATCGAAACCATGTTTTTGGACTTGGCCAGGCCGCGTCGCATGGTCATGGGCCCTTCAAATTTGCCGTCGTAGTTTTTCGGCTCCCATGGCTGGCCGCCGGTCACGCCGGCATCAAAAAACATGGGGCCGTCGTTGACGATGGTGGCGGGCGTCACACCGGACTCCAGCGCGGCCGAGTAAATGAACGGCTTGAAACTCGAACCCGGTTGACGCCAAGCCTGGGTGACATGGTTGAACTTGTTTTTTTCAAAATCAAAACCGCCGACCAACGCCTTGATCGCGCCGTTGCGCGGGTCCAGCGCCACAAAGGCGCCTTCCACTTCCGGCAACTGGGTGATTTCCCAGGCTTTCTTCGGCGTTTGCACCACACGGATCACCGCGCCCCGGCGAATCCTGATGTTGGCGGCAGCCTTGTCGGACAAGCCTGACTGGGCTGGTTTGAGTCCCTCCCCGGTGATCTCGATGATTTCGCCGTTTTGCCGGATAGCCTGGATTTTCTTGGTCGAGGCAGCCAGCACCACGGCCGCCATCACGTCGCCATTGTCTGGATGCTCTTGCAGCACTTCGTCAATCACGTCATCCATGGCCTGTTGATCAGAAGGCAGACTGGCAAATAGTTCTGGTCCGCGATAAACCTGGCGCCGCTCATAGTTCATGATGCCGCGTCGCAAGGCTTTGTAGGCAGTGTCCTGCTGCGTCGTGCTGAGCGTGGTGTACACGTTCAGGCCCCGGGTGTAGGTGTCCTCGCCGTACTGGGCAAACATCAATTGCCTGGCCGTTTCGGCGGCGTATTCAGCATGCACCCCGGTGTTGTCAGAATTGGACTTCACTTTCAGCGGCTCGCGCTTGGCTGCATCAGCCTGTTCGGCGGTGATAAAGCCGTTTTCCAGCATTCGTTCAATGATGTAAAGCTGGCGCGACCTGGCGCGCTTGGGATTGTTGATCGGGTTGTAGGCGGAAGGGGCTTTGGGCAAGCCGGCCAGCATGGCTGCCTCGGAGACTGTGATGTCTTGCAGCGATTTGCCAAAATAGGCCTCAGCGGCTGCAGCAAAGCCATAGGCCCGGTTGCCCAGAAAAATCTGGTTCATGTAGATTTCAAGAATCTGGTCCTTTGTGAGCAAATGTTCCAGCTTGAAGGTCAACAATATCTCATAAATTTTCCGGGTGTAGGTTTTCTCGGATGTCAGGTACACGTTGCGCGCCACCTGCATGGTGATGGTCGATGCGCCCTGGCTTTTGATGCGCCCCAGATTGGCCAGCGCGGCCCGCAAAATGCCTTTGTAGTCCACGCCACCGTGTTCATAAAACCGGGCATCTTCAATGGCCAGAACGGCATCCTTCATCACTTTCGGGATGTCCCGGATGGGCGTGAGCTGGCGGCGCTCTTCACCAAACTCACCGATCAGTGTGCCCTCTGCAGAAAAAATGCGCATGGGCAACTTGGGTCGATAGTCTGACAAATCCGAAATGTCAGGCAGATTTGGAAAAGCCACTGCCATGGCGATGCCCACCAACAGCACCAGGGTCATGATCCCGGCCAACACCAGTCCGCCAGCCCATAAAACCAGTCTGATCGCCCAATGCTGGGCTGATCGCCCGGATTTGGCGGATGCTGATTTCGACTCTGCGGAAGATGAGTGAACGGTCATAAAAAATGGTCAATGAAACTTGGTCGCAATAAAAATCAGGATAGTTGCCTTGCTGAGGTTAGCATCCCGCCAAGGGAGCCGAAGCAAGATTTGCTTCCGTGTCTTGTGATTTTCCACGAGATGCGCTTTTTTTTCTGGTTTGGCGTCTATATTTGACAACATCGAGTTTTGTATAAAAGCGGAATTTCTTTACGCCACAACAATCTTGCTGATAGCATTCATGTGACTTCTTAAGTGTTGAATTGATTTTTCTTTCTTGTTTGGGGAATTGTGTTGATTTCTTTGAGATCATTGTTTAGCCAACGACTTGCACCATTGCTGGGCTTGGATATCGGCAATTCCAGCGTCAAGCTCGTGGAGTTGGGCCAGGACAAGGAAGGCAATCTGGTGGTGGAAGCCTGCGCCGTTGTGCCTCTTGAGGGCGGATGGATCAAAGACGGCAACATTGAAAACTTTGATGCCGTTGCCGAAGCCGTGCGTCGCCTGATCAAAATCAGTGGGATCAAAACCAAAAATGTTGTCATGGCTTTGCCACCTTCGTCGGTCATCACCAAAAAAATCGTTCTGCCGGGCGGCATGACCGACCAGGAACTGGAGATGCAGGTCGAGTCCGAAGCCAATCAGTACATCCCCTTCCCACTGGACGAAGTCAGTCTTGACTTTTGCATTTTGGGTCCCAGTGCAAGCTCCAAAGGTGATATCGAGGTGTTGATCGCCGCTTCGAGGCGCGAAAAAGTGCAGGACCTGCAGGGCATGGCTGAAGCCACCGGGCTCAAGCCCGTGATTGTGGATGTCAAGTCGTATGCCTCCCGACTTGCTGCCAGCCGTTTGATTGCCAACATGCCTGAACATTCTGCTGACAGCGTGGTGGCCTTGTTCGAAGTCGGGTCCCTGACCACAAGCATGCAGGTGATGCGCAATGACGAGGTGCTATATGACCGCGAACAGGCCTTTGGCGGCTCCCAATTGACGCAATTGATTGTGTTGCAGTATGGTTTTTCGTATGAAGAAGCCGAAATCAAAAAATGCAGGGGCGAGTTGCCGCCGGATTATGAAGCAGCTGTTCTGAAACCTTTTCTAGAGAGTCTGGTGCAGGAAATCAGCCGTGCGCTTCAATTCTTTTTTACCAGCACCACGCACAACAAGGTGGATCTGGTGATGTTGGCAGGCGGTTCGGCCAGTTTGGCTGGCTTGACGGCCATGGTGACCAAACAATCCGGCTTCCCGTGCATGATTGCCAATCCGTTCCAGGGAATGCGCGTTGCAGAGGGCGTCGGGAAGAAAAGATTGGCGCATGAGGCCTCTTCCTACCTGACGGCTTGTGGCTTGGCTTTGCGGAGGTTTTTGCAGTGATTTTGATTAACCTGCTTCCGCATCGGGAAATTGCCCGAAAACACAGAAAAGAACAGTTCACGCTGGCTTTGGGTTTGTCTGTTTTGTTGGGGATCTTTCTGGCTGTCCTGGTTTTTGCATGGTTCGAGGCGCAAATCTCCAATCAGCAGGATAAAAACCAGATGCTGCAAACCGAGATCACCAAGTTTGACGCACAGATCAAGGACATTGCTGGCCTGGAGGCTGAAATTGCAGCCTTGCTGGCACGCCAGCAGGCCGTCGAAAATTTGCAGGCTGACCGCAACACGCCCGTGCATCTTTTGACGGAGCTTGTGAAACAACTGCCCGAGGGGGTTTACATCAACTCCTTGCAACAAAATGGCCAAAATGTGGTCTTGCTGGGCGTTGCACAGTCCAATGAGCGGGTGTCGGAATTGTTGCGTAACCTTGCCAACAATTCCACGTGGCTTGCCAGCCCCGAGTTGGTGGAAATCGTGGCAGGTACCGCCAGTCTGTCCGCGCGCGACGTGCGTCGTGTTTCCAACTTCCAGATCAGAGTCAAGCTGAGGCGCGCCAGCGAGGCGCCCAAGACGCCCGCCAGCCAGTTGCCTGCTCAAAAATCTTCAATGCCCGCATCTGATGCGGTGGCGCGGTAAAGGTGGGCACGATGGCCAAGAATCTCAACATCGATGTCGATTTCAAGGGACAGCTTGACGCCTTTGCCGGGCAGTTTCGCAATCTGGACAGCAGAGACCCGTCCAGCTGGCCCTTGGTGCCCCGCTTCGCCGTGTTTGTTGCCCTGGCGGCCGCCTGCCTGGTGGCGTTATGGTTTGCCTGGCTGGCTGATGTCAAAGAAGAACTTGTCCAGGCGCAAGCATCGGAACTCAAGTTGCGCGACGAATACAAAGTCAAGCTGGCCAAGGCTGTCAACCTTGAAGCGCTGAAAAAGCAGCGGGAGCAGGTACTTCAGTACGTGACCCAGCTCGAGAAGCAATTGCCCAGCAAGGCTGAAATGGACGCCTTGCTGTCTGACATCAACCAGTCGGGATTGGGCCGTAGTCTGCAGTTCGAACTGTTTCGGCCAGGTCAGGTGGTGATCAATGACTACTATGCCGAGCTTCCCATTGCGCTGCGCGTCACCGGGCGCTATCACGATATGGGTGCTTTCGCCTCGGATATTGCCAATTTGTCGCGCATTGTCACGCTCAACAATCTGGTCATCGCATCGGCCAAGGAGGGCACACTGACCATGAACGTGACCGCCAAGACCTTCCGCTATCTCGACATCAATGAGATCAATGCCCAGCGCAAAGCCACTGCCAAACCCAAGCTGGCTAAATGATCATGAAGCTGTTTAAAACTGCTGTTCTATTTGGGGTTATCGGGCTTTTGACTGCTTGTGGCTCTTCCTCGCGTGACGAGTTGAGCCGGTGGATGGCAGAGCAAAAGGCCCAAACGCAACCCAATATCAAACCGGTCTCGGCGCCCAAACCGTTCAAGCCGGAAAGTTATCAACTGTTTACAGAGATTGATCCGTTCAGCAAACAGAAGCTCATCATGGTGCTGAGCAAAGAAGCCAGCCAGGCTGGTGCCACGAGTGCCTTGATTGCGCCGGAGCTGGCGCGACGCAAAGAGCCGCTGGAAGAATTCCCGCTAGACACCATGACCCTGGTGGGCAGCATGGTGCAGGACAAGAAGCCGGTGGGCCTGGTGAAAGTCGGCCCACTCCTGTATCAGGTCAAGCTGGGCGACCATTTGGGGCAAAACTACGGCAAAGTAGTCAAAATTGTCGAAAACGAAGTCATCTTGCGCGAAATCGTGCAGGATGCCGTGGGTGAGTGGATAGAGCGCACAGCCAGTTTGCTGTTGCAAGAGAGGTCAAAATGAAAAATCGCCATATTGGTTGGACAGGTCGCTGGTGGCAACAGTTGGCACTCGGCTTGAGTTTGCTGCTGACGTCAGCCCTGGCGCAGGCCCAGGTGGCCATCGAGTCGGTTTCCGGCACGGTGCAAAGTGGCGTCGAAGTGGTCAAGATCGACCTCAGTGATACGCTCACCACGCCGCCTACCGGCTTTACCATCCAATCGCCGGCTCGAATTGCGCTCGATTTTCCCAACGTGACCAGCGCCATCGGGCGCTCCACAGTCGAGGTCAACCAAGGCAACCTGCGCACGGTCAGCGTGGTGCAGGCTGGCAACCGCACCCGTGTGGTGCTGAACCTCAAGCAAGCCACCACCTACAAAACCCAATGGCAAGGCAAGTCGCTGCTGGTGCTGCTGGGTGCCCTGGCAGAGTCAAGCCCGGCGCCGACAGCCCAGAAGTTTGCCGAAAACCAGAGCCGCGATGTGCAGCCCCTGCGCGACCTTGATTTCAGGCGCGGCGATGAAGGCTCGGGCCGTGTCGTGGTGACCTTACCCAACAGCCAGGTCGGCGTGGACGTGCGCCAGCAGGGCCAGTTGCTGGTGGTCGAATTCATGAAGACCAGCCTGCCCGAAGGCCTGCGCAGACGCCTTGATGTGAATGACTTCGGCACCCCCATCAAAACCATCACCGCCACCCAGACGGGCGACCGGGTGCGCATGGAAATCGAGCCAACGGGCGTGTGGGTGCACAGTGCCTACCAGACCGATGAGCAGTTTGTGCTGGAGGTCAAGCCCGTCAAGGTAGATCCCACCAAGCTGACACAGGGTCCGGGATACAGCGGTCAAAAGTTGTCCCTCAATTTCCAGAATATCGAAGTGCGTTCACTGCTGCAGGTGATTGCCGACTTCACCAATTTCAATATTGTGACTTCCGACTCAGTCACCGGCGGCGTTACCTTGCGACTCCAGGATGTCCCATGGGACCAGGCGCTGGACATCATTTTGCAGGCCAAGGGTTTGGGCATGCGCAAACACGACAACGTCATCTGGATTGCGCCCAAGGAAGAAATCATTGCCAAGGAGAAACTGGAGCTCGAATCCAAAGCCGCGACACTCGTCCTGGAACCGCTGCGGACCGAAACCTTTCAGATGAGTTATGCCAAGGCCGAAGACATTGCCAGACAATTGACCGGCGCCGGTGGCGGCGATAAAAGCGCCGGACGCGCACTCAGCGCGCGCGGCAACGCCACCGCTGATCCCCGTACCAATCTTCTTTTTGTGACCGATGTGCCGTCCCGGCTCGAGCAGGTGCTTCTGCTTCTGCAAAAGCTCGATGTTTCGGTGCGCCAGGTCATGATCGAGGCGCGCATCGTTGAGGCAACGGAAGATTTTGGCAAATCCCTGGGTGTCAAGTTCGGCGCCACCGACCTCAGGGCACAGCAGGGCGGTGACGGTGGTTACCGGATATCTGGAAACAATCGGGCGGCAATCGGTACCAGTTACAGTGATGCGGTTGCCTCAAGCGGTGCCGGCGGCAGTGCTAACTTGTCAGGCAATTTTGTTAATTTGCCCGCTGTCGGTGCTCTGGGCCAGACCCCGGCAACCTTTGCCGTCTCCATTTTCAATGCGGTCGCCAATCGATTCCTGAATCTGGAGATTTCTGCGCTGGAGGCCGACAGCAAAGGCCGGGTCGTGTCGAGCCCGCGTGTAGTGACCGCGGATGGCAAGCAGGCGACCATCAAACAGGGTGAACAAATTCCCTACCTCAACTGTTCCGGTGGCTCGAGCTCCACCTGTACCACTGAATTCAAGGATGCCTCTCTCAAGCTCCAAGTCACGCCGCGGATCACCCCTGAGGGAACCATCATCATGGACCTGGATGTCAGCAAAGATTCGCGGGGCGTGGATACCAATGCCGGCCCCGCTATCAACAATAAAAATATTGTGACCCAAGTGCTGGTTGACAATGGCGGGACTGTCGTGATTGGCGGAATTTTTGAAATTGTCGAGTCCAACGATTCGGCCAAGGTACCCTGGTTTGGGGATTTGCCGGGAGTCGGTAATTTGTTCAAAAATAATTCCAGAACACAGACCAAACGGGAACTTCTTGTATTTGTTACGCCGCGGATCATTACCGAAAAGGCAGTACGGTAGTGGTATGCATCCTAATAATCGTTAAGGCAATAATTGTATGAAGTTCATTAAATATTTAGCGGTGCTTTGGCTGACATTGACTTTGGCGGCTTGTGGCGGTGGCGGCGGGTCGCCGGGCTTGCCGTCTGGCGTCAGCACGCCATTGATCACGACAGCACCCGCCAGCCTCACGGTGGCGGTGGGCGCGGTGCATCAATACATGATTTCAGGTGGCAAGGCACCCTACCAGGTCTCAAGTAGCAATGAACAGGTTTCAGCAGCCAGTGTGAGCAATGCCAGCCTGACGATCAGCGGCATTGCAAGTGGCTCAGCCAGCATTGTGGTCAGTGACGCCAGCGGGCAATCGACCGTGCTGGCTGTCTCGGTAGAAAATCTTTATGCGCTGTACACAACTGCGCCGTCCAGTTTCACGATTGCCAAAGACACCCAGCGCCTCTTCACCGTTGGCGGGGGAGTTCCTGGCTACATTGCGGAGTCTTCCGACACGCGGATTGTGGCGGTAACGCTCTCGGGCTCCACCATGAGTATTCGCGGTGTGGCGGCTGGTTCTGCCAGTGTTTTGATTCGTGATAAAGCCAACAGTCTGGTCACCTTGACTGTGACCGTGGGCGGTGACAGCCCACTGGGTTTGTTTACTTCAGCGCCAGCCAGTCTGACCGTCGCCAAAGGTACCCAGAGCACCTATTCCGTGGGCGGTGGCGTGCCAGGCTACGCGGTTGAATCAAGCGACCGCCGGATTGCGACGGTTTCATTAACCGGCAACAGCATGGTCATTTACGCTGCCGATTTTGGCTCGACCACGATCACGATTCGTGATGCAGCGGGGTCAACCCTGTCGGTTGCATTGACTGTTGCACCAAGCTCGCCGGGCGAGCTGTTCACCTCAGCGCCAAGCGCTCTGTTTATGGGTACAGGAAGTTCGCTCAGTTACCTGGTCAGCGGTGGGGCGCAGCCGTATTATTTTTCCAGCTCGGATGCCAGGGTGGTTACCGGCAGTATCAGTGGTTCCTCGCTCACCATTACCGCGTTGATGGCGGGTTCAGCCATATTGCAGATTGCCGATGCCACTGGCGCCAAGTTGCAGATTGTGGTCACTGTTGACGGCACCAACATAGGCACTGGCGGTCCTGCCTTCATTGAAATACTTCCTTCAAGCAATTCGTTGCCGTCAGCCGTGGGCTCCAAGGTCACATTTGTGGTCACGGTGAAAGATGCTGTCAACACCGCCGTTCCCAACCAGATCGTCACTTTCACGGCGAATTCAGGCACCTTGACGGGCGCCAATCCGTCACCCATGACCGATGCGAACGGCACCATCTCCACCATCAGTTTGTCGCCGGGCGCTGATCTTTCCAACAGAATCATCACGGTCACGGCAACAGCGGGTGCTGTGACCAAGTCGATCAACATTCCGGTGGTGGGCACGGCGGTATCCATTTCCGGACCCGGATCAACCCTGATCGGCGCGCCGCCGGTGGCCTACACCGCCAAAGCCGTCGATTCCGGTGGCAACCCGATAGCCGGGGCCTCGCTGACGGTGACGTCGGCAACCGGTAACACCGTGTCGCCCTCGGTGCTGACCACCGATCTGGCCGGTGCGGCATCTTTCAACCTCACTCCGCTCGTGCCCGGCACAGACACTTTAACGGTGACCGGCCTGGGCGCTTCAGCGACCGCTAGTGTTGCCGTCAGCAATGAAGATTTTTCCTTTACTGCGCCCCTGACTGCGGCCAATTTGGTGGTGAACACGCCAAACGTGGTAACCGTTCGGTACCGGGTTGGCGGCGTTGGTGTGGCAGGTCAGACAGTGACCTTCAGCACGACCCGCGGCGTATTGACGTCGTCAACGGTGATCACTGATATCAACGGCAATGCGTCCACTTTCGTCTCGTCCACGACTGCCGGGCCGGTCACGCTGTCGGCGCAGCTTGGCACGGCACGCAGCAGTGTCACGGCGGCGTTCATCGCCACCATACCGGCCAGCATCGTGTTGCAGGCCAATCCGAATGCCTTGGTACCCAATCCGGTGGGGAGCACCGCGAGCCAAAGCACCCTGTCAGCCACGGTGCGGGATGCGACCGGTAACCCGGTGTCAGGGCAGGTGGTCAATTTCACCGCCATTCAGGACGGCAGCAACGGCTCCATCGTGCCGGGTTCTGGCACAACAGATGCCAATGGGATGACCTCGGTCCAGTTTATCCCCGGCGCCTTGTCCACTGCGGCGAACGGCGTGCTGCTGCGTGCCACGGTGCAATCCGCGCCAGGCATCTTTGCCGATGCAACGCTGACGGTCAATGGCGACGCGCTCTTTATCTCCATAGGCGTTGGCAGTACCTTGACGGTGCTCGATGCCGCTACCTACGAAAAGAACTTCTCGGTCTATGTCACCGATGCCAACGGCGTGGCGGCGGCCAGCCGCTCGGTGACGATTTCTGCCTACCCTCCGACCTACAGGAAGGGCTATTTGGTGGGCCCTGGTAGTGCTACGACACCTTGGACATATTTTGGTACGCCAACCACCTGTGCCAACGAAGATATCGATCGCAACGGTATTCTGGGCGGCGGCGAGGACATCAACGGCAACGGTATTCTTGATCCGGGCCTGCCGGTGGTGCTCTCCCCGTCCAACCTGACCACTGATGCCAATGGCTACGCCACGTTCAAGATGCGTTACGGCAAGAACTACGCTTTGTGGTTGACCACGCAAGTCAGCGCGCGGGCGCTGGTGGGGGGCACAGAGTCGTCCAGAACGGTCACCTATGATCTTGAGATGTTGTTTTCTGATGCGACGAGTCCAGCGACGCCCGCAAATGTGACCAGTCCGTTTGGTATAGCAACGCTCTGCACCAATCCGAATTGATCGTTTCCCTTATCGGCCTGCCCGGCTCAGGCAAATCCACCGTCGGGCGGCAACTCGCCCGGCGGCTGCAACTTCCCTTCTTCGACTCCGACCATGTGATCGAGCAGCGGCTGGGTTGCTCGATTCGCGAGTATTTCGAGCGCGAGGGTGAAGACCGCTTTCGCGATCTCGAAGCCGCGGTGATCGACGAACTCACCCAAAGCCCCGAGGGCGTGTTGTCCACCGGTGGCGGTGTCGTGTTGCGGCCCGAAAACCGGCACCATTTGCACGACCGCAGCAAAGTGATTTACCTCAATTCGTCGCCCGACGAATTGTTTCGCCGTTTGCGCCACGACAAACATCGCCCGCTGCTGCAAGTGGCCGACCCGCTGCAGCGCCTGCGCGACCTCCACGCCCAGCGCGACTTGTTATACCGTGAAACCGCGCACATTCAGGTCGAAACCGGCCGCCCTTCGGTGGCGGCCCTGGTCAACATGATCCTGATGCAGTTGGAGTTGGCGGTTTAGGCACCGCTCATCCGCCAAATTCGACCTTTTGTCATTCAATCGTTCCTCATCGCCGATGCGTCGATTAAATTTAGCCGATGGCGCTGGGGCGGCAGCGAGAATCATTGCGGCAATGCATTATTTTGCAGAATGGCAAGCTTATTTCAGTGTTGGCAATACAGGTGAAATGACATGAGATTCCATAAAAATGGCGGCTTTACCCTCATCGAGTTAATGATCACGGTGGCCGTTGTCGGCATTCTTGCCGCAGTTGCCCTGCCGTCCTACAACGAGTATGTGATTCGCGGACGTCTCGTGGATGCGCACAATGGTCTTGCCACCGGGCGAGTGCGCGCAGAGCAGTTTTTTCAGGACAACCGAACATATGTGGGCATGCCCTGTCCCGCGGCGAACCCCAATATTCCTTTTACGTTCACTTGTACTGGCCTGACAACAACCGCCTACACGATCACCGCCACCGGGTCAGGCGTTACCAGCGGTTTTGTCATGACGGTCGATCAAGCCAACGTCCAGGCCACAACGGGCGCGCCTTCTGGCTGGGCCACCCCCGCCACCTGCTGGGTGATGCGCAAATCGGGCTGCTGATGCCACTTTTGCCGGCACGACACAAGGCCAATTCATGACCGCACTTTCCAGACCCCAAAATGGTTTCACCATGATCGAGCTGGTCGTGGCCATGGCAGTGCTGGGGATTTTGATGGCCATCGCCATGCCTTCCTTTGTCGAAACCATGGGCAACTCGCGCATTCGTTCTGTCGCCGAGTCGGTTACCAGCGGCTTGCAGTTCGCCCGGTCCGAGGCGGTGCGCAGAAACGAAAAAATCCGGTTCAGTCTTGACAGCAGCACCGGCAACTGGACCGTCCGGCGCTCTGCCGATAACACATGTGTGTTTGACGGAGATGTGCTGCAAACCAGGGCAACAACTTCGAGCAGCACCGCCGTCGTGGTCACTACCTTTTCAGACGTTCCGGCCACCGCCGCCACCACAGCGCAGGTTTATGTGTATGGCCCCAACGGCTCACAGGCTCAGGATTGCATGGACGCTGTTGAACAGTTTGTCGCGTTGCGTATCGACTCCAGTTCACTTGCCGCAGATGACAGTCGTGATTTACGCCTCGTTGCACCGCCTGTTGGCCGTGCCCGGCTGTGTGATCCCCACGTGACAACGGGGGATACCCGTGAGTGCCCCACTTCATGATCAGAAAGTGCCTGATGATCCAACGGAAATCCATTGATGTACTGTCGCCGCGCCGGCGGCATGGCCAGCGCGGTGTCGGGATGATTGAAGTGCTGGTGGCCATCCTGCTGGTCAGTTTTGGCATTCTGGGGCTGGTCGGTTTGCAAGGTGGCAGCATTGGCCTCGTCAGTGACACCCGCTACCGCACCGAGGCCACTGCCTTGGCCGACGCGCTGCTGGCCCGGTTGTGGCTTGAAACTGGCGCTGACAATGTGCTGCCGGCCTATGTCGCGGACAACACCTTGTTGCCAGCCGATTGGCTGGAAGAGGTGAATCGGTTGCCGGGTGCCACTGCAAACCCGCCAACGCTGGCCGCCAGTGCCGGGGTGGTGACGCTGACCGTCCGCTGGCAGCCGCCCGAGGGCCGCGTCAGCAACTACCAGGTGGTGACGACGGTCACCAAACAATAAACTGTCCAGGCGCGCGCCATGAACCCAAAACACTCCCCCTGGTCTGACAAGCGACAAAAGGGCCAAAAGGGCTACAGCCTGATCGAGCTGATGATTTCGCTGGTCATTGGTCTGGTGACCGTGCTGGCGCTGACGCAGGTCGCGGTTGAGTTCGAGCGCCAGAAACGCACCACGGTGGGTGCGGGCGACACTGTGGATGCCGCCAATGTGGCGCTGCAATTGATGCGCAATGGCCTGATGTCGGCCGGGCACGGCATCAATTCCGCAAACGCCATCGGCTGTGCTCTGACGGTGTACCGCGAGTCGAATAACACCACGCTGACGCTCAATGCGGCCAACGTGGCGCTACCCGGGCTGTTTCCGGTTTACATCACCCAGGGCGCCGGCACCGCGTCGGACACCTTGACGGTGGCCGCAGGCAACAGTCGCTTTTTTGCCGAAACCGGGCTTTTCAGCAGCCATGCCGGCGACACCGGCAATTTTGTGACCGACAGCAATTTTGGATTCCAGATCCGTGACCTGATTCTGCTCACTGAAACGGCGGGTGGTCCCTGCGCCGTTCGGCAACTTTCTGCCGACCTTTCTGCGGGTAACCCGCAGGAACTAGAACACCAGGCAGGAACCGGCGTCACAAGCTACAACAATCCGGCAGGTGTGGTGACCGCTGCCGGGGTGCCAATCGCTTTTACCGGTGCCGCCATGGTGAGCGATCTTGGCAGCGCCTTCACCATCCATCAGTACACGGTTGCGAATGGTAATTTTCAACGCGCGGAGCTGTTGACCAACAGCACCGCGACCTTGTTCGGCAATGCAATGACCCTCCAGGCGCAATATGGTTTTCGGAATGCAGACGGAACGACGGCCTGGTGTGAAACCATTGGGGGCGCGGGCTGCCTCACCATCACCAACGATGCCAGCGGCTGGTTGCGACTGACAGCCGTCAGGCTGGCCTTGGTGATCCGCAATCCGCAACTTGAAGGTCGTGATAGAGATGGCAACTGCACAACGTCACCGGAGGAACTGACATGGGGTGATGTCAGGCGAAACGTTGTGCCGTTGCCACTGCCACCTTGGGGCAGTTTCAGCCTTGGCGGCATCACCGATGCGCGCTGTTATCGCTACCAGGTGGTCGAGACCATCGTGCCGGTCAGAAATGTCCTCTGGAGCGTGCCGCAATGAAAACCGAGAGCAAACTGTCCACCCTTGGCGTGCAGCGCGGGGTTGCGCTACCCGTTGCGCTCATCATGCTGATGGTGCTGATGATTGGCGCAGCCGGCATGATCAGGACCATCGACACCGCGGTATTGGTGTCGGGCAACATGGCCTTCAAACATTCGGCCACCCTGGCGGCTGACCAGGGTATCGCGGCCGCCTCCACCTGGCTGGCATCGCAAACGTCTGCTGCTTTGCGCAACACCAATGCAGCGCGCGGTTATTGCTCATCGCTGCATTCACAGGACCTCGGAGACAACGACAATCGCAGCGACTGGATTCCCGAGCAAAACTGGACGGCGGCCTGCACGCCGGTGGCCTTGCCCACCGACAGTGCGGGCAACACCGTGGATTACCTCATCCACCGGCTGTGCATTCGTCCGGACAGTGCACCCGACGAGTCTTCGACTCCGCTCCAAAGATGCTCAAGAGCGGCGGGGTCCGCTGCGGGATCAGCGGAAACCAGCAGCCATCGCAGCAATCGTGAACTGATTGGCTCGGCCGTCGTCAATGTGGCTTATCGCATCACGGTGCGCGTGCGGTCCCCGCGAGGAACAAGGTCATTTGTTCAGGCCACTGTCATTATTCCTGTTTGAAAAAATGGAACGATGATTTATTTTAAAGAAAGCTGGGTGACGCCATGAAGCTATCGTCAATGGTTGACTTGCGTATTTTCTGGAATATCAAATCTGTCCTGTTTTTATCAGGCATCCTGGTGATCAGTCCTGCGCTGGCAGATTTGACGGATTTGACTGATATACCGCTTGCGAATATATCGAGCACCACACTCATCAAACCCAACATCATGTTTGTTCTGGATGATTCCGGTAGCATGCAATGGGATTATGTGCCTGACCATGTTGACGACGCCAGCACATCCTTGGCGCCGAAATACACGGGTGAACTTGGCGATCCACCTTACATGAGCGCCCAGTTCAATAAACAGTATTACAACCCTGGCGTTTATTACCAACCGCCCGTGGGTTACGATGGCAGCGCGGCACAGGGCAGCTTGACATTCTCCAGCCAGAATCGGGCCAATACCAGCGCCTGGACATCGGTGCGAACAGATGGATTCAACAAACAGAATAAAACCCAATTAGGGGTAACGACTAATTATTTCAATATTGTTCAAAATTATCCTGATCGTGTTTACTGTACCAGTAGTGGCGATAGCGTCAATAATACCGATCTTTGTAAAAATAATGATCCGGGGTTTACCTATGCCGATGGTTTCACCAGTGATTCCACAGGTGGATATTCGGTTGGGCTCGATGGTTCGGATAACATCAAATATAAACTCGGCGCACCTTACTACTACACGATCCTGCCTTGGGAATACTGCCAGGACGCGGCGCTGACCAACTGCATTGCGGTGACGCCGGGCGCTTCGGCGCCAACCGGATATCCTTATGAATCAAGGGTTCGCTGGTGTACCAGCGCAGCCAATGCCAATATGGCAAGCCCGGCCGCGGCCGCCTGTCGCAGCAAACGCGGTGGCACATTTGTCTATCCGCGATTTACACCTTCGGGCGACTCGAGCGTTTCATATGGCAAGATTGTGGTTGACCACAATTGGTGCCCAACCGCCAGTGGCGACAGCAGGGATGCGTGCCAAGCCTACAACTTTGAGATCAGCCAGATATTGATCAATGGTGTTTCGGCGATAGGAACTTACCTGCCGTCCTACCAGGGAACTAGTTCGACCCCGCAGAACAATATGGCGCAGAGCATCGCCCAAGCCATCAATGACCAGAATTCGACGCCTGAATACCGGGCGTGTGCCGGCAATTCAACGTCTGGCCTGGGTTGCAGACGCGCCCCGTTCAGCACCTTTGGTTTGGGCACGGTGGCAGAAAATACCGTGATGGTGGTGGCCTACGACGGCACTGTGCCGGTGGCCGATGCCAGCAGAGCCGGCTTTCCGATTGCCGTGACGGCCAATACCTCGGTCGGACTGCTCTCGTCATGGGCCAGGCTGAAGGTGAATAACTCCGGTACCGGCAGCGGCAATGTGAGCAGCATCCGGGTGGGGCCGGTGGGCGGGCCCTACACGGAAATCCTGAGCGGTCCGCTGTCATCCAACTTCGGATCGAACAGCAAAAACAACCGCCAAGCTGCCGGACGCGTCCTGTGCCAAAAGATCAACACATTGACGGCCAGCACCGGCTATGCCGCCTATTCAGGCACCAGTGTTAGCGACACCTCGACGTCCTGCAGTGGTGACGATGATTTCTTTATCAGGGCACCGCGTTCGGCTGGCGGCACACCCAATGGTTATGAAGTGCTCATTACAGACACCGGTAACAACACCGATGTCGCGGTCTCAACCGTTGATAACACCAAGCGGATGCAAGGTGGTTATGCCACGCCAACGGTGCCGACCAGCACTTATCCGTTTGTGGCCGGTTCCAGTGTGATATCGGCCTTTGTGCGCACCAATATTGTTCCAGCCACTGCCAATTATCCAAAGGCAGCGGTCAGAGCCGATTGCGTCACATCACCCGGGGTTTGCACGTATGACGAGGAAATGACCAATTTTTCGAACTGGTATGCCTATTACCGAACGCGCAACCAGACCATGAAATCTGCCGCCAGCCATGCTTTTTTGCCCATTGCCGATGGTTACCGGCTGGGCTTCAACACGATCAACAACACCACATTCAATGATCTGGACGTGGGGAAAACCAACTGGCTGCCGACGCGCGACCTGACACCAACGCATAAAAGCAATTGGTACACCAAGCTATTTGCTGCCTCGGGCAATTCTGCCACGCCCTTGCGCGGGGCACTGAACCGGATGGGCAGTTATTTCACCGGGACCTTGGCCGATACCAACAGCCCCATTGAATTCTCCTGTCAGCGCAACTACACCATTCTCACGACCGACGGCTACTGGAACGAAAGCTACAGCGGCATGGGCAACGTGGACAACGTCAACGTTGCCAGCCAGTTTTGCACCCGTGCCAACGGCTGCTACGACGGGGATACCGGTGCCACAAATACCTTGTCCGATGTGGCGGCGCACTACTACATGAACGACATTCGTGACGACCTGATCGACAACGTGCCCGTGACGCCATCGGACCCCAATCCGGCCCAGCACATGACCACGTTCACGCTCGGTTTGGGGGTGGACGGCCGGATGACCTACCGGCCGGATTATGAAACCGCGACCTCGGGGGACTTCTACCGGGTGCGCACCGGCGACACCGGCTGCGAATGGGTCACAGGCACCTGCAACTGGCCGGTGCCGCAAAATCTCACAGACACCGCCGTTGACGACCTGTGGCATGCTGCTGCGTCTGGCCACGGCAAGTACTTCAGTGCGCAGGATCCCAGTTCTCTGGCAGCAGGGCTGAGCGGGGCGCTCAACGCACTGCAGATCAGAACCGGCGCGGCCTCTGCCTCGGCCACGTCAACGCCCAACATCACGCAAGAAGACAACTTCGAATTCAGTGCAACCTTCCGCACGGTGAAATGGGATGGCGAACTGGTGGCGCAGCACATCAACATCATTGACGGCTCGACCAACTCGGCGGTGATCTGGTCGGCGCAAACGCAATTGCAGACCAAGGCCGGTTCTGGCACCGTCGCTGCCGATGGCACCCTGACCGGAACAGCTGATGGCCGGACAATATTTACCACCACGGCAAGTGGCACACCCGCTTACCGGGAGTGGCGCTGGAGCGAACTGACCACGGCTGAGAGAAGCTGGTTTGCTGACATGTGTGCCGGCACGGGTGTGCTTGGCCAATGCGTCTCCCTGTCGGCCAGCCAAAAAACACTCGCCAACAACGGCGAGCTGATGGTGGACTACTTGCGCGGGCAGCAGGCACTGGAGGCGTTTGCGGTGACAGCCGACTCGTCGGTGCAGATTTTCCGTTCCAGGGACCATATTCTGGGCGATCTGGCAGGCTCCAAACCCGCCTATGTTGCCAAGCCCAAACGCGAGTTCAGCGATGCTGGTTATGGAACTTTCAAGCTTGACAACGCGGCGCGCGAGGCGATGATCTATGTGGGGGGCAACGACGGCATGTTGCATGCGTTCGATGTGTCCGACGGCAATGAACGCTGGGCTTATGTGCCGCGAATGGTGATGCCGAACCTGCACAAGCTTGCCAGCACGACTTACGGTACCAATCACCAGTTTTACGTGGACGGCAGTCCGTCGGTCGGAGATGTATTTGTGGATGGTGCCTGGAAAACAATCCTGGTGGGCGGCCTGAACAAGGGCGGTCGTGGTTATTTTGCTTTGGACATCACCGACCCTGATGCACCCGTTCCCATGTGGGAAATTTGCAGCGACGCCGCACTATGCCCTTACCGCAATGATGCAGACATGGGTTATTCGTTTGCCGAGCCGATCATCACAAAACGCCCAAGCGACGGGAAGTGGGTGGTGTTGGTGACATCCGGGTACAACAATGTCTCGCCTGGCAGCGGTGTGGGTTATCTTTATGTGCTGGATGCTTCGAATGGTGAGGTTCTCAATAAGATCAGCAATGGCACAGGCTCGACGATCGCGCCAGACGGACTGGCAAAAATTGCCGATTATGCAGAGGCACCGGATACCGACAGCACCTCGCTGCAGGTATATGGCGGCGACCTTTTCGGCAATGTGTTCCGGTTTGACTTGGCCACCAACACCGTCATCACCTTGAGCGTGCTGACGGATGCGTCAGGCACGCGCCAACCCATCACGACGCGTCCGGAGACCGGCAAATGCGAGGGGCAAAAGATGATTTTTGTGGGCACCGGAAAGTATCTTGGCGTATCGGACGTGGAGACGACGCAACTGCAGACGGTGTGGGGTATCCATGACCACGCAGCGGCTTTGGGTGCGCTACGCACTTCAGGCACCTTGTCGCAGCGAGTGCTAACGACAACAGCCAGCGGGCGCTACACCATCAGTGATGCCGGCAGTGTCGTGACAGACAACAATGGCTGGTACGTTGACCTGGATCGCAACAGCGGCGAGCGCGTCAATCTCGACCCGGTGCTGATCAACAGCAATCTGGTGGTCGTCAGCAACAAACCGACCTCTGATGGATCTGCGGCATGCGGCACTGGCGGCAAGGGTTTTCTGTACCAGTTTTCATACTGCAATGGTTTGTCCCCGGATCACCAGGCCGACACCGAGATAGGCTTCCAGATAAGCGATTCGATCGTGGTGGGCTTCAGTCCGATCGGCCTGCCGTCGGGTGTTGTGGTGTTAAAGATCACCACCGCAGAAGGCACCAAACTGCCGCCGGTGCCCATCATGCAGCCTGGAGGTGGGGGCGGCGACTTACGGCGGATCAATTGGAGCGAGCTCAACGATTGAGCGCATCGACGGTCTTGCCAACCAGCAGGTATCCGCAGCTGGCAGCGGCGGGATTGTCGGTTGCCGCCCATTTGCTGCTGTTGCTGTGGCCTTTGGGCGAGGCGCCTGTCGTTGGCAACCCGCCCTTGACGCGCGTCTTGTTCATCAAGTTGGATTCAGGTTCTGCGCAGCAGACGGCCAAGCCGCTTGAAAACTTGCCGGAAAAGAAGGAGATGCCACCGGCAATGACGGGCACGACGGCCGACACCCAGGCTTCGGGCGCTGGCGGTGGTGGCCTCGATTCAGAAAACATACCTGATGTTGGCCACGCGGCTGTGGATGTTTCCGCTGTCCATTTTTATGAAAAATCCGAACTTAACCGCTTTCCTGTCCTCACCAAACCCCTGGCGCTTGATACGAATGGCTTGAGCGCTGATGAACTTCAGGCTGGTCATGCTGATGTGTCGCTTTATATTTCGACCCAGGGAAAGGTGGTGGTGGTGCATACCGAATTCAGCTCGCTATCGCCGGTCGCCTTGGTCCACATCACTGACCAGCTAAAGCAGGCACGCTTTAAACCGGGATACCTTAGAGGCCACCCAGTTCCCTCCAAAATACGCTGGCGGGTGACGGTGGCGTCCGACGCTGGGCTGATCTGGCTCGCGAAATGACGCCTGGCACGGCGCGATGGAGGCGAGCGATGAGGCTTTTGGCTTGCTCCATACTGAAAAAGCGATCCCCAAAAATTACCCACCAAAAAGAAACCTGCCAGCAAGCCGACACATTGGTAACATCGCCAATCTACCCCTATGAACACCTCCGACCTCCAAACTGTCAGCATCGACCTGGCCGAGCGCAGCTACCACATCGCCATCCGCGGCTCGCTGTTCGACAACCCCTTGAGCTACGCCGAGTTGCCGGCGGCGCACAGCGCGCTGATTGTGACCAACACCATCGTGGGTCCCTTGTATGCCGAGCGCCTGCAACGCGCCTTGGCCGGCAAGTACCCGCAGGTGCACACCGTGGTGTTGCCCGATGGCGAGGCGTACAAAACCTGGGAAAGTCTCAATCTGATCTTTGACGCCCTGCTGGGCCATGGCTGCGACCGCAAAACCATGCTGTTTGCGCTGGGCGGCGGCGTGGTCGGCGACATGACCGGCTTTGCCGCGGCCAGCTACATGCGCGGCGTGCCCTTTGTGCAGGTGCCCACCACCTTGCTGGCGCAGGTGGACTCGTCGGTGGGCGGCAAAACCGCCATCAACCACCCGCTGGGCAAGAACATGATCGGCGCGTTTTACCAGCCGCTCAAGGTGATTTGCGACCTTGACACGCTCAAGACTCTGCCCGCGCGCGAGCTCAGCGCCGGCCTGGCAGAGGTCATCAAATACGGTCCCATTGCCGATATGGACTTTCTGGCCTGGCTGGAGTCCAACATGCCCGCCGCGCTGGCGCGCGAACCCGCCGCGCTGGCGCACATTGTCAAGCGCAGTTGCGAGATCAAGGCCGACGTGGTGGGGCAGGACGAGCGCGAGTCGGGCCTGCGCGCCATTCTCAATTTTGGCCACACCTTTGGCCACGCCATCGAGGCCGGCCTGGGTTATGGCGAATGGCTGCACGGCGAGGCGGTGGGCTGCGGCATGGTGATGGCGGCGCATTTGTCGCAGCGTTTGGGGCTGGTCGATGCATTTTTTGTCAACCGCCTCAAAACCCTGATTCAACAGGCCGGCCTGCCCGTCAAGGCGCCGCTGCTGGCCGCAGCTGACAACGCCGGGCGTTACCTGGAGCTGATGCGGCTGGACAAAAAGAGCGAGGCCGGTGAAATCAAGTTTGTCGTGATCGCGCAGCCGGGCCGGGCGGCGGTGCGCAGCGCGCCCGATGCCATGGTGCGCCAGGTGATCGACGCCTGCTGCGCTGGCTGACAGTCAAAAGTCAAGCATGACCCTGGCTCCTTACGCCTGCGACGCGGCAAAGTCGCGTGGGCGGCGTTACCCGCAGCCACCGGCGCCCACCCGCACCGACTACCAGCGCGACCGCGACCGCATCGTGCACAGCACGGCGTTCAGGCGATTGGTCTATAAAACTCAGGTGTTTTTGAACCACGAAGGCGACCTGTTTCGCACCCGGCTCACGCACTCGCTCGAGGTGGCGCAGCTTGGCCGCTCGGTGGCGCGCACGCTCGGGCTCAACGAAGACCTGGTCGAAGCCATTGCGCTGGCGCACGACCTGGGACACACGCCGTTCGGCCACGCCGGGCAGGACACGCTCAACGCCTGCATGGCCGACTTTGGCGGCTTCGAGCACAACCTGCAAAGCTTGCGCGTGGTGGACCGTCTGGAGGAGCGCTACCCCGAGTTTGATGGACTGAACCTGACGTTCGAGACGCGCGAGGGCATCCTCAAGCACTGCTCGCGCCACCACGCCGAACAGCTTGAACGCACCGAGCCGAACGGCGTGGGCCAGCGTTTTCTGGCGCGCAACCAGCCCAGCCTGGAGGCCCAGCTGTGCAACCTGGCCGACGAAATTTCCTACAACGCGCACGACATCGACGACGGCGTGCGCTCGGGCCTGATCACGCTGGAGCAGTTGCAGGAAGTGGCGCTGTTCGATGACTTCAGGCGGCAGACGCTGGTTGAGTTTCCGCAGTTGCAGGACAAGGGGCAGGGCCGGCGGCTGCTCTACGAGTCGATTCGCCGCATGTTGAGCGCGCAGGTTTATGACGTGATCAGCGCCACGCGAGGGGCCCTGCAGACGGCGGCGCCAGCGGATGCCGACGCGGTGCGACAGTTGCCGCCCCTGATCCGGTTCAGCGCGCCCATGCGCGACAAGTCGCAAACGCTGAAGAGCTTTTTGCTGCAAAAGCTGTACCGCCACCCACGGGTGTTGCAAACCATCGGCCAGGCGCAGCAGGTGGTGCGCGACCTGTTCGACCGCTACCTGACGCAGCCCGACCACATGCCTGAGAGTCACCACCGCAGGTTGGCAAGTGCCCAGGCAAGCGAGCCGCTGCCCGAGTATGCCTTGCCGCGCATCGTGGCCGACTACATTGCCGGCATGACCGATCGTTTTGCGCTGCGCGAACACGAGCGCCTGACCGGCTTGCGCTTGCTCGACTGAAAGACTCCCATGACCCCTGACGACACCGTGATTGCCGATACCCGCGCCTGGCTGGAGCGCGCCGTGATCGGCCTGAACCTGTGCCCGTTCGCCAAAAGCGTGCATGTCAAGGGCCAGGTGCATTACGCGGTGAGCCATGCCGCCACGCCACAAGATTTGCTGCCAGACCTGATCAGCGAGCTCAAATACCTTGCTGCCATGGACGCCAAGCTGCGCGACACCACGCTGTTGATCGCGCCTGAGTGCCTGCACGACTTTCTGGATTTCAACGACTTTCTGGCTGAAGCCGACCGGGCGCTGGAAGACCTGGCGCTTGACGGTGTGCTGCAAATAGCCTCGCTACACCCGCGCTACCAGTTTGCCGGCACGGCTGAGGACGACATCACCAACTTTACCAACCGCTCGCCTTACCCCACGCTGCATCTGCTGCGCGAAGACAGTATCGACCGCGCGGTGGCGGCTTTTCCCGACCCCGAGTCGATCTTCGAGGTCAACATGCAAACCATGGAGCGCCTGGGCCAGGAAGGCTGGGCGGCGCTCAAGGTGGATCGCACCGAGCCGCCCGTGGCATCATCGCCCCATGACACACCCAAAACCTGAAAGCGCGCCGCGCGGCAAGCTGGCTGACAAGGTGCCGCCGACGCTGGCCGACGACATTCGCCCCGGACAGTCCGTCGAACTGCTCAAGGAACTGCACATCCTGACGCGCGATGGCAAGCTCAATCAGGACTCGCGGCGCAAGCTCAAGCAGGTGTATCACCTGTACCAGTTCATCGAAAAACTGCTGCTGGAACTGGGCGACCCGCCATCCGGCATCACCCTGGCCGACCATGGCGCGGGCAAGTCGTACCTGGGCTTCATCGTGTACGACCTGTTCTTCAAGCAACAGGCGCAGGGGCACATCTATGGCATCGAGACACGACCGGAACTGGTGCAAAAATCGCGTGAGCTGGCACAGCGGCTGGGCTATGCGCGAATGTCGTTTTTGAACCTGACGGTGGCCGAGTCGGCGCAGTCGGACCAGTTGCCGGCGCGCATCGACATGGTCACGGCGCTGCACGCCTGCGACACCGCCACCGACGACGCGATTGCCTTTGGTCTGCAAAAACAGGCGCGCTTCATGGTGCTGGTGCCGTGTTGCCAGGCCGAGGTGGCGCGCGTGCTGAGCCAGCACAAGGCGCTGTCGCTGTCGCGCACGCCGCTGTCCGAGCTGTGGCGCCACCCCTTGCACACCCGCGAGATGGGCAGCCAGATCACCAACGTGCTGCGCTGCCTGTATCTGGAGGCCTGCGGCTATCAGGTCACGGTGACCGAACTGGTGGGTTGGGAGCACAGCCTGAAAAACGAACTCATCATCGCCCGCCGCACCGGCCAGAAAAAGCGCGCCGCGGCCGAGCGCCTGCGCGCGCTACTCGACGAGTTCGGGCTGTCGTCCCTGCTTGACACCCGGTTTAAACAATTGGGGTCAGATTCCAATTAATTCCAGACCATGGCACGTCTTCCTCGACTTACCTTGCCGGGTTACCCGCACCATGTGATTCAGCGCGGCAACAACCGGCAAGCCATTTTTGCCGCGGCGGCCGATTACCGCAGGCTGCTCGATCTGCTGGAAGAAAACGCCAAAAAGTTCGACGTGGCCGTGCATGCCTATGTACTGATGAGCAACCACTTCCACCTGCTGGTCACGCCGCAGACGGCAGACGGCTTGCCCAAAATGATGCAGGCCGTGGGGCGCAGCTATGTGCGCCATTTCAATGACACGCAAAAGCGCACAGGCACCTTGTGGGAAGGGCGCTACAAATCGACCCTGATCCAGACAGACCGCTACCTGCTGGCCTGCATGGCCTACATCGACCTCAATCCGGTGCGGGCCGGCTTGGTGGCGCAAGCGCAGGACTACCCGTGGTCGAGCCATTTGCATTACCTGGGTGTGCGCCCCGACCGGCTGATCACACCGCATGCGCTTTATTGGGCGCTCGGCAACACACCTTTTGCACGCGAAGCTGCCTACGCCGAATTGGTGCAGGGCGGGCTCAACCCGGTGCAGCAAATCGCCATCACGCAGGCAACCTTGAGCGGCTGGGCCTTGGGCGAGGCGGATTTTGTGGCTGATTTGCAAAAAAGAACCGTGCGACGCGTCGCCAAAACTGGTGCTGGCCGCCCATTTTCTGTCAATAAGCCAGCCTAAAAATAGTCTTTAAATAGCTAAGGATAAAGGCTGTTTTGCTACTTATTTTAATGTGTCCCCAATTAATTTATGGAATCTGATTTTAAAAATTAATTGGAATCTGACCCCAATTATTTTGTTTGGCATGGATACTGCAATGCGGTAAAGTCTTCATCTTTGAAATTTACAGGAGCGCGCCCCATGACGACGGCAGCCGAGATCAAGCATCTCCAGGACAAGGGTTTGTATTCAGCAGCGCATGAGCACGATGCTTGCGGCGTGGGTTTTGTGGCCCACATCAAGGGTGTCAAGTCGCATGACATCGTCAAGAATGCGCTCAAGATACTCGAAAACCTCGACCACCGGGGCGCCGTGGGCGCCGACAAGCTGATGGGCGACGGCGCCGGCATTTTGATCCAGTTGCCCGACGCGTTGTACCGTGAAGAGATGGCCGCACAGGGCGTCACCTTGCCGCCGCCCGGCGAGTATGGCGTTGGCATGATCTTCCTGCCCAAGGAGCACGCCAGTCGGCTGGCATGCGAGCAGGAACTGGAGCGCGCCGTCAAGATAGAAGGCCAGGTGCTGCTGGGCTGGCGCGATGTGCCGGTCAACCGCGACATGCCGATGTCGCCCACGGTGCGCGCCAAGGAGCCCATCCTGCGTCAGCTCTTCATTGGCCGCGGCAATGACGTGATCGTGCAGGACGCGCTCGAGCGCAAGCTGTATGTGATCCGCAAGACCGCCAGCGCGCACATCCAGGCGCTCAAGCTCAAGCACAGCAAAGAGTATTACGTGCCCAGCATGTCGAGCCGCACCGTGATCTACAAGGGCTTGCTGCTGGCGCACCAGGTGGACACCTATTACCTCGATTTGAAGGACCCGCGCTGCATTTCGGCGCTGGGCCTGGTGCACCAGCGCTTTTCCACCAACACCTTCCCCGAATGGCCGCTGGCGCACCCCTACCGCTACGTGGCGCACAACGGCGAAATCAACACCGTCAAGGGCAACTACAACTGGATGAAGGCGCGCGAAGGCGTGATGAGCTCGCCGGTGCTGGGCGCCGACCTGCAAAAGCTTTACCCCATCAGCTTTCCCGACCAGTCCGATACCGCCACCTTCGACAACTGCCTCGAACTGCTGACCATGGCCGGCTACTCGCTGGCGCAGGCGGTGATGATGATGATTCCCGAGCCCTGGGAGCAAAACGCCGCCATGAGCGAGCGCCGCCGCGCGTTTTACGAGTACCACGCGCCCATGATGGAGCCGTGGGACGGCCCGGCCAGCATCGTGTTTACCGATGGCCGGCAGATAGGCGCCACGCTCGACCGCAACGGCCTGCGCCCGTCGCGCTACTGCATCACCGACGACGACTTGGTGGTGATGGCGTCCGAGTCGGGCGTGCTGCCCTTCCCCGAGAACCAGATTGTGCGCAAATGGCGCCTGCAGCCCGGCAAGATGTTCCTGATCGACCTGGAACAGGGCCGCATGATCGACGACGATGAGCTCAAGAGCGGGCTGGCCAACAGCAAGCCCTACAAGCAGTGGATCGAGAACCTGCGCATCCGCCTCGACGACGTGCAGGGTGGTGGCGAGCCCGCCAGCGCGGCCGAGTCCGAGAGCAACCTGCTGGACCGGCAACAGGCGTTTGGCTTTTCCCAGGAAGACATCAAGTTCCTGATGGCGCCCATGGCCGCCAACGGCGAAGAAGCCCTCGGTTCGATGGGCAACGACAGCCCGCTGGCTGTTTTGAGCGACAAAAACAAGCCGCTGTACAACTACTTCAAGCAGTTGTTCGCCCAGGTGACGAATCCGCCGATCGACCCGATCCGCGAAGCCATCGTGATGAGCCTGGTGTCGTTTGTCGGCCCCAAGCCCAACTTGCTCGACATCAACCAGGTCAATCCGCCGATGCGGCTCGAAGTGAGCCAGCCGGTGCTCGGTTTTGCCGACATGGCCAAGTTGCGCGACATCGAGAAATACACCCGCGGCAAGTTTCACAGCCACACGCTCGACATCACCTACCCGCTGGTCTGGGGCCATGAGGGGGTCGAAGCCCAGTTGGCCTCGCTGTGCGCCGAGGCGGTCGATGCCATCAAGGACGGCAATAACATCCTGATCATCAGCGACCGCGCCATCAGCGCCACCCAAGTGGCGATTCCGGCCTTGCTGGCGCTCTCGGCCATCCACCAGCATCTGGTGCGCGAAGGCTTGCGCACCACCGCGGGGCTGGTGGTCGAGACCGGCACGGCGCGGGAAGTGCACCATTTCGCCGTGCTGGCCGGCTACGGCGCGGAGGCTGTGCACCCGTACCTGGCGATGGAAACGCTGGCCAGCATCTGCAAAGACCTGCCCGGCGACCTGAACGCCGACAAGGCCATTTACAACTACGTCAAGGCGGTCGGCAAGGGTCTGTCCAAGATCATGTCCAAAATGGGCGTGAGCACCTACATGAGCTATTGCGGCGCGCAGCTGTTCGAGGCCATCGGCCTGTCCAGCGCCACCATCAACCAGTACTTCACCGGCACGCCGAGCCGGGTCGAGGGCATCGGCGTGTTCGAGATTGCCGAGGAAGCCATCCGCATGCACAAGGCCGCTTACGGCACCGACCCGGTGCTGGCCAACCGCCTCGATGCCGGTGGCGAATACGCCTGGCGCGCGCGAGGCGAGGAGCACATGTGGACGCCCGACGCCATTGCCAAGCTGCAGCACAGCACGCGCGCCAACAACTGGAACACCTACAAGGAATACGCGCAGATCATCAACGACCAGAACAAGCGCCACATGACGTTGCGTGGCCTGTTCGAGTTCCGCATCGACCCGGCCAAGGCAATCCCGCTCGACGAGGTCGAACCGGCCAAGGAGATCGTCAAGCGTTTTGCCACCGGTGCCATGTCGCTGGGTTCCATTTCCACCGAAGCCCACGCCACGCTGGCCGTCGCCATGAACCGCATCGGCGGCAAGAGCAACACCGGCGAGGGCGGCGAAGACCCGCTGCGCTACCGCAACGAGCTCAAGGGTATTCCGATCAAGCAGGGGCAAACCATGTCCGAGCTGCTCGGCAAGGACCTGTTCGAGGTGGACTACACGCTGCAGGACGGCGACTCGATGCGCTCGCGCATCAAGCAGGTGGCTTCCGGGCGCTTCGGCGTCACGGCGGAATACCTCAACAGCGCCGACCAGATCCAGATCAAGATGGCGCAAGGCGCCAAACCGGGCGAGGGCGGCCAACTGCCCGGCGGCAAGGTGTCCGAGTACATCGGCCGCCTGCGCCACTCGGTGCCTGGAGTCGGCCTGATTTCGCCGCCGCCGCACCACGACATTTATTCGATTGAAGACCTGGCCCAGCTCATCCACGACCTGAAAAACGTCGCCCCCAAGGCCGGCATCAGCGTCAAGCTGGTGAGCGAGATCGGCGTGGGCACGATTGCCGCGGGCGTTGCCAAATGCAAGGCCGACCACGTGGTGATCGCCGGCCACGACGGCGGCACCGGCGCCTCGCCCTGGTCGTCCATCAAGCACGCCGGCAGCCCGTGGGAAATCGGCCTGGCCGAAACCCAGCAAACGCTGGTGCTCAACCGCCTGCGCAGCCGCATCCGCGTGCAGGCCGACGGCCAGATGAAGACCGGCCGCGACGTGGTGGTGGGCGCGCTGCTGGGTGCCGACGAGTTCGGCTTTGCCACCGCGCCGCTGGTGGTGGAGGGCTGCATCATGATGCGCAAGTGCCACCTCAACACCTGCCCGGTGGGCGTTGCCACGCAAGACCCGGCGCTGCGCAAAAAATTCTCGGGCAAACCAGAGCATGTGGTGAACTATTTCTTCTTCATTGCCGAAGAGGCACGCCAGATCATGGCGCAACTGGGCATCCGCAAGTTCGACGACCTGATCGGCCGCTCAGATTTGCTCGACAAGCGCTCCGGGCTGGCGCACTGGAAAGCCAGCGGCCTGGACTTCAGCCGCCTGTTCGCGCAACCCGATGTGCCCGCCGATGTGCCGCGCTTCCAGTTCGAGACGCAGGACCACGGCCTGCACAAGTCGCTCGACAACGTGCTGATCACCAAGTGCCGTAGCGCCATCGACACCGGCGAAAAGGTCAAGATCATGGAAATGGCGCGCAACGTGAACCGCTCGGTGGGGGCCATGCTTTCGGGAGCAGTCACGCAAGTGCACCCCGAGGGCTTGCCCGACGACACGATCCGCATCCAGCTGGAGGGCACCGGCGGCCAGTCATTCGGCGCCTTCCTTTGCAACGGCATCACGTTGTACCTGATCGGCGACGCCAACGACTACACCGGCAAGGGCCTCAGTGGCGGCCGTGTGGTGGTGCGCCCGAGCATCGACTTCCGCGGCGACGCCATCAGCAACACCATCGTCGGCAACACCGTGATGTTTGGCGCCACCAGTGGCGAGGCTTTTTTTAGCGGCGTGGCCGGCGAACGCTTCGCGGTGCGCCTGTCGGGTGCCACCACCGTGGTCGAAGGCACCGGCGACCACGGCTGCGAATACATGACCGGCGGCACCGTGGCCGTGCTGGGCAAGACCGGGCGCAATTTTGCCGCCGGCATGAGCGGCGGCATCGCTTATGTGTATGACGAAGACGGCCAGTTCGCCAAGCGCTGCAACAACGCCATGGTGACGCTGCAAAAAGTGCTGACTGCCGCCGAGCAGAAGGAGGCCATGGACGAGAGCCTGTGGCACCGCGGTCTGAGCGATGAAGTCCAGCTTAAACAAATGCTGGCCGACCACAATCGCTGGACCGGCAGCAAGCGCGCCCGCGAGTTGCTCGACAACTGGGACACCTCGCGCGCCAAATTTGTCAAGGTTTTCCCCATTGAGTACAAGCGTGCTCTGGGCGAGCTCCATGCCAAAAAAGGCGCACAAGCCAAGGCAGACCGGGCGCAGGCGGCGACCAAAAAAGAAGCCGTCCCGGCTAAATAAGTGAATTCCTCAGGCAGACGAACAGGAAAAATATCATGGGAAAAGTAACTGGTTTCATGGAATATGAGCGCCTGGAAGAGGGCTACAAGCCCGTGCCCGAGCGCCTGAAAAACTACAAGGAGTTCGTCATCGGACTCGACGATCAGGCCGCCACAACGCAGGCGGCGCGCTGCATGGACTGCGGCACGCCGTTTTGCAACAACGGCTGCCCGGTCAACAACATCATTCCGGATTTCAATGATCTGGTCTATCACGGCGACTGGAAAGAAGCCATCGACGTGCTACACAGCACCAACAACTTTCCCGAGTTCACCGGCCGCATTTGTCCGGCGCCCTGCGAAGCCGCCTGCACACTCAACGTCAACCAGTTGCCAGTGGGTATCAAGAGCATCGAGCACGCCATCATCGACCGCGCCTGGGAACACGGCTGGGTCACACCCCAGCCCGCCAGGGTCAAGACCGGCAAACGCGTCGCCATCGTCGGCTCGGGCCCGGCCGGGCTGGCGGCCGCGCAGCAGCTGGCGCGCGTCGGCCATGAGGTTACCCTGTTCGAGAAAAACGACCGCCTGGGCGGCCTGCTGCGCTACGGCATTCCCGACTTCAAGATGGAAAAAACGCACATCGACCGGCGCGTCGAGCAGCTCAAGGCTGAGGGCGTGATTGTTCGCACCAGCGTGCTGGTGGGCGATATCCCCAAGGCCAGTAAGGTGACCAACTGGGCCAAAGAGACGATTTCGCCGGCGTTCCTGCAGCAGGATTACGACGCCGTGCTGCTCACTGGCGGCTCCGAGCAGTCACGCGACTTGCCGGTGCCCGGGCGTGAGCTCGACGGCGTCCATTTCGCCATGGAGTTTTTGCCGCAGCAAAACAAGATCAACGCCGGCGACAAGCTCAAGAACCAGTTGCGCGCCGACGGCAAACACGTCATCGTCATCGGTGGCGGCGACACCGGCTCTGACTGCGTCGGAACCAGCAACCGCCACGGCGCGGTCAGCGTGACCCAGTTCGAGGTCATGCCCCAGCCCCCGGTCGAGGAAAATCGGCCGCTGACCTGGCCCTACTGGCCCATGAAGTTGCGCACCAGCTCCAGCCACGACGAGGGCTGCGTGCGCGAGTTTGCCATTTCCACCAGGGAATTCATCGGCGAAAAGGGCAAGGTCAAGGGTTTGAAAACCGTGCACATCGAGCTCAAGGATGGCAAGATGGTCGAAATCCCGGGCACCGAGAAAACTTACCCGGCCGATCTGGTGCTGCTGGCCATGGGTTTTGTGAATCCGGTGGCCACCGTGCTCGATGCCTTCGGTGTGGAAAAAGACGCCCGTGGCAATGCCCGGGCCAGTACCGAGTTCACCGGCGGCTACGCCACCAATGTGGCCAAGGTGTTTGCCGCCGGCGACATGCGGCGTGGCCAAAGCCTGGTGGTGTGGGCCATCCGCGAAGGCCGTCAGGCGGCCCGCGCGGTCGATGAGTTCCTGATGGGATTCAGCGATCTGCCGCGCTGATGTAATGGTTTAGCGTCGGCCACGACAGACTCTTAGGTGTAATCCCTTATGATGGCGAGGCCGGGCATTCCCGGCCTTTCTGTTTATTTATGGCCCTAACTTCATCAGACGCGCTTGTCGAATTACGCCATCTCACCTTCGGGTATGGAGAGCGGGTGATCCTGGACGACGTTTCCCTGTCGATCCCACGCGGCAAGGTGACGGCGCTGATGGGTGCCTCGGGCGGCGGCAAGACCACCATCCTGCGCCTGATGGGCGGCCAGTACCGGGCGCAGTCCGGCCAGATGCTGTTCGACGGGCAGGACGTGACGCCCATGAATCAGGCGCAAATTTACGCCGCGCGACGCCGCATGGGCATGCTGTTTCAGTTCGGTGCGCTGTTTGCCGACCTGTCGGTGTTCGACAACGTGGCATTCCCGCTGCGCGAGCACACCGATTTGCCTGAGGCGCTGATTCGCGACATCGTGCTCATGAAGCTCAACGCCGTGGGCCTGCGCGGCGCGCATGACCTGATGCCCGCCGACTTGTCGGGCGGCATGGCGCGGCGCATCGCGCTGGCGCGCGCCATTGCGCTCGACCCTGAACTTGTCATGTACGACGAGCCGTTTTCCGGTCTCGACCCGATCTCGCTCGGCACGGCAGCGCGGCTGATTCGCCAGCTCAATGACGCGATGGGGCTGACCAGCGTTTTTGTCTCGCATGAGCTGGAACAAACTTTTTCAATTTCCGACCATGTGATTATTCTGGCGAACGGCAAAATTGCCATGCAGGGCACGCCCGAGCAGGTGCGCCAGAGCAGCGACCCGCTGGTCTATCAGTATGTCAATGCCCTGTCGGACGGGCCGGTGCGTTTTCATTACCCGGGCCCGTCGATGACCGAGGATTTTGGTGTGGAGGCAAACGCATGAGCTGGTACAAACCTGCCGATATCGGCTTGGCCACCCGGCGCCAACTGGCGGACATGGGCTTGGGCGCCCGGTTATTTGTGCGCCTGCTCGCCACCCTGCCGGGCAGCCTGAAGCGCTTTGGCCTGATTCGCGACCAGATTCACTTTTTGGGCAATTACTCGCTGGCGATCATCGCGGTGTCGGGCCTGTTCGTCGGCTTTGTCTTTGGCCTGCAGGGCTACTACACCCTGCAGCGCTACGGCTCGTCCGAAGCGCTGGGCTTGCTGGTCACGCTGAGCCTGGTGCGCGAACTCGGACCGGTGGTCACCGCGCTGCTCTTTGCCGGGCGGGCCGGCACCTCGCTGACCGCCGAGATCGGCCTGATGAAGGCCGGCGAGCAGATCAGCGTCATGGAAATGATGGCCGTGGACCCGGTGCAGCGCATCCTGGCGCCGCGCTTTTGGGCCGGGGTCATCACCATGCCGCTGCTGGCGGCGGTGTTCAGCGCCATGGGCATCATCGGCGGCTGGGTCGTGGGCGTGCTCATGATCGGCGTTGATGCCGGCTCGTTCTGGAGCCAGATCCAGGGCGGTGTCGATGTCTGGCAGGACGTGGGCAACGGCATCATCAAGAGCATTGTTTTTGGGTTTACCGTGACCTTTGTCGCGCTGCTGCAGGGCTTTGAGGCACAAGCCACGCCTGAAGGCGTGGCCAGCGCCACCACGCGCACCGTGGTGGTCGCGTCGCTCGCCGTGCTGGGGCTGGATTTCATCCTGACGGCGATGATGTTCACGATCTAAAGAAAAGAACTTGTGGGAAAGACCGCAGTGACGCGAAGCGCACAAGCTCTGTCCCCAACTGATTAAAAGGAAGTTTTATGAAACGTTCAAAAAATGATGTCTGGGTCGGCCTGTTTGTGCTGATCGGCGCGGTGGCCATTCTGTTTCTGGCCCTGCAGTCGGCCAACTTGCTGACCCTGAGTTTTCAGAAAACCTATCTGGTCAAGGCCAAGTTCGACAATGTGGGCGGCGTCAAGCCCAAGGCAGCGGTGCGCAGTGCCGGCGTCGTGGTGGGGCGGGTGGACAACATCGTCTTCGACGACAAATCTTTTCAGGCGGTGGTGACGCTGGCACTGGAGAACCGCTATGTGTTCCCCAAGGACAGTTCTCTCAAAATCCTGACCAGCGGGCTGTTGGGCGAGCAGTATCTGGGCATCGAGCCCGGTGCCGAAGACAAAAACCTTGGCCCGGGGGACACCATCTCCAGCACCCAGTCGGCGGTGGTGCTGGAAAACCTGATCAGCCAGTTCTTGTTCAGCAAGGCAGCAGAAGGCAGTAACGTGGATGCGAGCAGCTCAAATGAAAAAAAATGAAACGATGAACCGAGAATGCCGTCCAGGCCGCGACGGCGTTTTGCGCGTCGGCATGGTGATCAGCCTGGTGTTGCTCACGGGCTGTGCCACCGGGCCCACCGCCAATCCGCGCGATCCGCTGGAGCCATTCAACCGGGGCATGTACCAGTTCAATGACGCGGTGGACCGTGCCGTGATCAAACCGGTGGCCACGGTGTATCGCGATGTGTTGCCGTCGCCGGTGCGCACCGGCGTCACCAATTTCTTTGCCAACCTGCAGGATGCCTGGTCGATCGTGAACAATGCCCTGCAACTCAAGGGCGAAGCCGCCGGCGACAGCCTGGCGCGATTTGGCGTCAACACGTTCCTGGGCCTGGGCGGCGTGCTCGACATCGCCTCCGAAATGCAGATCGAGCGTCACACCGAAGACTTCGGCCAGACGCTGGGTCACTGGGGGGTGGGCGCCGGGCCCTATCTGGTGCTGCCCTTGATGGGTCCGTCAACCGTGCGCGACACCGCAGCGTTACCGGTGGATGCACAGGGCAATCTGGTCTCTGGCGTCAATGATGTTTCCACGCGCAACTCGCTCACCGCGCTGAGTTTGCTGAACCGGCGTTCCCGCCTGCTCGATGCGTCAAAAATGCTCGATCAAGTGGCACTGGACCCTTACACATTTACCCGCGATGCCTTTTTGCAGCGCCGTCTCAATGATGTGTACGACGGCTATCCGCCGGATGACAACGGCTCGCCTCCTGCGGTTGAAGAAAGCTCAGCCAAGTAATTTTTTAGGGATCAAAAACCATGAACAGACGTTTATTCAACCAAGGGCTGCTGGCCCTTGCAGCCAGCGCATCACTGATGATGGCGCTGCCAGCCCAGGCCGCAGACGAAGCGCCTGATGCGCTGATTGAGCGCCTGACCAAGGAAGCGCTTGACACCATACAGGCCGATAAGGCGGTACAGGCCGGTGATGTGGCGCGCATCGTCGCGCTGGTGGATGAAAAAGTCATGCCCCATGTGAACTTTCAGCGCATGACAGCTTCTGCGGTCGGCCCCGGCTGGCGCCAGGCAACGCCCGATCAGCGCAAGCGCCTGGAGGCCGAATTCAAGACCCTGCTGGTGCGCACCTACGCAGGTGCCATGAGCCAGGCCAAAAACCTGAGCTTCACGGTCAAACCCTTGCGCGCCGCAGCAGACGACAAGGAGGTGATTGTGCGCACCCTGATCAAGGGCCGAGGCGACCCGGTGCAATTGGACTACCGGCTGGAAAAAACACCGGGTGTCGGTGCCGGCTGGAAAATCTATAACCTCAATGTACTCGGTGTCTGGCTGGTCGATACCTACCGTAGCCAGTTTGCCCAGGAAATCAACGCCAAAGGCATCGACGGCCTGATCGTCACGCTCACCGAGCGCAACAAATCCAACGCGGCCGCGCCGGCCAAAACAGAAAAGCCTGCCAAGGGCTAATACTGCCGTACTCAACATGCTGCGCCTGCCCCAAACCTTGCTGCACGATACGGCCACAGCGACCCTGGCCGGGATGCTGGACGCTGTTCGCGCCGAGCCATCGGCTAGCGTCGCCGTGGACGCCTCAGCCCTGCAGCGTTTTGATTCCACGGCGCTGGCCGTGTTGCTGGAACTGCGCCGGGCCGCCTTGCAAACCGGTAAAACATTGGTTTTGCAAGGTGTGCCGCAGCGTCTGCACGATTTGGCCGATCTGTACGGCATTGCCGAACTGCTGCCATCGCAAGCCTGATGCCCCGGTAAAATAGCGGCCCCATGCCCGCCATCTCATTCCAGTCGGTTTCCAAAAGCTACCCCTCTCCACGCGACCCGCAGGGCAGCACGTTTCTGGCGCTTGACAACGTCAGCCTGGACATCGAGGCGGGCGAGTTTTTTGGTCTGCTCGGCCCCAATGGCGCGGGTAAAACCACCCTGATCACCATTCTGGCGGGCCTGGCCCAAGCCAGTTCCGGGCGCGTCAGTGTGATGGGCCATGACGTGCAAAGCGACTTCGCCGCCGCTCGCCTTGCCCTTGGGGTGGTGCCGCAGGAACTGGTGTTCGACCCCTTTTTCAACGTGCGCGAGGCGCTGCTGTTCCAGTCGGGCTACTTCGGCGTCAAGCACAACGAAGCCTGGGTGGATGAGTTGCTTGACAACCTGGGTCTGACCGACAAGGCCAACGCCAACATGCGCGCGCTCTCGGGCGGCATGAAGCGACGGGTGCTGGTGGCCTTGGCGCTGGTGCACAAGCCGCCAGTGATCGTGCTTGACGAGCCCACCGCCGGGGTCGATGTGGAGTTGCGCCAGACCCTGTGGCAATTTATCGACAAGCTCAACAAACAGGGGCACACCGTCTTGTTGACAACGCACTACCTCGAAGAGGCCGAAGCCCTGTGCGGCCGCATTGCCATGCTGAAAACCGGCAAGGTGGTGGCGCTCGACAGCACCAGCGCGCTGCTCAGCGCGGCCTCCGGCAATGTGTTGCGCTGCACCGTCGATGGCAACCTGCCCCCTGAACTGGCCCGCCTGGCGCGCGTCACTGGGCGCGTGGTGCAATTGCCCGCCAAAGACGCGGCTGCCGTCGAGCAGTACCTGGCGCAAATCCGCCAGGCAGGCCTGCAGGTGCAAGACATCGAGATTCGCCGCCCCGACCTCGAAGACGTGTTCTTGAAAGTGATGCAGCAGCATCCCGGGCGCGATGACCGGAGTCCCGCATGACCGGCTGGCAAATGCTGCTTTACAAGGAGGTGCTGCGCTTCTGGCGGGTGGCCGCGCAAACCATCACCGGCCCCATTCTCACGGCGATGCTGTATTTGCTGGTCTTTGGCCAGGCGCTGGAGTCGCACGTCAAGGTGTATGACGATGTCAGCTACACCGCCTTTCTGGTGCCGGGGCTGGCCATGATGAGCCTTTTACAAAACGCCTTTGCCAACAGTTCGTCGTCCCTGATTGCCAGCAAGGTGATGGGCAACCTGGTGTTTTTGCTGCTCACCCCCTTGTCACCCTGGCATTGGTTTGTGGCCTATGTCGGCGCGGCCGTGGTGCGTGGCCTGGTGGTGGGCGCGGGCGTGCTGGCGGTCGCCCTGCTGTTTGCAGTGCTACCCATTGCGCAACCGCTGTGGGCGTTGCTGTTTGCCGTGCTGGGCGCGGCGCTGATGGGCGCCCTGGGCGTGGTGGCCGGTTTGTGGTCCGAAAAATTCGACCACATGGCGGCATTCCAGAATTTTGCCGTGATGCCCATGACGTTCTTGAGCGGGGTCTTTTACTCCATTCATTCGTTACCGCCGTTTTGGCAAACCGTGAGCCATTTCAATCCGTTCTTCTACATGATCGACGGCTTTCGCTATGGCTTTTTCGGCACCAGCGACGTCTCGCCCTGGCTCAGCCTTGCTATCGTGGCCAGCGCCACTGCCGGGGTCGGCCTGTGGGCGCTGCAACTGCTGCGCATGGGTTACAAAATCCGTCACTGATGGTTCCGCAATGACGACAATTTGAAGAATTCAAGAAAGTGACTATGAACGCTGATCAAATCAAACAACTCATTGCCGCCGGTCTGGCCTGTGACCATCTCACGCTCGAAGGCGATGGCCGCCATTGGTATGCCACCGTCGTCTCGCCCGAATTTGAAGGCAAACGCGCCATTGCGCGGCACCAACGGGTCTATGCAACCTTGGGCAACAGAATGAAAACCGATGAAATTCACGCGCTGTCGATGAAAACCTTCACCCCTGCCGAATGGGCAGCGTAACCGGTCTGATACATGGATAAATTACTGATTCGCGGTGGCCGCCAGCTCAACGGCACGGTCACCATCTCGGGGGCGAAAAATGCCGCTTTGCCCGAGCTTTGCGCAACCCTGCTGACACCTGAGCTGGTCAATCTGATCAACGTGCCGCGGCTGCAGGACGTGGCGACCATGCGCAAGCTGCTCGGTCACATGGGGGTGCAGACCCAGACCCACGGCGAGCGCGGTGGCATGAGCTTCTCTGCCGCCGGGCCCATCACGCCAGAAGCCCCCTACGAGCTGGTCAAGACCATGCGCGCCTCGGTGCTGGTGCTGGGGCCGTTGCTGGCGCGCTTCGGGCACGCCCGCGTGTCGCTGCCCGGAGGCTGCGCCATCGGCTCGCGCCCGGTCGATCAGCACATCAAGGGCCTCACCGCCATGGGCGCCGAGATTGCCGTCGAACATGGCTACATGGTGGCCAGGCTGGCCGCAGGGCGCACGCGGCTCAAGGGTGCGCGCATTGCGACCGACATGGTCACGGTCACCGGCACCGAAAACTTCATGATGGCCGCGGCCCTGGCCGAGGGTGAAACCATTCTGGAAAACGCCGCCCAGGAGCCCGAGATTCCTGACTTGGCCGAAATGCTGATCCAGATGGGGGCGCGCATCGAGGGCCACGGCAGCAGCCGCATTCGCATCCAGGGTGTAGAGCAGTTGCATGGCTGCACGCATCAGGTGGTGGCCGACCGCATTGAGACCGGCACCTTTTTATGCGCCGTGGCCGCTGCCGGCGGTGATGTGGTGGCGCAGCATGGCCGTATTGAGCACTTGGAAGCAGTGGTGGAAAAACTGCGCGATGCCGGGGTGACCATCACCAAGGTGTCAGATGGCATCCGTGTTCAGTCCGGCGGTGCCCGGCAGCTCAAGGCGCAAAGCTTTCGCACCACCGAATACCCGGGCTTCCCGACCGACATGCAGGCCCAGTTCATGGCGCTCAATGCAGTGGCGCAAGGCACGGCGCTGGTGACCGAGACCATTTTCGAGAACCGCTTCATGCACGTCAACGAACTGGTGCGCCTCGGCGCCAACATCCAGATCGATGGCAAGGTGTCCATGGTGGAAGGGGTGCGCGCCTTGTCGGGTGCCACCGTGATGGCGACCGACTTGCGCGCTTCGGCCAGCCTCGTCATTGCCGGGCTGGTGGCAGAGGGCGAGACACGGGTGGACCGCATTTACCACCTGGACCGCGGCTACGACCAGATGGAAGCCAAGCTGCGCGCCTTGGGTGCCGACATAGAAAGAGTGAAATCATGATTACCCTGGCCCTGTCCAAAGGTCGCATCTTCGAGGAAACCCTGCCGCTGCTCAAGGCGGCCGGTATCGCGGTGCTGGAAGACCCGGAAACCTCGCGCAAGCTCATTTTGACGACGAACCAGCCCGACGTGCGGGTTCTGGTGGTGCGCGCCACCGACGTGCCCACCTATGTGCAATACGGTGGTGCCGACCTCGGCATTACCGGCAAGGACACCTTGCTGGAGCACGGCAGCCAGGGCCTTTACCAGCCGCTGGACCTGCAAATCGCCAAGTGCCGCATCAGCGTGGCGGTGCGCTCCGACTTCGACTACGCCACGGCCATCAAGAAAGGCTCGCGCCTGACCGTGGCCACCAAATACGTGGCGATTTCGCGCGATTTTTTTGCGTCCAAAGGCGTGCACGTCGATTTGATCAAGCTCTATGGCAGCATGGAGCTCGCGCCCCTGGTGGGCATGGCCGATGCCATTGTCGATCTGGTGTCCTCCGGCAACACGCTCAAGGCCAATCACCTGGTGGAGGTCGAGCACATTATGGACATCAGCTCGCGCCTGGTGGTAAACCAGGCCGCGCTCAAGCTCAAGCAGGCCCCCATTCGCCGCATCATTGATGCGTTTGCCTTGGCCATCGGTAAATAAACCTGGAATGAATGCCATGTCACCCCTTGCCAAGCCCGCCCGCCTTTCCACCGCAAGCAACAGCTTCGAGGCTGAATTCAAGGCGCGCCTGCATTGGTCGGCCGAAACCGATGCCGGCATCGAGCAGCGCGTGGCTGACATTCTGCGCGATGTGCAACTGCGAGGCGACGCCGCCGTGCTCGACTACACCGCCCGCTTCGACGGCTTGCAGGCTGCCAGTATGGCCGAGCTGGAACTGACCCAGGCCGAGCTCAAGCTCGCCTTCGATGCCCTGCCGATGGTGCAGCGTGAAGCCCTGCAAGCCGCTACCGCCCGTGTGCGCAGTTACCACGAAGCCCAGCGCAAAGCCAATGGTGAAAGCTGGAGCTACCGTGATGAAGACGGTACCTTACTGGGACAAAAAGTCACGCCGCTGGACCGTGTCGGGATTTACGTGCCAGGCGGCAAGGCCGCTTACCCGAGCAGCGTGCTGATGAACGCCATTCCCGCGCACGTGGCCGGTGTGACCGAGATCATCATGGTGGTGCCCACGCCCAAAGGCGAGAAAAATGCCCTGGTGCTGGCGGCTGCCTATGTGGCCGGTGTGTCCCGCGCCTTCACCATTGGCGGCGCCCAGGCGGTGGCCGCGCTCGCCTATGGTTCTGAGACGATTCCGACGGTTGACAAGATCACCGGCCCCGGCAATGCCTACGTGGCCGCTGCCAAGCGACGGGTGTTTGGCACTGTGGGTATCGACATGATCGCCGGCCCGAGCGAGATTCTGGTGCTCGCCGACGGCTCCACGCCGCCCGACTGGGTGGCGATGGATCTGTTCAGCCAGGCCGAGCACGACGAATTGGCGCAAAGCATTTTGTTGTGCCCCGACGCGGCCTACATCGATCAGGTGCAGATGAGCATCGACCGGCTGCTGCCCGAGATGCCAAGGCGCGAGATCATCGCCAAGTCGCTCAACGGCCGCGGTGCGTTGATTTTGACCCGCAGCATGGAAGAAGCCTGCGGCATCAGCAACCGGATTGCGCCGGAACACCTGGAGGTGAGTAGCCGTGACCCGCACCGCTGGGAGCCGCTACTGAAACACGCCGGCGCCATTTTTCTGGGCGCCTACACCAGCGAGTCGCTGGGCGACTACTGCGCCGGCCCCAACCACGTGCTGCCCACCAGCGGCACAGCGCGGTTTTCATCGCCGCTGGGTGTTTACGATTTTCAAAAGCGCAGCAGCCTGATCGAAGTCAGTGAAGCCGGTGCCCAGACCCTGGGTCAAATCGCCTCCATCCTGGCGCACGGTGAAGGCCTGCAAGCCCATGCGCGGGCGGCGGAGATGCGCTTGAAAAGTCAAAGCACGTCTTGATTTCCGCCTGTTTCCATTTTTAGCCTTCCTACCTGATGACCATGTCCAATTTACCTGCCTGTCCCCAATGCACCCTTGAAAATACCTACCCCGACGGCGACAACTTTGTCTGTCCGGACTGCGGTTTCGAGTGGCCCAAGGTGGCCACATCCGAGGCTGGCGAAGAGGCGAGTGGCCCGGTCAAGGACGCCAACGGCAACCCGCTGGCCGATGGCGACACCGTGATCCTGATCAAGGACCTCAAGGTCAAGGGCTCGTCCATCGTGCTCAAAAAGGGCACCAAGATCAAGGGCATCCGCCTGCCCGAGGGCGCGGGCGACCACGAGGTGGACTGCAAAACCGACCAGGGCGCGTTCATGCTCAAGGCGGAGTTCATGAAAAAGGCCTGAGTCTCATGGCCCGCCGCGCAGCCCACCTAACTGCTTACCAGGAACCACACCATGGCCACCATTTCCCGCTTCTGGGCTGACTGGACGACTGCCGACTTTGCGCGCCTTCGCACCAGCGGTGAGGTCGGGCGCACCATCGCCGTATTGCCGGTGGCGGCGACCGAGCAGCATGGGCCGCACCTGCCGCTAAGTGTCGACACGGTGCTGGTCGATGGCATCGTGGCCGCCGCGCTGACGCACCTGCCCGCTGAATTGCAGACGCTGGTTTTGCCCACTCAGGCGATTGGCCTGAGCCCGGAACATGCCCGCTTTGCCGGCACGCTGACCCTCAAGAACGAGACCATCCTGCGGCTGTGGGCCGACATCGCTGAATCGGTGGCGGCTGCCGGCATCACCAAACTGGTGCTGTTCAATGGCCACGGTGGCAACGTCGGTGTGATGGATCTTGTGGCGCGCGACCTGCGAGCCCGGCTCGGCATGCTGGTCTATGGCGTGAGCTGGTTCAATCTGCCTTTGACGGACGAACTGGGCCAGGATGTCAACGCCTTGTTCAGCGCCGGGGAGCACCGCTTTGGCATTCACGGCGGCGACATCGAGAGCTCGATGATGCTGGCGCTCGACCCTGCCCGTGTGGACATGCGCCAGGCGCAAAACTTTGCATCAAAGGCGCAGGCGCGTGCAACGCAGTTCGACATTTTGGGCAACGGCAAGAGCGCCAAGCTGGCCTGGCAAACGCAGGACTACAACCCGGCCGGTGCGGTGGGCAATGCGGCCAACGCCTCGGCAGAAAAAGGCCATGCCGTGGTAAACGCCGCAGGCTGGGCGCTGGCACGGCTATTGGCTGAAATTGATCGCTTGCCGCCCGATACGCTGGTGGCGAATCCCAGATTGCCCTGAACCATGCGTCTGCCAAAGACGGTCTGAGCGCTGGCCATGAACCCCTACGACCTGTTTGCCCTGGGCGCGGCGGCCTGCTGGGCGCTGGGCAGCGTGATGTCGGTCACACCGTCGCGACATCTGGGCGCCTTTGCCTTCACCCGCTGGCGCATGGCCATGGTGGCCGTGATGCTGTGGGCGGTGGTGGCCGTGCAGGGCAACTGGCACAGCTTCGACGGCCACTCCTGGGGTGTCATGGCGGTCAGCGGCCTGATCGGCATCTTTATTGGCGACACCGCGCTGTTTTCTGCCATCAACCGCCTCGGGCCACGCCGTGCCGGCGTGCTGTTCGCCACCCATGCCGCCTTCAGCGCCGCTCTGGGCTTTGCCCTGCTGGGCGAGCGTTTGAGCTTGCAAGCCCTGCTGGGCGGGCTGCTCACCCTGGCCGGCGTGATGCTGGCCATTGTGCTGGGCCGCCACAAGGACGAAACCCATGCCTGGGAAGCCGACCATGGCCAAGTGCGCGTGGGCGTGGCGCTGGCCCTGCTGGCGGCGCTGTGCCAGGCAGTGGGCTCGCTGATTGCCAAGCCGGTGATGGCGCAGCAGGTGGACCCGATCATGGCTTCGGCGGTGCGCGTCACGGTAGCCACCGCCGCCCACGCGGTGTTGTTGCTGGCGGGTTTTCAGGCTGCGCGCGCAACCCAGGCGCCCACGGCGCGGGTGCTGGCGCAAACCGCTCTCAACGGGTTCATCGCCATGGGCATTGGCATGACGCTGGTGCTGCTGGCGCTGGAGCAAGGTGATGTGGGCATGGTCGCCATCCTGTCGTCGGTGTCGCCCATTCTGGTGTTGCCGCTGCTCTGGCTGCAGCTCAAACGCGCCCCGGCACCGGGCGCCTGGCTGGGCGCCATACTGACCGTGATTGGCACTGCGCTACTTTTGTGGCGCTGAACCTGTCGCTGAATTGAGCCAGTTAGAGGTGAATCCCTAACATTTTTGTTGCACTGCAACAAAAAAGACTTGCGAGACTTCGGGTTTTCCCTATAATTCAACCCATGCTGCACTGCAACATAATTGTTCGAGGCAGCTTTATATCCCTCATTTCACCCCAAAGGAACTCACCATGTACATCACCGCTGACCAAATCACCGCCACCAACAAAGCCAACCTCGCCGCCACGATGGCCCTTGCCAACAAAACTTTTTCTGGCTTCGAGAAGCTGGTTGAACTCAACATGGCTGCCGCCAAGGCCCTGATGACTGAATCCATCGAGCACGCCAAATCTGTGCTGTCGGCCAAGGACCTGCAACAAGCTGTTGCCCTCCAAACCAGCCTGGTGGCTCCCCTGGCCGAAAAGTCGGTCGCTTACGGCCGTCACGTGTATGGCATCGCGGTGGAAACTGGCGCTGAATACACCAAAGCCGCTGAAGGCAAGGCTGCTGAAACGCAGAAGGCTTTCAATCAAGTGATTGAAAACGTGGCCAAGAACGCACCGGCTGGCACCGAGTCGGCTGTGGCTGTGCTCAAGAGCGCCCTGGCTTCCAGCCAGAACGCCATTGAGTCGGCACAAAGCTCGGCCAAGCAAGCCCTTTCGATGGCTGAAAGCAACATGGCTGTGGTGACTGAGCAAGCCTTGAACGCTGCTGCTACCGTTGGCAAGAAAGCCTGAAGCCCGCTGCCGCATGGCATTGGAAAAACCACCTTCGGGTGGTTTTTTTTGGTCTATTGAATTGAATGCCGATGTTTGCTCAGGCGTAGCTCACCCATTCAGCAAAATCGAGCTGCTCCAGGTGGGGCAGGGTGTTGTAAGTCAGCAAGGTGTGGCGCTTGGCGCTAAAGGAAAACTCGGACACTGCCGTGTTGCGCAAGCGCATATTGAGTTCGACCGTGGCCTCGGGTGGCGTCCCCAGCACATGACCAATCGCGCTGGCAATCGGGCCACCGCTGGACACCAGCAGGACCCGCTCGGCCTGGCTCAGCCGCACATGGTCAAGCACTTCAATCACTTGTTGTCCAAAAGTCTGCCAGACCGGCATGCTTTGCGGCTGGGTGTTGCCCAGCATCCATTGCAGCAAGCCGGCGCGCAGTAGCCGGAAGTGCTGGCGGTAGCTGTCTGGTGAGGGTGTGCGATCCAGCGGCCCGGGGTGCACGGCGGCAATCACGGCGGCGCTGTCGTATTCGTTCAGACCGGGCCACTGCACAGCGTGCAAGGGCAGACCCAGCCCTTCGCTGATGCCGCTCAGGGTTTGCGCATGGCGGCGCAGTGTTCCGCTCAGAATCACATCAAAGGTCATGCCTTTGCTGGCAAAGTGGCGCCCCAGTTGAACACTTTGGCGCCGGCCCAAGTCGCTCAATTGATCGTAATCTGCGGCGCCAAACGAGGCTTGTGCGTGGCGGACCAGGTAAAGAATGCCCATGTCCTGAATTTAAGCGATATTGGCTGGGTGCATTTGTCACCAGCGCGATACGTGGGCAGGGGTTGGACGCGCACTGGCGCAGCAGGCTACCGGTTGTTTTTTCATGGCATCAGGCCTGCAGGCTGGCGGCATATATCTTCAGCGCCACGGCCAGCGCTGCCACGCCGCGGTGAATCTCGTCCACGCTGGGGGTGACAAACGACAGGCGCAGGGTGCGCTCGTCGCCATGGTCGGCGTAAAACGGCGCGCCTGGCACAAAGGCCACACCTTGTTCAACGGCAAAGGGCAGCAGATCAACCGCGCGCATGCCCTTGGGCAGGCGCGCCCACAGGAACATGCCGCCCGCGGGCGAGTTCCAAGTCAGGGTATTGTCTGCATCGCCTGCTGGCATTTCATGTGCCAGGGCCGCCAGCATGGCATCGCGCTGGGCTTTGTACAGCGCGCGAATGGTGGGCACGTGGCGCTCCAAAAAGCCGTCTTTCATGACCTCTGCAATCATGCGCTGGTTGAAACCGGGGCTGTGCAGGTCGGCGGCCTGCTTGGCTTGCAGGAGTTTGGGGTAAACCGCTTTCGGGGCCACCACAAAGCCCAGGCGCAGGCCCGGTGCCAGCACCTTTGAGAACGATCCCAGATAAATGCAGCCCTCCGGGTTGCGCGCCGTCAAGGGCGCGGGTGGTGGCGCATCGAACCACAGGTCGCCGTAAGGGTTGTCTTCAATCAGCGGCAAGCCGCGTTGGCTTGCCAGTGCGCTGAGCGCGGCGCGGCGGCTCTCGGATAGGGTGTTGCCCGTGGGGTTTTGAAAATTGGGCAGCACGTAAAGAAAACGGGCATTGTCGGCTTTTTGCGACAGGTCAGCGATGTCCACGCCGTGTTCGTCACTGGCCACGCTCACCAACCTGGGCTCCATCGGGATGAAGGCCATGACCGCGCCGAGGTAGGTGGGTGACTCCACCAGGATCTTGCTGTCCGCATCGATCAAGACTTTGGCCACCAGGTCCAGCCCCTGCTGTGAGCCGGTGGTGATCAGCACTTGCGCCGGGTCGACGTTCCAGGGCAGCATGTCGGCCACCATGTCGCGCAGCGGCCCGAAGCCCTCGCTGGCGGCGTACTGCAGGGCACCGGCAGGGTCATCCTTGAGCACTTTGGCGCAGGCGGACTCGAACTCGGCCACCGGAAAAGTTTTGCTGGAGGGCAGGCCGCCGGCAAAACTGATGATGCCCGGCTTTTCGGTGACCTTCAGGATTTCGCGGATGACCGAGGGGTTCATGCGCGCGGCGCGGCGCGCCAGATGCCAGGAGGAAGTAGGGGTGGTCATGAAGATCTTTTTGAAGTTTCGAAAACAAAGGAAGAGGGCTCTGAAAGGGCCCAGTGTGCGGCGCTGCTGGCGTGCAAGGCTGTGGTGTCGAAAAGGGGCAAGGAACAGCTTTCAGGCTGAATCAGCATGGCGATTTCGGTGCATCCCAGAATGATGGCTTGTGCGCCGCGTGTGCCAAGGTCGGCGATTACCCGCAAGTAGGCCAGGCGCGAGGCATCGCGTACCTGGCCCAGGCACAGCTCCTGGTAAATGATCTGGTGCACCCGTTCACGGTCGGCCACGGGCGGTGTCAGTACCGTCAAACCGTGGCCTTGTTCCAGGCGGCTGCGGTAAAAGTCCTGTTCCATGGTGAAACGGGTGCCCAGCAAGCCCACGGTGGTGTAGCCCGCTTGCCGGATGGCCAGTGCGGTCGGGTCGGCAATGTGGAGCAGCGGGATGTTCACCGCGGCTGAAATGGCCTCTGCCACCTTGTGCATGGTGTTGGTGCACAGTACCAGCGCGTCGGCACCCGCGCCTTCGAGCTTTTGCGCGACTTCGGCCAGCAGGGCACCGGCGGCCTGCCACTGGCCGCCGGCTTGCAACTCCTCAATTTCTGCAAAGTCCACGCTGTACAAAATAATCCTGGCGGAATGCAGTCCGCCCAATCGGGCCTTGACGGTTTCATTGATCTCGCGGTAGTAGGGCACGGTGGACTCCCAACTCATGCCGCCGATCAGGCCCAGGGTTTTCAAGCCAGGGGTTGTCATGAGTGTTCTCCTTTGCCTTTTACGGTCGGCCTAGACCGTCGCCATCCACAGCGCTGTGGCCACCAACACAGTGCCCATGCTGCGGTTGAACCAGCGCAGGCGCCGACCGCCGTGCTGTGGGTCGGCCAGCCATTGGCGCAACAACGTGCCGACCAGTGCGTAGCTCAGGTTGCTGGCCAGGGCAAAAGCCAGCAGCAGGGGCAGCACCACGGCAAAACGCGGCCACAGGTCGGCGCGCCCGGCCAGCCAGCCGGCCACGACGGTGAGGGCCAGCATCCAGGCCTTGATGTTGAGGAACTGCAGCATTACGCCCTGCCAGAAAGTCACGTCGAGCTGGCTGGCATCGGCCTGTGCCAGCTTGTGCGGCTGCATCAACTTCCAGGCCAGCCATAACAGGTAGGCCACACCGGTGGCTTGGACTGCGAGGCGCAGCGGCGGCAGGCTCACCACCAGCGCACCCACGCCACTGGTGCACAGGCCCAGCAGCAAGCCCCAACCAACCGGCACAGCCAGCACAAACCGCATGGCCCGGCGCAGGCCGAAGTTGGCCGCCAGCGCGGTGGAGATGGTGGTGTTGGGGCCGGGTGTGAAGCTCACAGCCGTGCATAGCAGCAACAGCGCTGTGATCTCGGCGCTGCTCATGACTGGCTCAGTGCGTCAGTGCACCACGACCGGGTTTTGCGCCAACTCGGCGTATTGCTCCAGGGTGTCTTCCACTTCTTCCTGGGTCGGTGTTTTGGTCTGCCAGGCAGAGATTTGCTGCTGGAACAACTCGGCCCAGGAACCATCGAGGTAAACCTCTTTGTTGGCGCGCTTGTCCACAATCTCGAAGCCATGGCGCACCAGTTGCGGCACGATCAGCAACTGCTCGCCAGCTTTCATGTCATCGGGCTGAACTTCGGCCGTGACGGCATTGGCCAACATGTGGGTGACCGAATAAGTCTCAGAATCGTAGAGCGTGTGCATGCGTCAAATTATCCATGAATCCAATTGGCCTTGAACTTGGTTGCGAATCGAGGGATTTCAAGGGCTGTCAGCGGCCTCGGAGGCCTGCCATTTTTGATCCACAAAATCGCCGTTGGTTTCGGTGATGCGGATGCGCGCGGGCAGAAAACTCAAGTCGGGAGCCAGCCACACTTCGATGGTTTGGTCGTAAGGGTGGCGTGGCTGACGAACCAATTTGAGTCCCCGCTGCTGCCCGCCCGGCAATTCCAGCGATTCAATGTCGCCAAATGTAAACGACCACTGTTCGCCATCACGCGGACCAATGGTTTGAATGCTCAGCGTGGTGCCGGGGGCAAAACTTCGCGGCGCGCTGGCGACCAGTGCCGCCAGCTGCAACAGCACGCTCAGGCGGTCCTGGGCACCGGGCTGCAGCGGCAGGTTGGGCGTGTTCGCGCTGAAGGTCACCACGCCCAGCTGACGATTGAAGTGGGCGGCCACTTCGCTGCGGAATTTATCGGAGAAACGATCAGGCGCCAGACCATGCTCATCGATCCGCCCACGGCTGGACTGCACGCGCGCCAGGCCAAAAGCGCCGAAACTCATGCGCGCCTGATAGGTCTGGTCGTGCTGCTGCCACAGCAACTCGGTTTGCAATCTGTAGGGGAATTTGTTGGACTCCACCCGGTACACCAGCTTGACAGAGCCCGGTAAAGACTGGGCATTGAAAGCGGCTGCACGCGCGGGTGACGCCGCCCCGGGTTGAGGTGCTGGCGCTGACGGCGCGCTGGCCATGGCAACAACTCTCAACGAGGCTGATGCGTTGTCGGGCGCAGCCTCCGTGGCAGGAATACTGACGGCAGCGATTGGCACCGCACTGTCTGCCGGGGTGCCGGGCAATGGGGCTGTGACCGACTGGTGTGCGAGTCTTGGTGCCGTTCGTTGAGCTGGTTTGGGCTTGGTTTTGGGCAGGGCTGGTGTGGCCGTCACGCCCTTGGGGGGCGGCGGCGTCGCGTCTGGCAATACAAGCGTGCGGGTAACAAAGCGCGAGGTGGCCTCGTTGTGCGCCATGTTCAGGCTCAAAGGCATTGTTTGCAGCAGCGCCAGGTGCGCCAGCGACACCACCAGCGTCAGGGACAGCCAGGTTTTCAGGGTCATGGCGTCAACTTGGGCTTGCGCTGGGACGCCAGACTCAAGCCACTTGCTGGATAAAGGTTTTGATGCCGCGCAGCAGCATCTCGATCGACACCGCCACCAGCACCAGGCCCATCAGGCGCTCCAGCGCCACCACAAAACGGTCACCAGCCACGCGCTGGATGCGCTCTGCCAGCACCAGCACCACGGCACTCACGCTCATGGTGACGCACAGCGCGGCGATCCATTCAAGCCGCTTCTCCGGCGCTTGCGACACCAGCAGCAGCACCGTGGCCAGCGCCGACGGTCCGGCAATGGCCGGAATGGCCAGGGGCACGATCAGTGGCTCGCCCAAGCGTTCGTCCGCCTCCACCTTGGGCGGCGGAAAAATCATGCGCAGCGCGATCAAAAACAAAATCACGCCGCCGCCAATCTGCAGCGACAACTCGCTCAGGTTCATCACGCGCAAAAAGCCCCCGCCAATGAACATGAAGGTCAGCAGCAGCAAAAAGGCAATCAGCACTTCGCGCAGGATGACACGCGCGCGCCGCTCGGGTGCCACGTGCTTGAGGGCGTTGGCAAAAATCGGGATATTGCCGATCGGATCGGTGATCAGGATCAGCAAAATGGTGGCTGAAACAAAGGTGTACTGCATGCGCTTGAGTAAAACTGTTGATGGCAACAGGATAGCAGGCTTATGGCAGTTCCTATTCGATCAGCTCTTGGTCCCGCCCGAAGATGTTGAAGCGCCCTCGAAATCAAGATTTCAAAGGGCGGATCAAGCTCAGGAATGCAAGCGGCGGGCAAGGTCGCCGTGCGCTCCAAAGCAGCGTGGGCTTATTTTTCGCGAACCAGCAGCAGCGAAGTGGTGGCAATGCGAATCACATGTTCCGCAACGCTGCCGACCAGCAGGCGCTCAAAGCCGCGCCGGCCGTGTGTGCCCATCACGATCAGGTCGGCATTCCATTGGGTGGCCGCATCCACAATCATGTCCGAGAGGCGCTTGTTGTCTGACTCGATCAGAATGCGGTACGGCTCACAGCCCGCCTCCTTGGCTATGGCGGCAGCCTGGTCGAGCAGGGCATCGCCGGCAGCGCGCATTTCCTGCTTAATCTTGTCGACGTCAATGTAGGAACCCAGGCCCATGCCGTGCTGGGACAGCGGGGCTTCGTCCAGCGCCGTGCCGATGCAGAGTTCGGCGCCCAATGCGGCGGCCAGTTCAATCGCTTCATTGAGCGCCTTTTGCGCCGTGCTGCTGTTGTCGATAGCGACAAAAATTCGTTTGTGCATGTCTATTTCCTTAAGTTTAGTGAACAACCATCAGGGTGAAGGGCCAGACGTAAGCCTGCATCGTCACATACAGACCGACCAGACAAGCCAGCGCAATCGAGTGGAAAAACACATAGCGAAGAATATCGCCCTCGTGGTTGAACCAGCGTGTGGCAGTCGATGCCACCACGATGGATTGTGCGTCGATCATCTTGCCCATCACCCCGCCCGAGCTGTTGGCTGCCCCCATCAGATTGGGCGACAGGCCCAGTTGCTCGGCTGCGACCCGCTGCATACCGCCAAAGAGCACATTGGAGGCGGTGTCCGAACCCGTCATGGCCACGCCAATCCAGCCCATCAAGGTGCCAAAGAACGGGTAGAACACACCGCTGTTGGCGAATGCCAGACCAAGTGTCGTGTCGGTACCCGAAAAACGCGTCAGCGTGCCAAGGCCCAGCATCAGCACAATGGTCATGAGCGAATAGCGCACCAGCCAGAAGGTGCGACCAAAGGTGCGCACGATTTCCATCGGCTTGTACTTCATAACCAGCGCGCCGATGACGGCGGCCAGCAAGATGCCGGTGCCTGTCGCGGACAGCAGGTTGAGCACATAGACCGCTGCCTCAGGATGCGGCGTTGGCACCACCGGCGGCATTTTCATGATCAGGTTGTGCAGGCCCTCCATCACGAACTTGGGTGCAAAGATATTGTTCAGGAAGGTTTTGACGGGTGGCAGGCCCCAGACAAACACAAACACGGTCAGGATCGCCCAGGGTGTCCAAGCCTCGATCAATTGCGCTCTGGAATACTTCAAAGCCGGTTCTGGTGGCCTGGCGTCATGGGCGCTGATGTCGTGCCCTTTGATGGAGGGCGAAGTCCAGATTTTCTTGGGTTGCCAGACGCGCAGGAACAAGATCAGGCAGACCATCGAGACAATGGCGGCAATAATGTCCACCAGTTCCGGGCCAATGAAGTTCGACACCAGGTATTGCGGGATGGCAAATGACAGGCCGGTGACCAGAATGGCGGGCCAGATTTCCATCATCGCCTTGCGGCCGGCAAAGGCCCAGATCAACCAGAATGGCACCATCAGGGAGAAGACGGGCAGTTGGCGCCCGATCATCGCGGTGACTTCCATCAGGTCATAGCCGTGCACCCTGGCCAATGTAATGACCGGCGTGCCCAGCGCGCCAAAGGCGACTGGAGCCGTGTTGGCAATCAGGCTCAGGCCCGATGCGGCCAGCGGCGAGAAGCCCAGGCCGATCAGAATGCCAGCCGTCACCGCGACCGGTGTGCCAAAGCCGGCGGCGCCCTCGAAGAACGCACCAAAACAAAAGGCAATCAGCAGCAGTTGCAGGCGCCGGTCATCGGTGATGTTCGAGAGTGAGGCCTGCAACACCTTGAAGCTGCCGTTTTGCTCGGCCAGTTGTTGCAAAAAAATGATGTTGAGCACAATCCAGCCGATGGGAAGAAGCCCGGTAAAGCCACCATACATGGCGGCGGTGCCTGCCATGCTTGCTGGCATGCCGTAGGCAAAAACCGCCACCGCCACCGCGGCGAGCAGGCCCAGGCCGGCGGCGATGTGGGCCTTGATGTGCATGAAGCCTAACGCCACCAGCATCACCACCACCGGTATTGCCGCCAGCAGGGTAGAAATCACCATGTTCCCAAATGGATCGTAAACCTGTTGCCAAACCATAAAAACCACCTTGAATAAATTGAAAAATGAAGCGTGTGGCCTTGGTCAGACCATGCGCGCGGAAAAGTTCTCGCGACTTCAGCAGAGCATGGCAACCTCCTCCCGGCTGCATTCTTCAAGCAGGTAGGCAAGGGCGTGGTAGGGTCGGCCGGTTTCAGCCGTGAGGCCAATTTCGCAGGTGCGGTTGGTCGAAACCCCCTCGCAGCAGCTTGCCGGCAAGGCGTCATGCACCTTGCGCAGCGCATGCACATTGAGCTCCGGCACGGCAAAGCCGCGGTCGCCGCCAAAGCCGCAACAAGTGACGCCCGCCGGCTCGATGACCTGCTCGACGCAGGCCGCCAGCACGCGGCGCAGTTTGGCGTCGGAGCCGGTGCGGCGCACACTGCAATTGATGTGCAGCGCCACCGGCCCGGGCTTCTTGGTGATGAACAACCGTGGCAGCATTGCGTCGTGGGCAAATTCGTGAAAGTCCAGCAGTTGCAAAGGGCTACCCGCCAGCTTTTTCTGCATCCGAACCGAGCAGGTGCTGGCATCCATGAGAACCGGGTAGTAACCACCGTGGCCGTCGTCCGCCGCTTTTAACAGCGCTTGCGTCACGGCATCGCTCATTTCGTCGGCCTCCTCGGCCATGCCCTTGCTCTCCAACATCTGGCCGCAGCAGAGTTTGTCAAAACCCTCGGGCAGGATGGGCTTGTAGCCGGCGCGCACCAGCAGGGTCATGATGACTTCGGGCAGGGTCGCTTCATTGGCGGTGTTGGCGCCAAAAATGCGCCCGCCGCAGGCCGGGAAATAGACCACCGGGTCACCCTCGCCTTGGTATGCCTCGGGCGTTTTGCCGGCATGCGGCATGCCGCGTTTCCACTTGCCGCCCGAGAGCTTGCCCAGCACCTTGTCGCCGACCACGCTGGAGGCCACGTGCCCGAGGCCAAGCCCCAGGCGCGAGGCGCTGGCTACCTTGCCAAAGTTGTCCGCCGTCCATTGCGCCACCTTGTGCGATGTGCTGCCCATGCCGCGGCCGCGCAGCAGGCGCGTCAGGGCACCGGTGTCGATGCCGACCGGGCAGGCCGTTGAGCACAGGCCGCAGCCGGCGCAGGTGTCCAGGCCATAGTAGGCAAAGTCGGCTTCCAGATCGGCCACGCTCTCGCCCGTCGCCGTGCGTCGGGATAGATCGCGCCAGCTCACAATGCGCTGGCGCGGCGACAAGGTCAGGCGGTGCGACGGGCACAGCGGCTCGCAAAAGCCGCATTCAATACAACGGTCCACCAGCTCTTCGGCGGCCGGCATGGGCTTGAGGTTTTTCAGGTGCGCCTGCGGGTCATCGTTCAGGATCACGCCGGGGTTGAGCAAGTTTTGCGGGTCAAACAGTTGCTTGATGCGGCGCATCAATCCGGTCGCCTGTGTGCCCCATTCTTTTTCGACAAACGGCGCCATGTTGCGGCCGGTGCCGTGTTCGGCTTTGAGTGAGCCGTCGTACTTGTCCACCACCAGCGTGCAGATGTCGTTCATGAAGCGGGCGTAGCGGTCCACCTCGGATTGCACCGAGAAATCCTGCGTGAAGACAAAGTGCAGGTTGCCCTCAAGGGCGTGGCCAAAGATGATGCCCTCAAAGTAACCGTGCTTGCGCAGCAGCGCCTGCAAATCGAGCGTGGCACTGGCCAGAGTCGCCAGCGGAAACGCCACGTCTTCGATGATGACCGTGGTGCCGGTGCGGCGCATCGCCCCCACCGCCGGGAAGGTGCCCTTGCGTACTTTCCAGTACATCTCGCAGGTGGCGGGGTCGGTTGAAAACACCGGAGGTTCGATGGTTTCGATACCGCGCAAGGCATCCAACGCCGCATCCATGCGCAGTTGCAACGCCATGGCCGTTTCGCCGCGCACCTCAATCAACAGCGCGGCGACCTCATCACTCAGGGTGCGCATGATGGCGGGCAAACCCGGCTTGTCTTGCACCGAGCGCAGGGAGGCGCGGTCGAGCAGTTCGACCGCCGACACCGGCTTGGGTTTGAGCCCGATCACCGCCTTGCAGGCCACCTCGATATTCGGGAAAAACACCAGCGCGCTGGCCTTGAATGGGTCCTCATTCACCGTCTGGTAAGTGATGCGCGAGATGAAGCCGAGGGTACCTTCGGAGCCGATCATCAGGTGCGCCAGGATGTCGACGGGGTCGGCAAAATCGACCAGCGCGTTGAGGCTGTAGCCGGTGGTGTTTTTGATGCTGTACTTGTGGCGAATGCGCGCTGCCAGCACCTCGTCCGCGCGGGTGGTCTCACCCAGGTGTTGCAGGTCATCCAGCAGGGTGGCGTGGCTCTGGTGAAAACTGGCCACGCTGTAGGCGTCTTCAGTGTCGAGCAGCGTGCCGTCGGCCAGAATGACACGCATGCCGGCCAGCGTGCGGTAGCTGTTTTGCGCCGTGCCGCAGCACATGCCCGAAGCATTGTTGGCGGCAATACCGCCGATCTTGCAGGCGTTGATGGATGCCGGGTCGGGGCCGATCTTGCGCCCGTGCTGGCTCAGGCGAAAGTTCACCTCGCCACCGATGATGCCGGGGCCGACGCGCACCGTGGCAGCATCAGGGCCAATCTCGCAAGTGGCAAAACCCTCGCCAATCAGGGCTAGCACGCTATCGGTGACGGCCTGGCCCGACAAACTGGTACCGGCGGCGCGAAACGTGACCGGGCTACCCAGCGTGCGTGTGACCTGCAGCAGCGCCTGCACTTCTTGCTCGGACTCGACCACCGCCACCACTTCGGGTGTCAGGCGATAAAAGCTGGCATCGGTGCCGTAGGCCAGACGCCGCAGCGGGTCACTGATGACCTGTTTGGGCGGCAGAATGCGCGCCAGCACGTCCAATAATTGGCTCATGGATTTGTCTCCTTTATTATTTTTTTGGTAAAGTGGTATTACCAATAGCGACTGTAAATTTTATGAGTTGGCCTGTGAACTAGGGTTTACCCTAGGATCTGATGCGTTATTTTCAAAAGGGTTTTGAAATATGATGCAATTGGTCTGACCATTTATTGCAATATGAACCCACGACGCCCTGCAGCTACCCGCCTGGCTGACTCTGTTGCCAGCGAACTCGAGAAGCGAATCCTTGAAGGCTCGCTCAAGCCTGGCGACCGCTTGCCGTCAGAGCGGACGCTGGCGCTGGAACTGGGCGTGTCGCGCCCCTCGCTGCGCGAGGCGATGCAGCAACTGGTGTCCAAGGGCCTGCTGAGCACGCGCCATGGCGGCGGCACTTACGTCACGGATCGGCTGGAGGCGCATTTTGTCGATCCCTGGCAGGACATGCTCAAGGGTAATCCCATGCTGCACCGTGATCTGCTCGAAGTGCGCCAAATGTTGGAGAGCCAGGCTGCCGCGCTGGCCGCCGATCGTGCCACTGACATCGACATCAGCCGGCTCGACGCGGTCTATGCGGCGCTGGAAGCCAGCTACGACCGGGATGATCTGGCCAACTGTATCGATGCCGACGTGGCCTTTCACCAGGCTGTGGCCGAGGCTTCGCACAACGTGCTGATCGGCCACCTGACGGCCAGCCTGATGCGGGTGATCCACGGTCATGTGGCCAACAATCTGGTGCACTTGCACACCCGGCCGCAGCGCTGGCAACAGTTGCGAGCACAGCACCGCGCCATCTGGCAGGCCATTCGCGAGCACAAGCCGCAAGATGCGGCCTCGGCCGCCAGCGAACACATTGACTTTGTGCGCCAGGGCATTGAGGACAAGGCACTCGATGAGGAACGTCGCTCCAGCGCGCTCAGGCGCCTGGGTGAAACGGCTGCGACCTGACCAAGGAGCGGCGAGGTCGGCAACAGGCCAAAGTGTGTCGTCTACACCAAGTGCTCGCCCAGGTGCAATAATCGCGCCCCATGGACCTTCTGCACACCCTGCGCAACGCACCCTGGCTGGCCCGTCTGGCCCTGCTGTGGTTAGCCCTGACGCTGGGGGCGGCCGTGGCCTCACCCATGGTCAACCCGCCGACAGAGCTGGTGATCTGCACCGGCGCGGGCATGCTCAAGGTGGTGCTGGCTGACGACGGCACGGTCAACACTGCAGCCTCATCCGACACCGGTGACACCCTGTTCTGCCCGCTGTGCCTGGTGGGTGGTGCGCCACCCCCCTTCGTGTTGAATACGTTGGAGGCAACACAGCCTCTGAGTCATGTGCTGCAAAGCATTCCAGCGGCCATCATCGCCGCCCTGACCGCCGCGCCACCACCTGCGCGCGCGCCCCCCAAAGCCTGATAGCCCTGTTTTACGGTGCGTCCGGCAGGTTGTTCTTCGGGTTGACTGAAGCCAACCCCGCTAACGCCAACAAACGCCGGTTATTCGTGCTTTTCCGGTAACGGCGTAAGCCCCGTTTTTCTGTCACTCTGTCGGTCGTCCCGACCTTTTAATCCTGAAGGAACCCCATGAAATTCAAATCACTGATGACTGCCGTGGCGCTGGCCGCGTCTACCTTGTGCGCGTTTGCCCATGACGCGGTCGAGGTGCAAAACGCCTGGGCGCGCGCCACCGTCAAAGGTCAAATGGCCACCGGCGCCTTCATGACCCTCACCGCCGATGCCGGTGCCAAATTGGTGGGCGCGTCTTCACCTGTGGCAGGCGTCGCGCAAGTGCATGAGATGAAAATGGAAGCTGGCGTGATGAAAATGGCCGAGCTCAAAGGCGGCCTGGATTTGCCCGCTGGCAAAGCCGTTGAGCTCAAACCCGGCGGCTACCACGTCATGCTGATGGACTTGAAAGAGCCCTTGACGAACGGCAGCACCGTGCCAGTGACGCTGATTTTCAAAGACGCCAAAGGCACTGAGATCAAGCAAGAGCTCAAACTGCCGGTGGCCATGAGCGCGCCTGGCGGCATGGGCAAGCCCGCCGCCATGGATCACAGCATGCACAACATGCATGGCGACAAACCGGCGGCCAAGTAAATCACCTGCCAAACCGTTAACCCCCGGCATGTCCCCCGCACGGCATCACACTGTCATGAACCGGCACTACCGGCGCTGGGTGTTGTGGCTGGCTGTGTGCCTGGCGCTGTTTGCTGCGCTGGCGCCCAGCGTGTCGCATGCCGTGCGCGCCTTGGCTGGTGAGCGTGCGGGTGCGCCGGCTTCCTGGGTTGAGATTTGTACCAGCGCGCCCGGTGCAACGGCCACACCCGACAACAGCGCTGGTGGGTCGGGCCAGCCCACGGTTTTTGAACATTGCCCGTTTTGCCTGCTGATGGCCGACCGGCTGGCTCCGCCCAGTGCCAGCACAAGCCTGTTTTTTGTCGCTCCCGGCCACGCTGTGCGGCCGGGAGCGCCACCGGTTCACACCCGGCCTGCCCAAAGCATTGCGGCAGCGCAGCCACGCGGCCCGCCCGCGCTCTGAGTTTCCTCACCCCCCGCCTCGGGTTATGCGTGGACGCAGCCAGGGCATGCCCTGTGCTGCGCACTTTGCGCTTGGCACGCGTTTTTGTCTATGGACTCAGGAATTCACCATGAAACTTTCAGAATTCACGCTGGCGCGCTGGTTGACGCACCTCAACATCGGCCTCGCTTTGGGGCTGCTGCTGTGGCTGGCCAGTCTGTCCACCGTCGGTTATGCCCATGGCGTGTCCGCAGGTGACTTGCAGCTCGATCACCCCTACGCCGTGCCCAGTGCGCCGGGGGAACCGCACGGCAAGGCGTACTTGCGCGGCATCAAAAATGCGGGCGCTCGCCCCGATCGTTTGCTGGGTGCGAGCACGCCGCTGGCTGCCAAAGTTGAGTTGCACAGCTTGAAAACAGATGCCGATGGCTTGCTTGGCAAGCAGGTCGAGGCGATTGACCTGCCAGCCAAAACCGTCACCCGGCTGCGTCACACCGGCGACTACCAGCTCACGCTGATTGATCTGAAGGCAACCCTGAAAGACGGCGATCGGTTCACCTTGACCCTGAACTTTGAGCATGCCGGTAGCCAGACCGTGCAAGTCTGGGTGCAAACGCCGCGTGATGCGGCGGCCAGCCATTTGGCGCACTAAAAAAACGGCATCTCGTTGCCTCTGATTCTTCACTTCTTAAACCATTCTGCGCCGCAAGGAAATTACCATGTCTTATCCTAAGCACCATCCATTCGCCAGCGTCATGGCGCTGGCCGTTCCCGTGCTCTGCCTGCAATGCAGCCAGGCACTGGCGCAAGCAACGGTCACCAGCACGCTGCCAGCCATTACGGTCAATGCCAGCAGGCTCGATGCCAGCCAGTCCCCGGTTGGGATGACCGTTGACAAGGCCAGCATGGCCGCCAGGCTGCCTGCCACCAGTGACACCGCCAGTCTGCTGGTGGACGTGCCCGGCCTGAGCCTGTACGGTGCCGGTGGTGTGTCGAGCGTGCCCGCCATCAATGGCCTGGCCGATGACCGCCTGCGCATCAAGGTCAATGGCATGGATTTGATTGCATCCTGCCCCAACCACATGAACCTGGCGCTGTCGTACATCGACCCGACCCAGGTCGGCGCGCTCACGGTCTATGCCGGTATCGCGCCGGTCAGCAGCGGGGGTGACAGCATTGGCGGCACCATCACGGCAGAGTCACTCGCACCGGAATTCGCCGCGCCCGGGCAAAACGCCATTGTCAAAGGCGAGGCAGGCACCTTCTACCGCAGCAACAACAGCGCCAGTGGAGCCAATCTCTCGGCCAGCTACGCCACAGAAACGTTCAACATCAGCTACAGCGGGGCCACCAGCAAAGCTGACAACTACACGGCAGGCGGCGACTTCAAAACCTATGACTTCACCGGCCGGATCGGCCACACGCTGGCCCGCGACGAGGTGGGTTCCACCGCATATGAAACCCGCAACCACACGCTGGGGCTGGCCTTTAAACATGACAAACATCTGTTGGAGGCCAAGGTGGGCATTCAGGACCTGCCGTTTCAGCTCTATCCGAGCCAGCGCATGGACATGCTCCACAACAAGCAGGACAGCCTGAACCTGCACTACCTTGGCCAGTTTGATTGGGGTTCGCTGGATGCGCGCGCTTACCAGGAGAACGTGGACCACTTCATGGATTTCGGCCCTGACAAGCGCTACTGGTATGGCATGGCGTCTGGCGGTGGTGCCGCTTTGGACGGCGCACCGTGCGCTGCGCCCGTCTATGGCATGGGACCCACAAGTTGTGCTGCCGGCATGCCGATGTACACAGAAGGCCAAACCACCGGCCTTGGCGTCAAGGCTGACGTGATCCTGAACTCGCAAAACCGGCTGCGTGCCGGCGCTGAGTTGCTGCAATACCGCCTGGACGACTGGTGGCCAGCGTCAGGTGCTGGCATGGGACCGGGAACCTTCTGGAACATCAAGAACGGCGAGCGTGACCGCAGGGCGCTGTTTGCGGAACTGGAAACCCGTAAAAGCGCGCAGTGGATGACGCTGGTCGGTGTGCGCGTGGAGCAGGTCAGGTCGGATGCAGGCCAAGCCGCTGGCTACAGCCCTGCAGGCGGTGGTTTTCAGGGGCGTGACGCGGATGCTTTCAACGCCAAGAGCCACGCCAGCACCGATAACAATGTTGATCTCACCGCCCTGGCCAAGTACACCGCCAATGCCAATTACGACATCGAATTCGGATTTGCCCACAAGGTTCGTTCGCCCAATGTGTACGAGCGTTTTACCTGGTCCACCTGGCAAATGGCCGCGCTGATGAACAACTTTGTCGGCGACGGCAACGGTTATGTGGGCAACCTTGCCCTCGAGCCCGAGTCTGCCAACACCTTGAGCGCCACCTTCGACTGGCACGCTGCAGACAGCAGCTGGGGCTTCAAGGCCACGCCGTTTTACACGCAGGTGGACGACTACATCGACGCGGTGCAGTGGAACGCCACCACCAACACACCCGCCACCACCCTGGTCACCGACAAGTTCAGCGTGATGAAGTACATGAACCAGTCGGCGCGCCTTTACGGCGCGAATGTGTCCGGCCACATGCCGCTGGCTAAAACCGGTTGGGGTGAGTTCGGCTTCAAGGGCCTGTTGAACTACACCCGAGGCACCAATGAAACCACGGGCGGCAACCTGTACAACATCATGCCCCTGAATGCCAAACTGGCCGTGACGCAAAAGGCGGGCGGCTGGGACAACAGCCTGGAACTGGTGGCGGTGAAGGCCAAGACCGATGTCTCCGCTGTGCGCAACGAGATCAAGACCCCCGGCTACAGCCTGGTGCATGTGCGCACCAGCTATTCGTGGAAGACCGTCCGGCTGGATCTGGGTGTAGAGAACCTGTTTGACACGCTCTATTCCCTGCCCACTGGCGGAGCCTACACCGGCCAGGGCACCACCATGACCAACCCGGCGTTGCCCAACTACCCGCAGTGGGGTACCGCCGTGCCCGGCATGGGCCGCTCGATCTATGTCGGTATGAATGTCAAGTTCTGATGCTTGAACCCCAAGCCTTCGACGCCTTTGCGGGCTTGGTGGTCAATGTCATCGATGCTATTGAAAACATGGCTTTTTTGGCATTTTGAAAAAGAGCTGCAGGCCAATTTTTTATCTATCAAGGAGAGCCCATGAGCACGGCAATATTCAACTTGTCCAGTCACAGCTTGAGCGCCCGTGAGGGCCTGGCAGTGCCGGCCCTGGCGCAGATGTGGCGCGTGAAGACGGGTGCGCTGCGCATTGACAGCGCGCAGCCTGGCGAGGTCAGCCGATTCATGCGGCTGGCACTGCCGGGTGATGTGATTGGTGTGGAAAAGTGGGTGGGCACCGATGATGCCTTGAGCATGCGCGCACTCACCGCCGTCACTTTGATCCCGGTCCAGGCCAGCGACCCCGAGATGATGCACATCCTGATGGAAACCGTGGTGGTGGCCCACCAGCGTTGCCGTGAAGTGGTCAGCCTGCGCACCGGGTCGGCGTCGCAGCGCGTGAAGTGTCTGCTGTTGATGTTTGCCGACAGTGTGAACCACGACGCAAAGACCATATCAGAGTGCGCGTTGCCGAACCTCAGCGACATGGCCGACATTCTGGATGCCGCGCCCGAGACCGTGTCGCGCGTGTTCAGCGCCATGCGCAAGCTGGACTATCTGCAAGACCGCAAACCGCACCGGGCGCGATTCAGCAGTGTGGCTTTGCGCGCCCATGAGCTGATTCCCGGCATGACGGCCAGTTCGGCCGCGCGTCGCGGGCAGATGGTTGGGGTCTGAATGTATTTTCCTGAGGGCGCATGGAGGAGGCGCGGGCTTTGCGTTAAGCTGTTGCCTGTGCCACGACAACAACGCTTAGGAGAAAATCATGAGTGATTCGCAAAACGAAGGCTTCGGTAAATTTGTCCCTGGTTTTGACTTTTTGCAGAACTTGGCCAAGGGCGCCTCGCAGGCGGTGCCGCAAATGCCCAACATGGCCAACTGGATCGCACCTTCGCTTAACGAAGAAGAACTGGACAAGCGCATCAATGAGCTCAAGGCGGTGCATTTCTGGCTCGATCAAAACTCCAAGGCGCTGGGTGCCACGGTGCAGGCGCTCGAAGTCCAGAAAATGACGCTGGCCACCCTCAAGGGCATGAACTTCAGCATGGGCGATATGGCCAATGCGTTCAAGCTCAAGGCCGCCGACACGGTGGCCTCCGGCGTCCAAAAGGTCACTGAGAAGGCCGCAGCCACGGTTCAGACGGTGGCAGACGTGGCTGGAAAAACCGAAGAAGTGGCCAAAAAAGTAGGCGCTGCCGTCAAGCCGGCGGCATCTGCTGCTGCGGCGGGTCTGGTTGACCCGATGCAGTTGTGGACGGCGCTGACCCAGCAGTTCCAGCACATTGCGGCCGGCGCCATGAAGGAAGCCGGCAAGGCGACGGCGATGGACATGGGCAAGAACCTGGCCAAAGGAGTGGTCAAGGAAACGGTCAAGGCGGTCAAAAAGGTGCCCGCCAAAAAAACAGCAGCGAAAAAAGTGCCGGCCAAAGCGGTCAAAAAAGCAGCCAACAAAACCGGCGCGCGCGGCCGCTGAGGCCGTGCGTGTGAATAGCAGGGCAGTGTCGGCATGAAATTGTTTCCCTACGCGCACGCCACCCACCCGCAGTGGGGCATGGCCGCCGGCCTGGCGCTGGCGCAGTTGCGCGCCCAGATGGCATTGCACGGCTACGCCGCCAACCCGACGCTGGCGCTGCTCTACATCACCGACCACTACGCGGCCCATGCGCAGGAGATTCTGGAGCACCTGAGCGCCGAGTTGCCCGAGATCACCGACTGGTCTGGCACCGTGGGCGTGGGCATTGCCTCCAATAACGTCGAATATTTTGACGAGCCCGCGCTGGCGCTGATGCTGCTGGAGTTGCCCAGCGACCAGTACCGCGTGTTCTCGGGCGTGGCGCCGCTAGGCTTGGCTTTTGAGGCGCACACCGCGCTGGTTCATGCCGACGGCCACACCCCCGATGTGGCGGAGCTGATCGAGGAGCTGGCCGCCCGCACCGACTCCGGCTATGTGTTCGGCGGCCTGGCGTCCAGCCGCGGCGCGGCGGTGCAGTTTGCGGTGGCCGCCGATGGCACTGTCAAGGGCCAGGGCAAGTCCAGCGGCGTTTTCAGCGGTGGCTTGAGCGGGGTCGCTTTTGGGCCCGAGGTGACGCTGGTGTCACGCGTTACCCAAGGCTGCCTGCCGATCAAGCGCGCGCACCGGGTCACCGGCGCCGAGCGCAATGTGGTGCTCACGCTCGATGATGAGCCCGCCTTGCAGGTGATGCTGCGCGAGTTGAATGTGACGCTGGACGAGCCGCGCGAAGCGCTGCAAGCCGTGCGCGCCACGCTGGTCGGTTTGACCGAGCCCGCCAGTTTGGCTGATGCGCCGGAAACCATCACGCGCACCGGCAATTTCGGCCCCGATGTGCTGGTGCGCCACATCATCGGCCTCGACCCCGCACGCGCCGGTGTGGCGGTGGCCGATGTCGTGACCGAGGGCATGGAGTTGGCCTTTTGCCAGCGCAACGTGCAGGCCGCGCGTGCCGACCTGATACGGGTCTGTGCCGAAATCCGTGAAGAACTGGAGCCGCAAGAGCAGGCACTGGAAACCGCCACCGCCTTGGCGCAATCCGAGATCGACGCCGCACCGCATGCTGCCCGCGGCATTGCCGGGGCCATTTACGTGAGCTGCACCGGTCGCGGCGGCGCCCATTTTGGCGGCCCGAGCGCCGAGTTGCAGATCATCCGCCGGGCGCTGGGCGACGTGCCGCTGGTCGGGTTTTTTGCCGGTGGCGAGATTGCCCGCCACCACCTCTACGGCTACACCGGGGTGCTGACGGTATTTACGGGCAAATAAATCGCCTGCTTATCCTTGCAAATATGGAGTTTCATTCCATGATTTGCAAGGATAAATTCAAAATTCACACCCCGCGCGTCCGATCCATCTTGAACTGCTGTCTGAAAGCGCCAAGAGTGCCGGCATCGAGCGCGGCGCGCACCTCGCGCATCAGGTTCAGGTAGTAGTGCAGGTTGTGGATGCTGGCGAGCATCGGGCCGAGCATTTCGCCGCAGCGGTCCAGGTGGTGCAGGTAGGCCCGGCTAAAGCCGCCGCTGACGGTGCCGTTAGGCCGGGTGGTGCCTTTGCAGGTGTAGCAGGTGCAGGTGGCGTCGAGCGGGCCGTGATCAGCCTTGTGGCGCGCGTTGCGCATTTTCAGGTCGCCAAAACGCGTGAACAGCGTGCCGTTGCGCGCGTTGCGGGTGGGCATCACGCAGTCGAACATGTCCACGCCTTGCGCCACGCCCTCGACCAGGTCTTCGGGGGTGCCGACGCCCATCAGGTAGCGCGGCTTGTGCCAGGGCAGGCGGTGCGGCGTGTGCGCCATGATGCGCAGCATCTCGTCCTTGGGTTCGCCCACGCTCACGCCGCCCACGGCGTAGCCGGGAAAGTCCATCGCCACCAGCTGTTCCAGCGACTCTTGCCGCAGCCCCTCGAACATGCCGCCCTGGACAATGCCGAACAGGGCGTTGGGGTTTTCCAGCCGGGCGAACTCGTCCTGGCTGCGTTTGGCCCAGCGCAGGCTCATTTCCATCGAGGTCCGGGCCTCCTGCTCGGTGGTGATCTGGCCCTTGGTTTTGGGTTCCACCGACAAATAGGGCGTGCATTCGTCCAGCTGCATGGCAATGTCGGAGTTCAGCGTGGTCTGGATCTGCATCGACACTTCGGGTGACATGAAGAGCTTGTCGCCGTTCACGGGCGAAGAGAAATGCACACCTTGCTCGGTGATTTTGCGCATGGCGCCCAGGCTCCAGACTTGAAAACCGCCCGAATCGGTCAGGATCGGTTTGGTCCAGCGCTCAAAGTCGTGCAGGCCGCCAAAACTTTGCATCACGTCCAGCCCCGGTCGCATCCACAGGTGGAAGGTGTTGCCCAAAATGATTTGCGCGCCCATGTCTTCCAGGCTGCTCGGCATCACGCCCTTGACGGTGCCATAAGTGCCGACCGGCATGAAAATCGGGGTTTGCACCATGCCGTGGTTGAGCACCAGGGTACCGCGGCGGGCGTGGCTGCCCGCGTAGCCGGTCTCCGGCACCGGGGGGTCAGTGCGCAGCAGGTCGAACTGAACCACGGGTTGGGGTGGGTGCGGGTGATCGTGAGGATGGTCGTGGGGGTGAGCGTGATCGTGTGTCATGGCGATGGAGCAAAGCGGAAAGGAACTTGGGCGGTATTGTCTTTGATCTGTCGTGCCTGAAATGACAAGTGCATCGCTTTACGTTTATGATTCGCTTTACTTTTCTAACGGTAAAGGATTTGTCATGCAAGCTGAAGCGATTGTGTCAAGCAAAGGGCAGGTGACTTTGCCCGCTGCCATGCGGGCCAAGTTGGGCATCGGCCCGGGTTCCCGCATCCAGTTCGAACTGCGCGGGCAGGAGCTGGTGATCAAGCCCGAGTTGCCGATGAGTGCGTATTACGGTTTATTGAAAAAGTACAACTTGGACCCGGCCGATCTGGAAATTGAGAAAGAGCCCGATCGGGAGTTTGAATGAACCTGGTTGATTCTTCTGGGTGGATCGAGTTTTTTCTGGCAGGAGTCAATGGTCCCAAATTCAAGCCAGTGATTGAACAGCGCGACATCTTGCTGGTGCCAGTGATTGCACTGTACGAGGTCCACCGAGAGCTAAGCCGCAAAGTGCCGCCGGATGCAGTGGCGCAGTGCCTGGATGTGATGCGTCTGGGGCGAGTGCTCGACATCACCGACCGACGTGCGGTGGCTGCTGCCGACGTGGCCCAGCAGCACAAACTTGCCATGGCCGATGCCATGATGTACAGCATGGCGCTTGAACTGGGCGCCACCCTCTGGACGCAGGATGTGGACTACCAGGATTTGCCAGGGGTGAACTATTTCGCCAAACCCTGAGCCTGACGAATCGTGAAGCAATATGAGAATTCGCAATGAGGGCCGCGTTTGTCCGTCCTAGGATGTTTCCTGCCAATCAACCCTCAGGAGCATCATCATGAAAAGTTCATATGCGAAAGTCTCTCTCATGGCCGTGTCGCTGGCGCTGTGCAGCGGTGCGGTATTTGCGCAACGGGCAAAAACCGACCTTGGCAAGATGGAGTTCGATGCCAATTGCGCGGTCTGCCACGGCGCGGACGGCAAAGGCAACGGATCTTTGCGGGAGTTGCTAAGGGTCAGCCCAACCGACCTGACCCAGTTAGCCAAAAAGAACCAGGGCATTCTGCCGATGGGCCGGATGTACGAGGTGATCGATGGCGCCAACGTGCCCAGCCATGGCACGCGCGACATGCCGATCTGGGGTCGGACCTACCAGGCTGAAAATGCCCAGAACCTTCTGGAAGCGCGAGGCAGTTTCGACGCGCAGGCCTTGGTCCGGGCGCGCATTCTGGCGCTGATTGAATACATCAACCGGCTACAGGTCCGCTGAGCGTTTCAGGCTTCAAGCCGCGCTGCTCGCGCGGCTCAGCAGCATGGCGTCGCCATAGCTGAAGAAACGGTAACGCTGTTCGATGGCGTGGCGATACAGCGCCATGATGTGCTCATAGCCAGCAAACGCGCTCACCAGCATCATCAGGCTCGACTTGGGCAGGTGGAAGTTGGTGACCAGCGCATCCACCAGCTTGAACTCGAAGCCTGGCGTGATGAAGATGCGGGTGTCGGATGAAAAAGGGGTTCGAGAAATGGGGGTCAGATCCGAATGACGTGTAGATTCGGCTCTGACCCCCGTTTCCTTTCCATCCAGCGCCCAGGACTCCAGCGTGCGCACTGTGGTGGTGCCAACAGCAATGATGCGCCCGCCGCGCGCGCGGCAGTCGGCGATGGCCTGCTGGGTCGCCACCGGAACCTCGTACCATTCGCTGTGCATCTGATGCTCGGACAGGTTTTCGGTCTTGACCGGCTGAAACGTGCCGGCACCCACATGCAGCGTGACATGGGCACGCTGCACGCCCTTGGCGTCAATGCGCGCCAGCAGTGCTTCATCAAAATGCAGCGCGGCGGTGGGCGCGGCCACAGCGCCGAGGTTTTTGGCAAACACGGTCTGGTAGCGCCGGGCGTCCTCTGCCGAATCGGCATGCGTGATGTAGGGCGGCAGCGGCACATGGCCGTGGCGCGCCATCAGCGTGAACGGATCGTCGCCCACGTCGTTGGACAGCACAAAGCGGAACAGCGGTCCATCGGCATCGGGCCAGCGCCCCAGCAGCGTGGCGCTCAGGTGGTCTGAATGACCCGGCGCGTTGATGAGCGAGACCGTGTCGCCAATGGCAGGCTTTTTGCTCACGCGCAGGTGCGCCGCCACTTGGTTGCCGCCGAGCACGCGCTCGATCAGCAACTCCAGCTTGCCGCCGCTGGCCTTTTCGCCATACAGGCGCGCGTTCATGACGCGGGTGTCGTTGAACACCATCAGGTCGCCTTCCTTGAGCAGCGCGGGCAGGTCTTTGAAGATGCGGTCAACTGGTCTGGCGCCGGTGCCATCGAGCAGGCGCGAGCCGCTGCGCTCGGGCGCCGGATGCTGGGCAATCAGCTCGGGGGGCAGTTCAAAATCGAAGTCGCTGAGACAAAAAGTTCGCGTTGGCTTGGGGTTGTACGGCATGTTGATTACACCGGCCACACCACGCCGTGGTCGTTCAGGATGGCGTCCATCGGCAAGTCATGCGGCTCCGGCTCGAAGTCAGGCAAGAAGTCAGTGCCAAAGCCAAGGCCCACGGTGAACGGGCGCGGCTGCAAGGCGGCCAGGGTGCGGTCGTAAAACCCGCCGCCATACCCCAGGCGATAACCGCCGGGCGCATAGCCGACGCAGGCGACAAACAGCAGCGTCGGGGTGATGACTTCGGTGTCTTTGGGTTTGGGGATGCCGTAGGCGTCTTCTTCCATCGGGCAGCCGGGGTACCAGGCGTGAAAAGCCAGGGTCTTGTGAACTTTGTCCACCACCGGCAGTCCAATTTTGCGCAGTTGTTGTTGTTCGATGAGTTCGCCGTCTTCCTTCCAGCGGTGCAGGGCTGGCAAGGGGTCAAATTCACCTTTGATGGGCCAATAGGCGCCGATCACGGTGTCGGGGCGGCCCACTAGCCAGATGCGCATCACCTGCTGTAGCATGGCAATGCGCTGCAAGCGGTCCGGCATGCGCAGGCGTTGCTCAACCAGCCGCTTGCGCAAAGCTTTTTTCTCAATGGCCTTTTGTTCGTCAGATTTATTCATAATCACCACATGCAGTTCCGAACGATTTTGACATTGATTAGCCTGCTCGGCACGCTGTATGGTCTGCCGGCGCAGGCGCAGGGCGTGACGCCCGGCATGAGCGCGTCTGATGCCATCATCCTGGAGATGCGCGAGGCCTTCAACAAAGGCCAGTCAACGCGCCTGACCGGACTGCTGCCGCGTGCCAGTGGCCATGTGCTGGCACCCTGGGCCGCTTACTGGGAGCTGCGCGCCCGGCTCGAGACAGCAGCGCCCGACGAGATCAGCGGTTTCTTGAACCGCTTTGCCGGCACCTACCAGGAAGACCGCTTGCGCAATGACTGGTTGCTGCTGCTGGGCCAACGGCAGGAATGGGGCACTTTCATGGCTGAGTACCCAAATTTCCGCATGAATGATGATCGTTCGGTCCAGTGCTACGCATTGCTGACAGACTTCAAGTCAAGTGAACGCGATGTGGCCCAACAAGTTGAGGACTTGTGGTTGGCCCAGCGCGATGCCGATGACGGTTGTGCGGCCGCCGCAGAACAGCAACTCAAGGCCAGAAAACTCCAACCTCAGACAGCTTGGTTGCGTGCGCGCCTGGGTATGGAGAATGGCAACCAGCGTATGGCGGTCCAGGCCGTTGGCCTGCTGGACGCCGAATGGGCCAACACGGTGAGCGCAATCTACGGCAATCCCGGGCACTATCTTCAGGGCAGGCTGCTGGCGCTGCGTTTGCGCACCAAAGAGCTGGTCACGCTGGCCATGATTCGCCTCGCGGTCAAAGATCCCGACGTTGCAGCCCTTGAAATCGACAAGCTGCGCTGGAAGACCCAGCTCAGTCAGGAAGAGCGCAGTTGGGTCTGGGGTGTGATCGGCAAGAACGCTGCCATGCGACAGTCTGACAAGTCGCTGGCTTATTTCATGAAGGGACAAGACAATCTGATGCAGGCCGACCACCTCGCCTGGAAAGCGCGCGCGGCGCTGCGGGTGGGTAACTGGGAGCAGGTGGCTGCCGCCACTGAGGCCATGAACGACAGCCAGCGCCAAGACGCTGCCTGGGTTTACTGGCGCGCCCGCGCCCTCAAACAATTGGCCAAAACCGAACCCGAGCGGACGCAGTCCGCCGCCTTGTTGCAAGGCATTGCCGGTGTGGGCGGTTTTTACAACATGCTGGCGCTGGAAGAACTCGGCCAGTCCATCACGCCGTCGGCGCTGCCCGAAGCACTGAGCGCCGCCGAGAAAGAGGCCGCCCGCGCCAACGCCGGTTTGCAGCGGGCGCTGGCTGCCATTGCATTGGGATTGCGCAGCGAGGGCGTGCGCGAATGGAACTACAGCACCAACCTGCACACGCGCGGAGGCATGAGCGACCGCGAGTTGCTGGCCGCCGCCGATCTGGCTTGCCAGCATGAGGTGTGGGACCGATGCATCAACACCAGCGAACGCACCAAAAATGTGATCGACCTCACGCAACGCTATCCCATGCCGCACCAGCAGGCTGTGCTGGCGCGCAGCCGCGCCATCGGGCTCGACCCGGCTTACGTCTATGGCCTGATCCGCCAGGAGAGCCGCTTCATCATGGATGCCCGCTCCGGTGTGGGCGCCAGCGGCCTCATGCAGGTGATGCCGGCCACTGCGCGCTGGACCGCCAAAAAAATCGGCCTGACCAGCTTCAGGCCGCACCAAATTACTGAGCGCGACACCAACATCGCCATCGGCACCGGCTACCTCAAGCTGGTGCTAGACGATTTTTCCGGCTCCATGCCAATGGCCGCTGCCGCCTATAACGCCGGCCCGGGTCGGCCGCGCATCTGGCGCGGCCAGACCGGCGCGCCAGTGCTCGAAGCCGCCATCTGGGCAGAAAACGTGCCCTTTGCCGAGACCCGCGACTACGTCAAGAAAGTGCTGGCCAACACCACCATCTACGCTGCCATGATCAGCGGCCAGACCCAGTCTCTGAAAGCCCGTCTGGGGCAGGTCGGGCCGATGGATGGCACGCTGCCGGTGAACCGCGACCTGCCCTGAACCTCATGATGAAACTCTACATCGGCAACAAAAACTACTCGTCCTGGTCGATGCGGCCGTGGGTGCTGCTGACCCAGGCGGGCATCGCGTTTGAAGAAGTCATGGTGCGCTTTGACGCCTTCACGCCCCAGTCGCAATTCAAGGCCACGCTGCGCCCGCTGTCGCCCACCGGCAAGGTGCCGCTGTTGTTGGATGACGACCTGGTGGTCTGGGACACGCTGGCCATTGCCGAGTATTTGGCCGAGCGGTTCCCCGAAAAAGTCCTGTGGCCGGCAGACAAGGCGGCTCGCGCCCGGGCGCGCAGCCTCTGTGCCGAAATGCACAGTGGTTTCAGCGGGCTGCGCAGCCATTGCCCGATGAACATCGAGGCCCGCCTGCCGGATGCGGGCGCACTGGTCTGGCGCGACCAGGCTGCCGTGCGCGCCGATGTGGCGCGCCTCGTGGAAATGTGGCAGCAGTGCCTGCGGGCCAGCGGCGGCCCGCTGCTGTTTGGCAGTTTTACCGTGGCTGATGCCTACTTTGCGCCGGTCTGCACGCGCCTGGTCAGCTACGCGCTGCCGCTGCCTGACGACGTGCGGGCCTATGTGCAGAGGGTTTGCGCTCTGCCGGGTGTCAAGGCCTGGATCGATGGCGCGCTGGCCGAGCAGGATTTCCTGGATTTTGAAGAGCCTTACCGCCTGCACCGCTGAGATGCGCACTTACCTGGTTGGCGGTGCCGTGCGCGATGCCCTGTTGGGCATGTCCGTGACCGACCGCGACTGGCTGGTGGTGGGGGCCACCCCGGAGCACATGCTGGCGCAGGGCTTTGTGCCGGTGGGCAAAGACTTTCCGGTGTTCTTGCACCCGCAAACTCATGATGAATACGCGCTGGCGCGCACCGAGCGCAAGACTGCGCCGGGCTACCACGGCTTTGCCTTTCACGCGGCGCCTAGCGTGACGCTGGAAGAAGACCTGACGCGGCGCGACATCACCATCAATGCCATGGCGGTGGCGGCGGGCCATGTTCGCCCAGATGGCCAATGGGACGCGCACCAGCTGATCGACCCTTATGGCGGCCGTCAAGATTTGGCGGCCAGGGTGTTTCGCCACGTCAGCCCGGCGTTTCGCGAAGACCCGGTGCGCATCCTGCGCGTGGCGCGCCTCGCCGCCCGATTTGCCGACTTCACGGTGGCTCAAGAGACGCTCCAGCTCATGCGCCAGATGGTGACCAGTGGCGAGGTCGATCAGCTGGTGCACGAGCGCGTCTGGCAGGAGCTGGCGCGCGGCCTGATGGAGGGCAGACCCTCGCGCATGTTCGCGGTGCTGCGCGACTGCGGCGCGCTGGCCCGGCTAATGCCCGAAGTGGATGGACTGTGGGGCGTGGCGCAGCGCGCTGATTACCACCCCGAAGTGGACACCGGCGTTCACGTGATGATGGTGCTCGACATGAGCGCGCGCCTGCAGGCGCCGTTGCCAGTGCGCTTTGCCTGCCTGGGACATGACCTGGGCAAGGGCAACACGCCGCTGCATATCCTGCCGCGGCACCTGGGACACGAACAGCGCAGCGCCCAGTTGCTCAGGGAACTGTGCGAGCGCCTGCGTGTGCCCACCGACTGCCGCGAACTCGCCGACGTGGTGGCGCGCGAGCACAGCAACATCCACCGCTCACCCATGCTGGATGCCGCCGCACTGGTGCGGCTGCTGGAGCGCTGCGACGCCTTGCGCAAGCCCGAGCGCTTTGGCCAGGCCTTGCTGGCCTGCGAATGCGATGCCCGGGGGCGCCTGGGTTACGCTGAAACACCTTATCCGCAGCGCCAGCGACTGCGCGATGTGCTGGCTGTCGTGCGGGCCGTCGAAACCAAACCCATTGCCGAAAACGCCGCTGCAGCGGGGGCCAGTGGCAAAAAAATCGGTGATCTGATTCACCAGGCCCGGGTCGCTGCGGTGCAGCTGGCTTCATGACGCCTCGGGTATGCTTGCACCATGTCCAGTTTGCTGATCATTGAAGACGACGAATTACTGCGCGACGGCCTGTGCGCGCAACTTGCCCAGGCGGGTCACGGCGTCACGGCTGCGGCCGATGGCGAGGCCGCGCAAGTTTTTCTGGAGACGCAGCGCTTTGACGGCGTGGTGCTTGACCTTGGCCTGCCCAAAATCAGCGGAATGGAATTGTTGCGCTGGGTGCGCAAGCGCCTGCCCGCCTTGCCGGTGCTGATCCTGACGGCGCGCGACGGCGTCGATGACCGGGTGCAGGGGCTCAACGCCGGTGCTGATGACTACCTCACCAAACCCTTCGACATGGCCGAGCTGCAGGCCCGCCTGGGCGCCTTGCTGCGGCGCGCGCGCCTTCCCGCTTTTGGCGGCTCGCTGGAACTGGCCAGCAGCCATGGTGAGCGGCCGTTGCGGGTGGATGCGCAGCTGCCGCAAGCCTGGCTCGGCGACGAGGCGCTGGAACTCACCCAGCGCGAGTGGGCCCTGTTGTCGTTGCTGGTGACGCACGCCGGGCGCGTGGTGAGCCGCGAGGATGTGCTGGAAAGCTGGCAAAGCGAGCCCGGTGAGCCCGGGGCGCTGGCGTCCAATGCGCTGGAGGTCTACATCCATCGTTTGCGGCGCAAATTGGTGGATTCGGGCCTGAACATTCGCAATGTGCGCGGTTTGGGCTACATGCTGGAAACCCACAGCGCCTGACTGTCGCTGGGCGCAGACGACCGTGGCCACCCCAACTCATCGCGGCGGGCAGGGCCTGTCGCTCAAGCGCCAGTTGTTGCTGTGGTTGTTGTTGCCGCAGTTGGTGCTGTTTTTGGTCGGTGGCGCACTGGCTTACCGCATTGCCCTCAAGTACGCCGAAAAAGCCATTGACCAGTCGCTGACGCAATCGGTGCGCTCGCTGGCGCGCCAGGTCAAGCCGATCGGCTCGGGCCTGCTGATCGACTTTCCGCGCGCCGCGCAGGACATCATCGAGCAGGATCCCACCGATCGCGTGAGTTACATGGTGTCGAGCCCGCCGGGCAGTTTCCTGCTGGGCAACGGCAAACTGCCGGGGCCGTCCGGGGACCTGCTTCAGCCGGCCCGCGGGGCGCTGCTCTACAACGCCCGGGTGGACGGCAAGCCGATGCGCGTGGCGCTGCTGGAGCTCGATTACGGCGACGCGGTTTCGCCCCAGCGCATGCGGGTGCAGGTGGCCAAAAGCCTGGCGGTGCAACAGCGCCTGACCACCGAGCTGATTGCCGACATGCTGGCACCGCTGCTGCTGCTGGTCATGGTGCTGAGTGCGCTGGTGTATGGCGGCATCTCGCGCGGGTTGCAGCCACTGAAAAGGCTGCAGGCGCAACTGGGCGACCGGCACGACCAGGCGTTGTCCGACCTGTCGCCGATCGAGATGACGCAGGCACCGCAGGAGGTGCACGCGCTGGCCGCTGCGGTGAACCATTTGCTGTCGGCGGTGCGGCGCAGTCTGGGCCAGGAAAAGCGCTTTTTGAACGACGCCGCGCACCAGTTGCGCACGCCGTTGGCGGGCCTGATCAGCCAGACCGAACTGGCGCTGGCCGAGAAAGATCCACAGGCCCTGCGCGAGCGGCTGACCAAGGTGCTCGCCGGTGCCCGGCGCAGTGCCCACCTGGTGCACCAGTTGTTGTCGCTGGCGCGCAACGAAGTCGAGGTCGATTTGCAGCCGCTCGATGTGCCTGGACTGGCGCGTGAGGTGGCCCGGGACTGGACTCCGCGCGCGCTCAAGGCCGGCATCGACCTGGGCTTTGAAGGTGCGGACCGCCTGACGCTGTCGGGCGAGGCTTTCCTGCTGCGCGAGGCGCTGAACAACCTGATCGACAACGCCTTGACTTACGCCGGAGCCGGCTGCGAAGTGACGATCCGGGTGCAGTCGCATGGCGCTCTGGCGCTGCTGGAGGTGGCGGACAATGGCCAGGGCCTTTCAAGTGAAGATTTGCCGCACGTGTTCGAGCGCTTTTGGCGCGCCAGCGACGTGCCGGGCGGCTGCGGCCTGGGATTGGCGATCGTGGCTGAAATCGCCCAGCGCCATGGCGGACAAGCCAGGGTGCTGGCGGCCCAGCCGAAAGGTTTGCGAGTGCAGTTGTGGTTGCCTGTGGCCCACGTTGCCCGCGTGCTTGCGTGACCATCAGCGTCATTTTTTGTGGTAAAACTTGCCCTCATATGCACACAGCAAACAACATCGGGCAGGAAACGGCGGAATTTTGGCAAGTCTTGCTGGCCAGCATCAGCCAGGGAGTTTGTGTCTTCGATGCCGGGGGCTGCATCAGCCTGTTCAATGACTGTCTCCCTGAAATGCTGGACTTGCCAAAAGAATTTTTGGCGAGTCGCCCCTCCCTGCGAGAAGTCTATGATTGCCAGATGCAGCGCGGCGATTTTGCCGGTGCGCCGCATCCGCTGGACAGCCCGTCGCTGGAGACTTCTGCTGACCATGAACAGGGCCTGATCCCGGACCATGTACTTCGCTTGAAACACTTGGGTCGTACCTTGCAGGTGCAAACCAGGCGGCTGCCGGGTGCCGGCCTGATCCAGATATTTGCCGATGTCAGCGATTACATGCAGGCTGAGGCGGGCCGCAAGCGGGCCAATCAGATGCTTTTTGCGACCCAGGCCATTGCCGAGTTGGGTGGCTGGGAAGTTGACCTGCTGAATAACCAGGTGACCTGGACCGACGGCGTGTACCGGATTTTTGAGACCACCCCGCAAGACTTCACGCCGACACCCGTCACCATCAGGCCCTTGTTCACCGAGGAAGCGCTGGCCATCGAGAAGACCTCCTTGCGGCCGCCGGGCCAGCCGAGCGCCAGCCATGAGTTCGAGATTGAAATGATCACCCTGAAGGGGCGGCGCATCTGGGTGCATTCCCGGGGCACCACCAACTGGGTCGATGGCCGCGCCGTCAAGCGCACCGCCATCGTGCAGGATATTACCCGGCGCAAGCAAACCGAGCTTGCATTGCGCGACAGTGAGGCGCGCTGGAAACTGGCGCTGGAAAGCGTGGGCGACGGCCTGTGGGACTTGCAGGTGCAAAGCGGCGAACAGTACCTGTCACCCAACCTGCTGCGCATGTATGGCTATGAAGAGGGTGAACTCAAGTCGAGTCTGGATGCACTCGTCCATCCCGAGGACATCGCGCAGTTGCGGCATGATCGGCAGGCCCATTTTGATGGTCTTACGCCGACGCTCAGCAGCGAGCACCGGGTGCTCTGCAAGGACGGTAGCTGGAAATGGGTGCACAGCCGCGGCATGGTGATCGGCCGCGATGCCCAGGGCCAGCCGTTGCGCATGATCGGCACTCATACCGACATCACTGAGCGCAAGACTGCGGACGAGGTGGTCTGGCAGCAGGCGCACTTCGATGCGCTCACCGGGTTGCCCAACCGGCGTTTGATGCGAGAGCGCCTGGTTCAGGAAATGAAAAAATGTCGCCGCAATCACCTCAAATTGGCGCTGTTGTTCATCGACCTGGACCATTTCAAGGAGGTCAACGACACGCTTGGGCATGACCGCGGTGACGACTTGCTGGTGGAGGCGGCGCGGCGTATCCAGCGCTGCCTGCGCGAAGTCGATACTGTGGCCCGCATGGGCGGCGATGAATTTACCGTGATCATCACGGCCCTGTCCGACGAATCGAATCTGCAGGGCATCCTGCCCAAGCTGTTGAACGCCTTGAATGCGCCATTCCAGTTGGGACTGGACCAGGTTTTTGTGTCCGCCAGCATGGGGGTCACGGTCTATCCCACCGACACCCTGGAGGTCGAAGACCTGCTGAAGAATGCCGATCAGGCGCTGTATGTGGCCAAGGCTGCAGGGCGCAATCGCTTCAGCTTTTTCACGGCGGCCTTGCAGGAGGCGGCGATGCAGCGTGCCCAGTTGACGCACGACCTGCGCGCGGCCTTGCCAGCGCAAGAGTTTTGCGTGGTGTATCAGCCCATCGTGAACCTGGCCACTGGCAGGATTCAAAAAGCCGAAGCCCTGGTGCGCTGGCAACATCCCCAGCGTGGCCTGATCAGTCCGGCTGACTTTATTCCCGTTGCCGAAAGCAGCGGCCTGATTGTTGAAATCGGCGAATGGATCTTTGCCCAGGCAGCAGCCCAGGTCAAGGCCTGGCGGAGCCGCTTGCACCCCGAGTTTCAGGTCAGCGTGAACAAATCACCCTTGCAGTTCGAAAACCCGAATCCCGAACACACGCCCTGGATCGAGCAATTGCGCGCCCTTGGGCTGCCGGGTGAAAGCATCGTGATTGAAATCACCGAGGGCCTGTTGTTGTCCAACAGCAGTGGCGTGGTCGAGCAATTGCTGAAGTTGCGTCACGAGGGTATCAACGTGTCGCTGGACGACTTCGGCACCGGCTATTCGTCGCTGTCTTACCTGCAAAAATTCGACATCGACTTCATCAAGATCGACCAGTCGTTCGTGCGCGATTTGACCACCGATTCAACCGACCTGGTGTTGTGCCAGGCCATCATCGCCATGGCCCACGCCTTGGGCATGAAGGTGATCGCCGAAGGCGTGGAAACCAGTGAGCAGCGCGATTTGCTGGCTGCGGCGGGCTGCGACTTTGCCCAGGGGTATCTGTACTCGCGTCCGGTGAACGCCGAAGCCTTCGAGGCCATGGTGCTCGGCTCTGAGCAGGCCCTCGACCTGGTGGTGTGAACCGCCCGGGCGCGGCCGTGCCCTAGGCTGGCAGGCGCAAGCCGCTTTGCGCATCGAACCAGTTGTTGTGGTTGGCGCTGACCGTCATGCCCACGGTATCGCCAATTTTGACCTGCGTGCTCGGCGGCGTGCGCACCGTGATCAGCCCGGCCTCGGTGGCGACCACCACATAGATGTCGGCCCCCGTTGGCTCCACCAGCGTGACCTGGCCGCGCCAGGTGGCATCGTCGTTCAGGTGAATGTGTTCCGGGCGCTGCCCCAGCGTGACCTTGCCGCTGGCCGGGCAGGGCAGCGACAGACTGCCGCCTGCGAAAGTGAACACACCGTTGGCACTGGCGCCGCTGGCCTCGCCCGAGATGAAGTTCATGGTGGGTGAACCGATGAAGCCCGCCACATAGGTGTTGGCGGGGCGGCGGTAGATGTCGTCGGGCGTGCCAATCTGCTGCAGGATGCCGTCTTTCATCACGGCAATGCGGCTGCCCAGCGTCATCGCCTCGATCTGGTCGTGCGTGACATACACCGTGGTGATGCCGCTCACCAGATGCAGGCGCTTGATCTCGGCGCGCATTTCCACGCGCAGTTTGGCGTCCAGATTGGAGAGCGGCTCGTCGAACAAAAACAATTGCGGGTCACGCGCCAGGGCGCGGCCCATGGCGACACGCTGGCGCTGGCCACCCGAGAGCTGCGCCGGGCGGCGGTCCAGCAAGTGCTCGATTTGCAGCATGGCCGCCACTTCATGGATGCGTTTTTGGCGCACATCGAGGGGCACCTTGCGCATTTCCAGGGCAAAGCCGATGTTGTCGGCCACGCTCATGGTCGGGTACAACGCGTAGCTCTGGAACACCATGGCAATGTCGCGCTGCGCCGGGGCCACGCCGACGACGTTTTTGCCCGCGATGCGCAGTTCGCCCTCGGTCGGTTCTTCCAGGCCGGCAATGATGTTGAGCAGGGTCGATTTGCCGCAGCCCGACGGACCCACCAGGATCAAGAACTCGCCCGGGGCGACATCGATGTCGATCTTTTTCAGGATTTCAACAGCTTTGTCGCCCTTCCCGAAAACCTTGCGAATGCCTGCGATGTGAAGTGAAGCTGCCATGATGTTTATCCTTTGACCGCACCGGCGGTCAGACCTTTGACGAAGTATTGACCGGCCAGCACATACACCAGCATGGTCGGCAGCCCAGCGATGATGGCCGCAGCCATGTCCACGTTGTAGCTTTTCACGCTGCTGGTGGTGTTGGCCATGTTGTTCAGGCCGACCGTGATGGGCTTGCTGTCGGCACCGCTGAACGCCACGCCGAACAGAAAGTCGTTCCAGATGTTGGTGAACTGCCAGATCAGCGTGACCATCAAAATAGGCGTGGACATCGGGATCACGATGCGGTAGAAAATGCGCCAGAAACCGGCGCCGTCCATGCGTGCGGCTTGAATCAGCTCACGCGGAATGGCGGTGTAGTAGTTTCTGAAAAAAAGCGTGGTGCCCGCCATGCCCGCCAGGCAATGCACCAGCACCAGCCCGGTGATGGAGCTGCTCAGGCCAAGAAAACCCAGCACCTGGCTCATCGGCAGCAGCACCACCTGGAACGGCATGAAGACACCAAACAGGATGAAGCCGAACAGCAGGTCCGAGCCCTTGAACTTCCACATGCTCAGCACGTAGCCGTTCAAGGCGCCCCAGGCCGTGGAGATCAGCACCGCCGGCACGGCCATGCTCACCGAGTTCCAGAAATAGGGTTTCAGGCCACGGCAATCGACGCCGGTGCAGGCGGTGGACCAGGCCAGCGTCCAGGATTCAAAATTCAGGCTGGTGGGCAGGCTCAGCAGATTGCCGGCGCGCAACTGCTCGGCATCCTTGAACGATGTCACCAGCATCACATAGAGCGGCGCCAGGAAGAAAAAGGCAGCCACTCCCAGCACGGCATAGACCGCCAGACGGGAAATATTTTTAGCGTTCATGGTCAGGCCCCGGGTCAACGCTCATGCGGTTTGGACCGCAACTCGCTGTAAAGATAAGGCACCACCAGCGCGGCCACCATGGCCAGCATCATGGTGGCGCTGGCCGCGCCCAGGCCGATCTGGCCACGGGTAAAGCTCATGGTGAACATGAAGGTGGCGGGCACGTCCGACGCATAGCCCGGGCCACCCGCGGTGAGCGCCATCACCAGGTCGAAGGCCTTGATCGACAGGTGCGACAGCACCAGGATGGTGGAGAACACCACCGGTCGCAACACCGGCAGGATGATGCGCCAGTAAATGCGCGGCAGCGAGGCGCCGTCAATTTGCGCCGCCTTGATGATGCTGTCGTCGATGCCGCGCAAGCCGGCCAGAAACAGCGCCATGGCAAAGCCCGCCGACTGCCAGATGCCGGCAATCACCACGCAGTAAATGGCAGTGTCAGATTGCACCAGCCAGTCAAAGCTGAAGCTGCTCCAGCCCAGGTCCTGCATCAGCTTTTCCAGGCCCAGGCTGGGGTTCAGAATCCATTTCCAGGCGGTGCCGGTCACGATGAACGACAGCGCCATGGGGGACAGGTAGATGGTGCGGATCATGCCCTCGAAGCGGATTTTCTGGTCCAGAAAGATGGCCAACAGCATGCCC
>NZ_JAQTWL010000023.1 GCF_028689295.1 Rhodoferax sp.
CAAATTTGGAGGCCAGCACCGAGGTGATGGCCGCTGTCAGCGTGGTTTTGCCGTGGTCAACGTGCCCAATGGTGCCCACGTTGACGTGGGGCTTGGTGCGCGTGAATTTTTCTTTTCCCATTTTCAGACTCCGAAAATAAAACTGTTAAATCACCAAATCAATGGTGCCCATTCCGGGAATCGGACCCGGGACCTCTCCCTTACCAAGGGAGTGCTCTGCCACTGAGCCAAATGGGCTGTGTATGCATCCAGGGCACTGGAGCGGGAGACGGGAATCGAACCCGCGTCATTAGCTTGGAAGGCTAGGGTTCTACCATTGAACTACTCCCGCCTCGAAGCTGAACCCGTCAACCTGTCAGCGCCTTCGCTTCAGTGCCACATTCAATTTCAAATCTGGTGGAGAGGGATGGATTCGAACCATCGTACTCGTAAGAGGGCAGATTTACAGTCTGCTGCCATTAACCACTCGGCCACCTCTCCACGGTGAACCCCGGATTATGCCATTAAGTTTCAGTTAAAGCGCGGCCTATTGGGTATTTTTCAGCAGCCGGAGGATTTGGGATGTTGCTCGCGCCAGGCTCTGGCCTGCGAAAAATGGCCACACCCAATAAATGGCACCGGTGGCCGCAAGGCAGAAAACGGGGACGGGTGATTGGCGCACAACACCAGGTGGCGCGAACCATCGATCAGCGCGCGTTTGCTTTGGGCATGGCTGCCCCAAAGCATGAAAACCACATTCTCCGAATGGTCCGACACCGTCTTGATGATGGCATCGGTCAACACCTCCCAGCCTTGGCCGGCGTGGCTGGCCGGTTGCCCCTGTTCAACCGTCAGACAGGTGTTGAGCAGCAAAACCCCATGGCGCGCCCAGCGCACCAGGCTGCCGCCGGGCAAGGGGAAAGGCGGCTGCGGTTCGCCCAGATCGCGCTGCAGCTCCTTGAAAATATTGCGCAGGGACGGCGGCAGCGCCACCCCGGGGGCCACTGAAAACGCCAAGCCTTCGGCCTGACCGGGTCCGTGGTATGGGTCCTGCCCCAAAATCACCACCCGAACTGCCTCCGGAGGCGTCAATTCCAGCGCACGCAGCGGTTGCGGCGGATAAATGGTGGCGCCCGCAGCCAGCCGTTGCTGCAAAAAACCCAGCAGTTGGCTGCCCGCCTGGGATGCAAAAAAACGGGCCACCAAGCCTTGCCAGCCCGGCGCGACCGGCCAGTCCCTGGGATCGGCGCTTTGCAACCGGCCTGGCGGCGTGGCGCTTGCATCCGGCATGGCAGCAGGGCCCATGTGGATCAACCAAACAGCGCTGCCAAGGCTTCACCGGGTTCTTTGGCGCGCATGAAGGCCTCGCCCACCAAAAAGACGTTGACGCCCGCGGCGCCCAAGCGCAACACGTCGTCACGGCTGTGGATGCCGCTCTCGCACACCAGCAGGCGCTCCGCCGGGACGTCCTTCATCAGCGTGAGCGTGGTGTCGAGCGACACCTCAAAGGTTTTGAGGTTGCGGTTGTTGACGCCGATCAGCGGTGTCTTGAGCTTGAGGGCGCGCGTCAGCTCAGCCGCATCGTGCACCTCCACCAGCACCGCCATGTCCAGACTTTGCGCGATTTGCTCGAAATCCTTCATTTGCGCGTCATCGAGGCAGGCGGTGATCAACAAAATGGCATCCGCGCCCATGGCCCGCGACTCGTAGATTTGGTAGGCATCGACCATGAAATCCTTGCGCAGCACCGGCAATTGGCATGACGCCCGCGCCTGCTTGAGGTAATCGATGCAGCCCTGAAAGAACTGCTGGTCGGTCAACACCGACAGGCAGGCGGCGCCATATTCGGCGTAGCTTTGGGCAATGTCGGCCGGTATGAAGTCGGCGCGCAGCACGCCTTTGGAGGGGCTGGCTTTCTTGATCTCGGCAATCACCGCAGGCTGGCCGGCAGCAATTTTGGCGCGCAGGGCGCCGACAAAGTCGCGCGTCAGCACCCGGCTTTCGGCGTCGAAGCGCATAGCCACAAGTGACTTGCGTTGTATGGCGGCTGCGACTTCTTCGCGCTTGACCGCCACAATTTTGTCCAGAATATCAGTCATGTTGCGTGGGCTCCTGTGAGCCTTTTTTGAGAACGTTGACGAAAACGCGGTGCAGCACCAGCCCCGCGACGATAAACAGCACTGAAACGCCCACGGCAATCCAGGCCCCGTCGGTACTTAACAAACTCATGTCAGGTCGCGCTCAGGGCATGAGCGGTGGTGACCAGCGCGCCTAGCTTGGCCTTGGCGGCGCCTGATTCAATCGCCGCGCGCGCCTTTTCAATGCCGGCCTGCATCGAATCGACCACATTGGCAGCATACAGCGCCACGCCGGCATTGAGCACCACGATTTCCTTGGCCGGCCCGTCCACGTTGTCGAGCACGCCCAGCAGCATGGTGCGCGACTGCTCGGGCGTCTCGACCTTGAAAGCGCGGTTGCTGGCCATGGCGAGGCCGAAGTCTTCAGGGTGGATCTCGTACTCGGTGACGACGCCGTTTTTGAGCTCGCCAACCAGCGTGGCCGCACCCAGGCTCACCTCGTCCATGCCGTCCTTGCCATACACCACCACCGCGTGGTGGGTGCCCAGGCGCTCCAGCGCGCGAATCTGAATGCCGACCAGGTCGGGGTGAAACACGCCCATCAGAATGTTAGGTGCGCCGGCCGGGTTGGTCAGCGGCCCGAGCAGGTTGAAAATGGTTTTGACGCCCATTTCACGGCGCACCGGCGCCACGTTTTTCATGGCCGGGTGGTGGTTGGGCGCGAACATGAAGCCCACACCCACCTGCTCGATGCATTTGGCAATGGCCCCGGGCGAAAGGTTGATGTTGACGCCGAGCGACTCCATCACATCGGCACTGCCGCTCTTGCTTGACACACTGCGCCCGCCATGCTTGCTGACCTTGGCGCCAGCCGCCGCCGCCACAAACATGGCGCAGGTGGAAATATTGAAGGTGTGCGAACCGTCGCCGCCGGTGCCGACAATGTCGACCAGATGGGTTTTGTCGGCCACATGGACCTTGGTGGACACCTCCCGCATCACCTGCGCCGCCGCCGTGATCTCGCCGATGGTTTCCTTCTTGACGCGCAGGCCCGTGATGAACGCCGCCAGCATCACCGGGCTCCACTCGCCGGCCATGATCTGGCGCATGATGTGCAGCATCTCGTCATGAAAAATCTCGCGGTGTTCGATGGTGCGCAACAGCGCTTCCTGCGGGGTCATTTTGAGGGTGTGGGGCATGGATGTCTCCGAAAATGGTCAATGGACAGGATTGTCGGACAGGGCCAGCCTGAGGCCAAAACCAATGAACATGGCGCCGGCCAGACGGTCCAGCCAGTTCAGGGTGCGCTGCACCGCTTGCACGCGCCTGGCGGCCCAGCCCGCAAGCCAGGCGTAGCCGAAGTTGATCGGCAGCGAATTCAGGTTGAACAACAGGCCGAGCAAAAGAAAGGCCGTCACTTTATCAGGGGTGTCGGGGGCGATGAACTGCGGCACGAAGGCCAAAAAGAACAGCGCCACCTTGGGATTGAGCACATTGGTCAGAAAGCCGCGCAGGTAGATGCGTCGCAATTCGGCAAGCGCGCGCTCTGGCAACGCCTGCGCGGGCAGATCGATGCGCGACGCACCCGAGCGCGACAGCAGCAGGCGCACGCCCATCCACACCAGATAGGCGGCACCGAGCCACTTGAGCACGCTGAACGCCGTGGCCGAGGTGGCGAGCAAGGCGCCCACCCCAAGCGCCGCCGCAAACATGTGAACAAAACAGCCGCTGACAATGCCCAGCGCCGCCACCAGCCCGGCGCGCACACCGCTCTTGAGGGCGCTGCTCACAATATAGAGCACGTCCGGCCCGGGCGTCAGGTTGAGCAGCCAGCCGGCCGCGATGAACATCAGCAGTTGCGGGGTGTCGGGCATGGCTCAATACACGGCCGACCCGGCGGCCTGCACACCCGCCGCTGCACCGGCCTGTTCACTGAAAAACTCCCGGATGCAGGCCAGCGCGTGGTCGATACCGGCCGCGTCCACATCCAAGTGTGTGACAAAACGCAAGCCGATCAGGCCGGTGGCAAGCACGCCATGCTGTTCCAGGTGCGCCAGCAAGGCCGGACCGCGGCCATTGGCCACATCGACAAACACGATATTGGTCTGCGCCGAGCGCACGCTCACACCATCGATGCCTGTCAGCCCCTGAGCCAGCCGCTGCGCCAGCGCATGGTCGCGCGCCAGGCGCTCGACATGGTGGTCGAGCGCATGCGAAGCCGCGGCCGCCAGCACACCCGACTGGCGCATGCCGCCGCCGAGCATCTTGCGCCAGCGCAGCGCGCGCGCAATCAGCGCGCGCGAACCGCACAGTGCGGAGCCGACCGGCGCGCCAAGCCCCTTGCTGAAGCACACCGAGACGCTGTCGAAATAGCTGGCGATCTGCCGCGCCGCGGCATAGGCATCGGCGCCCGCTTCCGGCGTGGCAACAGCGGCATTAAAAAGGCGCGCGCCGTCCAGATGCGTGGCCAGGCCGCGTTCACGGGCCAGACCGGTCGCCTGCGCCAGATAGGCAAGTGACATCGGGTGGCCGTTCCAGGTGTTTTCCAGGCACAGCAGGCGACTGCGGGCAAAGTGGATGTCGTCTGGCTTGATCGCTGCGGCAATGTCGGCCATCTGCATCTCGCCCGTGGCGCCTTGCGTCAGGGGCTGCGGCTGGATGCTGCCCAGCACCGCAGCGCCACCGGCCTCGTAGCGGTAAGTGTGGGCACTCTGGCCGACGATGTACTCGTCGCCGCGTTCGCAATGTGCCATCAGTGCGCACAAGTTGCTTTGCGTGCCCGTGGGCATGAAAAGCGCCGCTTCCTTGTCGGAGATGTCGGCAATGCGCGCCTGCAAGGCGTTGACGCTGGGGTCGTCGCCAAAAACGTCGTCGCCCAAGGGCGCGGCCATCATGGCCGCGCGCATGGCCGGCGTGGGTTGCGTGACGGTGTCGCTGCGCAGGTCAACCCTGCGTTGTTGGTGATCAGGCATATTCAAATGTTTCTTGGTTTCAGGAAGTTGGCCAACATGGCGTGGCCATGCTCGGTGAGGATGCTCTCGGGGTGAAACTGCACACCTTCGATGTCGAGGCTGGTGTGCTTGATGCCCATGATCTCGCCGTCATCGGTCCAGGCGGTCACTTTCAGGCAGGCCGGGCAGCTGGCGCGCTCGATCGACAACGAGTGGTAGCGGTTCACCGTGAACTGCTTGGGCAGCCCGGCAAACACGCCCTCCTGGGTGGTGGTGATGACGCTGGTCTTGCCGTGCATCAGCTGCTGTGCCCGGACGATCTTGCCGCCGAACGCGGCACCAATCGCCTGATGGCCCAGACACACGCCCAGGATGGGCAGCTTGCCGGCAAAGTGCCGGATGGCGGCCACCGAAATTCCCGCCTCGGCGGGTGAGCAGGGACCGGGAGAAATCACCAGCCGGTCCATTTCACCGGCCGCCAGCCGCGCCTCGATCTCTGCCAGCGTGATTTCGTCATTGCGCGCCACGCTCACCTCGGCCCCCAGCTCGCCCAGGTACTGGACGATGTTGTAGGTGAAGCTGTCGTAGTTATCGATCATCAGCAATTTGATTCTTTTCATGTCTTACTCCAGCCCTTCTTCCACCAGCTCGGCGGCTCTTAGCAGCGCCCGCGCCTTGGCCTCGGTTTCGCGCCATTCCATTTCGGGCACGCTGTCGGCCACGACGCCTGCGGCCGCCTGCACGTAAAGCATCCGGTCCTTGATGATGCCGGTTCGGATGGCGATGGCCACGTCCATGTCGCCGGCGTAGCTCAGGTAGCCGCAGGCGCCCCCATAAAGGCCGCGCTTCGTCGGCTCCAGCTGGTCGATGAGTTCCATTGCGTGCACCTTGGGCGCGCCGGTGAGCGTGCCCGCCGGAAAAGTGGCCTTGAGCACATCCATGCTGGTCATGCCGGGCAGCAAGGTGCCTTCGACGTTGCTGACGATGTGCATCACATGGCTGTAGCGCTCGACGCAAAAGGCGTCGGTGACCTTAACGCTGCCAATCTCGGCAATGCGGCCGATGTCGTTGCGCGCCAGGTCGATCAGCATCACATGCTCGGCGCGTTCCTTGGGGTCATTGATGAGTTCCACCTCGGCGGCCTTGTCTGCTTCAGGTGTGGCGCCACGCGGGCGGGTACCGGCCAGCGGACGAATGGTGATTTTTTGCACCGGCTGACCGTCCTGCAGCACCTGCTCCTGGCGCACCAGAATTTCGGGACTGGCGCCCACCACATGAAAGTCAGCCCCGTCTGCCGTGGCGCCGCTGAAGTTGTAGTAATACATGTAGGGGCTTGGGTTGAGCGAGCGCAGCGCGCGGTACAAGCTCAAAGGGCTCTGGGTGTAGGGCTTCTTGATGCGCTGGCCCACCTGCACCTGCATGAAGTCGCCGCCGGCAATCAGCTCTTTGGCGCGTTCCACCGCAGCGATGTAATCTGCCTTGGCAAAGTCGCGCACGGCGGCCTGGCCCGCGCTGGCCAGCACCTGCGGCGCGCGCACCGGCTGGTCGAGCAGGTTCTTGAGCTGCACCAGCCGTTCGGTCGCGCGCTGGTAGGCCCGCGGCTGGGCCGGGTCGGCATAGACCATCAGGTACAGCTTGCCCGACAGGTTGTCGATGACGGCCAGCTCCTCGCATTGCAGCAGCAAGATATCGGGGCAAGCCAGCTCGTCTGGCGGACAGGTGGCTTGCAGTCTTTTCTCGATGTAGCGCACCGCGTCGTAGCCAAAGTAGCCCGCGAGGCCACCGCAAAAGCGCGGCATGCCGGGCTGCAAGGCGACCTTGAATCGTTTTTGGTAGCCAGCAACAAAGTCGAGCGGATTGGCGTGGCTGACTTCTACCACCACGCCATCGGTCACCACCTCGGTGCGCATCGCATCGCCAAAGCCGCTGGCGCGCAACAGCGTGCGTGCGGGCAAGCCAATGAAACTGTAGCGGCCAAAACGCTCGCCGCCCACCACCGACTCCAGCAAAAAGCTGAAAGGCGCGCTGTTGGCTAGTTTGAGATAGAGCGAGAGCGGTGTTTCGAGGTCGGCAAAAGCCTGCGCGACCACTGGAATGCGGTTGAAACCCTGGGCGCTCAGGGCATTGAATTCAGGTTCGGAGATCACAGTGACATCTTTCTAGTAAGGGGCTGAACTGTCAAAGACCTGTTCGACACCCCGGCAGACAAGACGTTGCGCGGGGTCAGGCCAGGGCGGGCAAGGCAGGGCAGACGCGCCAGGGCCAGGCTCCCCGGTCGCTGCAACCTGTGATCTGAATTTGATGCATGAACATGGAAACAGTGTAGCAAAGATGGGCGATTAATCAGCGCCCACCGTGCGGCTTTCGCCCGTGATCACCGCCAGCACCGCGGCGCCGTAAGCCTCCAGCTTGCGCGTTCCCAGGCCGCTGATGTGCTGCAAGTCCGCCAGCGATTGCGGCGCGCGCTCGGCAATGGCCGCCAGCGTGGCATCGTGAAAAATCACATAGGCGGGCAGGTTGTGCGCCTTGGCCACTTCGGCGCGCCACGACTTGAGGTTGATGAAACGCACCATGGCCTCCTGACCCAGATTGGCCGCCGCCGGCGCCGCCACGGCGCGGCCGCGAATGCGCTTGACCGCGCGCTGACTGGTGGACTCGCGCAAGCGCACCGGCACTTCGCCGCGCAGCACGGCGCGCGAGCTTTCCGTCAAATGCAGGGTGCTGAAGCCCTCGCTGGTGAACACCTGCAAGGCGCCGATGGCGATGAGCTGACGCATCACCGCGCGCAACTGGCTTTCGCTGTAATCGGCGCCCAGGCCAAAGGTGCTCACACTTTCATGGCCGCGCTGCGTCACTTTGTCGGTCAGCTTGCCGCGCACGATGTCCATGGTGTGGCCGGCCCCGAACGACACGCCGCTGGTTTGGTGCAACCGGTACACGGTGGACAGCAGCTTGCGCGCCGCATCGGTGGCGTCCCACACCTCGGGCGGTTGCAGGCAATTGTCGCAATTCCCGCAGGGCTGACTGGCCTCGTCAAAGTAGGCCAGCAGGCGCACGCGGCGGCAATCGGTGGCCTCGGCCAGGCCCAGCAGCGCGTCGAGCTTGCCGCGCATGACCTGCTTGAAATCTTCTTCGGCCGGACTTTCGTCAATCATGCGGCGCTGGTTGACGACGTCCTGCAGGCCATAACACATCCAGGCGTTTGCCGGCAGGCCGTCGCGGCCGGCGCGACCTGTTTCCTGGTAGTAGCCCTCGATGTTTTTCGGCATGTCCAAGTGCGCCACAAAGCGCACGTCGGGTTTGTCGATGCCCATGCCGAAGGCGATGGTGGCCACCATCACCACGCCCTCGCCGCGCACAAACTCGTTTTGATTGGCCTGGCGCACCTTGAAATCAAGCCCGGCATGGTAGGGCAAGGCATGGATGCCGGCCTGCGCCAGCATTCCGGCGATTTCTTCCACCCGTTTGCGGGACTGGCAATACACCACGCCGGCCTCACCGGCGTGCTCGCGCTCGATGAAGCGCAACAGCTGGGTGCTGGCGTCCTTTTTCTCGACGATGGTGTAGCGGATGTTGGGCCGGTCGAAACTGCTGACAAACTGCGCCGCCGCTTCCAACTGCAGGCGCTCCACGATGTCGGCGCGCGTGAGCGCATCGGCGGTGGCGGTCAGCGCCATGCGCGGCACGCCCGCATAACGCTCGTGCAGCACGGTGAGCGCGCGGTATTCTGGCCGGAAGTCGTGCCCCCACTGGCTCACGCAATGCGCTTCGTCAATGGCAAACAGGCTGAGTTGCCCGCGATCATGCAAGGCGTCGAGTTGCCCCAGAAAGCGCGCCGTGGTGACGCGCTCCGGGGCGGCATACAGCAGGGTGATTTCGCCGCGTAGCAGGCGCTGCTCGGTTTGATAAGCCTCTTCGCTGCTCAGCGTGGAGTTCAAAAACGCCGCGCTCACGCCGGCCTCGTGCAGCGCGCCGACCTGGTCGTGCATCAGCGCGATCAGCGGCGACACCACCACGGTGATGCCTTGCCCCGCGCGTTGGCGCGCAATGGCCGGAATCTGGTAACACAGGCTTTTGCCGCCACCGGTGGGCATCAGCACCAGCGCGTCGCCACCCGCCACCACGTGACGGATGATGTCGTGCTGCGGCCCCCGAAAGCTCGGGTAGCCAAAAACCTCTTGAAGAATGGACTCGATGGACAAGATGAATGCTATCTATTTAGGTGCAGTGGCCACAGGCTGAAGATGCTCACGTCCAAATCCAAATCCAAGGACTGGTAGAGCTCGTGATGCTGCACCGCTATTGTCCCATTGGGCGCGGGTTGTCTGAACTTGAATGGTGAGGAAGAGATTCAAGGGACTTGGCATCGTCGGGTACGCAGCGGGAGCGGACACACGCCACCCCATGCAAGCGAGTGCGTCTAGCGGGTTGGGCGTTGCGATTGAACGTGCATCGACAAATTTCTGTTTACGCGAGGTTATGATCTGTTAACGCAAACGTGGAAAGGCGCTCAATCCCCCATCGCGGTTGCATAAGCAGGTGTTTCAGCCCAGCAAGATTATCAACCGCAGGAGGAGACATGGTTTCGTTCCATATTGCCGCGAGCCGTTTAATCGCTATTTTTTGTGTAACGAGACTTCATTGCTATGGACGAAATTAGCGGAGTTAGTCCTGCAGTCTTGGGTCTGGTCGGTGTATTTATGGGGTCGGCACTGTCTGTGGTCGGAAGTGTCATCTCGCAGCATCTGTCAAATCGAAAGGAAGCTCAACAATGGAAACGAGAGCAATCCGCTAAGCGTGACGAACGCGATTTAGAGCGCGAACTGCGCGAAGCCGACGATCTAAAAGGCATTTACCACCAGTGTATTAGTAGTTTGTCAATGTACTTGTCGGTACTTGAGAAGAGCCCGAAAGGTGAGACGGTCGATATATCGAATCTGCTAAAGAATATTCATGAGTCGGTATCGAAGCTTGCAGTAAGGTATCCAGATGAAAAATTCTTGGAGGTTTTCGATCGATTTCTTTTCGATCCAGACAGTAGCGAGGCTGAGGCGCTGAGAAGGCACATCCTAGAGCTAGTAAGGACCGACGCGAAGAGGCTGGGATCCTCGTACTCTGAGGTACCCGCGAAACCGTCTGAGGAGATTTCACCAAAGACGATTTCCTTCAAGATCGATAGTGAGTTTCAGAAATCTCTTATGGTTGAGGGGATGGAACTCCCAAACAGCTTTGTCTTGAAATACAGTGCGACGGACATGTTGCCCGAGCATAGAAAGCGGCTGCTCGATATTTACTTTGGAAATTACCGCCGAATTCCGAACAACGCCACGCTACTCTTGCCGACTCGTCGACCGGCAGCAACTGCGGTTGTCTACGAAAAGGCATGGGAGGCAAGGGTGAACCCTACCGAAGTCGGGCCTGATGGCGTTTTGAACGCGTGGGGCGCTGATTTCGATCGGTGCTTGAACAAGACCGAAAGTGCATTGGCTGGAGTTGCTTAATCGGTCGTTTCAGTCGACCTCAACAAGCTGAGCCTTCCGCCGACCGATCAAGCCAAGGCTACCAGCCATTTCCAGGACTGCTCGGTCAAAGCGACCCGCTACAGCAGGTGCGTTCTCCCATACTTTACGACTGCTTTGTAGCGGGGCGAAAGTCAGCAATGGGTCTTGAAGTCGTTCAAGTGAAAAGGCACGGAACTCCCCGGCGACTGACTCGTCCCGGCCTGAACCTAGCCGCCACACTCATCAAGACGCTTTGAATAGGGGAATGCGTTGACGGCCGCAGGCCCTACCGGGCTCGGGTTCAGCGAGCGGCTTTCTACAATACGCGGCTATGAAAACCTTGACTTACACCCGCGGACAAAAGTTGCCCGAGATTCTGCAACACCGCATCATGGTGCTTGACGGCGCCATGGGCACCATGATCCAGCGCTTCAAGCTCGGCGAAGCGCAGTACCGGGGCGAGCGGTTCAAGGATTTTCACAAGGACGTCAAGGGGAACAACGAGTTGCTCAGCCTGACGCGCCCCGACATCATCCGCGACATTCATGAGCGCTACCTGGCCGCTGGCGCCGACCTGATCGAGACCAACACCTTCGGCGCCACCCGCATCGCCCAGGCCGACTACGACATGGCCGAGCTGGCCTTTGAGATGAATCTTGCGGCGGCAAAGATAGCGCGCGCCGCCTGCGACAAGTTCTCGACGCCAACCAAGCCGCGTTTTGTGCTTGGCGCTCTGGGCCCCACGCCCAAGACCGCCAGCATCAGCCCCGATGTGAACGACCCCGGCGCGCGCAACGTCACGTTCGAGCAACTGCGCGCCGCCTATTACGAACAGGTGGACGCGCTGGTGCAGGGCGGTGCCGACGCGCTGCTGGTCGAAACCATTTTCGACACGCTCAACGCCAAGGCCGCGCTTTTCGCCATTGACGAATATTTCGAGGCCAGCGGCGAGCGCCTGCCCCTCATCATCAGCGGTACCGTGACCGACGCGTCCGGGCGCATCCTGAGCGGCCAGACCGTGACCGCCTTCTGGCACAGCGTGCGCCACGCCCAGCCGCTGGCGGTGGGGCTGAACTGCGCGCTGGGTGCGGCGCTGATGCGCCCGTACATCCAGGAGCTGGCCAAAGCCGCGCCCGACACTTTTATCAGTTGTTACCCCAACGCCGGCCTGCCCAACCCGATGAGCGACACCGGCTTTGACGAAACCCCGCTTGATACCAGCCGCCTGCTGGGCGAATTTGCCGCCGAGGGCCTGGTCAACATCGTCGGCGGCTGTTGCGGCACCACGCCGGAGCACATCGGCGCCATTCACGACAAGGTGGCGCCATTGCCCGGGCGCGTGCTGCAAAAGAATGTGTTCTACCCCGGATAGCCGGAAGAATCAACGGCCCATCAGCGCGCGCACATGGGCCCCGGTGCCGCTGGCCAGCCCGTCGAGGCTATAGCCGCCTTCCAGCACCGAGACCACGCCGCGCCCGGCGGTCTCTTCGGCCACCTGCATCAGCTCGCGGGTGATCCAGTGGAAATCGTCGTCGGTAAAGTTAAGGCCGCCGAGCGGGTCGAGCTGGTGGGCATCGAAACCGGCCGAAATGATCAGCAGCTCGGGTGCAAACTGGCGCAGTGCAGGCAACAGTTCATCGCGCATGTGAGCCCGGAACATGGCCGAGCCGCAACCGCGCGGCAAGGGCATGTTGACAATGTTGTTGGCCACGCCGGCTTCATCGCGACGACCGGTGCCCGGATAGAACGGCGATTGGTGGCAGGAACCATAGAAAAGCTCCGGGTCGTCAAAAAAGGCGTGCTGCGTGCCGTTGCCGTGATGCACATCGAAATCCACCACGGCCACGCGCCTGACCCCGTGCTGGTGGCGCGCATGCAGGGCGGCGATGGCGGCCTGATTGAAAACACAAAAACCCATGGCGCGGTCGGCCTCGGCGTGGTGGCCGCAGGGACGGGTGGCGCAAAACACATTGGCAGCCTCTTTGGCCAGCACGGCATCGACACCGGCACAGGCCGCGCCGACGCAGCGCATCACCGCTTCCAGCGTGCCCGGCGACATGATGGTGTCGCCCGCGTCAAGGGCGCGGTAACCGGATTCGGGCGACAGGGACTGGACCTCGTCGATGTAGTGCGGCGCATGGACCAGCGCCACCTGCTCGAAGGTGCCCATCGGCGCATCGCGCCAGTGCAGATCGGCGAACTCGGGTGCTTTCAGGGCGCGCAGCACCGCCTGCAGGCGCTCTGGGGCCTCAGGATGGTGCGGCCCCGGACGGTGCTCCAGACATGCGGAATGGGTGTAGATCAGAGTGTTCATGGGGTTCGTGTCGTTGCAAAATAATGGTGCGCCGGGACTTGTTCACAAAAGATGTTGCCCAGCCGCCTGAATCCGATAGGCGTACTCTAACGGGTAACGGCCAGCGCATCCAGAAACGCGCGTCTCAAGAGCGGAATGGCTGTGCGGGTCGAGTGCAGTGGTGATACGACGCGGGTGGTGCCGCGTTAGCCGTGTGACGTTTGGGGCTTGAACCCATGGCGTGCGCCGGCGAAGAACTGCGGCGGCTGCGCGTATTATTCCGGCATGACCTCTGCCGCTTCTGCTCCCGCCGCCAAACCTTCCTGGATCAGCACGTTGCAGGTCTATCTGGAGCCCGCCAGCCTGCGCATGCTCATCCTGGGCTTTTCTGCCGGCCTGCCCTTGCTGCTGGTGCTGGGCACTTTAAGTTTCTGGCTGCGCGAGGCCGGCATCGACCGCACCACCATCGGCTACCTGAGTTGGGTCGGCTTGGCTTATGCCTTCAAGTGGCTGTGGGCACCGCTGGTGGATCGGTTGCCGATCCCGCTGCTGACGCGCTGGCTCGGGCGCCGGCGCAGTTGGCTGCTGCTGTCTCAACTGGCCATCGTGTGGGGACTGATCGCCATGTCCTTCAACGACCCGCAGGTGGCGCTCACGCCAGTGGTGTGGGGCGCGCTGGCGGTGGCCTTGGGTTCGGCCACACAAGACATTGCGCTGGACGCCTTTCGCATTGAGTCGGCCGACATCAACCGCCAGGCCGCGCTGGCGGCGTCTTACCAGACCGGCTACCGGCTGGCCATGATCTGGGCTGGGGCCGGCGTGTTGTGGATTGCGGCCGGGGCGCAAACCGTGGGCACCAGCGGCTACCAGCACGGCGCCTGGCACACCGCTTACTTGGTGATGGCGGCCAGCATGGGTTTAGGGCTTATCACCGTGCTGCTGTCGCCCGAGCCGCTGCGCCGCCCCATGCCGGTTGCCAAAGGCGCGCTGGACTGGCTGCGCGGGGCGCTGGTGGAACCCTTTGCCGACTTTCTGCGCCGCTACAAGTGGCAGGCGGCGCTCATTCTTGCGTTGATTGCTGTCTACCGCATCAGCGACGTGGTGATGGGCATCATGGCCAACCCGTTTTATGTGGACATGGGCTACACCAAGGCAGAAGTTGCCACCGTGACCAAAGTCTATGGTGTCATCATGACGCTGGCCGGCGCGTTAATTGGCGGTGCGCTGGCCATGCGCCTGGGCGTGATGCGCGTGCTGATGCTGGGCGCGGTGCTGAGTGCCGGCACCAATCTGCTGTTTGCGGCTTTGAGCACGCGCGGCCATGACCTGACCGGGCTCATTTTTGTGATCTCGGCCGACAACCTGGCCGGCGGCATTGCCTCGGCCGCCTTCATTGCCTACCTTTCGGGTCTGACCAACGTCAACTACTCGGCCACCCAATACGCGCTGTTCAGTTCCATGATGCTGCTGCTGCCAAAATTTATCGCCGGCTATTCGGGGGTTTATGTCGATGCCTTTGGCTATCAGCATTTTTTCACGGCCACGGCCATGCTGGGCGCGCCAGTGCTGCTGCTGGTGTGGCTGGCAGCCCGCGTGAAAGCGGCCTGATTTACCCAACTTTACGCGGCCTTCAAGCCCTGGATGCGACGCGACACTAGACTCAAGCCAATGAACCAACACCTGCTGATGATCGAGGACGACGCTCGCCTGGCCAACATGGTCAGCGAGTACTTGGGCCAGTCCGGCTACCAGGTCGCGCATGCCGGTGATGGGCAAAGCGGCCTGGCCGTCTTGCAGGCCCAGCCCGTTGCGCTGGTGATTCTTGACCTGATGCTGCCCGACATGGATGGCCTGGAAGTGTGCCGGCGCATCCGTGCCCTGCCCGGCGCGCTGGCCCAAACGCCTATCTTGATGCTCACCGCCAAGGGCGACCCGATGGACCGCATTGTGGGCCTGGAAATGGGTGCCGACGACTACCTGCCCAAACCCTTCGAGCCGCGCGAACTGCTAGCGCGCATCCGCGCCGTGTTGCGCCGCCATGGTGATGGCCCCGCCATGGGCAACGGCAATGTGATGCGCTTTGGCAGCCTGGAGATCGACCGCGATGCGCGCGTGGTCAGCGTGGCCGGGCAGGTGTGCGAGCTCACCTCGTACCAGTTTGACCTGCTGGTGGCTTTGGGCGAGCGTGCCGGGCGCGTGCTCACGCGCGACCAGATCATGGAAGCAGTGCGCGGGCGCGAGCTCGAAGCCTTCGACCGCTCCATCGACGTGCACATGGGCCGCATCCGCGCCGCCATCGAACTTGACGCCAAGAATCCCAAACGCATCCTGACGGTGCGCGGCGTGGGTTACGTGTTTGCCAGGCAGCAAGATTGAAACCTTGCGGGACAGACCAAGATTTACGAAGTAAATTTGCTCTGTCCTCAACTGACCATGCTCAACAAACTCTATTTCCGCATCTGGCTGGCTGTGGTGCTGGCCGTGGCCGTGCTCATCCTGCTGGTGGGCTGGGCCTGGCGGCTCGCGGCCGAGCCGCCGCTGCGCGATGTCGAGATTCGCAACCAGGCCGGCCAGATCATCGGCCAAGGGCGTTCACGCGCTTTCTCTGGCGACGAACCCGGGCCGCGTCGGCGTGATCTGCAAGGCCCCGGCATGCGCCGCCTGGAGCGCGGCATGATGACCGCGCCGCCGGGCGACCCAGCCAGTGCCGAGCCCGAGTTCGTGGTGCGCATGCACGACGGCCAAACCATGCGCATGCACCTGATGCGCGCGCCCGCCTCATTCTGGAGCCGCCCGCCCTTTGGCTTTGCCTGGATGCTGGTGTGGGTCGGGCTGGCTGTGGCGCTCGCCACCTACCCCATTGTGCGCACGCTCACGCGCCGCCTGGAGCGCCTGCAAAACGGCGTGCAGCAATGGGGCCAAGGGGATTTATCCACCCGCGTGCCCGAAACCGGCCAGGACGAAGTCGCCTTTCTGGCCAAGCGCTTCAACCAGGCCGCCGAGCGCGTGCAAACGCTGGTGCAGTCGCACGAGGCCTTGCTGGCCTCGCAAAAATCGTTGCTGGCCAACGCCTCGCATGAATTGCGCTCGCCGCTGACGCGCATCCGCATGGGGCTGGAACTGATGGGCGCAGGCACCTCACCCGCGTCAAAAGCCGAGATTTCGCGCAACATCAACGAGCTCGACCAGCTGATTGAAGAGATTTTGCTGGCCAGCCGCCTCGACGCGCGCGAGGCCGACCTGGGCACCATTGAATCGGTGGACCTGATCGGCCTGGCCGCCGAGGAATGCGCCCGGGTCAATGCCGAGCTCGACCTGCCGCCGGACCTGAAGTCCGGCCCGGCCGAGCTGGAACTGGCGGTGCCAGGCATCAGCAAACTGCTGCGCCGGGCCGTGCGCAACCTGCTGGAAAACGCCCGCCGTTATGGCGCCGGCGAAATCCGCCTGCGCCTGAGCCAGACGCCCAGCCACGTGGAGATCAGGGTCTCGGACCACGGACCCGGCGTGCCGAAGGATTTGCGCGAGCGCATTTTCGAACCCTTTTATCGCCTGCCGGGCGCCACCGAACGCGACGGCGGCGTGGGCCTGGGTCTGGCGCTGGTCAAAGCCATCGCCGAACGGCATGACGGGCGCGTGGCCTGCGAGGACGGGCCTGATGGCGGTGCCGTGTTTGTGCTTGAACTCCCCAAAAAATACCTTTGAATCCCCCCAAATGGGGGATATTCAAACCCATTCATGTCCCCTATATTTCATACCGCTGCTGTCACAGTCTGAAGCACACATGCCAAGTCAGCGTCTTTATGGATGAGGTCTTTGAGATCATGGGGTTTCCAACGACGTTCCTCCCATGGGGGAACTTTACAAGCCACCTTCGGGTGGCTTTTTTTTCTGCTGAAAGATCAATATTGGCGATGATTTTGTGGGCTTGTGTCAGTAGCACAACAATGCTACATTGACGCCCTACTTTGAAGGAAGACCGTGCAGACCACCACTATCCGCCTTGATGACACCATGAAGGAACGCATCGCCGCTGCGGCCGACCACGCTGGCAAATCAGCACATGCCTTCATGCTCGACGCCATCGCCCAAACGGTTGAGCAGGTTGAACTCGACAGCGAGTTCAACGACATCGCGGACGAGCGGTGGAAGCGGATACTTGCTTCCGGCAAAACGGTATCCTGGGACGACGCGAAAGCCTACCTGACAGCCAAATCACTTGGGGAAAGCCCGAACAAGCCGTTGCCCGGCAGTGCCAATCATTGACGGCTACACGATGAGTCGCATTGAGATTGCGCCCGAAGTATTCGACGACTTTGACCGCTTCTTTGACCATATTGCACAGTTCGATGTCGGCTCCGCCCCAGAACGCATTGGGCAAATTCTGCAGGCGGTGCAAATTTTGGCCACCAGCCCGATGATCGGTCGCCCCGTCAAAGGCGGCAAACGCGAGCTGGTCATTGGACGGGCCTCCCGAGGCTACGTTGCTTTGTACAGATACGTGGCACCGATCGATACCGTCTTTGTGCTGGCCATGCGAAGCCAGCGCGAATCAGGGTACAAAAATAACAGTTGAACTACCGGGCAAAAGTGGACAGTTGCCTTTTTGTGATGAATGGGTATCAACTGATTTCAGTACACATCGTAGGGCGGATCAAGACCCATTGCCGACGGCCAGTTTGCCCAAATGCCTCCTTTGGACCAGCCGTTCAAGCCGTCACCAGCACGCCAATCACGATCAACCCCCTATGTGCTAAATTTATAGAGTAGAGTGCAACTTTGAGGTGAGAGCCCATTGCCCCAGGGGCATACCAAATGCAAACGCTTTGCCAACGTCTTTGTTTCAAATTGACCGCGCTTCTATGTGGTTTGGGTTTCTCGCTGGTCAGCTTCGCCGGAGAGCCAAGTCCTCCCCTGAGATTTTTAGGCAATGCTGAACTTCCGCCCATGGTGTGGAGCCACCATGGCAATACCCAGGGCGTGGCAGTAGACCTTGTGAATGCCGCTGCACATCAGGTGGGACTGTCAATAAGCATCGTGGGAGCCGACTGGAAAACAGCACAGGACGAACTCAGAGACGGTAAAACCGATGCACTGATACAGATCAACCAAACCCCCCAGCGTCTCGAGATCTACGACTTCTCGGACCCCCTTCTGAAATCAAATTTCCATATATTCCGCAGAACGAAGGATATTCAGATTTCCGGTATAGACTCTCTCAGTGGCCGCAAAGTCGGCGTAGAAGCTGGTGGATTTCCCATTGAGTTCCTTCAAAAATACGACCAGATTGGTGTCGTTGTAGTTCCAAATTGGAGCGATGCCTTTGCGAAGCTGAGCGCCAGCGAGATCGACGCAGTATTTGTTGATCGATGGGTGGGCGAGTATGAGCTTTATCAGCATAAATTCAATAACATCACGCTAATTGATCCGCCAGTTGTTACCTTGGAGTCGAGTATTGCGGTCAAGAAGGGCAATACGGCTTTGCTGGCGAAGATCAACGAAGGGCTGCGGCGCATCGAGAGTAACGGCACGCGACAGTCCATCCTCAGAAAGTGGGAAGCCAAGGAAGTCGTTTACCTCACCCGCGAATCAATCGACCGCATCATCATGGCGGCAGCGGCTGCTGCTGCGCTCTTTATGCTGGGAGTTATCGCCTACCTCTACAGACAACGCAAGAACCTGCAAAGCGCAAATTCCGCTCTGGAATTCGCCAACGAGCGGCTCAGTCGATTGGCAACCACCGACACGCTCACCGGACTATGGAACCGGCTCCACTTCGAGGAGCGTGTGGGACACGAGTTGATCAAGGCGGACCGATACAAGCAGCCTTTGTCAGTATTGATCTTCGACATCGACCAATTCAAATTGGTGAATGACAGCTACGGCCACCTGGTCGGCGATCGGGTGCTGGTGGAACTATGCGACATGGCTCGCCAACAGACACGGGATTCTGACCTTTTGGCGCGTTGGGGCGGTGAGGAATTCATCATGCTTATGCCCAATACAGGACCGAATGAGGCCATGGCGGTGGCAGAAAAATTACGTGCCAATTTTGCAAGTCACAATTTCGCGGATGCGGGCTCGATTACGGCGAGCTTTGGCATCGCGCCTTATCAGCCTGGTGAGTCTGTGGACCACTGGATTAGCCGGGCCGACACCGCACTATATGAGGCGAAACAAGAGGGGCGCAACACAGTGAAAATTGCTCATATTTGAAAGCATTGGCGCATCACGGATAGCTTCGAGAGAGCACTTGGTTCTAGCGCGCGAAGCAGCCACTCGGCAATGCCCGCTTCCAAGCTGCGTTGCTGACAACAAAACACTGAAAGCTATTCGTTGCGGGGTGTCAAAAATGCGTCTTTATAAGCTCCGGATAACAGCGTCGTAAGTACCTGCCAACTTGCTTGCAGTCAAGGCGTTGTCCTATAAGAGGGCTTTCACCCGGGACGGCAGGACGTCATTGAGGCAGCGCGTGTGGCCGAGCGGACAGACACGCTCGAAGCAAGGTGCGCAATCCAGCGGCGGCTGGTATGCGGCGTCCGTCTTGAGCCACAGCACCTTCGCCAGATCATTGAGCGGCGGCGTGTGCAGCGGGCTGCTGGAGCCAAAAATGGCCACCTGCACCACGCCGAAACCAGCGGCCACGTGCATCAGGCCCGAGTCGTTGCTGACCATGCTTTTGCAGGCGGCGATCACGCCCAAGGCTTGCATCAGGGTGGTTTTCCCGGCCAGATTGAGGCAGTGCCTCGGGCGTTGCGCGTTGACAGGGTCGGCAATGCTGGCGCACAAGGCGGCCTCTTTGCCCGAGCCCAGCAGCACTACGGGCAAGTCCAGTTGTTCTGCCAGCGCCGCAAAGTGGCGCGCCGGCCAGCGCTTGGCCTCGCCGTATTCGGCGCCCGGTGCAAACACGTGGTAGCCCAGGCGTGTCAGGTTCAAGGCCGTCAGGGCAGCTTCCACCTCGGGCGTTGCGAACTGCAAATGCGGCCTGTCGGCGGCCACATCCGCGTCGCCACTCAAGGCTGAATAAAACGCCACCATGGGCAGGCGCTGCCCCTTGGGCGGGTTGTTCAGACATTGCGTCAACAGCCCGAAGCGTGCCTCGCCCTGGTAACCGACTCGCCTGGGAATGCCCGCCAGCCAGGGCAGCAGCGCGCTTTTGAGCGAATTGGGGCAGACATAAGCCGCATCGAAGCGGCTCTTGATTTGCCGCGCCAGGCGCCAGCGTTCACGCCATTGCAGCCCGCCGTGGGCAAACGGAAATTCGATCACTTCAGCCACCTGCGGCATGGCCCGGTACACCGGCGCCACCCAGGGCAGGGCGCCGACGGTGAGCTGTTCGCCGCGCGCCTTGAGACGGCGCAACAGCGGCTCGGTCATCACCGCGTCGCCAATCCACTGCGGGGCGATGATGAGTGAGCGCTTCACCTTTACCAATCAATGGCCGTGGAAATGCTCGCCCTCCTTGAGCTTGTACACCGTGCCGCAATAGGGGCACTTGGCCTGGCCGGTGCGGGCCACGTCCAGATAGACCTTGGGGTGGCTGTTCCAGATGCTCATGTGGGCCAGCGGGCTCGGGCAATACACGCCACCCTGGTGGTTCAGGTCTTTGGCCAGAAGTTCTACGGTTGCAGTTGTCATGGTGTCCTCTAGTCAGTTGAGGACAGAGCAAATTTGCTACGCAAATCTTGGTCTGTCCCGCAAGGTTTCAGATTTTCGCCAACCAATGGGCGTATTTGGGATTGCGGCCGTTGACGATGTCAAAGAACGCGCTCTGGATTTTTTCGGTGATCGGACCACGGCTGCCGCAGCCGATGGTGAGGCGGTCGAGTTCGCGGATCGGCGTAATCTCGGCGGCCGTGCCGCTGAAGAAGGCTTCGTCGGCAATGTAAACCTCGTCGCGCGTGATGCGTTTTTGCACCACGTCAAGGCCCAGGTCCTGGCAGATGTGCAGCACGGTGTTGCGGGTGATGCCGTTGAGCGCCCCGGCGGACAAATCGGGCGTATAGACCACGCCGTCTTTCACCACGAAGAGGTTTTCACCCGAGCCCTCCGAGACAAAGCCATTGGCATCGAGCAGCATGGCCTCGTCGTAGCCGTCGTCCAGCGCTTCCATGTTGGCCAGGATCGAGTTGGTGTAGTTGCTCACCGCCTTGGCCTGCGTCATGGTGATGTTGACGTGGTGGCGCGTGTAGCTGGAAATCTTGACACGGATGCCTTTGGTCATGCCTTCGTCGCCCAGGTACGCACCCCAGGCCCAGGCCGCCACCATCAGGTGGATGTGGTTGCCCTTGGGGCTGATGCCGAGCTTGCGGCTGCCGATCCAGCTCAAGGGGCGCAGGTAGCACGACTCCAGCTTGTTCGCGCGCACCACATCGAGTTGCGCCTGCATGATTTGTTCTTTGCTGAACGGGATCGTCATGCGCAAGATCTTGGCGCTGTTCAAAAGCCGCTGGGTATGCTCTTCGAGCCGGAAAATTGCCGTGCCGTCCGCCGTTTTGTAGGCGCGCACGCCTTCAAAGACGCCGCAGCCGTAGTGCAGGGTGTGGGTCAGCACATGGATCTTGGCGTCACGCCAATCCACCATCTGGCCATCCATCCAGATTTTTCCATCGCGGTCAGACAGGTCGGGCGGTAAGGGGCTCATCGGTTATTCCTTCAGATTAAGGGGCAATGCTGCAAAACGCCGATTTTACGAGCGCGGCGACGCGCCGATTCGACAATGTCAACCCAGTTCAGGGTTTCGCTGGGCGCGCCGTCCAGCACACCATAACGCACAGGCCCCCGAGGCGCTCAGAACGGCTGATGGCAACCTTGGCCCGGTACACCGCCGCAATGCGCCGCACGATCGACCAGCCCAGGCCGCTGCCGGTTTTGTCAGACCCCAGCACGCGGTAAAAGCGCTCGCCCAAGCGCGCCATCTCGGCCTCGGTCAGGCCCGGGCCGCTGTCCTCGACGCGCAGGGTCACCTGCTTGCCATCGGCCATGACCGAGAGCGCCACCCGCGCGCCGTCCGGGCTGTAGCGCAGCGCGTTGTCCAGCAGGTTGCGCAGCAGCACGCTGGTCAGCATCTCGTCGGCCTCGATGTAAGCCTTGGCGGGCGCATCCAGCGCCAACTCCTGCGCGCGCGCCAGGGCAGCCAAAGCCAGATCGGCCGCCACCCGTTGTGCCAGCGCAGCCACGTCCACCAGTCCGACTGGAGCGCCGTTGCCGGAGGACTCCAGCCGAGAGAGCGTCAGCAGTTGCTCCACCAGATGGGTGGCGCGGTCGCAGCCGGCCAGGGTGTACTGGAGCGCATGGTCACGCTGCGCATTGTCGCTGCCTGCGCCCAAGGCCACCTGGGCCTGCGTGCGAATGGCGGCGATCGGCGTGCGCAGCTCGTGCGCGGCGTCGGCGGTAAAACGGCGCTCGGCATCCACCATGGCCTGAATGCGTTCGAACAGGGCATTGAGCGCATGCACCACGGGTTCAACTTCTGTCGGCAAGTCAGGCAGCAGCACCGGCTCCAGCGCTTGCGGCTGGCGTTGTGCGAGCACCTGGCTCAGGTGCCGCAACGGGACCAGACCATTGCGCACCGCCAGCCAACCCACCACCGCCAGCAGCGGCAGCGCATACAACAGCGGCATCAGAACGCCCTTGAGCACGGCCCACAATATGGCGTCGCGGGAGTCGATTTGCTCGCCCACGAAAACCTTGAGGTCGCCTTCGTCGCCCTGCGCGGCAAACACCCGCCAGTCGGATTGATCGTTGATTTGCACGGTAGAAAAACCGCTCGTTTTCTGCGCCATCGGTGCCGTGCCGACATTGGCTGAGCGCAGGGTGAGCTGGCCCTCGTGGAAGACCTGGAACGCCACGCGCGGTGCGTATTTGTGCAGCGACGGTGCATTTTCCATTGGGCCGTCTTCTTCGCCACGCCCGCCCGAGACGCCAGATTCATTGCCGTGTCCGCCTTGCTGCACGATCAGCATGGCCGCCGACTGCGCCAGGTGGCCGTCGAGCAGTTCGTCGAGCTCATCGCTGGCATCGACCCAGATGAAGCCGGCGGCACCCAGCCAGACCAGCGTCACCAGCGACAACAGCAGTGCCAGCAAACGTGCCTGCAGCGACTTTAAATGGGGCAGCAAGGCCATATTTCCGCGCGCTTCAAGCCGCCTCTTTGGGGCGCAGCAGGGTATAGCCAACGCCGCGCACGGTCTGGATCAGGTCAGCGCGCAGCTTCTTGCGCAGGTGATGGATGTGCACTTCGATCGCGTTGCTCTCCACCTCGTGGCCCCAACTGTAGAGCTGCTGCTCAAGCTGCTCGCGCGACAGCACGCGGCCTACCGCCAGCATCAGCGCGTGCAGCAAGTCGAACTCCCGGGTGGACAGCGCTACCGGCTGATCTTCAAAGCTCACCTGGCGCGCCGCCGGGTTCATTTGCAGGGCACCACAGGTCAACACATCCTGTATTTGGCCATGGGCGCGGCGCACCAGCGAGCGCAGACGCGCACCCAACTCAAACAAGTCCACCGGCTTGAGCACGTAATCATCAGCGCCCAGGTCCAGCCCCCGGATACGGTCTGGCACCGTGTCGCGGGCGGTCAGCACCAGCACCGGCGTGGCTATTTTTTTGCTGCGCAAAGCCTGCAACACATCCAGGCCATCTTTTTGCGGCAGTCCCAGGTCCAGCACCGCAGCCCGGTAGTCGCCGGTGCTGATTTCACGCTCTGCCGCCAGGCCGTCGCGCACCCAATCCACCTGGAAACCTTGCTGGCGCAATCCGGCGCGCAGGCCGTCGCCGAGCATCGCGTCGTCTTCAGCCAGCAAAATTCGCATTTGTTGTCCCGGTGTTGTGCATGTTTGTGATCTTAGTCGTCACGGCGCAGCCTGGCATCGCGCGCTGTGCTGAAGATTGTTTGGGTTAAAAATATGGGCGACACCAGTGATGGCGGTAGTTTATAAAAATACAATGTGTTTAATGTATTGACCACAGATTAAGCAAGCCTTAAATGACGCCATCGACAACGTATCTTTCAGGAGCCTTCATGCGCATCCAGCTTTCCCGTGCTTCGCTTTTGACCAGTGGCCTGCTGCTGGCGTTCGGTTTCGCGGCACAGGCGCAGACCGGTTCCGGCAAGCCGCCGACCGGCACGCTCCACCAAGCTGCCACCGCGCGGTATGAGGCTGACCAAAAACTGTGCGCTCAAGAAGCTTCGGCAGAAGCGCGGCTGCAATGCCGGCGCGACGCCAGAGCGGTTTATGACAAGGCGCTGGCAGCCCTTCAGCCCGGCCAGACGCCGCTCCAGGCCGCTGTGTGCGCCACCTGCGGCAAGGTCACGGCGGTCAGAGTCACCGAAAAGGCTGGGGAAAGCAATGCTACGGGCCTGATCGCTGGCGGCGTGGCGGGAGCCGTGCTGGGGCATCAGGTGGGTGGCGGTTTGGGCAAAGACCTGGCCACCATTGCCGGTGCCGCAGGCGGCGCTTACGCCGGCAAAAAAATCCAGGAAAACATGAACACGCGCAAGATATGGACCGTTGCTGTGCGCTACAACGACGGCAGCACGGCTGAATTCACCTACGAGAAAAACCCCGGCTTTGCCGCTGGCGACCCGGTGCGCAAGTCAGGCAAAGTGCTGGTGCGCAATTAACCCAAAGGAAACGACATGCAATGCACGCTGGTAGGGTCCCGCTACTTCGGGGCCACCGTATTCGAGGCACTGCGCCAGGACGGCACGCACATCGCTCGCGTGGTGGCGCCAGCGGCCGATGACCGCCTGGCCCTTGCCGCGACCAAGGCCGGGGTTCCGGTCCACGTGATGGAGAACCCCAAACTGGTTCCGGGCGACGCCATTCCAGAAGGCACAGACCTGATCGTCGCAGCGCACACGCACGCCCGCGTCAGCGACGAGGCGCTTGCGCGCTCCCGGTTGGGCGGCATTGGCTACCACCCCTCACTGCTGCCGCGGCATCGCGGCATCGCGGCGGTCGAGTGGACCATCCTCGAAGGCGACCCCATCGCCGGTGGCTCCATTTACCATTTGGCCGACGGCTGGGATGCCGGCGCCATCGCCGCGCAGGACTGGTGTTTCGTCGCCAAGGGTGAGACCGCGCGCGATCTCTGGGAACGGGCGCTGGCACCGATGGGGCTCAAACTGCTCACGCAGGTGGTTCGCCAGGCACGTGACCAGGGCACCGTCCCGGCGTTCAGTCAGGACACCCGCTTCGCCACCAGGGCGCCGATGATCCGGCGCAGCGTTTCTCTCACCGAAGAAACCCAGGCCCCGAGCACCTCTCTCATCGTTTCTGTCGTCGGCCCCGACCGGCCTGGCATCGTCAGTCTGCTCTCATCCAAGGCGCAGGGCTTCGGCACCAATTGGGCAGCCAGCCGCATGGCGAACCTCGCTGGCCAGTTTGCCGGCATCGTTCACCTGGAGGTCGCGCCCGAGAAAGCCGACCTGCTGGCGGATGCGCTGCGCTCGCTCGAATCCTCCGACCTGCGCGTGGTCATTGCGCGCAGCGGCGGCGAGCAGGCAGCGCAGGGCCAGCGCATCGTCAAGCTGGAACTGGTCGGACCCGACCGCCCCGGCATCGTGCACGACCTCTCAAGTGCGCTCGCCCAGCGCGGCGTCAGCATCGAAGACCTGCACACCGAAATCGTCAGCGATAACCTGTCCGCCGGACATCTGTTCAAGGTAAAGGCGGTGCTGCTGGTGCCCAAAAATGTGGGCAATGACACCGTGCGTCAGGCGCTTGATGCACTGGCCAGCGAATTGACGCTCGACATCGCGCTCGGCGCTGACAACGGCGCCCGGCCCTGATCGAGCAGGGCGGCTAGATTTAGTTGGGGTCAGAGCACGTCGCTGCGCGAGTGGTCTGACGCGCAAATTTATAAGTTTCTCACCACCTCCATGGCCTGCTCGACCCGCTCCACGGCGTGAATCGTCAGACCCTCGAAATCTTTCGACTTGAGATTTTTTGGCAGATTCGCCTTGGGCACCACGGCCACGCTGAAGCCCAATTTGGCGGCTTCTTTCAGGCGCTCCTGACCGCGCGGCGCGGGGCGCACTTCGCCGGCCAGGCCGACCTCGCCAAAGGCAAAAAAGCCTTTCGGCAGCGGCTTGCCGCGCAAGCTGGACGTGATCGCCAGCAGCACCGCCAGATCGGCCGCCGGCTCGCTGATGCGCACGCCGCCCACGGCGTTGACAAACACATCCTGGTCCATGCAGGCCACGCTGGCGTGGCGGTGCAACACGGCCAGCAGCATGGCCAGCCGGTCCTTGTCGAGCCCAACGCTCAACCGCCGCGGACTCGGCCCGCCGCTGTCCACCAGCGCCTGGATTTCCACCAGCATCGGGCGCGTGCCTTCCAGGGTCACCATGACGCAGCTGCCGGGCACCGGCTCGCTGTGCTGGCTCAAAAAGATCGCGCTCGGATTGCTGACCCCCTTGAGGCCTTTTTCGGTCATGGCAAACACGCCGATCTCATTGACCGCGCCGAAGCGGTTCTTGATGGCACGCACCAGCCTGAAGCTGGAATGCGTGTCGCCTTCGAAGTACAACACGGTATCGACCATGTGCTCCAGCACGCGCGGCCCCGCCAGCGCGCCCTCCTTGGTGACGTGGCCGACCAGCACAATACACACACCACTGGCCTTGGCGGCGCGCGTCAGATGGGCGGCGCATTCACGCACCTGCGCCACAGAGCCCGGTGCCGAGGTGAGTTGGTCGGAATAGACGGTTTGAATCGAGTCGATCACCGCAATGTCGGGTTGCATTGAATCCAGCGTGGCCAGGATTTTGTCCAGCCCGATTTCGGCCAGCACCCTGACCTGCGAGCCGTCCAGACCCAGCCGGCGCGCGCGCAAGGCCACCTGGGCGCCGCTTTCCTCGCCGGTCACGTACAAAGTGTTCTGGCCGCTGCGCTGCAGTGAATCCAGCGCCTGCAGCAGCAGGGTCGATTTGCCGATACCGGGATCGCCGCCAATGAGCACCACGCCGCCCTCGACCATGCCGCCGCCCAGCACCCGGTCGAGTTCTTCGTGGCCGGTAGGGGTGCGCGACATATCGACCGCGTCGATGTCACCCAGCACCGCCACTTCGGCCGTTTTGGCCAGTGAGGCAAAGCGGTTTTTGGCGGGACTGGCGCTTTCGGGTGCTGATTCGATCAGCGTGTTCCAGGCCTGGCAGCTGGGGCACTTGCCCTGCCATTTGGGGCTGGTGCCGCCGCAGTCAGAGCAGACGTAGTGGGTTTTTTCTTTGGCCATGGCGGGGATGTTATCCCTACCACTGCACCAGCTGCACCTCACCCGCGTCGCTGGCCATCACGGCGCGCTTGCCCGGCAACGGTGACACCGTGGGGCGCAGGTCGTGCGCAAAGGGAATGCGCAGCAATTCCTTGCCATCCACCCCATCCAGCACATGCAGCACCTGATTCATGTCCAGGCAATAGACCTGGTCCTCGAACGTCACAATCTCGGCCATCATGTGGCCCCAATTGGCAGCGCTCTTGCCATAGCGGCTGGTTTGGTGGCGCCAGCGCACCTTGCCAGTGCCAACGTCAATCGCATAGATCCAGCCGGTGGGCGACCACAAGTAGGCGGTGTCGCCCGCCACATGGTGCGAATTGATGAAGTTGCCCGCCTTGAACTTCCACAGAATCTTGCCACTGTCGATGGCAATGCCATAGAGTAGCTCGGTGTAGGTTCCCGCCACCAGCACATTGCCGCTAACGTACATCTGGCGGATGTATTGCCATTCCTTTTTTTCGTTGAGCTTCCATTTGAGCTTGCCGTCGGCCCGGTTGACGGCATAGAGCATGCCGTCGCCTGGGCCGAAGAAAACCGTCTCTCCCGCCACCGTGGGAGCGTAGGCGGCGGTGCAGTCGTCGGTGTCGGGGGCAAAGCGCCAGTCGATGGCACCGGACTGGTTGCTCAGCGCCAGCAGCCAATGGCCGTCGCCCACGTAGGTGCGCTCAGCGTCAACAAAGGGGGTGCCCACCTGCAAAATGGCCTTGTGCAGCCACAGCGGTTGGCCGCCAGCCTGCCGCCAGCCGCCGAGTTCGCGCTGACCGCCGGAGATCACCAGCTGCCCTGCGGCGCGTGGCCGGTACACGGCGTTGCTGCTCAGGCGGTGCGGTACGTTCCAGGTGAGCGCTTCGTTCGCGGGGTCGATGCGCCCCAGGGTCTTGTCTCCGTTAAAGAAGACGTAGCCGTCCAGCAGGGCCAAAGGTGCCAATGTGGCGTTGCCACTGGCCCAGCGCCGTACGACAGTGGGTGTTTGAGGCGCTGCAAAAACAACAAAGGTGGGTAAAAGCCCACCTGTTGCGAGTGCCGCCACAAAGTGGCGGCGGTTCAGATTGCCAGATGCCATCAATCGCACTTGGCCCCTTGCTTGATCCAGGCTGACAAGATGGTGGTGTTCGGATGGTCACGTGCTTCCGACGGGCTGATGCCGGGAGGCATGCGGTCTTCAGCCAGGTGTTGCCAGACAAAGCTCAGCTCGGGCTTGCCGGGAATAATCACCTTGGTGGCCTTGTCCACGCCCTTGGCCACCGAGTCAGCACCGAGCATGATGCCTTCGTAGGTGGTCAGGTTCAACTCGTGAAAGCTTGGGGGCTCCTGGTTGGACATGTGGCAGGCCGTGCAGGCCGGTGCGTTCGGACCGAATGCATTGGCTGTCGAGAACAAAGGCAGCACATTCTTTTTGAAGTTGTCGTCGTTCTTGGCGCCGTCAGCAATCCATTGCTTGACCAGCATATGGTTGGGGGTAAAGGTGGAGTTCTCGAACCCCATGCCCAGTGGCATGCGGTTGTTGCGCAGGCGGCGAATCAGGTGGTCACGCTTGGGGTCTTTGCCTGGCGTGAAAATGGTGTGTTTTGGTTTCTCGGTGGTGCCTTCAATCATGCCTTTGCAGGTGCTCAAATCCAGACCACGGTAGCTCTTGCTCGGGTCATTTGAGTTGTGGCACACCGTGCACGCCACACCGGGGCCGAAGGCATTGGGCGTGCTCATCAGGTTGTTGATGTACTTGTAGGTGATGGGAATGCTGCGCTTGATGATCAATTCTTGCACCACGTGGTCTTCGGCACCGGCTTCGCTCACCTTGCCGTCTTTCATATCCTGAATGAATTGTTCGGCAATGGTACGCTGCGCAAGGGCGTTACCGGCAAAGGCAAAACCCAGGGTCACGACGATGCAACCGGCTTTGGCGATTTGAAAAAATTGCTGTTTGGTGGAGGATAAAAGTGGCATTGAAGTCTCCTTATAAATAAATGCGAGTGCATCTTAAAAGGCTTAAGCTTTGTCACACATAGGGGTTTTCTCTAACAAAAGTTACGAAATGTCACGTTTTTGACCGGGTCTGACGCTAGTCTTACGGGAATCAGATCGGGGGAGGTAAAAATGGGCTTTTCTTCTGGCGGCTGAGCGGGTCAAGATTGAAAAGAGCGGAAACAATGGTTTTACACGCAACAAACCGGGGCCTGAGCACAAGCTCTGAGACTCGCGAGACGGCCGACCTGGCGGGTTTGAGCGACGCACAGGCTGCGCAGGCCTTGCGGGACGACGGTCCCAACGAACTGCCCGATGTGCAAAAGCGCACGCTGCTGGGCATCGCGCGCGAGACGCTTTCCGACCCGATGTTCGCCCTGCTGCTGGGGGCGGGCATCCTGTACCTGGTGCTGGGCGATCTGCAGGAAGGCATGGTGTTGTTCGGCCTGGTGCTGGTGGTGCTGGCCCTCACCTTGTACCAAGAGGGCAAAACCGAGCGCGCCATCGAATCCTTGCGCGACCTCACCAGCCCGCGCGCCCTTGTGCTTCGCGACGGCGCAGCGCGGCGCATTGCCGGGCGCGAGGTGGTCGTTGGCGATGTGCTGATGCTAGCCGAGGGCGACCGCATTCCGGCCGATGCGGTGCTGCTTCAGGCAACCGGAGTGCAGGTGGATGAATCGCTGCTCACCGGCGAGCCGATGCCGGTGGACAAGGTGGCGGTCGGCACTGAACCGCCCAGCGGGCCTGCCGCGCCCGAGTCCGCCCTGTTCTCGGGCACTTTGCTGGTGCGCGGGCAGGGTCTGGCGCGCGTCACGGCCACCGGTAGCCGCAGTGAAATTGGCCGAATTGGCCAGGCGCTGGGCGGTTTGACCGCAGAGGCCTCGCCGCTCAAACAGCAAATGGCACGCCTGGTCAGGCTGCTGGCGCTGCTGGCCCTGTTTGCCAGCCTGTTTTTGTTGGTGGCTTACGGGCTGATGCGTGGCGACTGGCTTGGCGCCCTGTTGGCGGCCATTGCGCTGGCTATGGCCTTGCTGCCACAGGAATTCTCGGTGGTGCTGACGGTGATCCCCGCTTTGGGCGCGTGGCGTCTGTCCCGGCAAAACGTGCTGACCCGCCGCATTGCCGCCATTGAAACCCTTGGCGCCACCAGCGTGTTGTGCGTGGACAAGACCGGCACGCTCACCGAAAACCGCATGACGGTGGCCGAGCTCTACGCGCCGGATTGCCAGGCGCAGGCCGACAGCCTGGCGATCGACTACGGCACCACGACTGAATTGCCCGAATGCTTTCACTCGCTGGTGGAGTTTTCCATACTGGCCAGCGTGACCAACCCCTTCGATCCAATGGAAAAAGCCTTCCATCGACTCGGTCAACACTTTCTGCAAGACACCGAGCATCTCCACCACGACTGGACCCTGCTGCAAGCCTATGGCCTGACGCCGGAACTGCGCGCCATGTCGCATGTCTGGCAGGCCACCGAGGGAACGGACCATGTCGTGGCTGCCAAAGGAAGCCCCGAGGCCATTGTCGACTTGTGCCACCTGGACAGCGCCGCACAACAGCGCATTGCCAGCGCGGTGGAGACCATGGCAGCCAGGGGATTGCGCGTGCTGGCCGTGGCGCGCGCGCGTTTTGCCGGACAGGACTGGCCCGCCATCGAGCACGACTTCGACTTCGAGTTCATCGGTTTGCTGGGGCTGGCCGACCCGCTGCGCGCCGGGATTCCGCAGGCCGTTGCAGAGGCCCGCAGCGCCGGCATCCGCGTGGTGATGATCACCGGCGACTATCCGGCCACCGCGCTGGCCATTGCGCGCCAGGCCGGGCTCGAACTGGCAGCCGAAGACCTCCTCACCGGCGACGCGCTGGATGATCTGACCGATGCCGAGTTACAGCAACTCATGCGCAAGGTGCGCATTTGCGCCCGCATTGCGCCTGCTCAAAAGCTGCGCATCGTGCAGGCGCTCAAGGCGGCGGGCGAGGTGGTGGCCATGACTGGCGACGGCGTCAACGACGCGCCGGCGCTGAAAGCCGCGCATGTGGGTGTGGCCATGGGCGGACGCGGAACCGACGTGGCCCGCGAGGCTGCCTCCATCGTGCTGCTCGACGACAACTTCGCCTCGATCGTCGGCGCGGTGCGCCTTGGGCGGCGTATTTTTGACAACCTGCGCAAGTCCATGAGCTACATCCTGGCGGTGCACGTGCCGATCGCCGGTATGGCGCTGCTGCCGGTGCTGCTGGGCTGGCCCACGGTGCTGTTCCCGCTGCACATCGCGTTTCTGGAGCTGGTGATCGACCCGGCATGCTCGATGGTCTTTGAGAATGAACCCGCCGAATCCGATGTGATGCAGCACCCGCCGCGCAATGTGCAGCAGCCCCTGTTCGGCGGCATGACGCTGGGACTTGCGCTGTTGCAAGGCCTGGGTGCGCTGGCCATGGTGATGCTGGCCAC
>NZ_JAQTWL010000024.1 GCF_028689295.1 Rhodoferax sp.
ATTGCACCAGCCAGTCAAAGCTGAAGCTGCTCCAGCCCAGGTCCTGCATCAGCTTTTCCAGGCCCAGGCTTGGGTTCAGAATCCATTTCCAGGCGGTGCCGGTCACGATGAACGACAGCGCCATGGGGTACAGGTAGATGGTGCGGATCATGCCCTCGAAGCGGATTTTCTGGTCCAGAAAGATGGCCAACAGCATGCCCAGCAGCATCGAGCCGCCGACATACAGCACACTGAAGATGCCCAGGTTTTTGAGCGCCACGTACCAGCGGTCCATTTCCCACAGGCGAGTGTATTGCTCCAGCCCGACGAACTCGTCGTAGTTGGGCAGCATGCGCGAGTTGGTCACGGACAACACCCCGTTCCAGATCATGAAACCATAGATGAAGGCGAAGCCGAGCACAAAGCCCGGCGCGATCACCAGCTTGGGCAACACGTTTTCAAAAGACTTCATGGCTGTTTGGCCTTACGGTTGGAAAGTGGTGTGGGCTGTTTTAGGAGCACTTGCGCTGTGACGGGATCAGACGGGCCGGGTATTTCACTTCGTTCGTGTCCCCCGACCCCAAACCTGCGGACTGGGGTCTCCTCCTTTACCTCACTACGCGAAACACCCGACCCGTCTGATCCTGGGAGGGCTTTACTTGGTCGCAGCCGCCTTGGCGATGCTCTTCACACCGTCTGCCACGCTCATCTTGTCGTTGTTCCAGAACTGGCTGACCGCATCCTTCATGGCGCCCGATACGGCGGGCGGAACGGCCATTTCATGAGCGATGGAGGGTACCAGGCCGCCGGCTTTTGAAGTCGCCACAAAGTCCTTGCTGGAAAGCTTGGCGCAGTCGTCGAACTTGGCCATGTCCATGTTCAGGCGCACTGGAATGGAGCCTTTGTTCAGGTTGAAGACTTCCTGAAACTCGGTGCCCATGATGGCTGCTGCCAAGTCGGCCTGCGCTTTTTGGGCACCGGCGTCCTTCAGTTTGAACATGGCAAACGAATCGACGTTGAACGTAAAGGCGTTGGCGGTGCCGGGGGCGGCGGCGCAGATGTAGTCCTTGCCCGGCACCTTGCCAGCGGCAGTGAACTCGCCCTTGGCCCAGTCACCCATGAACTGGAAGGCGGCTTTTTCCTGGATCACCATGGCCGTGGCCAGGTTCCAGTCGCGCCCGGGGGATGCCGGGTCGGTGTAAGTCTTGACCTTGCGGAAGGTTTCCAGCGCCTTGGTCATGGTAGGACTGGTCAAGGCTTTTTGGTCCAGCTTGACAAAGGCATCTTTGTAAAAAACGGCACCGCCGACGCCCAGCGCCACGGATTCGAAGGTGGTGAAATCCTGCCAGTTCTGGCCACCATGGGCGACCGGAATCAGACCTGCTTTTTTGACTTTCTCAGCGGCAGCAAAAAATTCGTCCCAGGTTTTGGGGGCGCCTGACACACCGGCTTTTTTCAGCACGGCGGCGTTGGCCCACATCCAGTTGACGCGATGCACATTCACCGGGGCGGCAACGTAATTGCCTTTGTATTTCATGACGTCCGCCACCACCTTGGGCAACAGCGCATCCCATTTTTCGGCCTTGGCAGTGGCGTCCAGATTGGCCAGCACGCCCTCGCTGGCCCATTCCTGAATGGCCGGCCCCTTGATCTGGGCTGCAGCAGGCGGGTTGCCCGCCACCACACGGCTCTTGAGCACGGTCATGGCGTTGTCACCACCGCCACCGGCCACGGCAAAATCTTTCCAGGTGTGGCCTTTGCTTTGCATGATTTTTTTCAGCTCGGCCGCCGACTTGGCCTCGCCGCCCGAGGTCCACCAGTGCAGCACCTCGACTTCGCCGGCCAGCGCCGCGTTGGCCGCCACCACCATTGCCACGGCCGTCGCCAATTGGGTCAATTTGATCATGTCATCTCCTTGAAGTGAGCCTGGGTTGTTCTTGGGTAGCCAAGGCTTGGGTTGATTCGTGCAGACACCATGTTGCGCGAATTAATTAATTGTTAATTAATATTTCGATGGAGACTATTATGGTTTACCCTTGATTTCCATTCTCTAAGGCTTCAACGCTTCTGAATCCGATGCCCGCGCTTCGTCTGATAGATTCGAACGGCACGGCATTCCGTTGCGGCTTCAAACTTCCATCTGATCAAAAGACATGAGCACATTAGATCTCTCAGTTCTGTTTTTCCTGCAAATGGCCGTCATTCTGGGGGCATGCCGAATCATGGGCATCCTGTTCAATCGGATAGGACAGTCGCAGGTTGTCAGCGAGATGATCGCTGGCGTGGTGCTGGGGCCATCCCTGATGGGGTGGCTGTTTCCCGGTTTCAGTTCCTACCTCTTTCCTGTCGACTCCACCCCCATACTATTTGCGGTCGCACAATTGGGATTGGTGCTTTATATGTTCCTGATTGGCGTCGAGTTCGACGTCAATCTGATCAAGTCACGCTTGCGTAGTGCAGCTTCGGTCTCGCTGGCGGGCATCGTAGTGCCATTTGCACTGGGCGGGACGCTGGCGTATTTTTTGGTCCGTGATGCCAGCCTGTTCGCCGCCAGGACCACGACCCTGCAGGCGGTGCTGTTCATGGGTGCGGCCATGTCGATTACGGCTTTCCCCATGCTGGCGCGTATTATTTTTGAGCAGGGTTTATCCAGGACCTCGCTCGGTACCCTGGCATTGGCGGCAGGGTCCATGGACGACGCTGCGGCATGGTGTGTGCTGGCCGTCGTGCTGGCGAGTTTCCAGAACAATCCGGCCATCGCGGTCTATGCGATTGGCGGTGGTGTTTTGTTTGGGCTCGTTGTCCTGCTGGGCCTTCGGCGTGCATTGCTACCGCTGGGCAAACGAGTGGCAGCGGCAGGTGAGATGAGCCAGGGCATGCTGATCTTTGTGCTGATGCTGGTCATGCTGGGGGCGTGGTTTACCGACTTCATCCAGATTTACGCGGTGTTTGGTGCCTTCATCATGGGCATCGCCATGCCCCGGGGCAAGTTCGCGGCCGAGTTGCATCGCATCATCTACCCGCTGACCACGGCCTTCCTGCTGCCGATGTTCTTCGTCTATTCTGGTTTAAACACCAAGATTGGCTTGGTCAACACCCCCTATCTTTGGTGGCTGACCGGTCTGGTGTTGCTGGCGGCCACCTTGGGCAAGGGCGTTGCCTGCTATGGCGCCGCGCGCTGGCATGGGACCAGTCACCGTGAAGCGCTTGCCGTGGGCACGCTCATGAACGCGCGCGGCCTGATGGAGCTGATTATTCTGAATATCGGCTTGCAGCGCGGCATCATCGAACCGGCGCTGTTCGCCATCATGGTGTTGATGGCCATTACCACCACACTTATGGCGACGCCGCTCTTCGAGCGGGTCTATGGCAGCAAGGCCTCGCGCGCCGCTAAAGAAGAGGCATTTTTGTAATCGCCGACCCGGCTCGCGTTGTTCAGCTTAGGGTAAGCGTGAAGAGGATTTGGCGCGGTTCAGGGTAAGATGGAATCCTTTCCATATCCGTTGTAATTTATAAACCGGAGACAAGCATGCTTATTAGTGCTGCCCGTACCGCAGGCAAAATTCTTTCCCTGACGGCGCTGCTCGTCAGCGCCGGTCTGGCCCAGGCCCAGAGTCAGACTGTGTCCGTGACGGCCTACCCAGCGGTGGATGAGATCATCAAGGCCGCGATTCCGTTGTGGAAAAGAACACATCCCAATGTGGAGATCAAGCTGGTCAGCCGTGCCTTTGACGACCACCATACGGCAATGACGACGGCGTTGTCCACTTCGTCTAACCTGCCTGACGTGATGGCGTTGGAGTTCAGCTACGTGGGTCGTTTTGCCGCTGGCGACGGGCTCGAAGACCTGTCCCAGACGCCGTATCGCATCAAGGACACGCAAGCGCGCTTTGTGCCCTTTGCCTTCAAGCAGGCCACCACCAAAACCGGTGCGGTGGTCGCGGCCCCGACCGACATCGGCCCAGGAACACTGTTGTACCGCGTCGATGTGTTGAAAAAGGCCGGTGTCACCGAAGCCGAACTGACCGAGTCCTGGGATTCATTTGTGGCGTCGGGCGCGAAAATCAAAGCCGGCACCGGTGCCTACCTGATGGCGCACGCCCGCGACATGAAGGACATCCTGATCCGTTCCAACGTCAAGCCCGGCGACGGCCTGTACTTTGACGCTGCGGGTAAGGTGGTGGTGGACTCGCCGCGCTTTGTGCGTGCCTTCGAGTTGGCGCGCAAGGTGCGCCAACAAAAGCTCGACGGCAAGATCGGCGCCTGGTCCACCGAATGGTCGCAGGGCTTCAAGAACGGCACCATCGCCACCCAGATGTCGGGTGCCTGGCTGGCGGGTCACATGGCGACCTGGATTGCGCCCAGCACCAGGGGACTATGGCGCGTAGCCCAACTGCCCGAGAAATCCTGGGCCGCCTGGGGTGGCACTTTCTACGTCATTCCCAAAGCGGCCAAGAACAAGGCCCTGGCCTGGGAGTTCATTCAGCTGATGATCCTCAACCGTGACGTGCAGCTCAATGCCTTCAAGATGCAGGATGCTTTCCCGGCCTTGCTGGCTGCGCACACGGATCCGTTTTATGAGCAACCGATCGAGTTTCTGGGCGGTCAAAAGGCACGTTTGCTGTGGCGCGAAGCGGCGTTGAAGATCAACGCCATCAACGTGCACAAGCTGGATCCGATTGCCGACGAGATCATCAACACCGAGTTGGACAAGGTGCTGGATCAGGGCAAGGACATCCTCATGGCGCTGGCTGATGCCAAGGCCTTGCTGGAGCGGCGCGCGCGTCGCTAAGGCGGCCCTGCGCGACTCCTCTTTACGCAGACCCCTGCCATGAAGCGATCACTGCTCCCCCGTCTGTCGCCGAAATGGGCGCCCTACGTGTTCCTGAGCCCGTTTGTGCTGCTGTTCGTGGTGTTCGGCATCTTCCCGCTGACGTTCTCGTTCCTCCTGGCGTTCCAGTCCTGGGAGCCCACGGCGGGTTTGTCGGCGATGAAGTTTGTCGGGCTGGAAAATTTCATTTTCACACTGCAAGATGAGTGGTTCTGGAAGTCCCTGAAAAACACCTTCTGGTTGGCGACGGCCGCCGGCGTGCCGCAGCATCTGGTGGCGATTCCGCTGGCGTTCTTTATCCACTCCTCCTTCAAGCGCTCACGCAACGCCGTCGTTGGCATCTATTTTCTGCCCTACATCACCTCTACCGTGGCCATTGCCATGATGTTCAGTACGCTGTTTTCCACCGACTACGGCATGATCAATCAAGGCCTGCAAGCCTTGCACCACGTGCCAGTCCTGGGCTGGCTGATGCCGGCGCAACCCATCGACTGGCTGAACCAGGCCGACAATGTCAAGCCTGCTATTTCCTTGGTGGTGTTCTGGCGCTATCTGGGTTTCAACACGGTGCTGTATCTGGCCGCGCTGCAAACTATTCCTGGCGACATTTATGAGGCGGCCACCATGGACGGAGCCGGGCGCTGGCAGAAGTTCTGGTTCATCACGCTGCCCAGCTTGAAGCCGATGATCTATTTTGGTGTGACGCTTTCCGTGATTGGTGGACTGCAACTGTTTGAAGAACCTTTCATCCTGACCGGCGGGCGCGGCGGTACCGACCAGGCAGGCATGACCACCGCCATGTACATGTACCGCACAGCCTTCGAGTTCAATGACTTCGGCACCGCCAGCGCGCTATCGTGGCTGCTGTTTGTGTTTGTTGCGCTGCTGACATGGCTCACCAACCGCGTGTTTCGGAGTCGGCATGATGCAGCGTGATCGTCTGGCGCCCTGGGCCGCCTACCTGCTGGTGGGAGTGGGCACGCTCATCATGCTGGCACCGTTTTATTTCATGTTCGTGTTTGCCAGCCACTCCCGCAGCGAGATATTCAGCATGCCACCGCCTCTGTGGTTCGGCAACGATTTCATGTTGAATTTCAGCATTTTGAATGAGCGCATCCCGTTCTGGCGCAGCCTGGGCTGGAGCCTGTACGTGGCGCTGGCTGCCACGGGGCTCACGCTGCTGTTTTGCAGCATGGGCGGCTACGCCTTTGCCATGTTCGAGTTCCGCTTCAAGAAGGCGCTGTTCACGCTGGTGATGGCGACAATGCTGTTGCCTGCCTTTCTTGGCATGATCCCGACCTTTATGATCATGGACGCTTTCGGCTGGATCGACCAGCCGCGCGCGCTGTACATTCCTGGTGCGGCCAGTGCCTTCGGCATCTTCATGATGCGTCAGTTCATCGCTTCGGCCATTCCGCGCGATCTGATCGAGGCCGCGCGGATGGACGGCTGCGGTGAGTTGCGCATCTATTGGAGCGTTGTGCTGCCACTGCTGCAGCCCGCCATGGGCACGCTGGGCCTCATCACCTTCATCGGTTCCTGGAACAACTTCATCGGGCCGCTGATCGTGATGCGCTCGCCCGAGATGTACACGTTGCCACTGGCGTTGCGCAGCCTGCAAAGCCCGGCCAATACCGAATGGGGTGCGCTCATGGCGGGCGCAGCCATTGCCACCGTGCCGCTGCTGGTGCTGTTTGCCTTTTCTTCCCGCCGCCTGATTGATGGGTTAACCGCCGGCGCGGTGCGCGGCTGATTTCTGTTCTTGACCACACTATGACCACTACATCCAACGCTGCCTTCCCCAAGCACTTCATCTGGGGCGTTGCCACCAGTGCATTCCAGATCGAGGGTGCGTCCGAAGCCGACGGCAAAGGGCCTTCCATCTGGGATGATTTCTGCCGCATTCCCGGCGCTATCCAGGACGCCAGCGATGGCCGGGTGGCCTGCGATCACTACCACCGTTGGGAAACTGACCTCGACCTGGTCGCCGACCTGGGTGTTGATGCCTACCGCTTCTCGGTGTCCTGGCCACGTGTGCAACCCTTGGGCTCGGGGGCGTTCAATGAGAAGGGATTCGAGTTCTACGAGCGGCTGGTAGACGGCATGCTCGCGCGTGGTCTCAAACCGTATCTGACGCTGAATCATTGGGACCTGCCGTCTGCCCTGCAGGCCACCGGTGGCTGGGAGAACCGCGACACCGTGCAGTGTTATGTTGACTATGCCTGTGAAGTGGCACGACACCTGGGCGACCGCGTCGCCTCCATCTGTACCCATAACGAACCCTGGGTGGTGGCGGTGCTGGGTCATGAGTCAGGCATCTTTGCCCCTGGCATCAAAAGCCGTGCTGTCGCGATCCAGGTCGCGCACCATTTGTTTTTGAGTCACGGCATTGCGGTGACGGCCATGCGGGCACAAGGCTGCAAGGCCGACATGGGCATTGTGCTCAACCTGTCTCCCATCAATCCTGCGACGGACTTCGACGCCGACCGCGCGGCTGCGCGCCGCGCCGATGGTGGCGGATTGCGCTGGTATGTGGAGCCATTGCTCAAGGGTGAATATCCGGCCGATGTGCTGGAAGATCTGGGTGCCGATGCACCCAAGGTATTGCCGGGAGACATGGCCAAAATCAAGGTGCCTATCGATTTTTTGGGTGTCAACTATTACATGCGCAGCGTGGTCAGCGCGGGCGAGCCCTGGGACGTCAAGGCCAGCGGCCACGAAATCACCGATATGGGCTGGGAGGTGTATCCGCAAGGCCTCACCGAGTTGCTGCTGCGCTTGCACCGTGACTACACACTGCCGCCCATCTACATCACGGAAAACGGTGCTGCGTTCAAAGACGAGGTGATCAACGGCCAGGTGCATGACAGGCGGCGCCAGAAATACATCGAAAACCATATTGCCGCCGTGCTTGCTGCCATGCGCCAGGGTGTTCGGGTGAACGGCTATTTTGTCTGGAGCCTGTTGGACAACTTCGAGTGGTCCTCAGGCTACGCCAAGCGCTTTGGCATCGTCCGGGTGGATTACGCCACGCAAGAGCGCACCCTCAAGGACAGCGCGCTTTGGTACCGCGCATTTCTGGCTGCGGAAAAAAGAAAAGGACTGTGACATGGGACATCTGGCGCTAAAGGGCATTCGCAAGAGCTACGGCGATGTGCCCGTGATCCACGGCGTCGATCTGGAGGTGCGCGACGGCGAGTTCCTCGTGTTCGTGGGCCCCTCCGGCTGCGGCAAGTCCACCATGCTGCGCATGATCGCGGGGCTGGAGAGCATCACAGAAGGCGACTTGCTGATCGACGGCGTTCGCGCCAACGAGCTGCGCCCCGCAGATCGGGGCGCAGCCATGGTGTTCCAGAGCTATGCGCTGTATCCGCACATGACCGTGGCCGAGAACATGGGCTTCTCGCTGCGCATGGCCGGTGTCAAGAAGTTCGAGCGCGAACAAGTGGTTCAGCGCACCGCCGACGTGCTGCGCATCTCGCACCTGCTGCCGCGTCTCCCCAAGGCTTTGTCCGGCGGCGAGCGCCAGCGTGTGGCGATTGGTCGCGCCATTGTGCGCAAGCCCAAGGTGTTCCTGTTTGATGAACCCTTGTCGAACCTGGACGCCGCGCTGCGCGTGACCATGCGCATCGAGCTGGCGCGCCTGCACAAGGAGCTGGGCACCACCATGATTTATGTGACACACGACCAGGTGGAAGCCATGACGATGGGTGACCGCATTGCTGTGTTCAACAAGGGGCGCATCGAGCAATTGGGGGCGCCCATGGACTTGTACGCGCGCCCGGTCAATGAATTTGTCGCCACCTTTCTTGGCGCTCCGCATATCAACCTGATCAGCCGTCCGGCGCAGGATGCCTCCGCAGCGCACGCCGCCTTGTGGAGCGCTACCGCCCGACAGGCCCCGGTTGAGGCGAACAAAGTAGGCATTCGTCCGGAACATCTGCACCTGAGTAACGTGGAACAGGGCGTGCCCGCCCAGGTCATGTTGGTTGAGCACTTGGGCGACGCCTCGATCATCCATCTACGCGTCGAGGGTGTAGATGCATTGCTGACGGCCAAGGTTGCGGCTCACGAAGGACGCGTGGTGCCTGGGCAATTGACAGGCCTCTCATTCGATGTGGGCGGTGCGCTATGGTTTTCGAGCGATGGCCAATTGCTCTCATAAAACATTGCACGGTCCCTGCACCGGTCTTCAAAATCACCTTTTAACCGAAATTGGGAACCGCCGTCCATGACCTCAATTCTGTCCTTTTTGCGCCTCGCGCTGTCAACGCTGCCGCTGTTTGCGACGGCAGGTTAGCGGGTCTTTGGTGCGATCGAAACCCTTTTGAAGAAATACAGCCCGCCGCAGTGGCGATGCCCGGTGTCAATCGCAGAGCACCCAGTTGCCGGGGGCGGAATCCAATCCGCCGCGCAATGGCATTTTGGGTTTGTTGGCCTCTTGTCTGGGAGAACTTCATGAGAACCAATTTTGTTGCACTGATACTGGTAATGGCAGGGGCAATGGCGCAGGCGGAAGTTCGACTGGCTCACGTCTTTACCGACCACATGGTGCTGCAGCGCCACCAGTCCATCCATGTATGGGGATCGGCCCGACAGGGTGAGACGGTCCACGTGGCATTGAACCACCAGTCCACCCACAGCACGGCGGATGGGCAGGGGCACTGGCGCGCAGTGCTCAAGGCCGAAGCCGCAGGCGGACCTTACGTCTTGACGGTTCGGGGCGACAACACCATCCATTTGAAGGATGTACTGGTGGGGGATGTGTGGCTGGCAAGCGGGCAATCCAATATGGAATTGACAGTGGGCCAGTCCAACGACGCGGCCAGGGAGGTGGCGCAATCGGATTGGGTACTGATTCGCCATATCAAGGTACCGAAGACGGTCGCATTTCAACCGGCCGCCGACATTGGCGAGTCAGCCTGGCAAGTCAGCAGTCCGGCCAATACGGGTGAATTCTCCGCGGCGGGCTATTTCTTTGCGCGCAAGCTGCAGCAGGAATTGGGCGTGCCGATCGGCATCATCAACGCCTCCTGGGGCGGCAGCAACATCGAGACCTGGCTCAGTCCGATCGCACTGGCGGCACGGCCTGAATTCGCCCTGGCTTCCATGCCGGCGGATGCCACGGAGTACGGAGCGCGGTACCGTCATCGCATGACGACCCTGATCGCGCGCTGGCAATCCGGAATCCCGGTTGAAGCCGGCTCCACCAAAGGCTGGAAGGAACCCGATTTTGACGACCGTGCCTGGGCCACCCTGCGTGCTCCCCTGTATTGGGAAGATCAGGGACTGGAAGAGCTGGACGGCGTGGTTTGGCACCGCCGTGTGATCGAGTTGACGCCAGAACAGGCGGCATCGGCGGCTACGCTGCAATTGGGCATGATCGACGACTGCGACGAGACCTACGTCAACGGCCAGCGTGTCGGCGACACCTGCGGTTGGGAGACCCCTCGACGCTACGGCGTGCCCGCATGCCTGCTCAAGCCCGGTAATAACCTGGTGGCTGTGCGCGTCACCGATACTGGCGGTGGTGGCGGTTTCCATGGCGAGGCCAGCGCCATGCGCTTGCAAACGGGAGCCGACAGTGTGACGCTGGCCGGTGACTGGAAGGCACGCGTGGAGAGTATTTCAAGCAAGGACCAAATCGCCCCGAACGATCTTCCGACGCTGCTTTTCAACTCGATGGTGAGCCCCCTCACGGGCTTTCCCATCAGGGGCGTGCTCTGGTATCAGGGCGAGAGCAATGTGCCGCGTGCCCGGCAATACGCGCAAACCTTCCCCTTGCTGATCCAGGACTGGCGCCAGCAATGGCAGCAGCCCCGGTTGCCGTTTTACTTCGTGCAACTGGCTTCCTTTTTGCCACTGGACCGCAATAGCCTGGTGGGAAGCCGCTGGGCGGAACTGCGCGATGCGCAGCGTCAGGCCTTGAAGCTGCCCGGCACCGGCATGGTGGTGGCGACCGATATTGGCAATGCGAACGATATCCACCCGCGCAACAAGCAGGGCGTTGGCCTGCGTCTGGCGTTGCACGCCCTTAAGAACGAGTATGGCCAGAAGCAGCTCGTAGCCAGTGGCCCGCAATACCAGTCGATACGGGTGCGCGGTTCGCAGGTCGAAGTCAGCTTCTCTGAAGTGGGTCACGGTCTGGTGACGGCCCGCAGCGGAGCGACCTTGCGCGGCTTTGCCGTGGCGGATCACCGTCGGCAGTTCTTGCCAGCCCGGGCCCGCATTCAGGGCAACAAGGTAATCGTCTCGCACTCTGCTGTCGCCCACCCCAAGGCAGTACGCTACGGGTGGGTCGATAACCCTGAAGAAAGCAATCTATTCAACCGCAATGGGCTGCCGGCGTCACCGTTCCGCAGCGACGACTGGCCGGGACTGACCGATCAGATGAAATACCATTATTGATTAGCCTTGCATTCGATGGGGGCGCTGCGTCATGGCTTTCGAGAGATGGCCAGTTGCTGCCATCGTGCAGTGCTGCAATGCCGCCAAAAAAAGAAAGCCAAAAGCCATGACCCAAAAGCACACACTGACTATTCTGATGGCGACTACTTTTTTTCTTGGAGGATGTGCCATGCGTGAACCTTGGACACTGGCCGAAGGCCAGCATCCGCAATCATTTGAAAAACAAAGCGGCAAAACTGACAAAACCCGCTTTCTGCTTTATTTGCCCCCGGGCTACGACAAGGTCGCTGGCAAGACATGGCCGCTCATCGTCTTTCTGCACGGCTCCGGTGAGCGTGGCGATGATATTGAAAAAGTGAAGTTGCACGGGCCGCCGAAAATAGTCGAGACACAAAGGGACTTTCCTTTCATCGTGGTTTCGCCGCAAGCACCTGCCAATACGAACTGGGATAGCACTAGCCTGAAGGTGTTGCTGGATGAAGTCATCGCGCGCCTGCCGGTGGATGTCGATCGCATTTATCTGACCGGCTTGAGCCGCGGTGGCCATGGCACCTGGAACATGGCAGCTGATCATCCCGAGCGATTCGCCGCGATCGCGCCGGTCTGTGGTGCCAGTGATGTGAAGAGAGCCTGCAATCTGAAAAATATTCCGATATGGGCTTTTCACGGAGACAAAGATACGGTCGTCAGCCTCAAGGACGGCGCCGACATGGTGGACGCCGTGAAGGCCTGTGGCGGGGATGTGAAATTCACGGTTTACCCTGGCGTGGGCCATGATTCCTGGACGCAGACCTACGAGAATCCGGCCTTGTATGAGTGGTTTCTGCAACATAAGCGGCAAACAAGCGCTTCAAGGAAGCCGTTCCCAGCGTGAATACGTACTGCTGGAACGATGGTGGCCTTACCGAGATGTCGTGCTCGTTGAAGAGCCGCAGCCGTTCATCCCGGACTACTTCAACCACGAGCGCTTGGACGCCTTCGCAATACTCGCTTGATAGGACCCTCATCTTTCGTGGCAATTCTTTGGTAAAACGCCTGATTTTTTTCCCGGCAACATCACATGACAACTCACAAAATCTCCCTTTCGTCCATCAAATTTTCATGGAGAACGTGGAGTTGGCTTTTTGGTCTGACTTTGCTGGCGCTTCAGGCACACGCTTTCGATCTGCAAGCGCATCGTGGTGGCCGCGGACTATTGCCAGAGAACACGTTGGCCTCGTTTGAAAATGCACTTCGACTGGGTATCACGACGCTTGAACTCGACATCGCCATCACGGCCGACGGCATTCCTGTGATTTCGCATGACTCGGCAATGAATCCCGCCATCACGCGCGATGCCAATGGCCGGTGGCTCAAAGAGCGCGGCCCCCTTATCAATTCCCTTACGCTGGCACAGGTGCAGTCGTATGACGTTGGCCGAATTAACCCGGCCAGCCGCTATGCGACCGAGTTTCCGCAGCAGCAGGCCCGTGATGGACAGTGCATCCCCACTCTGGCCGCCCTGTTCAAACTGGTCAATGAGCTCGGTGCCAACGATGTCCATTTCGACATGGAGACCAAAATCAACCCGCACTATCCACAAAGCACGCTGGCACCAGAGGCCTTCGTCAACACCCTGCTGGCAGTGATACGTCAAGCCGGTATGAGCAGGCGCGTCATGGTTCAGAGTTTTGACTGGCGGACGCTGGAATTGCTGCACCAACTGGAGCCCGATTTGCGTACCATGTATCTCACCATTGAAGCACCTGACTTCAACACGCTAATAGACGGTTCCTGGAATGCCGGGCATTTGCTCAAGGACAACGGCGGTTCCGTGCCGCGCATGGTTCGCGCCTCGGCCGGCCAGGCGGCGGGCGTTATCTGGGCACCCAACCAGAACAACCTCAGCGCATCGCTGGTGAAGGAGGCCCAAGCTTTGGGCCTGCAAGTGATCCCCTGGACTATCAACCAGCAGGCCGAGATGGAGCGCCTGATCGATTGGAATGTGGACGGCATCATCACCGATTACCCAGACCGCTTGCGAAAAACGCTGCGGCTAAAAGGAGTAGTCTTGCCCAAAGGCGTGACCAACTGAAGCCTGTCTGAATTTTTTGGCCAACCACCGACAGTCTCAAGTCCACGCGCCTGAACCGCTCGACGCTTGAGCCACTCAACGTGGTCGGTCCCAGACAAAAGTGGCGACGCTGGCACCCGGCATGGTGTGCTCGAAGCTTTTACCACCAAAACTCACAGAAAATCGGCATGAATTGGCAGCCGAATTCAACACAATCAAGGCGACGGAGTTGTCATCAGAGTTCTGAAAGGCCACCGTCTCCAGGCTGTCTACCCCAGTCGTGGACTCAATGCGACGTGCGCCCTGACGGACAAAGCGGCTGGCATGTGCCAGCGCATAGTAATCAAAATTGCGTGTCACCTCACCGGTCTTGGAATTGATGGTTACCACCCCACGGCAATCGGTACAACCGCCGCTGTGGGGCCCATGGTTTTCGTCCAGCGCAATGTTCCATAACAGGACGCCCTTGGCCCATCCTCGGGTGGTACCAATGATCAAATTGCGCATGTACCAGGGCAGGGTTTCGCGCCAATCCGGTTTCCAGTCGCCACCAGAACACTCAGTGAAGTAGGTTTCTTTATCCGGGTAGGCAGCATGCACCACGGCCTGCGCACTCACATCACCGGCGTAACAGTGCCAGGCGACACCCGCCACGTAGGAACGCGCTTTCGGATCGGCCAGTACCTGCAAAGGCGCTTGCGGCTCGTCCCAGTTGTGGTCCCAATCCAGAATACGCACTGGCGTGGGACGTTTCACCAGCAGCGGCCCCAGGTATTCGCCAATGAACTTGGCTCGGGCAGCCGACTCGACCCGCATTCCAGGATAGTCCTTGGGTTCAAAGTGCGGTTCGTTCTGCACGGTCAACGCAAAAAGGGGAAGGCCCTCAGCCTCCATCGCATCGGCAAATTTACCAAGGTACTGAGAAAATGCGCCGTAGGCCTCTGGGCGCAGCGTGCCCTGAATCAGGCTGTCATTGCTCTTCATCCACCCGGGCGCGCTCCAGGGGGAAGCCATGACGCGCAGCTTGGGATTGACGGCCAGCGCACTCTTGACCATAGGCATCACATCCGAACGCATTGGGTCGATTGAAAACTTCGCCAATGGGTAATCAGTCTGTCCGGCGGGCACATCATCCAGTGTGTAGTGGCTGCGGGAAAAATCCGAGGCACCGATGGTCACGCGCGTGAAGCTCAAGCCAATGCCGGGTGGCTTGCCGAACAAATCTGCCATCAGAGCCTGTCGTTGCTGCGCATTCATGCGGTTCTGGATCAACCAGGCCGATGCGTCGCTGATGTTGGCGCCAAAACCAACGATTTCCTGGTAGCGCTTGCTGGGATCCACCGCAATATTCAGCGGCAATGGCGTGTTGACCCCAAAAACGATGTCCTTCTGCCGGGCAAGCAGTTTCGACTGATCAGTCAGAGTCACCCAAGTCTGCACGGGACCACCTGGCGAACTGCCAACTGATGTCGTCGTCTGTGCCTGTGCCGCAGTGCTCCATCCCAGCCCCAATATGACCACCATCACCAGTTTCGACACCTTGTTCGTGCATGTTTGCATCATCATTTGTCAGCCTTCGTGCAATATTCGACGTAGATTCAAGTTGGTGAAGAGGGCGTTTTCGACGTTTACAAGCGCTGCCCGGTTGTTTGGTTGAACAGTGAGATTTTGGACAGATCGATGGTGAAGCGAACCGGCTCATCCACACTAAAGCCCAGCGCGCCGCTCACCACCGAGGACAACAGCTTGCCGCCAAAATCCAGCCACACGACGTGGTGATTTCCCATGGGCTCAATTAATGACACCGTGCCTTGATGCGCACCGCCCGCGTGGATCAACAGATTTTCCGGGCGTATGCCCAGTATGACGGGCTGCGCAGCGACGGGCCGGCCCAGGAACGCATAGGCGCCGACATCGAGCGTCAAATTCTTCGACTCAAACACCATGGAACCCACGCTGGCGCCGAGCTGGCCGCTCAGCAGATTCATGCCGGGCGAGCCCAGAAAGCCGGCAACGAAAAGGTTCTGCGGCTTTTCATAGACTTGCGCGGGGGCACCGATCTGTTGGATTTTGCCGCCCAACATGACCACAATGCGGGTCGCCAGTGTCATGGCCTCCACCTGATCGTGGGTCACGTAAATCATGGTCGAGCGCAGGTTCTTGTGCAGTAGCTTGAGTTCTCGCCGCAGTTCCGCGCGCAGCTTCGCGTCCAGATTGGACAGCGGCTCATCGAAAAGAAAAACGCCCGCTTCGCGCACCAAGGCCCGCCCAATGGCGACACGCTGGCGCTGCCCACCTGACAACTGTGAGGGCTTGCGGTTCAGCAGCGGCTCCAGCTGAAGCATTTGCGCCGCACGCTGCACACGGCGCTCAATCTCGGCCTTGGGGGTTCCCTTGACGCGCAGGCCAAAAGACATATTGCGCTCCACGCTCATGGTCGGGTAGAGCGCATAGGACTGAAACACCATGCCGATATTGCGGTCCGTTGGATCGGCCCAGGTCATGTCCTGGCCGCCGATGACGACGCTTCCGTCGGCCACGTCGATGAGACCGGCGATGCTGTGCAGCAACGTGGATTTGCCGCAACCTGAAGGGCCCAGCAGAACCAAGAACTCGCTCTCCACCACATCCAGATTTAGGCCTTTAATGACTTCGTTGTCGCCGAAGCGAATGCAAAGATTGCGGACACTTACGCTTGCCATGCTGTTACCCCTTTACCGCACCGGCGGCGATACCCCGCACAAACCAGCGACCAGAAACAAAATAGACTGTGAGCGGCACCAGCGACGTGAGAATCGTCGCTGCCATATTCACGTTGTACAGCCGCGTGCCCGTGGTGGTGTTGATCACATTGTTGAGCTGCACCGTCATCGGAAGATTGTCCCGGCCTGCAAACACAAGGCCCAGGATGTAGTCGTTCCAGACACCCGTGACCTGCATGATGGCAGCGACGATGATGATGGGCGTGGACATGGGCAGCATCAATTGCACAAAGATGCGGATGAAGCCGCCGCCGTCGATGCGCGCGGCCTTGAACAACTCCTGCGGAATCGACTGGTAGTAATTGCGAAACAGCAGCGTCATGACCGGCATGCTGAAGATGATGTGAATAAGCACAATGCCCGGCAAGGAGCTGAACAGCCCCAGCGTCGCAAGCACACGCACCAGTGGAAACATCATCACCTGCACCGGAATAAAGGCGCCCAGCATCAGAATGCCGAACAGCACATTCGCGCCGCGGGGTTTCCAGAACGACAAGGCGTAGCCGTTGAGCGCACCCAGCAGGATGGGCAGGATCGTGCTCGGAATCACGATGAAAAGCGAGTTCCAGAAGCCGCCGCGAATGCCTTCGCACGAGACGCCGGTGCAGGCCGTCGTCCAGGCCGCCACCCAGGGTGCGACCGTGATGTCAACGGGGAAGGCAAAAATATTGCCCAGGCGAATCTCGTCCATGCTCTTGAACGAAGTTGCCAGCATGATGTACAGCGGCATCAGGAAGAACGCCGCTGCCGTCAACAAAAAGGCGTAAACGCCGATGCGCGCCGGACCGAATGCAAAGGGGCGACGTGCGCGCGGGGCGGCAGCCGTCGTCATTTCGTACCCCCGGCGCCGTTGGCACGGCTGCGCGCATACAAGAGCGGCGCCAGCAAAATCAGCACAGTGAGCAGCAGCACAATGGAACCGGCTGACGCCAGCGCGATGTTGGCGCGCCCGAACAAATGGTCCATGATGAATTTGGCCGGTACTTCGCTGGCCGTACCGGGGCCGCCCTGCGTCATCGATGCCACGGCGTCAAACAGCTTGATGACGGCCGTGGAGAGCAACACGAACACCGTAGCCACCGACGGCCCCAGCATCGGCAGCACGACGGAGACGTAAACGCGCCAGGTGGGAATGCCGTCGATGCGCGCGGCTTTCCAGATATCGTCGTCGATGCCGCGCAAACCCGCCAACAGCATGGCCATCACGAGGCCCGAGGCCTGCCAGACGGTGGCGATGACGATGGTGTACATCACCTTGTCCTGGTCGATGATCCAGTCAAACGTGAAGTCTTCATAGCCCATTTGGCGCACCGCCTGTTGAATCCCGTTGCCCGGGTTCAGCAGCCACTGCCAGACCAGACCGGTGGCGACAAACGACATGGCGTAGGGGTACAGGAAGATCGTGCGCAGGGCGCCCTCGGCCATCACCTTCTGGTCGATGAAGACCGCCAGCAAGAAGCCAATCACCATGCACGCCACGATGAACAGCACGCCGTACAGCGCCAGGTTTTGCAGCGACAACAGCCAGCGCTCGTTGTCGAATAGGCGCTCGTATTGCGCCAGGCCGACGAACTCGTCCGAGGGGAAGGTGCGCGAGTTGCTCATGGACACCTTGAGCGACCACAGTACCGTTCCCAGATAGGCCACGAGTACCGTCGTGGCCATGGGCAACAGCGCGCTCCAGATGGTGAACTGGCGCAGCAATTGTCTGGGTTTGATCTTCATGGTCAACACGCCAAGGTCTTAGCTTTTCAACGCGCGGGCAATATCCTTCTGCACCTTTTCCACGGGGATGGCCTTGTTCCAGTAGGCCGTCAGAATGTCCGCCAGCGAGCCATTCTGGTCCGGGTTCAGATAGACCTCGCCGTTGCCCAGATGGCGCGACTTGTCCTTCATGATGGCTAGGCCCTGCTGGGCGCAGACATCCATCTTGGACGAATCGACATCGGTGCGCACGGGAATGGAGCCCTTCTTGTTGCTGAACGCCACTTGCGTGGCCGGCGCCAGCATCAGGCTGGCGAGCACTTTTTGCGCCTTGATCTGTTCCGCATTGCTGGTTTTTGGAAAGACGAATACATCGCCCTGGATGATGTAAGGCGACTTGGGTCCAAAACCCGCAATGCAGCCATAGTCCTTGCCCGGCACCTGGTGCGCCAGCGTGAACTCGCCCTTGGCCCAGTCACCCATGATTTGCACGCCGGCCTTGCCCGTGATCAGCATCGCCGTGGCGTCGTTCCAGTTGCGCCCCGGAGAACCCTTGTCCACATAGGATTGCAGACGCTTGAACGCAAGGAGCACCTTCTTGAAGTCCTCGCCCTGAATCACCTTGGGGTCACGGTCGCGCAACACTTTCAGGTAGAGCTCGGTGCCGCCCAAGTTTGCCAGGACCGCCGTAAAGACGGTGTTCTCCTGCCAAGGCTGGCCACCGTGCGCCAAGGCAATCAGGCCCGCGGCCTTGAGCTTGTCCAGCGCCGCAAACAGTTCGTCCATGGTCTTGGGTTCAGCGGTAATACCTGCTTTTTTAAACGCCGCCTTGGAGTACCAGAACCAGGTCGGCATGTGAATGTCCACCGGCGCGGCGTAGTAATGGCCCTTGACCTTGACCACGTTCAGCACGGTCTCGGGCAGGAACTTGTCCCAGCCGTCGCGGATCGCCACTTCATCGACGTTGTTGAGCATGCCTTGCTCGACCACGTCCAGAAATTGCTTGGAGGTATTGAACTGCGCCATGGTCGGCGGGTTGCCGCCGACAATGCGGTTAATGGCCACGGAGCGCGCCTGTTCGCCCAGCGCCACGGCCGTATCCACCCAGACACCACCGGTGGTGGTGTAGGCGTCGGAAAACACCTTCACCGCCGCGGACTCCCCACCTGATGTCCACCAGTGAATCACTTCGGCCTTGGGCCCCGCAGCCTGGACGGCGGTGCTACCGAGGAATGCCAATGCCAGGGCTGCGGCCAGAATATTCTGTTTCAACATATTGCTTCTCCTTGTAGGAAATCACGGTACCACTTGCCGCTGGCCTTGAGTCGGCGCTGCTGCGTGTCAAAGTCGACGTGCGTCAGACCGAAGCGGCGAATATAGCCTTCGGCCCATTCAAAATTGTCCAACAGACTCCAGGCAAAGTAGCCCTTGACGGGGATGCCCTGCGCCACGATCTCGCGCGCCGCTGCGATATGGCGCATCAGATAGCGTCGTCGTTCGACATCGTTGATCTCTCCGTCCGCGCCGACCACGTCGTCGTAGGTGGAGCCATTCTCGGTCAGGTAGATGGCTGCGGGTTGGTAGTCCCGTGCCACTCGGCTGAGCAGCGCCACCATGCCTTCGGGTGACACTTCCCAGCCAAAGGCTGTGCGCTCGACGTTGGGCGTCTCGATGACGCGCGTGGACATCACACCCTGGCCCGGCGCATCGGCCACGATCTCGGGGAAGTAGTAATTCACACCCAGGAAGTCCGTGGATGTGGCAATCGCGGCCAGATCACCGTCCTGCACCACGGGTGCATTGGCACCCAGAATTTTCCAAATATCTGCCGGGTAGCCACGGCCATGCAGTGGGTCCAGAAACCAGCGATTGCGCAAGCCGTCGTGGCGCGTTGTAGCAGCCAAGTCTTGCGCGCTGTCCGATGCGGGTTTGAGCGGATGCAGGCTGAGCGCCGCGCCGATGCAAGCATTTGGCGCATTGCGCCGAATCACGGGGATTGCCAGCCCGTGCGACACCAGCACGTTGTGACTCACCTGCAGCGCGGTCTTGAAGTCCTTCAGGCCCGGCGCGTGCACACCTTCGTAGTTGCCGTGAAACGCGGTGCACCAGGGTTCATTGTGCGTGATCCAATGTTGGATGCGGTCGCCCAGATGGCGGCTCACCACATCGGCGTACTCGACGAAAGCGTCTATGGTGTCGCGATTCACCCAGCCGCCCTGGTCTTGAAGTGCCTGCGGCAAGTCCCAGTGGTACAGCGTGACCCAGGGCTCCAGACCACGCTCGAGCATGCCATCCACCAAACGCGAGTAAAAATCGAGTCCCTTTGGGTTCGGTACGCTGCCTCGACCGTTCGTGAAGATTCTGGGCCAGGCGATGGAAAACCGGTAGGCATTGGTGCCCAGACTGCGCGCCAGGTCAAGATCTTCCGGCCAGTGATGATAATGGTCACAGGCCACAGCGCCACTGGAACCGTCCCGAATATGGCCCGGCGTGGCGCAAAAGCGATCCCATATTGATTCGCCGCGAAGATCCGCATGGACTGCGCCTTCGATCTGGTACGAAGAAGTAGAACAACCCCATCGGAAGTCAGGGGCAAAGTCGTTGCGCTGGAGAATCAGCAGATCATCAGTTGTTGTTTTTTTCATGTTTTTATCGGTACCGTATCTCACCAGTTGGAAAGGATTCCAATTGTAGTCTCAGAGACCATCCCGTCACATCCGTAGCAACCCTTGGTTTTGTGAATTCAGCGAGTGACTGGAACTGGTTTTTTGCGCGAAACGGCCTTCGGTTCCGCTGCTTCCTGCGCCATCGCCACAGACGCACGCCAGGTCACACTGACCGGAAATTTCCGCAGCACCGGCTGCGCCTCGCCATAACACTGGTTGAGCAACCAGCGCAGGCCATTCAATGTGATCTCGCGCCAGGGAATGTGCACCGATGTAAGTTGCGGTGCCGAGTACTCGGCGCTAGGGGTATCGTCATAGCCCAACACCGAAATGGTTCCGGGTACTGAAATTCCAGCCTGCTGAAAATAGGCCAGGGCACCTACCGCCATTTCATCATTCGCACAGAATAGCGCCGTAAATTCGTGCCCGGATGACGCCAAGGATCGTGCTGACGCCCATCCACTTTCCGGTGAAAAGTCGCCTTGCAGCGTCACGACCTGGCTGGCATCAATACCCTTGCGCTGTAACTCGGTCATAAACCCCTCCACGCGTGCCACGTTATCGGGCGAAGAGCTTGGGCCCGCAATCACCGCGAATTTGCGATGCCGCATTTTCAACAAGGCCTGCGCGGCCAGCACGCCACCTCGCGTATGGTCGGCGGTGAAGCACTGGTCATCAAGGTTCACAAAGCGATGATTCAGCATGACCAATTTGCTTTGCTGAGGGCCCAAAGCCTTGATGTCTTGCTCGCGTAGCGCGTCGCTCATCACCACCAGTCCGTCACAGCCACGCTCAATCAGGAACTCAAGGCCCTCGATCGCCTGCTGTCGTGCGTCGCCGTCGCCACATCCAAAAGCCACCACCATGTGCCGCCCCGTGGTGCGCAACTCGGTATCGATGGCCCCGAGGATAGGGGTGTAGAACGTCCCCTTGAGCATGGGGATATACACGCCAATCATTTGGGAAGACCCCGACAACAGCGACCGCGCCGCATGGGAAGGACGAAAGTCCAGTTCGGCAATGGCCTGACGGACACGCTCGGCTGTCGCTACCGCTACCGATCCCCTGCCGCTGACCACCCGCGATGCTGTTCCCACCCCAACGCCGGCCAGGCGAGCAACATCCTTGATTGTGGTCATTAGTTCATTCTCCCAAATTTGATTCATTACCGACGTCAGCGCAGGACAGTGCATCCGTATCACCCGTCGCACCGGCAACGATCTGAATGTTGGCAAATGCCGCTGCGAATGGCTGGGACGTTAACACACTGAAGGGGACCTTCACGTTGGCAAAATCGACCTGCTTGAGCCCAAAGCAGGCCAGCGGAATCTTGACCGTGCGCCTGCTCTGGAGGCCCAACTTTTTTAACAGCATGCTCAGGTCAATTTCTCCCCGGCAAGATTCACCGCACTCGAGGGCTAGGCTCACGCGCCCCTGTGGAGTCTGCATGATGACCATATCGAACTGCAACACCCCTTGATTGACGGCATAGGATTGCAGATCCACCGGCTGGGAAGAGCGGGCGAAGATCTTTCCTGGACCACCGAACCAGGTCACCAGTTTTGCATCTTGCTGCGTGTTGATCTGCGTGGTTTCCACCCGAACGGCGGGCTGGTCGGTGGGCAGGCTCAGCGTGGCATTCAGATCGCCCCCCACTGGTCGGCTCAGCCAGTGATTGGCCGCACTGGCGACATGCAAGGCAAAGGGCGCACGATCCGACTGGCTGAAGATTGGCAGCACTGAGGTATGCCCGCAGCTGTCCGGCGGCACCGTGATGTCCAACTTGCGGACAGTCATGCTACTGCCATAGTTCAAACCATAACCTGGCGCAAACAGAGGCGCGTAACCGGGGTCACCCAAGTTCAACGCCGTCTGACAAACCGCCTTCGGCCAGGAAAAGGAAAGACGACCCGTGAAGTCGTGTCGAATGCCACCACCGGCATTGCGGAACAACACATCAGCGACCCCCTTGCCCTCGGTGCCCGGCAACCAAGTCACCACAAAAGCGTCCGACAGGTTGAGCAAATCATTGGCATAAACCGGGCGACCCGACACCAGCAGCGTAATCACCGGTTTACCCCAGCCAGCAACCGCCCGCAACACACTCAAGTCTTCCGGGTAACGACTGCTGTGCCGCAGGGTGCCCGACGCCGCAATGTCACCATTGCCTTCGGCGTAAGGTGTTTCACCGATGACGGCAATCACCGCATCAAAACGCCTCACATCCACCCCTTGTGCTGTTTCGCTGAATGCCACGTTGGCACTGCCTGCCGCTTCCTTGATGCCGTCCAGGATCGTGTCCGCCATCGGGAAATCGCTGTTGACATTGCCGGTACCCTGCCAGCCCAGCGTCCAGCCACCGGTCTGGTTTTGCAGGCTGTTGGCGGATTTGCCCACGACCAATATTTTCTTGCCGGGCGGCAGCGGTAATGCCGCGTCGTTGTTCTTCAGTAGCACCAGCGACTCACGTACTGCCTGGCGCGCCAGTTCTCGCGCTTGCAAAGCCTCTGGTTTGCCGGCGTAAATGCCGTCTGAGGGTTTTTTGCCAAAGATCCCGGCGCGCAGTTTGACGCGCAATATGCGCGACACCGCATCATCAATGCGCGCCAACGGGATCTCGCCCCTTTGTACCTGCGCCATCGTGTTGCCAATGAAGGAGCGCCAGTTGTCGGGCACCATCACCATGTCGATACCCGCATTGATTGCTTGCGCACAACTGGCCTGGGTGCAACCGGGCACCTGGGCAATGCCGTTCCAGTCTGACACCACGAAACCGTCAAATCCCATCTTTTGCTTGAGCACATCGGTCAGCAGCGCTTTGCTGCCGTGCAGCTTGCCGTAATTGATGCCTGCGGCCACGTCGTCCCAACTGTTGAAGGATGCCATCACGGTTTGGACGCCCGCCGCCAATGCACCGTAGTAGCCCTGGCCATGAATATTCATCATGTCGGACTTGCTGCCTTGGCTAATGCCCTGGTCCTTGCCCATATCGGTGCCACCATCGCCGATGAAGTGCTTGGCCGTGGCGACGACGTTGCCATCGTTTGAAAAACTTCCTTGCAGGCCGGTGACATAGGCTCCCGCATAGGCTTTGACCAGATTGGTATCCTCGGAAAAACTCTCATAGGTGCGGCCCCAGCGCGTATCCCGAGCGACCGCCAAAGTAGGCCCAAAGACCCAGTTGATACCGGTTGCACGCACTTGTCGTCCGACCGCCACGCCGATGTTCTGAATCAATTGCGGATCATGCGCCGCACCCAAGCCGATGTTGTGTGGAAACAGCGTCGCGCCATACGCATTGCCATGGCCATGAATGGCGTCTGTGCCCCAAATCACGGGCACCTTGATCTTCATGTCGGTGGTCATGGAGGCGTTGTAGTACTGGTCCGCCAGGCTGACCCAGTCCGCAATCGGTGCCAGCTTGTTTCCATGCGGCCAGTAGCTACCGCCATTGAGCACCGAGCCGATGTAGTACTCGCCCACCTCTGCCGGCGTCACACTCTTGATTTCTGGCTGCGTCATCTGGCCAATTTTTTGGGGCAGGGTCATACCAGCCAGAATGCGGGCTACCTCGACTTCGATCGCCGCGTCCTTTGGAATCGCGCTGGTGATGTGGGGCCAGTCTTCCAGAGGGCGCGCGGACTCCGGTCCAGGTTGACCGTCCAATACGGCACAGCCAACCAGGCACAGACTGCTGAAAAGCACTGCAGAAAAGAACGTTTTCATTGCTGCTTTGGACCCAATAACCCTACCGAACCGAGGGCGACGCCATCACTTGAGGGACAGAAGCAGCACAATGCTGGGCAATGTAGTCCTCATGCGTCGGCATGACATCGACACACTTTTTGATGACACTTTCGATATTTCCGAGAAACATTTTGATTTCTTCCTTGGAGCGCAAATCCACCAAAGGGTTGTAGCTTTGTGGCCGAATGCCTTGACCATGCATCACCTGCACCCAACTCACTTCCCCAAAGAGTTCGCTGCCCTCGCGGAAGAACCGACCGTTGCTGCTGAACAAGTCGATCTTGTGCTGCAGCGTGGCCGGTATGTCCATATTGCGGCAATGATTCCAGAATGGTGAATCGTCACGCTGCGTGGCCTTGTAATGCAGAATGATGAAGTCGCGAATGCGCTCATACTCGAACTGCGTCTGGGCGTTGTATTCGTCAATGTCGGCTTGTTGAAATCCCATATTGGGAAACAACCTGATCACCCGCGCGATAGCCGCCTGAATTAAATGGATATTGGTGGACTCGATGGGTTCAAAAAAACCGCTGGACAGGCCCACGGCGACACAGTTCTTGTGCCAAGTTTCCTTTCGCCGTCCTGGAATGAAGGGAATGTAGCGCGGCTCAGCCAGTTGCTTGCCGTCCAGGTTATTCAGCAGAATCGATGTGGCCTCATCCTGGCTCATGAAACGGCTGGAATAAACGTGACCGTTGCCGATGCGGTGCTGTAGCGGAATGCGCCACTGCCAGCCTGCCGAGTGAGCGGTGGATCTTGTGAAAGGCACTAGAGGCGTGACTGATTCACAGGGCACAGCGATTGCCCGATCACAAGGCAGCCAATGAGACCAGTCCTCGTAGTCACGCTTGAGCGCATCGCCGATCAGCAGCGCACGCGTGCCAGAACAATCGATGAAAAAATCCCCGGAAATTTTTTCGCCACTGGCCAGAACGACGGATTCGATGAAACCATCGGCTTCGCGCAGCACGGTCTGTACGATCCGGCCTTCAGTGCGTACCACACCTCGCTTCTCCGAGTAGCCGCGCAAGAATTTGGCGTACAGACTGGCGTCGAAGTGGAAGGCGTTGTTGATGTCGCCCAAGGGCGAACCGGCCATTTCGGGCTCGCTGCGAAGGAATTTCGACGTCCTGGGCGCCAGTGTATTGATTGAATAGTTTTCCAGATCCGATGCTTCACCGGCCTGGTGCATCTTGAGCCAGTATTGGTAACAGGCAAAGGGGCCGAGGTCTTGCCCAATCTTGCCGAAACCATGAATATAGGAGTCACCCACCTGGCCCCAATTAACAAATTCGATACCGAGTTTGTATGTGCCTTGCGTCGCGCGCAAAAATTCGTTTTCGTCAAGGTCCAGCGCCACATTGAAATCCTTAATCATCGGAATCGTGGCTTCACCCACGCCGATGGTAGCGATCTCGTCAGACTCGACCAGACAAATGTTGTAATGTTTCCCCATTACATTGGAGAAAGCTGCGGCCGTCATCCAGCCCGCTGTTCCACCGCCAACGATGACAATGTTCCTGAGTCTATTTCCGGACATGGTGTCGTCCTTTCCAAAAAAAGTGGTGCGATAAAGGTTCGCAACAACAAGATTACATTGGGTTGCGCAATTTTGTGGCACTACTGTGAAGAAAAAAAGCCCCGCCGACTTTCATCGACAGGGCTTTTGTGCATGAACCAGCTCAGAACTTGTATGTAGCGCCGAGCAGCACCGAACGCCCGAAATTTTCGGTTCTCCAAGGCATTTGGGCGCTGCGATCCCCAGTTGAATCGGCGTAGTATTCGCCACTCCGCGTTTGCACGGAAGGCTCATCCGTGAGATTGTTAATCTGCAACAAAAGTGACAGGCCCTTGTAGGTACCGCTGTCGAACGCGTAGCCGATTTGGAAATCCACTTGCTTTTCCGCTTCGAAGTGTGTACTCGTCTCAGTATTGAGCAACACACTGCGTGTTGTAGCGGTAAAAGGAGCACGATAGCGCTGGCTGATCCGCGTGGAGAAGCCATTCGCCTCGTAATAGACGGTCAGGTTGTTCACAGTACCTGAAAATCCATCGAGATTAATGGGATCGCCGTTCTTGTCCTTGGGCAGGCTGTTTCGCGTGATGGATTCGCTCACAATGACACCAAAGCCCTTCAACGCGGGTGTCAACAAAGCCCCCTCCAAAGAAGCGCTCAACTCAAGACCATAAACCGAGCCACCCTGCCCGTTGACCTGGGTGGTTATCGTTCCTTGATTAGGATCACATCCTGGATTGGTCGAGGAGCAGCCAGCAGTCAGCGTCGGCGAGTAGTTCGGAAAACCAGAGAAGTCACGTACAGTCTTCTGCTCATAGATAAAACTATCCAGCTTTTTATAAAACGCCGCGCCTGCCAGGTAACTGCTCTTGCCGAAGTATTTTTCCAGAGACACGTCAAGGGATTTTGCGCGCCAAGGCTCAAGATCCGGCTTGCCGCCGTTGTTGGCCTCCCAATGCCCCTTGGTTTCACCTGGCGTGGCCGAATTCGCAACCAGTTTTGGCTGATCAGCTCCGGCACGCAAATCATCCATGCGTGGACGTGCCATGGTTTCTGCCAGACCAAAACGCGCGATGAGGTCAGGCTTCAAATTGAAAACCAGATTCAAACTCGGCAAGAAGTCGTTGTATTCGGCACCACCAGTGACCGGTATTACCGCAGCTCCGCCCGGAATCAACGCCCCGTCGTTCCAGGCAAAACCTTCGGAACTTTGCTGCGTGTGCACCGCCTGGATCCCGACATTGCCTCGGACAGGAACAACACCCAAGTCAGTATCGACATTTAGCTTGGCGAACGCGGTAGTGACTTTTTCATGCACCGCATATTTGTTGTCTTTGGCCGACCACGGATCTTTTGGGGTGACTGTGTAAAGCCCCATCACGCTCGGCACATCCCACGACAAGGTGCTGGTGTTAATACCACCTACGTTGATCGCCACCGGCCCACGCAAGGCACTCGCGGGGATAGCCACATTATTGCCCGCCAGCGTAAGACGGTAGGCATCAGACTGGACATTCTTGTCGCGCTGGGTGTAGTTCAAGCCGGTTTCGATGGCGGAGAACATCCCACCCTCTAGGTCGCGCTTGCCAGACAGACGCAAGGACCTGATTTCGTCCTTATATGTCGGTGTCCGCATTTCGGCCCAGTCGGGACTGTTGGTCAACTGAACATTAGTAGCACTGGTTAGATCTTCAGTGGTTGTCCACACCCGATCGCCACTGCTGTCGAGACCTGAAAAAGTGTGAGCGCCACCAGCCAAACCCTTGGCAACAGACTGAATGTAGGTCTCGTTGCGATTGGCGCGTGAAAAACCCAAATCGGCCGTCGCCGTCCACTTGTTGGCCAACTTCAACTCGTTTTTCCAGCCCAATGAGGTGATGTCATCGCTGCGCTGGAAGTTCTTTTCGTAGACAAGGTTGCGATCACCAGCAGACGTACCGCTGGAAATGATCGTCTGTCCATTGACATTTGAGGTGCCGACGTTGGAGAAATTAGAACCACCGCCCCAAGGTTGAAGATCGCCTGCCCATAAATTTGTGACACGCTTTTGATCGAACTTGGAGTAATACAAGTCAACAATACTGTGCAAGTCCTTGTTCGGCTTGAACTCAAGCACGGCCATCAAACCGTCGCGGACTTGCTTGCTGGAGGTGACGCTGGCCTCGAAACCTTGGGCAAACAGGGCACGAGCACCAGCCACTCCAGCCCCTGGCACACCCGTTGGGTTCGAACCCCAACTTTTTGCCTGATCGGAAGCGTAGTCACCGTATTTCCAAGCTTCGTATTTTTTTGCCTCTCCCGGAGAATCAAGATGCGCAAACCCGAGCGCCAGACCCACGGTGTTGTCCGCAAACTGATTGATGTACGAGGCGCTGAGACGGTTGCCCAAGCCGCCGTCACCCTGGGGCGACAACTGCCCATTGGAGTTTTTCTCGCCGCGCACATTGACGGAGATTTGACGCCCACGCAAATCCAAAGGCATCACCGGGCGAATGTCGACGGTGCCCGACAAGCCTTGCCCCACCAAAGCAGCATCGGGTGTCTTGTAAACAATCACCTTGTTAATCAACTCCGAGGGAAACTGGTCGTACTCGGCCGCACGTCCATCACCGGAGCTGACAATTTCACGCCCGTTAAGCACGGCACCTGCGTAATCAGGACCAAGTCCGCGGATCGAGATCGCCGATGCACGACCATCCACACGCTGCGCCGCCAACCCCGGCAGGCGTGCGATCGAATCAGCAATGCTGGCGTCGGGTAATTTACCAATGTCTTCTGCCGAAACTGCTTCCACAATGGAATCGGAATTTCTCTTGACAGCAATGGAACTCTCAATACCCTTGCGGATGCCGGTCACCGTCACGGTGTCCAGACTGGCCTCCTGGGCGTAAACCGAGCCAGTCGCAAGCAGCAACGTTGCGCAGGCGGCTGCGATGGGATTGATGCGCAGCGCAGCGCGGCGCCGGACGACGTTCTGGCTGCGCTGGGTAGCTGAAGTTTTCATTCAAAGTCTCCTAGGGGCTCGATTTTTAAAATGTGGCATAAACCATGTTTATGCCGTGATGAGGGAATGATTAATCCAAACTGGAAACGTTTCCAGTGATGCCCACTTTATCATCCAAAAATTCAATTCCGTATTCGGGGTTTCCCTAATTCTGGCTGTTTGCTTGAAAAAAAGATGGACTCGCCGCGGTGGCCCCGGCAGCCTTGGCGGTCCATTCAACTTGACTGCGCATGCGACCAGTCCACCAGTGTGCTTGAACCGGTGGTAGCAGTTGAAACTTCAACAAGACCTGAAATCGACAACTGCGGGGGACACGGGTGCCCCCTGTGCATGGATGGGTTCAGCGAACTGAACTGTCTCTCAGCATGAACGTCATGGCAGTAGCACTTTCACCACGATGGGGTAGTGGTCTGAGGGGTAGCGGTCATCGTACAGATCGGTGATAACCTGGTGCGAAAGAACCTGCTGGCCCGAGCTGACAAAAACGAAATCTATCTTGTTCCCCGGCTGAATGTCCTTGCCAAAACCATTGAACGTGATGTCGCCCCCGGTGGCGGGTGTGCGCGCCACGACGGCGGCATCCTGCAAGTGAGTGATCAAGGTCTGGTAGCCGGCAAAACCGGGTCGGTCATTCAGATCGCCGGTCAATATCACCGGCAGGCCCACGTCCAGCGTCTGCAGGGTTTGCACAATGAGTTTGGCGCTCTCGCTGCGCGCGGTGTGCCCCACATGGTCAAAGTGCGTGTCCATGAAATACATGCGCTTGCCACTTTTGCGGCTCTTGAGGCCAAGTACCGTCATGGTGCGATTGAACATCGCGTCCCAGCTCCTAGACACCTGGCCAGGGGTTTCTGACAGCCACAGCGTTTTCTGCGACTCGATCGCAAAAGCGGAGCGACGCACGAGCACCGCGTTCATCTCGCCACCTTCCTTGCCGTCGTCGCGCCCCACGCCCACCCAATCGAAATCGCCCAGCAAGGCCGCCAGGTCTTTGACCTGAAACGCCTCGGCCTCCTGCAAACCGATCACATCCGCCTGTGATTTTTTGATGACGTCGGCGACCAGAAACTTACGTCGACTCCAGTGATTGACGTCGTCTGCACGTTCACAGAACCCGCAACGGATGTTGTAGCTCATGACGTGCAGCACCTCCTGTGTCGATGCTGGCGTGAGGGCGCAGGCTGTGATCAGTGCTGTGATCAGCATCAGCAAAGCGAAGTGAAAAGTACGCATGGCATGTCCAATTTTTTGGTTGGAGGTGTTCAATGCAGCTTGAATGGCTCTGGCGCAACGGCACTGTTCAGCCACTTCATGACTTCCTGGTGGGGCTCATAGGGCAGGCTGCCGAACTGTTTGAAGAGGCTCTCAATTTCAGCCAGCGGGGCGGTGGAAAAATCGACTGCTGGCACTTTGGCCGCAGCGGTATTGGTGACCAGGCCCCAGTTGCCATGGCCCTGCCCGCCGTTGTTGCTGACCATCTTGTAGGACCAGATGGCGGCGGCCCAACCATACTTGGCGTAGGCGTCAAAACTGGCGCGCGCGATCTGCCCCCCCAATTCATTGTCCATATCCGCCCAGGGCTGAAATTCACCAACGAAGAACGGCGTGTTCAAGGCGTTCATGCGGGTGTTCCACTCACAGCTGCCGTCACCTTTGGAGGCACACTGGAGCCAGTCGCGGTGCACCTCAACGCCAGGCTTGCCCCAACCAAAGTGGCCAGGATAGAAGTGCATTTCAAAAGCGACGTTGCGCATCCCCTGGTCGCCTGGCTTGCCATAGGCGTCGATGCCGCGATGATGGCCGGGCAGGATGATGACGTGATTTTGATCAACGGCGCGCACGCTGGCGTAGAGTTTTTTCACCACCGCGGCCATCTGGTGCTCGGTGGTGCCCCACGGTTCATTCAGCAAACTGTAGCCAGCGACGGCGGCGCGGTTCTTGTAGCGGTTTGCGACCTGCTCCCACAGCCAGGTGGTACGGTCCTGGTACTCCGGCGTGCTCCAGTACAGGTTCTTGTTGGCGCAACCACTGTGATGCTCCATACCCTGGCTGCCGACAGCGCCGTGCAGGTCGAGTATGACGTACATGCCGCGCGCCTCGGCCTGATTGATCGCTTCATCAAGGTAATGCCATGCGTCGGCTCGCAAATGGCGGGGCTTCTTTTCATCCTCTACCAGACTCCAGATGAAAGGCAGGCGCACCAGGTTCAGCCCAAAGCGCGACATCATGTCCCAGTCGCGCGTGGTGATCCAGTTGTCGCGAAACAACTTCATCAGGCGTTCGCGCTCGACGTAGCCAAAGCGCTCGTCGAACTTCGCTTCGAGCGTGCACTGGTCGTCAATCGCCGTAGAGTGTTGCCCCATCATCCAGAATTCGAGCATCAGCCAGTTGCCGAGGTTGACGCCCTTGAGATTGATCTGACTGCCGTCTGACTTCGCCCAGTGGGCACCTTGGGCATGCAACATCGACATCTCTGCGGCGTTGGCAGCACCGTAGCCGGCAAGCCTGAACAACTGGATAAAAATAAACACAAAACGAAACATGCTTCTCTCCAAGTGAGTGCGACACCACGGCCGCGTCATGCCATTGAGCGATCAAACAGCAGCCCCATGTTGGGATTTGTTTCCCCGATTGGCTATTCCACCTTGAAATTAAATTCCTGCGTGGCAATCACATCGCCACCATCGGTGACGCAGGTGTACTGCATCATGGCTGCCTTGACTGCGGCATGGAACACGCGCGGACCCGACAGGATGGTCACATCCACAATGCTGCCACCCT
>NZ_JAQTWL010000010.1 GCF_028689295.1 Rhodoferax sp.
CTTGTTGCCACGCTGGGTTGCGTACCTGTTGTCGAAACTGCTGGTAGTCCACATCGTCGAGGCACAGTTCTTCGCCATGGGACAGCAGCCAGCGCTGGCCATCGAAGTCCAGCACCGTCGGGTCAGTCAGCAGCGTCATGCCACAGCCCTTGGCAAAGTCGTTGCCCAGCAAAAAGTCGCGGTTGCCGTGCATGAAATACACGGACATGCGCGCTGCCGTTGCGCTGATGACCTGCTGGCATTGCAGCGCGAAAGCCCCCTCAGGGTCGTCAGCCGCGCGGGTGATGTCATCGCCCACCCAGACCTCGAACAAGTCGCCCAGAATGAACAGCGCATCAGCCGACGTGCTGGCCATGTAGCGCTGCCAGGCAGCAAAGGTGGCGGGCTCGCCGGCCTGCAGGTGCAGATCGGAAATGAAGTCGATCATGCGCCAGTGGGGGCGGGCAATTTCCACTGGCGCAATGGGGAGCATCCGAATCCCCGGAGGTTTACAGCGCGACGGCCTTTTCGATCACCACGTCTTCCAGTGGCACGTCATCATGGTAGCCCTTGCGGCCGGTTTTGACGGCCTTGATCTTGTCCACCACATCGGTGCCGCCCACCACTTTGCCAAACACCGCGTAGCCCCAGCCCTGGGCGCTGGGCGCGGTGTGGTTCAGAAAGCTGTTGTCGGCGACGTTGATGAAAAACTGGGCGGTGGCCGAGTGCGGGTCGCCGGTGCGGGCCATGGCCACGGTGTAGTTCAGGTTTTTCAGGCCGTTGTTGGCCTCGTTTTCGATCGGCGCGTCGCAGGCCTTTTGCCCCATGCCAGGTTCCATGCCGCCGCCTTGCACCATGAAGCCTGGTATCACGCGGTGAAAAATGGTGTTGTGGTAATGGCCCTTGTTGACGTAGCTGAGGAAGTTGGCGGCGCATTTGGGCGCCTTGTCAGCATCGAGTTCAAGCGTGATGGTGCCGTAGTTTTTGATATGGAGTTCGACTTGGGGGTTGCTCATGATTTATTTCACCAGGTTTGCAGAGTTGATAAGAATGGGGGTTTTGGGGACGTCAACACCAAACGGGCCACCGGGGCCGGTGGGCGTGGACTTGATGGCGTTGACCACGTCCATGCCTGAAACGACTTTACCAAAAACCGTGTAGCCAAACAGGCGGTTGGAATTTAACAGATCAGCACGGGGCGTGTTGGTATAAACCTCACCCTGGAATTCAAAACGCGGCACCGGGTCGCCTGGGGGAATGGCGACGGGGTCGAGGCGGCGGTTGTCGGCCACATTGATGAAAAACTGGGCAGTGGCCGATTGCGGGTCACTCGTGCGCGCCATGGCCAGCGTGCCGACCACATTGCGCAAGCCCTTTTCATAGGCCAGGCGGCCTTCATGCACGACAGGTGCGCGGGTGGGCTTTTGCTGGTAACTGGCATCGAAGCCGCCGCCCTGGATCATGAAGTTGCCGATCACGCGGTGAAAAATGGTGCCGTCATAGTGCTTGTCCTTGACGTACTGCAAGAAATTCTCGACCGTTTTGGGCGCCTTGTCGGGGTACAGCTCGACCACAAAATCGCCCGCCGAGGTGGCAAACTTGACCTGTGGCGCGGCTTGCGCCAGCGCCAGGTTGGCCGCAGTCGATAGCGCCGAGGCGGCTATAGAGGCACGAACCAGCATGCCAAATGTATTGAAAATCATCCAATTACTCCTTCATAAGTGGGCGTCAGTGCCGATCTGTGTGATCAGCCGCTGTGACTGCGGGCAATCAAGGCTTGACTACCGGGGGTAGCGTTGTCTGGCGCGGGTTGGCCAAGCTGGGTTTGAAGACTTCGCGGATCAAGGCGAGCTTGGGCGGCACAAAGCTGTTGCCGCTGTCGAGTTGCAGGGCTTTGTTGTAGGCTTGGCCAGCCAGACGGGCATAGACGTCGCCCAGATTTTCATAGGCCGTGGCGTAACCGGGGTTGGTGCGGATCGCCATTTCGAGTGCCGCGCGCGCCTTTTCATAGTGGCCCTGCGCTGCATGTAGCACGGCCAGGTTGTTGTACGGTTCGGCCAGTTCGGGGTAGTCCTGGGTAAGGCTGACAAAGGTGGCAATCGCCTCGTCCTGCTTGCCCAGATTGCGCTGGATTACACCCTTGAGAAAGCGCATTTGCGGATCGGCCGGTTTGGTGGCTAGGTAGCTGTCCACCTTGGCCAGGGCCTCGGCGAATTTGTTGGCGCGCACTAGCTGGCTGGTGTCAGCGTATTCGTCAGCCTGGCTCGACAGTGCCGTCAATGCCCCCAAAATGATGAACCAGCGCAAGGTTTTGTAAAGGAGTGAACGGGCTTGCTTCATGGGTGGAAGTGTGGAAAGGAGTGGCTCGGCCTGCCCACAAGCATGTGTGGGTAGGGCCTTATACTGATGCGAATTGTAGCTGAGGGGTCCTTTTTTGGGCGTGTTTGCCGGTTGCCGGACACCATGCTCGAACGTATGGTTCGCGCCTCCCCGTTTGGCGCAATATTGGTTTTTTTAATGGATTTAGACGACTCATGAGTTTGCGCATTTACAACACGATGTCTCGTGTTCTTGAAGCTTTTTCGCCGCTACAGCCCGGCCATGTGCGCATGTACGTGTGTGGTATGACCGTGTATGATTTGTGCCATCTGGGCCACGCGCGGGCCATGGTGGCTTTTGATGTGGTGCAGCGCTGGTTTAAGTGCAGTGGCTATCAGGTCACTTATGTCCGCAACGTGACTGATATCGACGACAAAATCATCAAGCGCGCCCTTGAAAACGGTGAAACCATCCGTGCCCTGACCGACCGCATGGTGGCAGCCTTGCACCAGGATGCCGATGCGCTGGGCATCGAGCGCCCCACGCTTGAGCCGCGCGCTACCGACTACGTCCCCTCCATGCTCAAGCTCATCGGCCAGTTGCAGGACAAAGGCCTGGCCTACCAGAGCGGCGACGGTGATGTGAACTTTGCGGTGCGCAAGTTCGACGGCTACGGCAAGCTCAGCGGCAAGTCGCTCGACGAGTTGCGCGCCGGCGAGCGTGTGGCTGTGGCCGATGGCAAGACCGATCCACTCGACTTCGTGCTTTGGAAATCTGCCAAACCTGCCGAGCCGGTCGATGCCAAATGGGACAGTGTTTATGGTCCCGGACGGCCGGGCTGGCATATCGAGTGCTCGGCCATGTGCGGCGAGTTGCTGGGTCAGACGGTCGATATTCATGGCGGCGGGGCCGACCTGCAGTTCCCCCACCACGAGAACGAAATCGCCCAAAGCGAAGGCGCCACCGGCCAGCCATTGGCGCGTTTCTGGATGCACAACGGTTTTGTCACGCGCGACAACGAGAAGATGTCCAAAAGCTTGGGCAATTTCTTCACCATACGCGAGATCCTGGCCCGCTTCGATGCCGAGACGCTGCGCTTTTTCATTGTGCGCGCGCACTACCGCAGCGCCCTGAACTACAGCGACGTGCATCTGGAAGACGCCCGCCAGTCGCTCAAGCGCTTGTACACCGCGATGGATTTGGTGCCCCCTGAATCAGTCGTCATCGATTGGACTGACCCCTTTGCGGCGCGCTTCAGGGCGGCGATGGACGAGGACTTTGGCACGCCCGAAGCGGTTGCAGTGCTGTTCGACTTGGCCAGCGAGGTCAATCGCACCCGTTCGGGTGCGCTGGCGGGTCTGCTCAAGGCCTTGGGTGGCTGCCTGGGCTTGCTGCAAGAAGACCCCAAAGCCTATTTGCAGTCAGGCGCCGGTGTCAGCGAAGCTGACATCACCCAGCGCATTGCCGAGCGGGCCGCCGCCAAGGTTGCCAAAGATTTTGCCGAGGCTGACCGCATTCGCCGGGAGTTGCTGGCTCTGGGTATCGTGCTGAAAGACTCGGCCAGCGGCACCAGCTGGGAAGTTTCCAAATGAGGGCGATCAAGAGATGAGTGCGACAGAGAGTTGTGCGACGCCCGCCTATTGGGAGGATGCCTGCAAGCATCTGGTCAAAAAAGACCGCGTCATGAAGCGGCTGATTCCGCAGTTTGGCCAGGCCTGCCTGCAAAGCCGGGGCGATGCCTTTGCCACCCTGGCGCGCAGCGTCGTCGGCCAGCAAATCTCGGTCAAGGCGGCGCAAACCGTGTGGGACCGCTTTGCCAAACTGGCGCCCAGGATGGCCCCCGCGCAGGTGCTCAAACTCAAGATCGACGACATGCGGGCGGCGGGTTTGAGCGCCCGCAAGGTGGAATACCTGGTGGATCTGGCGATTCACTTTGACAGCGGTCTGGTGCAAGTGGATGACTGGACGGCGATGGACGACGAGGCCATCATCGCCGAGTTGGTGGCCATCCGTGGCATCGGCCGCTGGACCGCCGAGATGTTTCTGATTTTTCACCTGATGCGCCCCAATGTGTTGCCGCTCGACGATGTCGGGCTGATCAACGGCATCAGCAAAAGCTATTTCTCGGGCGATGCCGTCAGCCGCAGCGACGCGCGCGAGGTGGCGCTGGCCTGGGCGCCCTACCGCACCGTGGCAACTTGGTATATTTGGCGCTCGTTGGATCCGGTGCCGGTTGAATACTGAAACCAAAAACTTTGCGGGACAGACCAAGATTTGCGCAGCAAATTTGCTCTGTCCTCAACTGATCAAGAAGACCCTGAACAGGAGCCCGTTTTGGCTAAAAAAACTTTCCTCGATTTCGAGAACCCGATTGCCGAACTGGAAAACAAAATTGAAGAACTGCGCTACGTGCAGACCGAGTCGGCGGTCGATATTTCGGCTGAAATCACCCAACTGGCCAAGAAAAGCCAGCAGCTCACCAAAGACATCTACAGCGACTTGACGCCCTGGCAAATCACCAAGATTGCGCGCCATGCCGAGCGTCCCTACACCATGGACTATGTGAACGAGCTGTTCACCCATTTTGTCGAGCTGCACGGCGACCGCCACTTTGCCGACGACCTCAGCATCGTGGGCGGCCTGGCGCGTTTCAACGGCACGCCCTGCATGGTGATCGGCCAGCAAAAGGGCCGCGACACGCGCGAGCGCGCCAGCCGCAACTTCGGCATGAGCAAGCCCGAGGGCTACCGCAAGGCGCTGCGGCTGATGAAGACCGCTGAAAAGTTCAAGCTGCCGGTGTTCACCTTTGTCGATACGCCCGGCGCCTACCCCGGCATCGACGCCGAGGAACGCGGTCAGGCCGAAGCCATTGGCCGCAACATTTTCGAGATGGCGCAGCTCCAAGTTCCGATCATCGTCACCATCATCGGCGAAGGCGGCTCGGGCGGCGCGCTGGCGATATCGGTGGGCGACCAGCTGCTGATGCTGCAGTATTCCATTTACTCGGTGATCAGCCCCGAGGGCTGTGCCTCCATTCTTTGGAAAACCGCTGACAAGGCGCAGGAGGCCGCCGACGCGCTGGGCATCACCGCGCACCGCCTCAAGGCTCTGGGCGTGATCGACAAAATTGTCAATGAACCAGTGGGCGGCGCGCAGCGCGACCCCAAGCAAATGGCGGCATTCCTCAAGCGCGCGCTGACCGAAGCGTACCGCCAGGTCAGCGACCTCAAGGTGGAAGATTTGCTGGCCCGGCGCTACGAGCGGCTGCAGAGCTATGGCCGTTTCACTGACACCAAGACCACGGGCAAATAACCCGCTTGCCACGCCATGACGCGCTCCTTCGAGCAGGCCATGGCCGCTTTCGAGCCTGCCTTGCCGCTGGCCGTAGCCTACAGCGGTGGTGCCGATTCCACCGCGCTGCTGCTGGCATGTGCGCGCCAATGGCCCGGCCAGTTGGTCGCCGTGCATGTGCACCACGGCTTGCAGGCGGCGGGTGACGACTTCGAACGCCATTGCCGGGCCTTTTGTGACAATTTGCAGGTGCCGCTGATGGTGCAAAAAGTTGATGCCCGACATGCCCCGGGGCAAAGCCCCGAAGCCGCGGCGCGTCAAGCCCGTTACAACGCCATCGGGGCGCTGGCGCAGCGCGGGCCAGCCGCCTTCCAAACCATTGCCGTTGCCCAACATGCCGACGACCAGGTCGAAACCCTGCTGCTGGCTTTGAGCCGGGGTGCCGGCCTGCCCGGCATGAGCGCCATGGCCGCGCAGTGGCGGCGCGCTGGCCTGACTTGGTGCCGCCCCTTGCTGGAGGTCAGCAGCGCGGATATACGGGCCTGGCTGAAAGCGCAGGGCGCTGACTTCATCGAGGACCCCAGCAATGTCGATGAACGCTTTACCCGCAACCGTATCCGGGCACGCCTGATGCCTGCGTTGCAAGCATGTTTTCCCCAGTTCCGTGACACCTTTGCCCGCAGCAGCCGCCATGCCGCGCAGGCTCAAGGCCTGTTGCAGGAGATGGCCGTTGAAGACCTTGCGCGCATCGGTGTCCCCCCAGCCATTAAATCCCTGCAAATCCTGAGCCCTCCGCGGCTGGCCAATTTGCTGCGCCACTGGCTGCTGCGCGTGCACCAGGTCACGCCGACCAGTGCTCAACTGGATGAACTGATGTTCCAGCTCGATGCATGCCGCACCCGGGGTCATCAGTTGCACCTGAAGGTGGGTCAGGGCTTTTGTGTCAGGCGCGGGGATGCCCTCGATTGGTACAATCCTCAGCTCTTGTAACCCACCTCAACCCCTTTCATGTCCTTGATTGTTCATAAATACGGCGGCACCTCGATGGGCTCAACCGAGCGCATCAGAAATGTCGCAAAACGCGTCGCCAAATGGGCGCGCGCCGGTCACCAGATGGTGGTGGTACCCAGCGCCATGAGCGGTGAAACCAACCGCCTGCTGGCCCTGGCCAAAGAACTGGCGCCATCCACCCTGACCGACGCCTACAACCGCGAGCTCGACATGCTGGCCGCCACCGGCGAGCAGGCGTCAAGTGCCTTGCTGGCCATTGCGCTGCAGGCCGAGGGCTTGGAGTCGGTAAGTTACGCGGGCTGGCAGGTGCCCATTCGCACCAACAACGCCTACACCAAGGCCCGCATCGAGTCGATCGACGATCAAAAAGTACGCGCCGATCTGGACGCTGGCAAGGTGGTCATCGTGACCGGATTCCAGGGTCTGGACGAATCAGGCAACATTACCACGCTGGGCCGCGGCGGCTCGGACACCTCGGCGGTGGCCGTGGCAGCGGCCATGAAAGCCGACGAATGCCTGATTTACACCGATGTTGATGGCGTTTACACCACCGACCCGCGCGTGGTGCCCGAAGCGCGCCGCCTGCAAACGGTGAGCTTTGAGGAAATGCTGGAGATGGCCTCCATGGGTTCCAAAGTGCTGCAGATTCGTTCGGTCGAATTTGCCGGCAAGTACAAAGTCAAACTGCGTGTGCTGTCGAGCTTTACGCCGTGGGACATCGATATCAATGAAGAAGCCAAATCTGGCACCCTGATCACTTTTGAGGAAGACGAAAACATGGAGCAAGCCATCGTTTCAGGCATCGCATTCACACGCGACGAGACCAAAATTTCTGTGCTGGGCGTGCCCGACAAGCCCGGCATTGCCTATCAGATCCTGGGCGCCGTGGCCGACGCCAACATCGAAGTGGACATGATCATTCAGAACATCAGCAAAGAAGGCAAAACCGACTTCAGCTTTACCGTGAACCACGGCGACTACGCCAAGACCATGGATTTGCTGAAAAACGTGGTGGTGCCCAAGCTCGGCGCCCAGGAAGTGTTGGGCGACACCAAGATCTGCAAGGTTTCCATCGTTGGCATCGGCATGCGCAGCCATGTGGGCGTGGCCAGCACCATGTTCCGCGTGCTCAGCGAAGAAGGCATCAACATCCAGATGATTTCCACCTCGGAGATCAAAACCTCGGTGGTAATCGACGAGAAATACATGGAACTCGCCGTGCGCGCGCTGCACAAGGCATTTGGCCTGGATCAGGCACCAGCCTGATTAAAGTCGCCAAGTCGTGACATAATCGCGGCTCTGATTTTCAGGAAACGTGACCGAGTGGCCGAAGGTGCTCCCCTGCTAAGGGAGTATGGGGTGTAGAGCCTCATCGAGGGTTCGAATCCCTCCGTTTCCGCCAAAATTAGGTTTTATGACATCCAATAAAGCCTTCAAGAAGCCCCGCAAACCTAGTGTTTACGGGGCTTTTTTGTTTTTTAACGTCCAGCTAGGGGTATTGCAAGCTAGTGGCTAATGGGGGTATCTTTGGGGGCATGGGGGTATTCCAGTGGGGGTATCGCCAAAAAACAACCCTTGGAGTGCCCTATGTCACTGACTGATACAGCCATCAAGAAGGCCAAGCCGGGCGACAAACCTGTGAAACTGAGCGACGGCAGGGGCTTGTACCTACTGCTCAATCCCGTTGGCTCGAAGCTATGGCGCTGGAAATACCGGTATCTTGGCAAAGAGAAGGTGATGTCGCTGGGAGCCTATCCTGATGTTTCCCTGGCGCAGGCGCGCGACGGTATGGGTGAAGCGCGCAAGTTGTTGGCCAGCGGCACGGACCCCATGGCGCAGCGGGCCACCGACAAGATCACCAAACAGGCATCTGCTGAAAACTCTTTCCAGTCCGTGGCGTTGCTGTGGTGGGACCACTGGCACGGTGCCAAGAGTGCTCGCCATGCTGATGATGTGATGCGCCGCCTCAAGGCTGATGTCTTCCCCGCCATTGGCGCACGCCCGGTATCGGAGATACAGGCGCATGAGCTGGTGGCGATGGTGCTGACGATTTCAAAGCGGGGGGCATTGGATATTGCCAAACGGGCCTTGCAGACCTCTGGACAGGTTTTTCGATACGCGGTGGCCCATGGCCTGGCCCAACGCAATCCGGCCGGCGACATTAAGCCCAGCGACGTGCTGGCGTCCCGCAAGGCTGGTAATTACGCACGCATCAGCGCCAAAGAGCTGCCTGAGCTGCTGCGGCACATCGAGGGCTATGCAGGCGCTGCCGTGACACGCATGGCCATGAAGTTGATGGCGCTGACCTTTGTCCGCACCTCTGAACTGATCGGCGCGCGCTGGGCCGAGTTTGACTTGGAAACGCGGCGCTGGGACATCCCCGCTTCGCGCATGAAGATGAAAACCCCGCACATCGTGCCGCTGTCCACCCAGGCGGTGAACGTGCTGCAAACGCTGCAACTGGTGTCCGGGCGCGGCAGGCTGCTGTTTCCGGGCGAGCGTGACCACGAAAAGTCCATGAGCAACAACACCATTTTGGGTGCGCTGGACCGCATGGGCTACAAGGGGCGCATGACCGGCCACGGATTCCGTGGCGTGGCTTCCACGTTGCTGCATGAAATGGGTTTTGACCATGCCCACATCGAACTGCAACTAGCGCACCAGGAACGCAACGAAGTGAGCGCCGCCTACAACCATGCAACCTATCTCAAGCAACGGACCAAAATGATGCAGGATTGGGCGGATTACCTGGACCGTTGCACCACAGGCAAGGTGCTGGCGTTCGAGCGTAAACAAGCCTGATCGTCAGTGTTTGGGCGATACGAACTGGGATCAAATTTGTGATCACTCGATGACCCGATATATTAAGACACTTGTTTAAATACAGTAATAGTGTTTTAATATGTCCCATGCCATCCGAAACAACGCCATCAATCCAAAGCTACCCACTCTCAGACCTGTGCGTGCTTGCAGATTTGCCCCTGCGCACGGTTCGCTATTACGTCCAGGTTGGCTTGGTTGATCGCCCCGAGGGTGAGACCCGTGCCGCACGCTACGGCGCCAAACATCTTGAGCAATTGCTGCTAATCAAAAAGTGGACAACGGCCGGGGTTTCTCTTGACCGTATCCGCCAACTACTCCAGGGCGAACCAGCGCCGGTGCCGCCACGCCACAAAGGCATTGGCACAGTTGAAGTGTGCAGTCACCTGATGGTCACAGACGGTATTGAGGTGGTCATCGAACCAGGCCGTGCTGGCATGACCCCCGAGCAAGTGCGTCATTTCATCAACGGGGTGATGACGGTGTTTGCACAGGTCACTGGCGACCAATCGGCCGATGCAGCAGGCGCCGCAAAAGCCCAGAGCAAAAAAGCATCTTAAAAAGGGAGTAAAAAAATGAGTCAAAAAGAACATGCGCAATTGACCTGCCGTGATGGTGCGCCGGTCATGCTGCAGGGTATCAATGTCTCCGGTGATCTGAACGGCTTGATGTTTGAAGCCAACATTGAGCAGCGTTTTTGCAACCCTACGGACAAGAACATGGAGGTGGTTTACACATTCCCCTTGCCGTGGGGTGCAGTCCTATTGGGTATTGATGTGCAGTTGGGTGACAAGCATCTGACTGGTGCCGTAGTCGAGAAGAAGCTCGCGGAAGCGCGTTATGAAGAAGCGCTCTCACAAGGCGATGCGGCCATCATGCTGGAAAAGAACCATGACCTCAGTTACAGCCTGAATCTCGGTAATTTGGCAGCCAAGGAAACCTGCGTCATCACGCTGCGTTATGCCCAGACGCTTCAATTTGAGCAAGGCGGTCTGCGTTTGTTGATCCCAACTGTGCTGGCACCGCGCTTTGGCGATGCGGTCATCGACGGCGGACTGCAGCCGCATCAGGCGCCTGTTCATAGCCTTACCGTGGACTATCCATTCAATATCGAATTGCGATTGCACGGTGATTTGGCGGCGGCCCGGGTCTTGTCGCCGAGCCATCCGGTTGGCATGAGCCATACGTCCAAGGATGGTGCCAACGTGCTAACGGTCAGCTTGGGCCGCAGTGCATCGCTGGACCGTGACTTTGTGTTGGTGATCGATCAGTTGGCCCATGATTCGGTAGCCCTGCTGGCGCGTGACATGGATGACGCTGATGGGCTGGCGGTAATGGCCAGTTTTTGCCCTCGAATTGAAACGCAGGCGGACAGTTTCATCGCAGTAAAAATTCTGGTGGACTGCTCGGGTTCTATGAATGGTGAGAGCATAGAGGCGGCGAAACGCTCCCTGCAAGCCATCGTCGGGCAGTTCGGACAGCTTGATCGATTTTCCCTGTCAAGGTTCGGTAGCAGCGTTGAACACCGGTCGCGCGGACTGTGGTCGGTGACTGATGCCACACGGCTGGCAGCACGGCGCTGGGTTGGCGCACTGGTTGCCGACCTTGGCGGCACTGAAATGGAATCGGCTCTGGAATCGACCTTTGAACTATCGCAATTGGTGTCCAGCGACGTTTTGCTGATCACGGATGGCGAGATCGAGTCGATTGATCAAACCATCGAGGCAGCTCAAGCATCGGGCCATCGGGTATTTGTGGTGGGCATCGGCAGCAGCCCCGCAGAGGCGCATTTGCGTCGCCTGGCCGAAACCACTGGCGGTGCCTGTGACTTTGTGGCACCGGGTGAAGCTGTGGAGCCAGCCATCTTGCGGATGTTCGCGCGCCTGCGTTCACCAAGGTTAAGTGACCTGACGTTGGTTTGGCCCGACGGCTTCAGCCCAACCTGGACCACCGCGGTCCCCAAATCCGTGTTTTGTGGCGACACAGTGAACCTGTTTGCCATGGCCAGGCAAATCCCCACGGGTATGGTGCGCCTCATGGGGCGCCTTGCCGATGATGGCGAACTGATAGAAATCGCCTGCGCACAACTCAGTGCCGATGTGCTGCAAAGTGACACCCTGTCGCGCATGGCCGTGGCGGATCACTTGCAGCGCAAATTCATGGTCAGGCCAGTCGGCACCAAAGCCTTTACCAAGGACCTGGCACTTGCCTACCAGTTGGTGACGGATCAGACCAACTTTTTGCTGATTCATGAACGCGCAGAAGCAGACAAACCCAAGGACATGCCCGATCTGCACAAAGTCAGCCAGATGCTGGCCGCTGGATGGGGTGGTGTGGGCGGTCACCGTGTTGACGAACAAAACCCTCACTATGGGGTTGTCAGCGCTTCAAGTGGCGATTTTGATATGCCCATGTTTAGCCGCGCGCAAGCAACCACCCCCGCCGTCTGGCGCACGGCAAGGAGCGAGTCTGTTGTGCAAAAAGAAGTCATGACACCCATGGCGCTATGCGTGTGGCTGCGGAAAATTCCCGAGATCAACTGGCCAACGGATTACCAGACACTGTGCCAGTTGGGCGTAAAACGTTGGGTGGTCGAATGGCTGGAGATTGCGATGGCAGCGAATCACGACAAGGCGTTGACCGAACAAACCGTTGTGCGAACTTTCCTGTTCGTCATGGCTCGGCGCGACACATTTGATCGACTGTCTTTGACCCAGGCTGCGGAAGTGCGCAGCAATGGATTTGTGCAAATCGTCAAAGGAATCTTTGCCACGGTTCATGGCGGCAGTAAAACGGGCGTCGATATGCAGCTTGCAGATGAAATCGCTGCAGCATTGCAAGGCATGACCGCTGATGTGTGGCCGGATCAGATTTACGAATTGACTGTTGTCTGAGCATGTGAGGCCAATATGCCCAACGTTCTAATTCGCCATGGTCACCGCCACCAAAACTCTTGAACTGCGCTTTTCAGAGTGTGACTATGGCCTGTCTGCTCGTCGCCTTTGGGAGCACACCGAGTTGGGGCAGATCAATGTATTCGGCCGTGCCATCAGTCAGCAGCCGGGTGCCAACATGGCAGCCGCGTTTATCGATGTTGTCCGTTTTGATGGGGAAACCTTTTCGCTGCTTGACATGACGCTAGCCGAACTACAGGCTGGTCAGTTTCAACCAAATACTTCGTTTCGCATCAATACCGAGTTGAGTCACCGAGTGAAGACGCAGCGAGGGCAGGCATTCGTCCGTGCGGTGGCAGCGCACCTTCAGCAATGTGCGACCAGGCAAGCCGTGCGCAATCTTCAACATGGCTTTCTGCCTGTTGCACGCACAGGTGATTCCTTTGGCGTGCCGTACATTTTTAGCACCTTGCAGCGTCGGCTAAGGGAAATGGGCAATTCAAAAGCTGCAGGCGTGCAGTGGATGAGAACCATCGAAAACTTTCAAAAGAAAGGCATGCGTGCCGAAGAGATGGAATTTGCAGACTTGTTTCCTGACTTGAATGTGGCGGACGATGCAAATGCTCAGCTCACAGGCGCGGCATTGGCGCGCTTGTGTCATTTCAAAGACTTGCGAATTTCAGTGATTCCGGTGATCAGCGACGCACAACGGCAGTTGCAATTTGCCAAGCCTACTGGCCGCAAGCTGACGCGCACCAAGAATTTGTCCAAGGCTTTGGTAGCATTACCCAGGACGGTTTCCAGCTTCGAGCCTGCGCTGGGCTACCGTATCGAGGAGGTAGAGCATGAGTCACTTTGGGGTGCTGAAAAAAGCTGGCAGGCTGTCACCTTTGGCGGCAAAGTTATCAGTACTCCCGTAGGGCAAACTGGCTTTCAGACGGCTGAAGCGGCAGCAGGGTTGGCCAATCAACACGCCAAAGAGCATTTCCCCAAACGCATGGCGCTCGGGCGCTTTGGTCACTGCGCCTGGACGGGTGGCCAGGATTACCGGGAATGGCTGATCACGTTGCCTTATTACCCAATGACTTATTTGTCAGGTCACTTCAAGGTTCGAAACGTGCTGGCCCATGTTCGCTGTGACGTGCGACTCGGTGCGGATGACGAGCGGGTCCTGATGTTGCAGGAGGCGCAGAGCGACTGGGCACAGCGGGCGCGCAAGGCTTCCAGTACGGGCACCATGGAAGCGGATGATGAGGTGCCTCCACCGTTCATGAAAGAGTGGTCGGCGCTGGTGATGAAGCTGGTGATGCTGCACGCGGCGCACCAAGGGCTCGATGCTGTGGCCTGGACGCGCGGCGCGCATCAGGTGCACCGATGGAATGGATTAGGTGCGGCAGGGCTGATTGAGTTGTACGACCGCACACTGCCGCGCGAGGTCAATCGGATCATGAAACCATTCGGTGGAGCGTGCGAGACGCTGGGGGTGTTTGTGCCGACCAATTTCAGCATCAAGCAAACGGAGAACGGGTACGAGGTCCATTCACCAGAACATGGGCTGTTAGGGACTGCGTCGACGCTGGAAGACGCCAGGGAGTTTGTTCCTGACAAAGGACATGAATTGCTATATGACGTTCATGGGGTGCGATTGACCGCGGCGATGCGTAAAGCGATTCTCGGCAGTGGATTCCCGGCCTGGGGTTGAAAATGGGTCGATCAAAGTTGACAGTGTCGGTCACAAACTACCCACTCCCGCAGGAAAGAATCGGGCAGCCTGATCCGTTGGCACCGGACTATGTGGGGACCTACAGTCCACCGTGTCCTTATATGACACACTGGCACCACTTGGTGACCCAGCCTCTTGGTCAACACATGAGGTCGCCATCCAGCAGTGGGTTGACTCCAACATTGTTTATCTGTCGCAGGTGGTTCTCTTGACAAACTTCAAATCGACCTCGCACTTGATAAACGCATTTTTTGAGGCTGCACAAGGGGATAGCAATGCCGAATAGATCACACGAAATCATCAAGGCGTTCTGGGCACTTGGTGACTATTTCTCTCGATTGGGTGGCGCTGCCCGATATTTCAATATGAGCGAGTCTGAGATACCGCTCTACATAGCCTGCCGGTTGTCGAAAAAGCTAACTTCGGCCTTTGAACCACGGGACTATGTAAGCGATCAATTTGTCAAGTCTGCTTCGCCCGTATTGGGGGTGGTTCACTCTCATCTCGAAATGGTAACGGCACAAGCGGATGAACTGGTTGGTCTCATTCAAGAGTTCATAGGTTACGTCAATTCAAAGTTAAAACCAGAGGACCGCTCGGCCAGATGGGACCGATTCGTTGAGTGGTTTACCCAGGCGTACGGCCAGTCGAATGTTGGCGGCTTGTAGCTTCTAAATTGAGGATCGCAGCCGCCCAGTTATATCGACTTGGTCACGTTGCTGATGAATGAATGGCTTGTTGTGCTTAACCCTCGGCGCTACAGACTCAGGATACGAATATCAGTGCTTCGCAAGTGTTAGTCAGCGCGCTGGAGCGCGGACATGGCCGATACGCCGTCAGCTTTGGCAAGCAGCGCAGTCGTGCCGGTTCCCCTGCCCATAGAAGGGCGCTTTGCGCCAACGGCTGGGCAACCGACGCCACTGCTTAGTGCTCGATCGACGTTCCGGGTCTTTCAGCCAGTTGGCACGGCGGTGCTCCGCCCTGCCAAAGCATTAGGCTACGGCTCGCTAGCGCATCGTGCTGACACCCCGTAGCCACCAGCGTGGTCATGCGCCCCTGCAAGTCGCTTTGCTTTGTTTCCGGGCCACATCACCACTTTCGCCGGTTCAACGGCCTGGGTTGCCAGTCAGTGCGCGCGGCGCTGCTGCACCCCGCGCAGTCGCCCGCAGAGGTACATGGCCAGTGCTTCGCAGTATGGCAGCCAGAGCGCCGTGGCGCTGGGTGTGGCCACGGCTCGCTGCGCATCGTGGCTGGGCGCCGGATTTACGGCAGTGACGGTATCCACAGCTTCGGCCACACGCTTCGCTTTTACATAAGGCCCCACTGCGTGAAGTGCCCGCCAGTCAGTCGCGCAGCTCCTTTGGTGTCGTCCACCGCTTCGCGCCCTTGCGGGTTTACGCAGCAGGCATTATGCAAAGTGGCCTACGCTGGTCCGGGCTTGTCAGCCGTCTGCACTCCCCAGCCGCTGCGCGTCTGACGTGCCGCCGCCTGCCGCCCTCGTGTTGTGCTGGCGCTCTGGTATCAGTCAGGCGCTATGCGCATGGCTTTGGCCAGCGGCTTCGTCGTGCATCTTGTGTTTGCCCCCGCCCACCCCTGGGCTTGCTTGCTTCGCAGCTTTGCCCGCGCGTTCTGCCCGTCCGCCCCCCGTGGGGGCTCCCTCAACCGCGCTGAAGCGGTGGCATCAAATCGCGATCCGCATCTCTCGCATCAACGCCCGCGCCAGCTCACCCACATCCGTCTGCCCAGCCGTGACATGCGGTGTCGCCAACGCCCGAATGATCTGCCCTTGGCGCGGGCTCTCCACCTGCCCGTAGCTCAGAAAGGTCGTCAGCACTTTCTCATGCCCCAGGTTTTGGCTCCACGCCTTGAACTCTTCCGGCGTTTTGCAGACCGCCTGACCCAGCCGCACCAGCGTGTTTCTGAAACTGTGCGGGTTGAAGTACGGCAGCCCCGCGCTGGTGAACGCATCCCGAAAGATGGTGCGAATACGCGCCGCGCTGCTCCAGTGCGCCCGCTCCAGCCCAACCGCTTCAAATTTGCGTGCCGCACTGACGGCAATGCGCGTCGCCGGAAACAACGGGTCATCGTTGCCCCACAGCATCTCCTCGCGCAAATACGCCACCCAGTCCACCACCATCTGGTGAATCTCCTCGCCGACCGGGAAAAAGTAGGTGGTGAATGTCTTGCTGAACTTGGTTTTGACCTCGCGCGCATCCTGATCGACGCAGCCCGCAATCAAGTTGACGTGCTTGAGCTTCATCGACGCAATGGCGCTGTCACGCGCGCCGGTCAGCAGAGTGAATGCGATCAGGGCGCGATCCCTGCGTTCTATCGCGGTGGCAGCCGGCATCAGGGCAATGACGTGCTTCGCCTGCTCCAGCGTCGGCCCCACCTGGTCCCGCCGGGCATTCGCAACCCGAACATCTTTTTCAGACAAGTTGAAGTAGTCGGCATCAGAATACTGAAGCCGCGACTTGTAGCCCGGCTGCCCGGCCAGCCAATGGAAGAAGGCTTTGACGTTGGCCAGCGTCGCGTGCAAGGTCGCCTTGCTCAGCTTCTCACCCGTCTGCTGGTTCTTTTGTTCTGTCAGGCGGCGCTTGAAGGCAATGGCCTGCTCGAAGTGAAACGACTTGAAATCACGGTGCTTGTTGTCCTCCTCAAATCGGGCTAGTGCCTTGGCCACCGCGTCCACCGTTGGCTCGCTGTGGCGCTTGGCCTCCTTCAAATACGCAAAGTATTTACGCTTGATTCGTTCATTGTTGGGGTTGTGTGTTGTCATGGTCTGTTGCTCCCTAGTTGAAGTCACTGTTTACGCAGGGCTGGGTGCTCTCGTCTATGTGTGGCAGGGCTTGCACCAGTGTGACGTCCAATCCCGTGCCAACCAGCGCCAGCATGGCCAAGTTGACCCGCCGGTACATCATCGATTCGCAACTGGGGCAGATGCCCACCAGGTTGCCTGACGTGCCAGTCAACGGCTGGTACTCGGCCATGGCACCGGCGGGCTTTTGTGTCGTACGGCAGCGCACACAATAGATTTCACCCGGCTGGCAGGGGCGCTTGTTCTTCACTCTTTTGGCCTGCAGGAAGGCAAACAGGTCGCGGCCCAAGATCAACATTGGCCGCCGGTCATCGTTGGTCGGCATTCCGTCCTTCACCCAATTCCGCACGGTATTCTTGTGGACCCCATACAGGGTGGCGATCTCCTCCACCGAGTAGTTGCGGTGGATTTTGGCCAATCGGGGGTTTGGGTGGCGCTTAGACATGGTGTTGCTCCGTCATGTCAGTCACTCACCGCGGCTTGCGCGGGCATAGGCACTGCTGTCGTCAGCAACGCCGCCACTTCTTGCGCCAGGCGGGACAGAAACCGGTAAAACCGGCGAAACCGACAAAGTGGACTCCACCTGCCAGGCCTCCGCCGAGCCGTTGCCACTGCCACGCACAAAGCGCCGCCCATCCACAATGCGCCCGGCATGTCGCTTGATCCACCAACCCAGCTTGCGGCGGTTGATCTCACCGCGCTCGTCGGCAATGTCACGCAGCACTTCCCGCAGTTCCACTCGTTTGGCAGCGATATTCTCTGCCTGTTTGACGGCCTCGCGCACCATCGCCGCCGTCTTGCCGAAAACGTCTTGCCAGGCGGTCAGAAGGCGGCCCAGCGTTTCACGATCCGGGTCATCGGCCATGGCCTTGAATACCGACGCCGTTGGGTCTGCCATCCCGAGCCACAGCAGCGGCTGTCGGCAAAGGTCTGACCAGTCGCCAAAACCCGCCAGTGACTTGCACTCTGCCTTGGGCCTACCGGCCACGATCCAGGCGCGCACGATGGTCAAGGCCGCTGACACATAGCGCCCACGCTCGCGCAGCACATCGCGCACCAAATCCGGCCGGGTGAAGCTGCGCGCCGCTGGCACTTCACAGCCGGGGTCCAAATGGATGCTGATGCAGCGCCGGGTCATGTCCTGCACCGGCCCCACGTTATTGCCGCTGGACAAAAACAAGGCGCGCGTATTGACAGTGGCTGTTTTGGACACACCCAGAATGCGCCCACTCATGTGCTCAGAGGTCAGCACCGTGCACAGGCTCTTGTGCGCCACCAGATCACCCGTCAAATTGTCAAACTCAATCACTGCTGGCGCCCGCAACAACTCGGCCAGCAGCAGTTTTCTGCATTCCTCGTCGTCGCCAGGGAAGGTGGTGGGCGTGCCGCGCTGGGGCGTGGCCAGTGCCGTGATCAATTCACACAAGTACGACTTGCCCGAGCCCACCATGTGCGCCCGCACATGAATCATCGGCGCATGGGGCAGGCTGGGGCGCACCGTGGCGGTCTGCATGGCGACCAATGCGGCAGACAAGTCGGTATCGCTCGCGAAGCTGAACTCTGCCAAAAGGTCTTTCAGCACCGCCAGCGCAGCCAGCGCATCGTTTCGGGTCGGATTCTTCGGAACAGAAAACTCACGCGCATCAAACACGCCAAACATGCCGGTGGCCGAGTCATACCCCGCAGCCATCATCAAGCTGCCATCCGGGCGCAAGTAGGGTTGGCGCGTCAGGCCACTGAGCACAGGCAGGTGGTGGTAGCTGGTGGAGTCAAACAGCACGGCGGCATGGCGCGCCGGCGGGTCGGTGCGGCACCAGTCTTCGGCACGGGCATCAAAGCGTTCCCAGGTGGCTGCGCCGGCCAGGGCGCGCACCAAGGCGGGTGGGCTGATGTCTTGCACACGGGTTTCGCGGGTGCCGGGGTCGGTCACGATGGTGACGATCAGACCACCGCGCTGGTAGTGGCGGTGCGACTGCGCCAGTTCACGTTCAGCAGCATCCACCACCCGGTGAATTTCCCCGGCCATGATGCGGATGGTGGGCTTCATGCGGGCCGCATTGACTTCGATGCCGACAAATTGCAGCAGGTCGCGCACATGGCGCTCAGCGCAGTGACCGTGCAGGCATTTGAAGCCACCAATGGGCCAGTTGTCATCAGGCTCAAAGTAAGCGGTGCCGCCATCGGCTGCAACCGTGTGCTCCTGCACCCAGGGGCAGGTGATGTCGTGCTTGCCATCCCCAAGCGGCGCCTTGTACAGGCCGCGATCATGCAAGGCGACCAGCACGCTGTTTTCATCAGGGCGCGGTATCCACACGGGGTCGCCATCGCTGGGGCGCTGTTGCACACTGCGCGTGCTTTGCCGCTTGGGGCGTGAATTTGGTGTCAGCTCCAGCTCTAGTCCGTCCGCCAGTTCGTCCAATGAGTAGCGCAACTCGGGTGACCACGCCACCATCCGGCAGGAGAAAGGCGGCGTGTGCTTGCCATTCATCGCCACCGGCAGCCGGGCCAGCCGTGCTCTGGGGCCGTTGGCACCGGGGTCGCACAGGCCAGCGGCAATGATGGCGTTCATCAACCGGTCCGCAGTGGGACCGTCCACCAGGGGTTCGCGCAGCAGATAGCCCGCCTGATGGTTGCCGGGCGAAGTTTCGATCAACCACGACGGCGTCAAAGTCAGCCGCTCCATCACCACCTTGGTGCCAACGTCGTCGAGCATCACCGCATACAGCGCAGCAAAACGTGCCTTCTGGCGCCGGTACTGGCCTGCTTCGTCGGGGCGGAACACGGCCAGGCTGAAGTAATTGTTGGCGCTGACGGGCAGGGCGGTGGCTAGGTCGGCATCCCGCAGCCACGGCCGGCCAGCCCATACCCTGGCGGGCACGTTGGCAGGGTTGCCATCAAAACTCACCAACACCGGTCGTGCATCGCCCAGCGCATCGGCCATGCCCCCGCCAAACACGGCCAGCATGAACTCATCATTGCTGACTTGGTAGGTTTTGCCGGTTGTGTCGGTTTCGATCGGGTCGGGCGCAAAAACTGTCAAAGGTGCGTTCATTGCGGCCACCTTAGACCACGGCCTTGCGTGCCGCTTCCAGCTTCACCACCAGGTCACGGATTTCGGCATCGGTCTTGCCTGAGATGCGGGCCGCATTCAGCGCAGAGACCTCGTTTGCGGGCCAACCGATACAGCGCGGCCCCAAGCTGATTTGTTTGGTCCACAACCCTTGTGAAATTCGCAGGTAGATCGTGGAACGGGAATAACCGGATTCAGACTTGACGGCAGGAAGCCGAAAGATGGTTTGCAGCATGTTGGCACCTTGTTGGGCGTTGTTAAACATGCCGTCATTGGGAAGTAGCTAGGGGGCTAGCCCGCAAGCTGACTCATGAAGCGGGCGTCATCGCTTGGGTTTAATCTTCTTCAAGCTATCCCCGTTCTTTTGTACTGTGCTTAATCCTGACCACATATTGGTGGAAGAAGGTTCTGCCGACGTGAGCTGCTTGAGGCGTGACACGGAGATTCCCTCTTCCTCAGCCACTCTTCGAAGAAACGCCCTGGTGCCCGTCGCTCTCTCTTCACGAACGCGTGCCCGGAGCCTGTCGCGACGTTGTTCCGGGATTTCTGGTTCTACATCACTAGCCGGTTTGTCCACCAAACGAATCAATTCGCCTTTATCCAGGGCGAGAGCTTCATTCTTGATGGCCAGCACCTCTACTATCGGAACCGTGTGGCCGGCAAACGCAAGGCTGAGGCCACCATCCGCCAGCAGCGTGACCCGGCTCTTGTGCTTTTTCCCCTTCAATACGCCGAGATGCCATTGTCTGGATATTGACGCCGTGGATGCCGACGCACTGGCACCCAGTAAACGTGCCACTACATCGGCAATCAAGTCGCATGTTGTTTGCCACTGTCTCATACGGTCAAAGCTGACGCGAATGCGCCCCATACCATCGCGCTCGTCACAGACAACAAATGCCCGTCCCGGCTTATCTTCCTGCGCTGGATAAACAACCACAGGCTTGTTGATGCATTTTTCTTCACACCCATCGCATTCAATGGTGGTCATCGGTTGGGCTGGCCGTAAAAGGCCGCCTGTTACCAATACATCAAGTGCGCCAGCAGGCCAATCTTTCACTTCATCCCAGAAAAAGAAAGCACCCTTTGCGGGATCAGCGCAGCCTAATCTTTCAAGTAGGACTTCCAGCGGGTTGCTGCGATTTATCACAATTAGCGGCTACCGTAATCGTGGCTCAATTCCTGATGCAATGAGCATTTTGCGAATAGCGGCATCTTTCCCGTCGTGCTTTAACGAACAGGAGTTTGGCCAATTTATATCGAAACTCCGTGAGCTATTTCTCCCTGTTTCTGGATCGGGTACATACGTAACCAAGATGCCCACCTGCGTAATGGTCATTTGAGAAAGCGGAATTGTCTGGCACAACTTATCTCGCAATTCATAGATCGCGTTCAGGTTCTGTGCTGGATTCGACTCAAGAGTGATGCGCTCTTTAGTGCCATTGATCGCCAGTCTAAATTTCTTGATAGCGACACTCTGAATGCCTGATTCGGGTGAAAACTGAAAAGCTGGATTACTGCCTTGCAGTGGGGCAAGATCATAGACACGATCATCTTCAACAAATTCACCAAGCTCTAGACCAAGCACCGTATCCGCAAACAGCGCGCGAACTTCTTTTTTGGTGTCTCTGTTGCCCTTCATGTAGAGGCTGATTTTTCCTTCATCCTGCGAATAGACAAAGATGATTTCAAAGGCGGGGTGGCGGGCTGAACGCTTGAGTGTTGCTCCATCCCAATCAATGCTGGCGTGCGCATAATCTTCAGGGTAGGCAAAAAAATAGTCCAGCTTCCCGCGTCGATATGGCTCAACCGTGCAATTTTTGCCGCGCCCCTCTTTGTTGTGGAAATAATGGCTCAATATCTTCCCCAATTCCTGGACGCTTTTTTCATCAACCAATGCGGGGGCGTGATTTATGGTTCTGCACTCATTCCACTGACTTGTACTAATTGAGTCGGCACGACAGAATGCACTCGCGGCAGGCCAGTACTTGGGGCGTTCGAGAAAAACCCAAAAAGCCTTTTCGTGGAAGCTCTCATGCGTGCTGAGCATTTCGGCTAAGTTTTCATCGTGCCAGTCAGCCTCATCAATGATCGCCTTGACGCCGCCCTCACAAGCCAAGGTATCAATCTCCTTAAAATCCCGCTCCATTTCCCCGCGTTGGGTATCTGGCAATGACAACCATGCTTGGTAGATCGGCTCAATTTTCGTCTCGGTTATTTCACTAAAGTCATACTCTGTCAGTACACCATGATTGGCAAAGTACTTCATCAGCATGGCATTGGGTGCATGACGAAAAAACGATTTGGGGGAATAGTGCCCTGCCATAGTTTTGCTCCCTTCTTCGACGTGGAGGCCACGCCATCGAACAACTCTGAACCTTGCTGTACATTGCAGTATATCTACGGCCAAAACGTCATTGCCAAGACCACCACGCTGACCTTGCGCATTGAGTCCAACTTGAAAGAAGCGTTATGTACTGTCACCGACCGCGTCCACCGATCCATCGCCAACATGATTGAAATGATGCTTCAGGATTATTGCGGGCGCGAAGGGGTTGAGATTCAGGAGCACGAGGTGCAGACACCGAAGGGCAAGCGCGGTTCCAAAATTAATTACGAATACCAATAACCCCAAACACGCATGCAACCGGACCCCTACTACCATGAACGACACCTCCAAATTCAACCCCGTCGTCAGCTTCCTTTGGGCGATTGCCGACCTCCTCAACGGTGCTTTCCAGAAAAGCGAGTTCCAGAAGATCATCCTGCCCTTCACCGTGCTGCGCCGTCTGGACTACGCCCTGGAGAAAACCAAGGCCAAGGTGCTAGAGACCGAGCACACGCTGAAGGAGAAGGGCCTTGAGAACCGCCACGGGCAATTGTGCCGCGCTGCCGGTTACGCCTTCTACAACACCTCCAAGTTCAGCTACGAAAGCCTACTGCACGATGACGCCAATCTGGCGCTGAACCTGCGCCAGTATGTGATGGGTTTCTCGCCCAATGTCCGCGAGATATTCGCCGCCTTCAATTTCGATGACACTATCCGCGACCTCGGTCGGGTCAACCTGCTCTACCTGCTCATGGAGCGCTTCAATGAGAAGAGCAAGGTGGACCTGCGGCCCTCCTCCATGTCTAACCACGCGATGGGCTATGTCTTCGAGCACTTGCTGCGCAAGTTCAACGAATCCTTAAACGCAAACCCCGGCGAACACTTCACGCCCCGCGATGCCATCCACCTGATGGTGGATCTGGTGCTCATGCTCGACACCGAGCTGGCAGGCACCGAGGGCGTCACCCGCACGGTCTATGACTGCGGCTGCGGCACCGGCGGCATCCTCTCCATCACCAAGGAGCACGTTCTTCAGATCAACCCGCAGGCCAAGGTCTTTCTCTACGGGCAGGAGCTGAACCCGTTCACCTGGGCCATCGCCCGCGCCGACATGCTTATTCTGGAGCCCGAGGGCAAGGACGCGGAAAACATCAAGCTCGGCAGCACTCTCTCCAACGACCAGCTCTCGGACATGCGCTTCGACCTCCAGTTCGTGAATCCACCCTACGGCTACGAGTGGAGCAAGGACTACGACGCCGTCACCGCTGAGGCGGCACGAGGTTTCGATGGCCGCTTCGGAGCTGGTCTGCCGCGCAAGTCGGATGGCCAGATGCTCTTCTTGCAGCACCTCATCGCCCGGATGAACGACCCGGAGGAATCCCAGAGCTACATCGGCATCATTCTTAACGGCTCGCCGCTCTTCACCGGCGGCGCGGGCTCGGGCGAATCGGAAATCCGCCGCTGGATCATGGAAAACGACTGGCTGGAGGCCATCGTCGCCCTGCCGCAGCAGATCTTTTACAACACCGGCATCGGCACCTACATCTGGCTGCTCAGCAATCGCAAACCTGCCAAACACAAGGGCAAGGTTATGCTGGTGGATGCCTCGGGAGAGCAATTCTGGTCGGGCATGTCCAAGAGTCTCGGAAGCAAACGCCGCGAGATCACCGACACCCACAAGCAGGCCATCCTCAAGCTGGTCAAGGACCGCGAGCCTGGCCCGCATGTCAAGATGTTCGACACCACCGATTTCGGCTACCGCGAGATCAAGGTGCTGCGCCCGCTCAAGCTGCACTTTGAGGTCAATGCCGAGTCGCTCGCCCGTCTCGATGCACAGGCGGCCTTCAAGAATCTGGCGGTGAGCAAGAAGAAAGACCCTGCCGAGCAGAAGCGGGAGGAGAGAGAGGGCCTCGCCCTGCAAGCGGAGGTCCGCGCCGCCTTGCAAATCCTCGCGGGCAAGACCTTCATCTGCCGCGACAAGTTCACCGCCGAACTGGAGGCCACGCTCAAGAAGGCGGGCTTGAAGCTCAAAGCCCCCGTGCTCAAAGCCATTCTGGGTGGCATCGGCGAGCGCGATGACGCCGCCGAGATCTGCCGCGACAGCGACGGCAACCCCGAGCCCGACACCGACCTGAACGACACCGAGAATGTGCCGCTCAAGGAGTCGATTGAAACGTACTTTGCCCGCGAAGTGACACCGCATGTGCCTGATGCGTGGATTGATTCCGCCTACTGCGACGACAAGGACGGCCAGGTGGGGCGCGTCGGCTACGAGATCCCGTTCAACCGGCACTTCTATGTGTTCCAGCCGCCCCGACCCCTGAGCGCGATCGATGCCGACCTGAAGGCTGTCACCGACCGCATCCTCACGATGATCGGAGGGCTGACCCAATGAGCTTCCCGCGTTATCCGAAATACAAGGCCAGCGGGGTGGAATGGCTGGGGGATGTGCCGGTGCATTGGGACGTAAAGCCCTTGAAATACTCAACTCTCATTTATACGGGGAACAGCCTAAACGAGTCTGAAAAGGTGTTGTATGAAAGCACCGACCCTGAATCGTTCCCTTATATATCTTCAAAGGATATAGATTTGGAAACCCATGAGGTTCAGTATGAAAATGGACTCAAAATTCCCAAAGAAAAATGCAATCTGAAAGTAGCCGAAAGTGGCACCTTTCTTCTATGCATCGAGGGAGGAAGCGCGGGTAGGAAAGTGGCTTTGCTTAATCACGATGTTTGCTTTGTAAATAAACTGTGCTGTTTCTCATCGAAGCAAAACAACAAATTTAGATTCTATTTTTCTCAAACTCAGAATTTCAAAGACAAATTTGGACTCTCATTAACAGGATTGATAGGTGGTGTTTCAACTTCTCTTCTTAAAAATTTTCAGCTCCCCACTCCAGCAAACCATGATCAAACCGCCATTGCGCAGTTTCTGGACCGGGAGACTGGGAAGATTGACAAGCTGGTGGCGGAGCAGCGGCGGTTGATGGAACTGCTGAAAGAAAAGCGCCAGGCCGTCATCTCCCACGCCGTCACCAAAGGCATCAACCCCAACGCCCCAATGAAGCCTTCCGGCATCAAATGGCTCGGCGATGTGCCGGAGGGGTGGGAGATTGCCTCAATAAAGCACTACGCTGAAACCATTACGGATGGCGCGCACATATCGCCGGATACGGTGAACGGCATCTATCCATTTGTCTCTACGAAGGATACATCAGATGATTTGATCGACTTCGACAACTGCTTACGAACTTCGGAGGAAAGCTTCGCGTATTTAGTTAGGACTGGCTGCAAGCCCTTGGTTGGGGACGTGCTTTTCAGCAAAGATGGAACAATTGGACGGACCGTTGTTGTGAAAGAGGACCGCGACTTTGTTGTTGCATCGTCACTAATCATCATCCGTCCAAAAGCAAAGACTCTTGATCCCGATTACCTAAACTATCTTTGCCAATCGGGTATCGTCGCGGGTCAAGTCGAATCCTTTGTAAAAGGCGCCGGACTTCCAAGGCTTTCGATTCAGAATCTCGTTCGCGTGTTGGGTTGTTTCCCGCCACTCGCACGGCAGAAGGAAGTCGCTTCGTTTCTTGGTAAGGAGCTATCCAAATTCTACGCACTCACCGCCGAAGCCCAACGCGCCATCGTCCTCCTACAAGAACGCCGCACCGCGCTAATCTCTGCCGCCGTCACCGGTCAGATTGATGTGTGTCAGCCAACAGAAAACTAATCATGACAAGTGCAGCAAAATTGAAAAAGGTCCGCGCCGTAAATGCCGGCCCCAAGTCGGGTCCGGCCCAAGCCAGGAGAAGACTTTACGGTAATGCAATTACCCGAATTAACAATGCTATTGAACATCGTTATCCGCTTGAGTCCATTGCGCTGCTCGAAAGCATGATGGCTGATCGGCTTGAAGCGCGTTTGGCTTGGCTTCACCAACAAGGAGTCAATAAACGAGAGTTTTCCACGCTTGGGAAACTGACCCAGGAGCTATGCAGCGCCCTATCTAATGAGAGCGACGAGGCGAAGTCCGTTTACGAAGCCATTAAAGCATGGGCCAATCGTCGAAATGAAGCGCTTCATCAAATGGCCAAACTTGTTGAGGATGACCCCAAGGATTGGAAAGCACGGCTGCGAGAAGCACAAGCCACCGCAGAAGCTGGGGTGCCACTCTTTAATAAAGTTACCGCGTTAGTCAGAAAACTAAACAGACCTCCAAAGCCGGTCGTCGCTGCGACGCAACCCCGGAACTAACCATGGCCAAAATCACTTCTGAATACACGTTTGAAGAACACATCGAAGATGTATTGCTGAAGTCGCATGGCTTCTTCGGCGCCAAGCAGGACGACTACGACAAAGCACTGTGCCTGCGGCCTGCAACGGTCATCCAGTTCATCCGCGCCACACAAACAAAGAAGTGGGCCGACTACTGCGAGCTGATCGATGATCTGGATCAGGCCAAGCGCAACCTGCTCAAGCGCATTAAGGACGTGGTGGACAAGGAAGGCACGCTGCACGCCCTGCGCAAAGGCTTCGACATTCACGGCGGTGGGCATTTCGACCTTTGCTATTTCGAGCCAACCAACCCGGTGGCCGAGGAAAGCCGGCGGCTCTATAAAGAAAACCTCCTCCACCTGCAGCGGCAGGTGAAGTTCTCCGATCAAGACGAGAAGTCGCTCGACATGGGCATTTTTCTGAACGGCTTGCCCATCTTCACCATCGAGCTGAAGAACCAGATCTCTGGGCAAAATGTGACTCACGCACTGAAGCAATACAAAGCCACACGGGACCCCAAGGAGCCGCTGTTCCGCTTCAAGCGCTGCCTCGCCCACTTTGCCGTGGACAATGATTTGGTCTATGTGACTACCGAACTCGCCGGCGCCAAAACCCAGTTTCTGCCATTCAATCAAGGCGCGGACGGCGGTGCGGGCAATCCGCCCTGCAAGGTCGGCTATGCGACCAGTTACCTGTGGCAGGATGTCTGGCAGAAGCCGCGCATCCTCGACCTGATCCAGCGCTTCATCCGCGTGGTAGATGTGCTGGATGACAAGGGCCGGCCAACCGGCAAACAACGGCAAATCTTCCCGCGCTTTCACCAACTGACTTGCGTGCGCGAGCTGGGCGCCGACGCCCAGAAGCACGGGGCCGGTCGGCGTTACCTAAACCAGCACAGCGCCGGCAGCGGTAAAACCAACTGCATCGCCTGGCTGGCCAATAGCCTGGCCACCCTGCACACGCCGGACGGCAAACCGGTGTTCAGCTCAGTGATCGTGATCTCGGATCGGCGGGTCATCGACCGCCAGTTGCAACGCACGTTGAAGCAAGTGATCGAGACCCCGGGCATGCTGGTCAACATCGCCGCCGATGACGGAATGACCGCGAAGGATCTCAAGACGGCGCTGGAAGACGGCAAGCGCATCATCGTCACCACGCTGCAAAAGTTCGGCGTCATCATGGACAGCATGGGTGAGCTACCGGGTGAGCGCTTTGCGGTGATCGTGGATGAAGCGCACTCCTCGCAGGGTGGTGACAGTGCCAAGGCGGTGGAAAAAGTGTTGTCCTATGCTTCGGAAGACGAGCAGAACGACGAAGAGGAGAAGACTGTCGAGGATCGGATTCTGGAGGAGCTGAAGCATCGCGGCCCGCAAAAGAATGTGAGCCACTTCGCATTCACCGCCACACCCAAGCCCGAGACCTTGCGACAGTTCGGCACTAGGCAGGCGGATGGCACTTACAAGCCCTGCAGCCTCTACACCATGCGCCAAGCGATCGAGGAGGGCTTTATTCTCGATGTTCTAAAGAACTACGCCACCTATGACCAGTACTGGAAGCTGCTAAAGAAGGTGAAGGACGATCCCAGGGTCGATGAGGTCAAGGCCAAGACCCTGCTCAGGCAGTTCGTCAGCCGCCACGAGCGCACCATCGCCAAGAAGGTGGCCATCATCGTGGATCACTTTCAAACGTCGGTCAGCGCCAAGCTGGGCGGCAAAGCCAAGGCGATGATCGTCACTTCCTCGCGGCTGCACGCAGTGCGATACCGGCTGGCCGTGGATGCCTATTTGAAATCCATCGGCAGTCCATTCAAGGCGCTGGTGGCGTTCACCGACGTGGTAAAAGATTCCAAGGACGGCAAGGAATACACCGAAGCCAAGATGAACGGATTCCCCCAAGCGGCGACGGCGGATCGGTTCGAGGCGGACGACTGCCGCTTCCTGATCGTGGCAAGCAAGTTCCAAACCGGCTTCGATCAGCCCAAGCTGATGGCGATGTATGTGGACAAGAAGCTCAGCGGCGTGGCGTGCGTGCAGACGCTCTCGCGACTGAACCGCACCATGGCCGGCAAGGAAGAGACCTTTGTGCTGGACTTTGAAAACAGCGCCGAGGACATAGAGAAGGGATTTCAGCCGTTTTACGACCGCATCACGCTTTCAAAGGAGACCGACCCGCACCAGCTCTACAACATCCGCACCGACCTCGATAAATTCGCCATTCATGAGGCGGCAGATGTGGAGGCGTTCGCCAAGCTTTGGTTTGTTGATAAGCCGAAGATTGACAAGCTCCACGCCGCCGTCGATCTGGTGGCAGCGAAGTGGAAGAAGGAAGCCGAAGAAGAGCAAGTGGACTACAAGTCCAAGGCGCGGGATTTCGTGAAGCTCTACTCGTTCATCTCACACCTTGTTCCGCTCCGAGATGTTGGGCTGGAAAAACTCTACGTGTTCCTGCGGTTCCTGCTGCCGAAGCTGCCTGCCAAGAAGGGCGAGTTGCCGCTGGAGGTGCTTGGCATGGTGGACATGGAAAAGCTCGCCGTGCGCAAGAACGACAAAAAGGATATTGGACTGAAGCGCGGTGAAACGAAGGTTGATCCGCTCAACTACGGCGGTGGAGCCACCTTGACGGACGGAGAGTACGAGGCGCTCTCGAAGATCATTGGAGACCTAAACACGCGTTTCAATACCTCGTTCACCGAAGATGAGGTCATGGTGATCAAACACCTCGAAAAGAAGATCGGGGAAGACGAGGCATTACAGCAGCAGCTCAAGAACGGCTCGCGTCACGCTGTGGAAGCTACCTTCCAGCAGGTAGCTAAAGATGCATTTGAAGACCTGGTGAACGATAACTTCAAGTTCTACAAGAAAGTTAGCGAAGACGACGAAGTGTCGAAGGAATTCTTTGCCCGCCTGTTTGAGTGGTATGTCGAGGGGCGCTCGAAAAGTCCACCAAAGAAGAAGGGCTGATGGCTAACGAGCATCATGCTGAAGTGCGCCGCCATCGTGCCGGCGCCGGCGATCCGGCGGAGTGTTGGCAGAAGACGCGGAGGCGCGCACCCGATTTGGGTAATGACGTTCAAAGGGGGGCGACAAATTGACCTCCCCTTACGGTGGCGTTTTCGACGGCAGACGGGCGGCAAAAGCTCTGGTGCTGATAAGTCATGAGCAGTAACGCCAAAACCATCCATCATGATCTTGACTGACACCATGACTACAAACCCTCAAGATACCGACAAACAGTTCAATGCAATCGAATCGACTGCAAGTCTGACGGCCTATTGCCGCGAGAACTCGCGCGTTTGCCCCATGCCACAGCGGTGGAGCGCGCTCTGGGAGTTGTTGCCAAATCGCAGCCGTGTTGGGTCTGGCTGGCAACCGCCGTTGCCGCTGATTCTTGGCGCATGGTATGACACACCTGCACTCCTAAAAATGCTTCGATTGGCGGAGCACATCAAGTGGGCCGCCGAGCATGGCGAACTGGAGGCGGTCGCGGTGTTTTTGCGCGGCTTGACCGAAGATGAATGGTTTCATCTTGGCGACTGAACGGTTCATTTATCCAAAGGTTACCCATGAACGCCAATGCACTTTTTTGTTCTTTGTCGCCGGTTCGGATTGCCGACCAAGTTCGGCGTGCGCAGTATGCCGTGTGTTACGCCGCACCGGGTATCCAATTGGATTTGGCGCAGGCCATGGTGGAGACGGCTGGTCGGTTAGGCAAAGAAATGCTCACCGTGAGTCTGGATTTTGACGACCGCGTCATGCGCATGGGCTATGGCGACATTGGCGCGGTGACCCTGTTGCTTGACGCTGGTATTGCGGTGCAAAGTTCACCCGGCTTGCGCACCGCTTTGGTTGTGGTGGATAACGAGGGCTACATATTCACACCCACGGCGTTGTATTTGGAAGCAGAGCCCTCCGATGGCGCTGCGTCCAACGCAATGCGCATGTCGGGCGAACAGGTGGCACAGGCGCTGGCGAGGCTGTCACCGGCAGCCAAAGCGATTGCCGTGGCCCAGGCCAAAACGCCAGAGGCAAAACAACACATCGAAGCCTTGACCGTGGATGTGGTGTCGGCACCCATTACGGCGGCGCAGTTGACCGATGTAGCAACCAGCCTTAAAGAGGTGCCACCGGTGCGCTTTGACCTGGCGCGGCAGGTGCGCGTGTTTGAACCGTATTTGCAGTATGTGGAGCTGAGTCTGTCCGGCGCGGCCATCCAGCGCCACCGCATGGCGATTCCACTCAGCATCCAGAAGTTGGGAGGCAGCAAAGACCTGGAAACCCGTTTGCGCACCACCTTTGAATTGATCGAGAAGGGTAGCAAGCTGTCGTCCAAACCGCTGGAAGATGCACTGAACGAGATTCGCAAGAATTTCACGCCCTCACTGGGCAAGGATCATGGGCGGGTCGTGTTGAAAGCAGCCAAGCCGCATTTGGTTGCCAGACTGACAGAATTCCGCACCAAGCTGGAGACGCACCAAAAGGCAGTTGCTGCCGGGCTCCAGACGCACCTCGATGAATCGCGCACACAGATAGTGGCTTACTACCAAGCGCGTGTCATTGAGGCTAAGCCTGATGCACTGCTCGGACAATCGGTCAGCGGGGAGATTTCCGTAGCAAATGCGCAAAAGTGGCTCAACGGTGAGTTGGATCGGGTCTTCCCCACTGCTGAGTCTTTGATTCAAGAAATGAAGCTTGACGAGCGTTACAAGGACGTGACTTTCGAGACCTTGAACCGTGATGACTTTCTGGAGTCAGTCAAAGACGCATTCCCCAACGTGGATTGGGACAAGGCCTATGAAGAATTCAGGGCTGCTGGGCAGAGTGAAGCAAATCAGTCAGGTGCGAAGTAGTCAAGTTGGATTGACGCAACAAAGCAATATTTTTTGTTGTCGATTGTTGGACGCTAAACTGCACTTAGGCTGACAGAAAGTGTGCCTCCAAATTCATTGGGGGTATTTATGGGGGTATTGGTAAACAATCTAATCTTGAAACCTAGCATTCATGCGCGTTGCAGGGGATGATGTGAACGACTCCGTTGAATAAACCCCATGTATTGATTTATGTGGGTTTTTTTTTGGACCTGCGGTGTAGCATGTTCGACCTGACAACTGGAGGTCATTCATCATGTTCACTCGTCAAATTGCGCACATGGAAGGGGTTGAAGGCGCGAGCCTGGCACCGCTCGAAGCGGCCATTCGCGCCGTCAACAAACAGGTCGATCCTTTCGGCATTGTGTCTTCCCAGATCAACGCACAGGTGGCCTTGATGTTGCACCCGCAGGATTTCATGCGGGCGGTTGACGATGTCGCTGCCGACGTGATTGCACTCTATGACCACGCCGCACGGCACATGCTCGGCATGCCTGCCCACGAGGTGTATGAACAAAACCCCGCGGATGCCCGCTTTGCCGATCCGATCTGGACCGAGTCGGCTCCTTGGGACATCCTCAAGGAATGGTATCTGACGTTTTCCAACCGGCTGCAAAAGATCTGCCTGGAAACACCCGGCTTGTCCGGTCACGCGCGCCGCCAAGCCGCGTTCTGGCAGCGCAACTGGCTCAACAAGATGGCGCCCACCAATTTTTTCTGGCTCAATCCGCAGGCCATGGCCCGCGCCATTGAAACCAACGGTGAGAGCCTGCAGGAAGGCTTCAAGAATTTCTTGCGTGACGTGGCCGCCAAAAACATCCAGATGGTCGAGCCCGATGCCTTTGTCGTGGGCGAGGACCTGGCCACCACGCCCGGCAAGGTGATATTTCGCAACCGGCTGGTGGAGCTGATCCACTATGCGCCCACCACCAAACAGGTGCGCGCCATGCCCATTCTGATCGTCACGCCGTGGATCAACAAGTTCTACATTCTTGACTTGACCGAAAAGAAGAGCCTGGTCAAGCATTTAACCGACCAGGGTTTTTCGGTGTTCATCAGCAGCTGGAAAAACCCGACCGCCGACATGCGTGACGTTCGTTTTGACGACTACCTGCAAGACGGCATCAACGCGCTGGTCAATGCCACCACCGAATTCTGCAAGGTGCCGCAGGTGCATCTGGTGGGTTATTGCATCGGTGGCACGCTGGCGGCCACCTACATGGCCTGGGCCAACAAGCGCTATGGCGCAGACCAGGTGCCGGTCGCGCACTGGACGCTGCTGACCTCGCTGACCGATTTTTCGCATCCCGGCGAGATCGAGGTGTTTATTGACGAAGCCTGCATCAGCGCGCTGGAGGACCTGATGGCCAAAAAGGGCTATCTGGATGGTGAGGAGATGGCGAGTGCGTTCCGCCTGCTGCGCTCCAACAGCCTGATCTGGCATTACTGGGTGAAGAGCTATTTGATGGGTGAGCAACTGCCGCCTTTCGACGTGCTGTTCTGGAACACCGACACCACGCGCATGCCGCAAGCCATGCATTCTTACTACCTGCGCGAGATGTACCTGAACAACAACTTGGTCAAGCGTGATGCGCTCAGCATTGGCGGCGAGTCGATCGACCTGAACCGCATCGCCCAGCCACTCTATGCGGTGACCGCCGAAGAGGACCATATTGCGCCCTGGCAACAGTGTTATTTGATCCGCCGCGACATTCATCCCGAGACCCCGGTGCGCTTTGTTCGGTCCAGCTCAGGGCACATTCTGGGTATCGTCAACCCGCCGGTGAATCCGCCAAAACGGAATTACTGGGTGGCCGACCCCAAGGCCAATGATGACGCGCAACGGTGGCTCAGCCGGGCCGAGAAGAAGCAGGGTAGCTGGTGGCCCGACTGGACCGCCTGGCTGCATGCGCGCACCGGTGACATGGTGCTAGCCTATGCCACCACCAGCCGAAAATTCCCGGCGCTGGCGGATGCGCCGGGCACCTATGTGCTGGAAAAATAGCGATTGAGCTTAGCGGTGCCTCCGTGGGAGCGGTGCCCTCGCCGCGAGTGCCTTTGAATGGACTCAGGCGGTGGCGCTGACAGCCCGCTTGGGCAGGCTGCGTATCGGGGTGGACGGGCTGTAGCGGTCCAGCGCCAGACCCTCGGTGCTGATGGCGGGTTGCCGGCCGGTGATCAGGTCGGCCAACAATTGCCCGGAGCCGCTCGCCATGGTCCAGCCCAAGGTGCCGTGGCCGGTGTTCAAGAACAGGTTGGGGTACTGCCGGGTGGCGCCGATGATGGGTGTGCCATCCGGCGTTTGCGGGCGCAAGCCGGTCCAGAATTCCGCCTTGGGCAGGTCGCCGCCGGGAAACAGGTCGGCGGTCACCATTTCCAGCGTGGCGCGGCGTTTGGGATTCAGGCTCAGGTCAAAACCGCACAACTCGGCCATGCCGCCGACACGGATGCGATGGTCAAAGCGGGTGATCGCCACCTTGTAGGTTTCGTCCAGCACAGTCGATTGCGGTGCCAGGCTGGCATCGAGCAAAGGTACGGTCAACGAATAACCCTTGACCGGGTACACCGGCAGGTTCAGACCCAGTGGAAGTAACAGTTGGCGTGTGTAACTGCCAAGTGCCAGCACATACTTGTCGGCCTTGAGGACTTCTGCTTCAGGTCCTGCCAGTTGCACACCTTGCAGGCTCTGGCCGTCGATGAGCAGCTGCTTGACATCGACGCCGTAGCGGAACTGCACCCCCAACTGCCGTGCTTTCTCGGCCAGTTGCTGGGCAAACATGAAGCAGTCACCGGTTTCATCGTGGGGCAGCCACAGGCCGCCCAGCAAGCGGTCCTGCGTGTGGGCCAGCGCGGGTTCCACCCGGGCCAGCCCGGCACGGTCCAGCACCTCATGCGCCACACCGCAGGCACGCAACACCTCAAGGTCGCGCGCCACGGCATCGAGTTGCGCCTGGGAGCGAAACACCTGCAGCGTCCCGCCGGTGCGTTGCTCGTACTCGATGCCGGTATCCAGGCGCAGTTGCTGTAGACAGGTGCGGCTGTATTCCGACACCCGCATCATGCGTTCCTTGTTCACGGCGTAGCGCGCCGGCGTGCAGTTGGCCAGCATGCCCGCCAGCCAACGCAACTGGAACAGCGAGCCGTCGGCGCGCAAGGCCAGCGGCGCATGTTTTTGGAACAGCCATTTGAGTGCCTTGAGTGGAATCCCGGGGGCGGCCCAGGGTGTCGAGTAGCCGGGCGAAACCTGGCCGGCATTGGCAAAGCTGGTTTCGAGCGCCGGACCGGGCTGACGCTCCAGCACGGTGACCTCGGCCCCGGCGCGTGCCAGGGCGTAAGCCGTTGAAATGCCGATCACCCCAGCACCCAAAACAACAACTTTCATGCGAACCTCACTGTTAACGATTGATTCGTGAAGTTTAGAGTGGTATCAGCAGCAAATTTTGTTGTATTAAATCGTAATTTCAGAAGAAAATACAAACTCCAACTGAAAAATCAGACTCAAACCAAAAAAATGGCTGAAATCGACCGCATCGACAAAAAAATACTCGACATATTGCAGCGCCAAGGCCGCATCTCGATGACAGACCTGGGCGAGCAGATCGGGCTCTCCACCTCGCCCTGCGCCGAGCGCGTGCGGCGCATGGAGCGCAATGGTGTCATCACCGGCTACCACGCCCAGGTTGATCCCAAATCGGTTGGCAAAACCTTGTTAGTGTTTGTCGAAATCACGCTCACCACCAAGTCGGGCGATGTGTTTGACCAGGTGCGCAAGGCGCTGTTGCACATGCCCGAGGTGATGTCGTGTTATCTGGTCTCAGGCAACTTTGACTACCTGGTGAAAGCGCGGCTCAATGCCATGCCTGATTACCGTGACCTGCTGAGCAGCATCCTGCAAAAAATCCCGGTGCCTTCGCAGTCGCACAGCTACGTGGTGATGGAGGAAGTCAAGGACACCGCCATCATGAACATTACGTTCTAATCAGTTGGGGTCAGAGCACGTCGCTGCGCGAGTGGTCTGACCCACAAACATCAGGATTTAAGGCTGGCGCTCCAGCGTTCGTCCCAGTCGTGCTGGCGCAGTTGCTCGGTGTCGCGGCGGTCGCGTTTGGTAGGGCGGCCTTGGCTCAGACTCAGGGCCGGTTCGGGCGCCAGCCGACGCTGTTCGGCCGCCTGCTGGCGCTGGCAGATGGAATCTTCAGTTTCTTGATATAACAACGCGGCAACCGGCGCCGGGCTGCGATTGTCGCTGAGCGCCAGCACGGTCACGGTGCAGCTGATGGGCCCGTTGCGCAGCAGCACGTTGTCGCCCGCCTTGAGCTCACGTGCCGGCTTGACGGCCACGCCGTTGACCTGGACCCGACCCTTGTCGATTTCTTCGCTGGCCAGCGTGCGTGTTTTGTAGAAACGCGCCGCCCACAGCCACTTGTCAATGCGCAGGCGGTCCATTAATGGGACTTGAACGGTGGGCCGCTGAGCTTGAAGCCCGCCTTGATGCCTTTTTGGGCAAACCAGCCCTGGTTCATTTCCAGCACAAAGCGCACCGGTTTGGCCGAGCAATGGGAGTCGGTGGTTTGCGGCGCCATGTCGGCCAGGTTGACGATGGTGCCGTCGTCGGCCACAAAGGCGGCAGTCAAGGGTAACAGGGTATTTTTCATCCAGAAACATTGTTCGCTGGGCTGCTCAAAGACAAAAAGCATGCCTTCAGCGGCTGCCATCTGCTTGCGAAACATGAGGCCGGTGGCGCGCTGCTCCGGCGTGCTCGCCACCTGAGTGTCCACCAGATACATGCCTGCCGTGAGTGTGACACGTGGCAAGTTCATTTGGGGCGTGCCTTGGGCATAACTGTTGCTGCAGCACAGCAGGGCGAAGATCAAAAGACGGGTCAATATAGGTGTCATGGCTTGATTTTGACTCAAAAAAAATGCCCGCGCGAGCGGGCATGTGCGTCAAACCTGCTTGGTCTGATTACTGGGCAGCAGATGCCTTGACAGTAGCTTTTTTGGCTTTCTTGGCCTTTTTGGCTGGCTTGGCGGCAGCAGATGCCTTGGCAGCAGGAGCGGCTTCGGCTTTGGCTGCGGAGGCAGGTGCTGCGGGAGTTGCCTTGACAGCAGGGGTAGCAGGCGCAGCAGCGGGAGCAGCCTTGACAGCAGGAGTGGCAGGTGCAGCGGGAGCAGCTGCTTGAGCGAACGCGCCAGCAGCAAAAAGACCAGCAACCAGAGCAGCGAGAAGTTTGTTCATTTCCAATTTCCTTGAGATAACGTTATTACAAAAAAACCTTCTAATTGATGAAGGTAGCACCACAACGCGTCGGTGGGCCAGTTGGTTGACAGCTTTCGGTAATTTATTGAGACTAGAATTAAAAAGTTTAAAAAACACGGGTCAGTTTGATCGCTGGCCTGCCTCGATCATCGATCAACTACCGGAGACTCAAGTCCATGTATCAGCACATCAAGGTGCCCTCAGAAGGCCAAAAAATTACCGTCAATGCCGACAACTCATTGAACGTGCCAGACCAGCCGATCATTCCTTTTATCGTGGGTGACGGCACCGGTTTTGACATCACGCCGGTGATGATCAAGGTGGTCGATGCTGCTGTCGCCAAAGCCTATGGCGGCAAGAAAAAAATTCACTGGATGGAAGTGTATGCCGGTGAAAAAGCCACCACGGTATATGGCCCCGATGTCTGGTTTCCGACTGAAACCCTCGATGCCCTGCGCGAATATGTGGTGTCCATCAAAGGTCCATTGACGACCCCTGTGGGCGGCGGTATTCGCTCGCTCAACGTGTTCATGCGTCAGGAACTCGACCTGTACGTCTGCCTGCGCCCCATCCAGTATTTCGAAGGCGTACCCAGCCCGGTCAAGGAACCGGAAAAGACCAACATGGTGATCTTCCGTGAAAACACCGAAGACATCTATTGCGGCATCGAATTTGAAGCCGAATCCGACAAGGCCAAGAAACTCATCAAGTTTCTAAAGGACGAGCTCGGCGTGACCAAAATCCGCTTCCCCAACACCTCGGGCATTGGCATCAAGCCCGTGTCGAGCGAAGGCACCGAGCGGTTGGTGCGCCAAGCGATCAACTACGCCATTGCCAACGACAAGCCCAATGTGACCCTGGTGCACAAGGGCAACATCATGAAATACACCGAAGGCGCGTTCCGTGACTGGGGTTATGCCCTGGCGCAAAAAGAATTCGGTGCGGAACTGATTGACGGCGGCCCGTGGTGCAAGTTCAAGAGCCCCAAAACGGGCAAGGACATCGTGGTCAAAGACTGTATTGCCGATGCCTTCCTGCAGCAAATCCTGTTGCGTCCGGCCGACTACAGCGTCATTGCCACGATGAACCTGAATGGCGACTTCATTTCTGACGCGCTGGCCGCCCAGGTGGGCGGTATTGGCATCGCGGCGGGTGCCAATCTGTCCGACAGCGTGGCCTGCTTCGAAGCCACCCACGGTACCGCGCCCAAGTACGCTGGCAAAGACTATGTGAACCCGGGTTCTGAAATCCTGTCCGCCGAAATGATGCTGCGCCACATGGGCTGGGTTGAAGCCGCCGATGCCATCATCAAGTCGATGGAGCGCTCGATCAAGAGCAAGAAGGTCACCTATGACTTCGCCCGCCTGATGGACGGTGCGACCCAGGTCAGCTGCTCCGGGTTCGGTCAGGTGATGATCGACAACATGTAAGAGGGATCCAGGCCGCCTGCGGCGGCTTGATGCAACCCCGATGCGCGCAGGCCGTCGAGGGTTTTTTTGCCTTTGGCTTATGCGCGGGGCAATATCAATGTGAACTCGGCGCCGCCTTGCGGCAAATTGGCGACGGCCAGACGGCCGCCATGTTGCTCGACCAGACCGTAGCTGATCGACAGCCCCAGTCCGGTGCCTTTGCCGACGCTCTTGGTGGTGAAAAATGGGTCAAAAATGTGCGACAAATGCGCCGGCGCGATGCCCGGGCCATTGTCGGAAAAGCGCAGCTGCACCTGTCCGTCCTGTTGCACCAAGCTGATCCACAGTTGCGGTGCCGCCGCCCTGGCAGCGTCGGCAGCCGTGTTGGCGCTGGTGGCATCCGCAGCGTTCTGGATCAAATTCATCATCACTTGCAACAACTGCCCGGCGTTGCCGCTGACGAAGCAATCGGGGCCGCGCGTCCAGTGGATTTCAAAATGGGGTGCCGTGCCTTTTTGCACCCAGTGAATGGCGCGTTCCACTACCGCGTTGAGCTCGACCTGGGTGACCTCCCCCTGGCTGGCGCTTGAAAAGCGTTTCAGTCCGTTGACGATGTCCGCCGTGCGCTGGGCGCCCTCGAGGGTGCCTTCCATCAGCGATGGCAGGTCTTTGAGCAGGGCGTCAATGCGCAATTCCTGGCGCAAGGCCTGCACCGGCGTGGGCAGGTCCAGCTGGTGCAAGGCCTCCAAGTAGCGGCCCAGGCGTGAGCCGTAGCGCTGCAGCACGTGCACATTGCCCAGCACAAAGCTGATCGGGTTGTTGAGCTCATGCGCCACACCAGCCACCAGGCGGCCAAGCGAGGCCATTTTTTCGGAGTGCAGCAGTTGTTGCTGCGCCAGTTTCAGCGCGTCGTGCGCTTCGCGCAATTGGTGGTAGGCGCGCTTGATCTCACCCAGCGGGCGACCTACCAGCACCCTGCCAACCTGGCGCCCGGTGCTGTTGTGGCGCGGTGTGCAGCTCATGTCCACCGGTACCGGCAGACCATGAGCGTCGCGCAAATTGAGCTCGACGACGGCCACTTCGTGCGCGGCCGCGTGGTACATGGCCAACTGCCAGCGTTGCACGCTTTGCGCATCGGCAAGCAGATCAGGCACCGGGGTGCCGCGCAGGTCTTGTTCGCTGCGGCCCACGAGCTCGCACAGGGCGGCGTTGGATTCCTCGATCAGGCCATCCTGGTTGCAGGCGATCAGCACGTCGCTCATGCTTGAGAGCAAGCTGAAGATGAACTGTTGCGACTGTTCCAGCTGGGCGTTTTTTTCTTCCAGCTCGACCTCGTCGCTGACCAGCTTCGAGTACACCTCTTCCATCTTGTGGATCACGTCCAGCCAGGTGTCGTCGCCCACGCCTTCGAGGTCTGCGGGTGGCAATTGCAGGTTGGGTGGCGGGCGCTGAGGCATGGTTCGAGGCCTCTTGCGTCAATGCACGGTGCAAACCATGCAGGGGTCAAACGATCGCACAATGTGCTGCACCGCCACGCTGGTGTTGTTGTCAGCGTCGTCAACGGTGCTGTCCATGGGAGCGCCGACCAGTGCGGTTTCGAGCGCACCGGGCGTGCCAGCCGCATCGCGCGGCGAAAAGTTCCAGCTGGTGGGCGCTACGATCTGGTAGTGGCTGAGGCGACCTTTTTCAATACGCAGCCAGTGGCCCAGCGCACCGCGCGCGGCCTCGGTCAGGCCGGTGCCCCGGGCCTGGTCGGGCAGCGCATGGGATTGAAAAAACGGCGCGTGCGGTTGCAAGGCCAACAACCATTGTTCCATCAAGGGCACGATGCGCGCCATCTCCAGAAGCCGTGCCAGCACCCGGGTGCTGACGCAGCCGCCGTGCGCTGCAACGGCGGCGCGGATCAGCGACTGGCCGTCCACCAGCTGGCGCGCAATGGCGCCAGTCTCCAGTACCTGTCCGCCCAGACGCGGCGCCTTGTTCCAGCTGTAGGCACCAGCTTTGTCGGCTTGTGGCAGCGTGCTGCCAACCATCGGGTGCAAGGCGGCAGCGCTGGCGTCTTCGGCGTACCAGGCATGGCGCGGGTCTTCGGTGATGTCATGGGTATTGAGCGACAACACTTTTTGGTGGGAAGCATCCCATACGCCGCGCGCAAAAGCGTGACCGCTGTCGGCAAGAGCATAGGCACCATAGCTCAGGTAGCGGCCCGGGCCGACGCCCAGTTGGTTCAGGCTGGTGTCATCGGCGATGTCCAGAAACAGGGCCAGGTCGCTGCCTGCGGCGCGGGTGCGCCAGCCCTGGAGTGCGGCCAGGCTGTCCAGCGCGGCCACTTCTTCGAGTGGCGTGCCGAACAGAGTTTGCTCCAGAAAGGCCCGCATCTCGCGCACACGCGCCAGCAGGCGCACGCGCTCGGCGGTTTCGATGGCGCGTGAACTCCCGCCCGGCAGAATGGCCCCGGTGTGCGGCCATTTGCCGCCCAATGTGCCGATCAGTTCGAACCAGCGCGCCCGCGCGGCCAGCGCTTGGCGGCTGTGCAGGCCGCCGCCGGTGGTGCTGCCCGCCAAGGCAGCAAAGCGCTGCTGCGCCTGCGCCAGCCAGGCGCGCCCGTGGTACGCCTGGCCGGTGAAGTCGGGCATGAAAAACAGATAAAAATGCGTCAGGTGGTCGGCCAGATTTTCGCAGGCCAACATCAAATTGGTGGCTAGCACGCCGTTGGGCGGCATCACCACGCCACAGGCATCGGCCAGCGCCCGCGCTGCGGCTACCGACTGCGACACCGAGCAGATGCCGCAAATGCGCGGCACGATGGTGAGCGCGTCCATCGGATCGCGGCCCGCCAGCATCAGTTCGAAACCACGAAACATCGGGGCGTTGACATGGGCTTCTCTGATCCGCCCATTGGCCACGTCAAGCTGTACCTCGAGGTCGCCCTCGACGCGGTTGAAAGGTCCCAGAACCAGGCGGCGGGTCATGCTGAAGCCTTCATTTAGCGCTGCCGCGTGTTGCGCGAGACGGGCGGTAGCACCACGTGGTCGCTGCGCGAATTGATCTTGACGCGTTTGGGCGTGGCACTTTTGGACAGCGATGCCAGCGCCACAAACCAGGCTTTGGGCATGTCGGTGGGCAGCCCCACCGGAATGCCTGCCAGTTTGGGTGTGAGGTGAAAGGCGTGCCCCGGGCTCTGAAAACCCGGTGCGGTGCAGTTGATGCAGGCAAAGCCACCGCGCAGGCAACTGCCGTCGCCGTTCCAGAGACGGGTGTTGCAGTCGGCGTGCGCCTGGGTGCCCTTGCAGCCCATGTTTTCCATCAGGCAGCCCAGGTCGGTGGGCTGGGCGGCGCTGGCCTTGTACTCGTAATACTCATTGCGCGGGCAGCCGTGGTGCACCAACTGGTCAGCATAAAAGCGTGGCCGCCCCAGCGGGTCGAGGTCGTTCGCGTCGAACTGATCCGCAGCCAGCAGCATCAGCGTGTCGATGACCCAGCCGGGGTGGGTCGGGCAGCCAGCCACATTGATCACTGACAGGCCACCCTGGGCGCAAAAATTGGCACCGAGCTGGCCGCCGATTTGTTCGTCTTCATACTGCAAGCCGCAGGCATCGGTGGGGTTGCTGCCGCTGGCGCTGATGCCACCCCAAGCGGCGCAACTGCCCACCGCCAGCACATGCTTGGCCACGCCTGCGAGCTGCTCGATCCAGTGCATCATGGGCACGTCGGTGCCGGCCAGCAGGTGAAATCGCCCACTGCGGTTGGGGCCGCGCAGCACGGCGCCCTCGATGCACAACGCGTCAATGCGGGTGCGCCCGCTCAAGGCATCTTGCAACAGGCCAAGCAGGTCTTGTTGGCTATCGAGTGACAGGCTGGGGTGCCACAGCAGGTGGATGCCGCTGCTTTTGAGCAGTGCCGGAAAATCTGCCGTGTCGGCGCATAGCAGCGACATGCTGCAACCGCCGCAGCCGCCCGATTGAAGCCATAACACGTTAAACCCCATGATCTTGATCCCTTTCAGTTTGCCACTGTAGCGCCAAACACGGTGCAGTTCACGCAAGGATCAAAGGCGGCTGCCAGCATGGCGGCGGACGCTTGGTCGTCGGTGGCCAGCGCCGCTACCGCCTGAGCCAGCGCGCCTTGCGGATGAAAGTTCCACTCGGTGGGTGCCAGCACGCGGTAATCCAGCACGCCGCCCTCGGCGTCCAGCAGCACCCAGTGCAGCAACAGGCCGCGCGCCATTTCACACCAGCCCAGCGCCTGGCCTTGGACCAGCCACAGGGCACCTGTTGACAGCATGCCCCCGGCGCCAGTGGCATCCGGGCCATCCGAAGCATCCGAAGCGGCCTGGGCCAGCGCCAACAATTCCTGCCAGCGCGCGCTCAGGCGCCACCAGGCACTGCGCAGCGCGCCCTCTGGCTGGGGGCCGTGGCGCAGCCGCGCCCAGGGGCCGTTCTCGGCGCATTGGCCGTGCCAGGTGGGCTGCTGCACAAAGCCGTTCTGGTGCACCATGGCCTGCGCCAGTTCGATCAATTGCCGGTTTTGCAGCGTGAGGTCCTGATGCAGAACCTGCAGACAGCGCGCCGGCAACTGCAGGCGGCTGGCGAGTGGCTGCCAAGCGCTTAAAAACCGGGCCGGCGGCAAACGGGTTGCCTGACTTTGGCACCAGTCGGCAAAGGCTTCTGGTGTAGCGCAATCTCGCTGCCATTGGCCGATGGACTGTCCCAGAATGTGTTCTTCGAGCCAGCCGCGCAGTTGGCCCAATTGATTCAGCGCAGCCGCTGCATCGGTGGGCGCGTGCTTGGCGACCAGAGGCAGCGGACAGTCGCGCAGCCATTTCAGATCGGGACCTGCGACACCCGTTTCAGGCAGGCGTTGTGGCCAGTCCAGCGCCATGCTGCGCAGGTGGTCGCGCGCGGTTTCCAGCCACAGCGCAACGGGGGGCTGGGCCGCATTGCCGCATGGTGTTTGCCTTTGCGCGGCAGCCAAGGCCAAAACCGCCGCCTGCCGATGGGCATGGGCGCACAGGGTAAAGACGCTGCCCAATCCGCGTACAACATCATCGCCGCGCTGGCCGCGCAACAACTGTCCGAGTCGGCCAGTGCCGAGCACCGGACGCTGACCCATCACGCCAGGCCTGGCGCCGGGACGGAGCTGGTACTCGCCAGCGAGCGCGTTGCTGCCGGGCAGGTTGGACGCAGCAGGTGCCATGATCGGTGCCGTCGCCTTAATGGTTCAGGCCAAGCCGCATCAACTTCATGCGCAAGCCAACCCGCGTCAGCCCCAACTCTTCAGCAACATGGGTCTTGTTGCCCTTGTGGCGCAGCATGGACTCCTTGACGATTTGCGCCTCGAAGCGCTCAAGGTGATGTTTGAGCTGGCCGGAGGTGTCGGCAATGGCCTCGTCGGCCACCTCATTGGCAGCACTTTCGACGGCCAGCGTTTGAGCCGCATGCTGGATACGCGGTGACAACAGCTCTGGCCCCAGAACGGCGCCATCACTGATTGCCATGGCGCGGCGAATCTCGTTTTGCAACTCGCGTACATTGCCGGGCCAGCTGTGGCGGTTGAGCAGGTCCAAGGCCTCGCTTGAGAGGCTGCGCCCGATCAAGGGGGATCTTTTCAGCAGGTCGGAGACGAGCAGCGGGATGTCCCGGGCGCGCTCGCGCAGCGCCGGCAAATACAGTGTGATGCCGGCCACGCGGTAGTACAAGTCTTCGCGAAAGCGGCCGCTGGCCACATCAAGCTCCAGGTTGCGGTTGGTGGCGGCGATCAGGCGCACATCGACGGCCACCGGGCGCGCACTGCCCACGGGGCGAATTTCGCCCTCTTGAAGCGCGCGCAGCAGCTTGACCTGAAAGGCGGGTGAGGTCTCGCCAATTTCATCCAGAAACAGCGTGCCGCCATCGGCCTGCTGAAACAGGCCGATGTGCGAGTCGGTGGCACCAGTAAACGCACCACGCTTGTGGCCGAAGAGTTCACTCTCGAGCAGTGTGTCTGGCATGGCGCCGCAGTTTTCCACCACAAAAGGCTGTTCGGCACGGGCGCTGGCGTAGTGGATGGCGCGCGCCAGCAGTTCCTTGCCGGTGCCGGATTCGCCGGTGATCAGCACCGACAGATCGTGCCCCGCAATGCGCTGTGCCAGCGTGCAAACGGCATTGAGCGGACTGTCAGGGGTGCGCAGCAGCTTGTCAAAACCGGCCAGCGCTCTGGCTTGTTGACGCAAGCCGGCCACGCGCAGCGCCAGACTGTCGGGGTGGGTGCGCAGCTCCAGCGTGAGGCGCTGATTTTCCTGCTGCAAGCGCCACAGTTCGCCAGCGCTTTGCAGCGTGAGCAGCAACTGGTCGGGGTGCCAGGGCTTTAGCAGGTATTGCCAGATACCGGCTTCGTTGATGCCAGTGATGATGTCCTCGGCCTCGGTGTAGCCCGATAAAATCAGGCGCACGGTGTCGGGCCACCGGTCGCGCACCGCGCGTAAAAACGCCACTCCCGAGGTGCCGGGCATGCGCTGGTCCGACACCACAATCTGCACCAACTCGTTGTGCATCACGGTCATGCCTTCATCCGCTGAATTGGCGGTGAAGACCGTGAAATATTCGTCCAGCGTGCGCTTGAGTGTTTCGAGCGAGCGCAACTCGTCATCGACCACCAGCACCGACAGGGGCGCGCGGGCCGGGCTCATGGCAGTTTCCATCCCAGTTCCCGGTGCCGGGCCAGGTGCCGTGGGGTCCAGGAGGCGAGTGACTTCTGCACAAAGTGGTGCCGCGCCACGTGGTAGCTGGGGTCAAAGCCATAAAAGTTGCGGTGCATGTGGGCCATCTCCTCGTTGCGGTAGGCCGCCAGCGGTTTGGCGGCTTCGTCCCGCGCGCGGGATTTGGTCTTGGCAGCCAGTTGCCCGGGCAGGTCGGGGGCGGCTGCCAGCCGGGCAGCCATGGCCGCAACGTCGGCGCGAAAGGCGCTCACGTCGCCGCTCAGACAGGCATCGGTCAGGCCAAGCTGCAGCGCGCCATGCGCCGTGAGCGGCTGGCGGTTGTGCATGATGGCTTGGGCAGCGTTCTGCCCGACCCGGCGCGGCAGCAGGTAGGTCCAGTATTCCGAGCCATACAGATTGCCCATGTTTTTGTAATGCGGGTTGAGCATGACCCCGTCGCGCACCCAGACCAGGTCGGCCGCGCGCGCCAGAAAACAGCCACCCGCACCCGCGTTGCCGCCGATGGCAGCCACCGTGATTTGCTGCGTGGTGGTGATGAGTTCGAGCGCCAGGTCGTTCATGGCGTTGATGTTGTGCCAGGATTCGTCAGCGGCCGAGCCGCCGCTCAGGCTGGCAGCTTCGATCACGTTCAGATGAATGCCGTTGGACCAGAAGTCGAGCCCGCCTGGCAGCACCAGCACGCGCGTGGGGCGCTGTTTGGCCCAGACCAAGGCATCGCGAAGCCGCTCGCATTGCCGCGTTGACATGGCGCCGTTGTAGAACTCGAAGTGCAAGAAGCCAATGCCGCCAGACTCTTCATAGGCAATGTCTTGCCAGGTGGGGGCCGCTGCGCGCCACCAATCGGGCAGGAGTGCGTGCGGCACAACCGCCGCTTCTTCGGCAAACGCCAAGGTGGCGGGCAGTTTGATGCTGCCTGGCCGCTTGACGTGGCCGATCCAGACGGCGCCATCAATGGTGGCGCGCAGCAAGGCGGTTTCGCGTTGGGCCAGCACCTCGCCGGGTGCGCCGCGCAAAGTCGATTCGGGCCATGCATCAAACACATGGCAGGGCTGGTCAAACAGTGTGTCAACCACGCCGGGGAATCCGTCTGCTGCGTCGATCTTGCGCAGCACCGTGGCGCTGTCGTCCTGCTGCCAGTCAATGGCACGATGGGCTTGCTTCATCAGCGGCTGCCACTGACTGCTTGACGGGCGTTGTGGCACAAAGTTGCCGGCGGCAAAGCATTCCACCGCTTGCAACACCGCAGTTGTGGCTGCTTGTGTGACTTCGTGGCGGTACAGGCTGGCCTTGGTGGCGGGGCGCATGGCCAAACTGGCGCTGGCCCAGACCGGCCCGCCATCCATTTCAGCCTCGGCCTGCAACACGGTCACGCCCCAATCCCTTCGCCCCGCGTCAATGGCCCAGTCCAGCGCTGAAGGGCCACGGTCGCCCACCACGCCGGGGTGGACGATCAGGCACACATGGCGCGACCAGACCGACTCCGGGATGGCCCGGCGCAGGTAAGGTGCCACGATCAGGTCAGGCGCAAACAGCGCAGCAGCCTCTTCGGTCACCGAGTCGCTGATGTCGAATTCAACCGACACCAGGTGACCGCGCTGGCGCAGTTCAGCCGCCAGGCGCTGAGTCAGGCTGTTAAAGGCGTGGGTGAGCAGCAGGATACGCATGACGTGGGTTTCAGCAAATGCGCGGCAATTGCTCGCCGGCCAGCCAATCGACGATGCGCCGGCCACCGAAGGCGGTGGTGAGTTGCACAAAATGGTGGTCGTCGGCCAGCACATCGCCGATTTGTGCGGCATTCGTTCCCAGTGGATGCGCGTGCATCACATCCAGCAACTGTTGCGCGTCGGCAGCGGCGCAAATCACGATCAGCTTGCCTTCGTTGGCCACATAGAGCGGGTCCAAACCCAGGAACTCGCAGGCGGCGGCCACCACCGGCTTGATCGGAATGGCTTTCTCGTGCAGCATCATGCCCACGCCGGATTGCCCGGCAATTTCGTTCAGGGTGGAGGCCAGCCCGCCGCGGGTCGGGTCGCGCAGACAGCGGATGTCGGCACCGGTGGCGAGCAGCCTGGCAATCAGGCCATGCAGCGCAGCGGTGTCCGATGCAATGGCCGCCTCAAACGTCAGGTTTTCGCGCTGGCTCATGATGGCCACGCCGTGATCTCCCATGTCGCCAGACACCAGCACCACATCGCCCGGACGGGCACGGGCGCCGCCCAGTTCCAGTCCATCAGGCAACACGCCAACGCCGGTGGTGGTGATGAAAATGCCGTCACCCTTGCCGCGCTCCACGACCTTGGTGTCACCGGTGACCACCGGCACACCGGCGTCGCTTGCGGCGCGCGCCATGGACTCGACGATACGGGCAAGGTCGCCCAGGGCAAAGCCTTCTTCCAGAATAAAACCGGCTGCCAGATAAAGCGGTGTGGCGCCCATCACGGCCACATCGTTGAGTGTGCCGTGCACCGACAAACAACCGATGTCGCCGCCCGGGAAAAACAGCGGCGAGACCACATGGCAGTCGGTGGACATCACCAGCCGTGCCGGTTGGCCACCCAGCACGGGCGCGGGCAACACCGCGCCGTCATTGCCCTGGCCCAGATAGGCGTTGCCCAGGTGTTTGGCAAACAGCTCCGAGATCAGTTGAACCATGGCGCGACCGCCGGAGCCATGCGTCATGTCGACCCGGCCGTGTTTCAGGTCGAGCGGACGGATGTAGCCGCGTTTGACTTCACTCATCAGTTCATATCCTTGTAACGGCCGTAACTGTAGTGCGCCGCGCAGGCGCCTTCGCTGCTGACCATGCACGAGCCCACCGGGTTCTCGGGGGTGCAGACGGTGCCAAAAATATTGCAGTCCTGCGGGCGCTTGACGCCACGCAAAATCGCGCCGCATTCGCAGGCCTTGTTGTCGGGCACCGAGGTGTAGTCCATGTTGAAGCGGCGCTCGGCGTCGAAGGCGCCATATTTTTCGCGGATTTTCAGGGCCGAATAGGGCACCACGGACAGGCCGCGCCATTCGAATTCACGGCGCAGCTCGAACACCTCGGCCACGCGGTCTTGCGCCTTGCGGTTGCCGTCGCGGCTCACGGCGCGGGCAAATTCGTTTTCGACCTCGGCTCGGCCGTCGTTGACCTGGGCGATCAGCATCAGGATGGCCTGCATCACGTCGAGTGGCTCAAAGCCGGCAATCACCACCGGCTTGCGGTATTCTTCGGCAAAAAATTCATAGGGCCGGCTGCCGATCACGGTCGAGACGTGCGCCGGGCCGATGAAGCCGTCGATTGGCACCGTGCCCCACTGGCGCACCTCGGGCGACTCCAGAATCTGGGTGATGGCGGCAGGTGTGAGCACATGGCAACACAGCACGCTGAAGTTGGCGAGCTGCTCCTGAGCGGCCTGCAGGATGGCCAGTGCGGTCGGCGGTGTGGTGGTCTCGAAGCCGATGGCAAAAAACACCACTTCGCGGCCCGGGTTGTCGCGCGCAATCTGCAAGGCATCGAGCGTGGAATACACCATGCGGATGTCGCCGCCGCGCGCTTTCGCCTTCATCAGAGACAAGCCCTCAGAGGCCGGCACACGCAAGATATCACCGTAGCTGCACAAAATCACGTTTTGCTTGAGCGCCAGGTTGATGGCCATGTCGATGCGGCCAATCGGCAGCACACACACCGGGCAACCGGGGCCGTGCACCATGCGGACATTGGTTGGTAGCAGATCGCTCAGGCCGTAGCGCGAAATGGCATGGGTGTGGCCGCCGCAAAATTCCATGAAACTGTAGTTGCGCTCGGGCTGAGCCAAGCCCGCAATCTTCCCGGCCAGCGTTTGAGCCACCGCGCCATCGCGAAACTCGTCGATGTATTTCATGGCGTCGTCAGGGCTGACTCAGACATTTCCGAGAACAGCGCCAGCGTGCGCTCGGCCTCTTCGGGATCGAGCTTGGAAAGCGCGTAACCCACGTGCAAAATCACGTAGTCGCCCACCTGCACATCGTCGAGCAGCGCCAGCGAGATTTCTTTCTTGACCCCGCCCAGGTCCACCATGGCGTGCTCGCTTTTTTGGCCACAGCCCACTTCAATCACCTTGACCGGTAGTGCTAAACACATCTGTTTGTCTCCAAAGATTGCAAGGCCACCCAGGCCTGCCCGAGCGCGATGCTGGCGTCGCCGGGCGAGGTGCGAAGCGGTGCCAGCACCGTGATGCCATTGTGTTGCAGATTTTGCCTCAGCTGAGACGTGAGCAGGGTGTTAAGAAAGCAGCCACCGCCCCAGGCCAGGGTATTCAAACCGGTGGTTTTGGCGGCTTGAAGCCCCCATTCAGTCAAGGCCATCACCAGGGTGGCATGGAACACGGCGGCGGCGTGTTGCACGTTGCGTGTATCGATCAGCGCGCCCAGCACGGGCAGCAGATCAAGCTGGCCGTCGTCGCTGATTAAATAGCCACCCGGCATGGGGTTCGGCCAGCCGTGGGAATCGATGAATAGCGTGGCCGCCTGCTCCAGCAGGATGGCGGCTTGGGCCTCGTAAGCCATACTGTGGCTCAGGCCGAGCAGGCCCGCGCCAGCATCGAATACCCGGCCCATGCTCGACGTGCGCGGGCTATTGAGCTGGCGCACCAGCATGGCTGTCACGGTGCTGGCCGCCAGATTCTGAAATCGTGGCGCAATCTCGGCGTTGCGGCCGAGCTCATGCAGCGCGGCGGCCGCCATTCGCCAAGGCTCGCGCGCCGCCCGGTCACCGCCCGGCATGGGCAGAGGGCGCAGGTGACCCAGGCGCTCGCATTGTGCGCCATCGATGTGCAGCAGTTCGCCGCCCCAGGCTGTGCCGTCCGTGCCCAGGCCGACACCATCGAGCGCCAGCCCCAGGAGCGGGCCGTGCCAGCCGTGTTCGGCACACACCGCAGCGATGTGGGCGTGGTGGTGTTGCACGGCCATGGTGGGCAGGCCATGCTGTTGCGCATAGGCCATGGCGGCGCGCGTGCTGTAGTCGTCGGGGTGCAGATCGTGCGCCACACATTGCGGCTTGACATCCAGCAAATCGCACAAGCGCCGCACCGTTTCATCCTGAAAGTGGCAGCTGGCGGCGTTGTCCAGGCTGCCGATGTGGGGCGACAAAAAGGCCTCGTGGCCGCGCGTGACGCAGACCGTGTTTTTCAGGTGGCTGCCAAAAGCCAGCACCGACGCCCCGGACTGCGGCAGGGCAATGGCGGCCGGTGCGTAGCCACGGCTGCGGCGTATGAATTGCGCCGCGCCCGCCGCCACCTGCAGCACGCTGTCGTCGCAGCGCGCCACGATGTCGCGGTCATGGTCCAGAAAAGCATCGGCAATGCCCGCCAGCCGGGTCTGTGCCTCGGCCGTGTCGCGCACGACGGGCTCACCGCCCGGGTTGGCGCTGGTCATCACCAGAATCAGCGCTTGCGGCTGGTCAAGCCAGGCCGTGCCATCGGGCCGGCCAGCAGCTTCATGAAACAACAAAAAATGGATCGGCGTGGTGGGCAGCATCACTCCCAGACTCAGCAGGCCGGGAGCGACACCAGGCAGGGCCGCATCGCAACCAGCCTGGGCGCGCAGCAGCACGATGGGGCGCTCGCGGCTTTCCAGCAGGGCGCGCTCGGCCGCTGGTACCTGCGCATAGGGCGCCACGCTGGCGGCGTTGGCCAGCATCACGGCCAAGGGTTTGGCTTCGCGGTTCTTGAGCAAGCGCAGCCGCGCCACCGCCTCCGGGTTGCGCGCATCGCAGACCAGGTGGAAACCGCCCAGGCCCTTGATGGCGACGATCTGGCCGTTTTGCAGAAGTTGCAGGGTGCGTGCGATGGGGTCGCCAGCGAGGGGCCGGCCCTGTGCATCGGACAAACTTAAACGAGGCCCGCATTGCGGGCAACAGGTGGTCTCGGCATGAAAACGGCGGTTGGCCGGCGCGGTGTAGTCAAGGCTGCAGGCCGGGCACAGCGGGAACGCCGCCATGCTGGTCTGCGGCCGGTCGTAGGGCAGGGCGCGGGTCACGGTGTAGCGCGGCCCGCAATGGGTGCAGGTGATGAAGGCGTGGCGATGGCGCCGATTGGTCGGGTCGAACAGTTCGCTGAGGCACTCGGCACAGACCGCCACGTCAGGGCCAATCGCGGTGGCGGCCTGACCCGACTGGCTGGCGATGATGCTGAAAGCAGTGAACGGCTCTGCCGCCAGTTCCTGCGCCTGCACGCTGTCAACGCGTGCCAGCGGCGGCGCATCGGTGCGCAGGCGCTGTTGCAACTCGGCCAAAGCTGGCGGGCCGCCCTGGGCCAGGATTTCGACCCCCTGGGAATCGTTGCGCACCCAGCCGCGCAGGCCGAGTTGCTCGGCCAGGCGCCAGACAAAGGGCCTGAAACCAACCCCTTGCACAATGCCGGTGACGCGGATGTGCTGCGAAAGCAAGGCCGATAACGCCATCAGGCCGGTGCGTTTGATCTGGCTTGTTCTTGAGCTTCGAGTTGCGCCTTCAGGTGCGCGACTTGGGCCTGCAGGCTGGCCATGGTTTGTGATTTGACAGCATGGGCTTGGGCGATACCGTCGCGCAGATAGGCCAGCCACTCGCCCATGCCTTCTCCGCTGGTGGCGCTGAGCTGGATCACCTTGATCTGCGGATTAACACGGCGCGCGTAGGCTATTGCCGCATCCACATCGTAAGTCAGATGCGGCAGCAGGTCGATCTTGTTGAGCAGCATCAGGCCGGCGGCGCGGAACATGTCGGGGTATTTGATGGGTTTGTCCTCGCCCTCGGTCACCGACAGGATCACCACCTTGTGCGCCTCGCCCAAATCGAACGCAGCCGGGCACACCAGGTTGCCCACGTTTTCGATCAGCAGCAGCGCATCGTCCGCCAGCTGGAGTTGGGCCATGGCGTGGCCCACCATGTGCGCGTCCAGGTGGCAACCCTTGCCGGTGTTGATCTGGATGGCTTGCGCGCCGCTGGCGCGAATGCGGTCGGCGTCCTGGCTGGTTTGCTGGTCGCCCTCGATCACGGCAACCGGGAACGAGCCCAGCAGCTCGATGGTTTTGCACAACAACGTGGTCTTGCCCGAACCCGGACTCGACACCAGATTGAGCGCAAAAATACCGCGCTCGCAAAGCTGCTGCCGGTTGCGCGCGGCATAGGCGTTGTTCTTGGCCAGGATGTCCTGCTCGATCTGCACCATGCGGGTGGGTGGCAGGCCGGCTGCATGCGAATGCGCCGGCGTAGCGTCATGCGTGTGTTCATGCGCATGCCCGTGATCGTGCGCCTGGTCATGCTGATGCTCGTGCGCATGGGGGTGCTCATGGGAATGACGAGTGCCATCGGCGTGCACATGCTCATGCGCGTGCGTCGCTGCCGCGCCTTCGATATTGACTTCGCCTTCACCACAACCACAGGTCACACACATCGTATTTCTCCTCGATTTAATCCGCTGGGGGCAGAGCTTGTGGGGCGGGTTTCAACCCGCCATGGCCGACTGAAGTCGGCCCCACAGCTGCAATGCTTCATGATACTTCCAGCTCCTTCACCCGCATTTCGGTGCCGCCTGTCACTTGCAGTTGGAAGCCGCCACAGCTCGGGCATTCACCAAAAACTTCGGTCATGGGCACGGTTCTGGCGCAGACCATGCACCAGCCCCGGCCGGGTGTGGTAATGATCTCCAGTCTGGCACCATCGGCTACGCTGCCACGGGTGACGGCATCAAAACAAAAGGCCATGGCTTGCGGCTCCACGCCCGAGAGCAGGCCAATTTCCAGCCAGACGGCGGTCACCTTGTTGAATTGGTCCTTGCGCGCGGCGTCTTCAACGAGTTGCAGCACGCCTTCGGCCAGCGACATTTCATGCATGGAGCGGCCGCTTCACAGCCCCAGTCGCACATGGTCTGCCAGCCGCTTGTCGCGGGTGGCAATGTGCTGCGTGATAAAGCCAAGCATGTCACGGGCTTTGTGCTTTAACAGGGCGCCCTCTCCGGCGATATTCTGGGAAGCCATGTCGCGCAAGACTTCGAGGATATGAGTATGGTTGTCCTGGTGCTCTTCATAGTCGTCGTAGCTTTTCATGCGCATCAGCAGTTCTTCGGACATGAAATGCGCTTCGCTGTAATCTATCAGATCACTGATGATCTGATGGACTGTGGTGGCCGTCGCCCCGGCTTCAAGCGCCAGGCAGAGCTTTTGCAGCAGCTCAAGCTGTACCTGATGCTCGCGGTCGGTGTCGTCGTTGGCCTTGACGTTGAATTCTTTAATGGGGGACATGTCTCGCCTCTCTGGTTTTCTGAAGCTTGAAGTTTACGATTTGTGAAAAGCCAAAAAGCCGCGCCGTGAAAGTTTCCTCGTTACCGGTTTTCGATCCACCTGTTCGACTGTGCTGTCTGCTTTGACGACAGGCGCTGTGAGCAGCCCGATCAGGGCTGCGCGCGCGGTCTGCACAGCCTCGAACTGGTTGCTGAATTTGTTCATGGGTGAAAACAGCGAGCAGCTTTGGTACTCGCCAAGTTCTTCCTCATGGCCGCCTAGAAAGGCAAAATCACCTGCCGGAAACTTGATGAAGCGGCGCTTGTTCACACCCACCGAAATCCAGCCTTGCGCGTTGCCGGGCAGCAGCGTCAGACTCATGCACCATGGTGTGACCACCATGCCCAGCCAGTTCCCCTGCCAGTGCCGGAAGTCGATGGCCTCTACCGATAGCGCCGGATTCAGGATGGGCACGTCGGCCATGCTGGTCTGCTGAACGCGAAAAAAAGCGGCAGCCACCGCTTCTTCGGGGTTGTTTGTGTGTACCCGTAGCGTCATGCCGGCTCAATTCCGGCTGCGCCCCACAGCCGGGCATCGTGGGGCTGCGCCATGAGTTCCTGCATCAGCGCCAGTGACTCGCGGGCGCGCTCGGGCTCAATGCGTTCAAAGGCAAAACCGCCGGCCTGAATCAGCAGGTAGTCGCCCACCTGAACGTCTTCACTCAACAGCAGCAGGCTGACGCGGCGGGTCTGGCCAAAACATTCGGTCACAGCCATGCCATCAGCCACTTCGAGCACCAATGATGGGGCGGCCAGGCACATATTGACGCTTTCAGACCTGCGCCGGGCTGAGCAGCGGCTCCAGCACATAGCCGCGCGCGCTCAGCTCGGCCACTGTCCTGTTCACCAGTTCGGGAATCGTGGCAGCCACGGTGGGCGTCATGTCCATGCCCAATTCGAGTGAGATTGGCTCCACGCCCAGCACCACAATTTCCTTGGGAATGGCATCGAGCAATTCCAGGCTGGCCAGCACGTCGGGCAGGCCGATCTGGTGCGGCGAGAGTTTGTCGCGAAAAAATACCGGAATCTCGTCGCCGGCAATTTTGACCAGGGTACCGGGCGCTGCACCGGTCAAGACCACGTCAAGCACCAGCAAAAAATCGAGGTTGGAGAGGTCTTCGATCATCTCCATGCCCGAGGTACCGCCGTCGATCACCAGCACGTTGGCCGGCATCCGAAAGGCCTGCTCCAGCGCCTCGACGGCGCGCACACCGGCAGCCTCGTCGCTCAGGATGGTGTTGCCGATGCCCAGAACCACAGCGCGCATCTATACCGCCTTGACCGAGAACGCCGCGCCGCTTTTCGGGTCGGTCAGGTGGATGGCGCAGGCAATGCAGGGGTCGAACGAGTGGATGGTGCGCAGCACTTCCAGCGGCTTCTCAGCGTCGGCAATCGGGGTGTCCACCAGCGAGGCTTCGTAAGGACCGGGCTCGTCCTTGTCGTTGCGCGGGCAGGCGTTCCAGGTGGAAGGCACCACGCACTGGTAGTTTTTGATCTTGCCGTTGTCGATGACCACCCAGTGCGACAGCGCGCCGCGCGGCGCTTCGTGAAAGCCCACGCCCATGACTTCTCCTTTGGGGAACACCGGCTTGTTGAAAGTGGCCATGTCGCCCTTGCCCATGTTGGTCAGCAGCAAAGTCCACTGGTCAGCCAGCGTATCGACATTGACGCAGCAGGTGATGGCGCGTGCGGCGTGACGGCCAATGGTCGAATGCATCGCATCCAGACCGATCTTGGTTTTGGCCAGCGCCGATACCGTGTCCAGCGCCGCCGTGGCGTATTGGGTGGTGGGCTTGTGACCGGCCGCCAGACCATTCAGGACGCGCGCCAAGGGGCCAACCTGCGCCACCTGACCGTAGAAGGTGGGTGACTTGAGCCACGAGTATTTGGCATCGTCCTTAAAGTCGGTGTAGTTGGGGGTGGTCTCGCCCTTGTACGGGTGCAGCGACTTGGCATCCGAGTAGTTGTACCAGGAGTGTTTGACTGATTCTTCCACGCCTTTTTGCCAGTATTCATCGTGGAAACTGCCGATGGCTTTGCGCTTGCTCAGGTCGCCGCCAGGGATGAAGCCACCGGGGAAGGCGAACTGCGTGCCCTTGGTATCCAGGGGAATGTCTGGCACCGACAGGTAGTTGGTGATGCCTTTGCCGATCTTCGTCCATTCGGGGTAGAAAGCACCCACCGCGGCCACATCGATTAAATAGACGTTTTTGACAAAATCGGCCAGATCGTCGATGTAGCCCTTGATGGCCATCAGCCGCTCGACCGTGAGCACGGCCTCGGAGTCGGTGGCCAGCGGGTTGGCCACGCCACCGACGGCCACATTCTGGATGTGCGGGGTCTTGGAGCCCAGGATCGACACAATCTTGTTGGCCTTGCGTTGCACTTCCAGCGCTTGCAGGTAGTGCGATACCGCCAGCAGGTTGACCTCGGGCGACAGCTTCATGGCTGGATGACCCCAGTAGCCGTTGGTAAAGATGCCAAGCTGGCCGCCATTGACAAAATGTTTCAGGCGTTCGTGCACGCGGCGCATCTCGTGCTTGCTGTTGAGGTGCCAGCTCGACAGGCTCTCACCCAGCACGGCGGTCTTGTCGGGGTCGGCCTTGAGGGCGGAGGTGACGTCCACCCAATCGAGCGCCGACAGATGGTAGAAGTGCACAATGGCATCGTGCACTGCATGGGCGGTGATGATGATGTTGCGGATGTACTGCGCGTTGAGCGGGATCTCAAGGTTGAGCGCGTTTTCTACCGCACGCACCGAGCAGATGGCGTGCACCGTGGTGCAAACGCCACAGATGCGTTGGGTGATGGTCCAGGCATCGCGTGGGTCACGTCCGAGCAAAATCAGTTCAACTCCGCGCCACATCTGGCCGGACGACCAGGCCTTGTTGACCTTGCCGTCATTGATGTCCACGTCAATTCGCAGATGCCCCTCGATGCGGGTGATGGGGTCGATGGTGATCCGTTGTGCCATTTTTGTCTCCTAAAAATTTTAATCAAGCCAGCTTGGGTTCGCGCGGCAAAACCGGGAAGCGGCGTGTGATGATGATGTAGCCCAGGACTTCGATGGCGAACATGCCCGTGGTGACCATGATCTCGCCAAACGAGGGGAAATACGTCCAGCCGCTGCCGGTGTGGTGCCCGTAGCCAATCATGAAGCCATTAAGTCGCAGCAGCACGCCACCGACCATGATGGCGATACCAGCCAGGAACAAGCGTGCCGGGTTGCGCCGGGCTTGCACCGTGCCAATCAGAAAGAAGGGCGCAATGAAGCCAATGTTTTCCACCCAGAACGACAACGTGACCCAGCTCGGCTCAAAGGCACCCGACCAGGCGCCGCGCACGGTCAGGTCTGCCACCCGTACCACCAGATAAAGGGCCAGCACGCCCAGCATGATTTTGGCCAGCGGATCGAGCAAATGCGTTTCGATTTTGAGTCGGTAGGCGCTTGATGCCACACACGACTCAAACAGCACCACGCCATAGCCAATCACGATGGCGGTCAGCAGGTAGATGACGGGCTGCAGCGGGGTTTGCCACAATGGGTTGACCTGGCTGCCCATCACCACCAGCATGGTGCCAAGCGACGACTGGTGCATCATCGGCAGCAACACACCCAGGGCGATGAAGAAGAACAGCAGCTTGTTGAGCTTCTGGCGCACGTCCTTCATACCCAGTTTTTCAAGAAACACCGGCGAGAACTCGATCCACATCACGACGATGTAGGCGGTCACACACACGGCCACTTCGAACATCACCGAGTTGGGGTTGGAATAGCTGGGCCAAAAGATGTGCCAAAAGTTCCACCAGCGCCCCAGGTCGACAAAGATGCCGGTACCGGCCAGGGTGTAGCCAAACAGGCTGCCCAACAAAGCGGGCCGCACCAGTGGATGGTATTGGCCCTTGTTGAAGATATAGACCAGTAGCGCCACTGAAAAGCCGCCACAGGCCAACGCCGAGCCGACCATCACGTCGATCACCACCCAGATGCCCCAGGAGTAACCATCGTTGACATTGGTAACGCTGGCCAGGCCAAAGGCAAAGCGCACCAGCAAAAAGGTGACCATGATGGCAATCAGGACACCGCAGACCAGCGTGGTGGCATTGAGCAAGCTGCCGCCCCGCGGTGCGGGGGTGGCGTGCGAATGTTGGCTCATGATGTGTGCTCCTCGGAGGCGTCGTCATCCTCTGGTTTGACATTCCGTTTGGCGATGAAGCTCAAGGCCCCCAGCGCCACCACCGGCAAAACCAGACCGCCATAGAGCGAGTGTTGAATCGTCTCAGACGTGGCCGCCGATGAGTTGGGCGGCAGATCGGGCAAGCCCATTTTCTGGAAATTGACGGCCGAGAGCTTCAGCACTTGCGTGCCGCCATATTCGGTTTCGCCGTACACATGCTGCAGGTAGTTGCCCACAGGTGCTTCGTAGCTTTGATCAGGGCCGCCGATCTTGCCGCGCGGGTATTGGGTCCGGCTGCCGGGCTTCAGCGCGATGCGGCGTTTGGCCTCGGCCAGCAGATCCGATGTTTTGCCGTAGAGTGTGGCGCCGGTAGGGCACACTTCGGCACAAGCCGAATAGTTGCCATCTTTGTAGCGATGACGGCACAGCTCGCACTTGCCAATCTTGCCGGTGGGCGAGTCGTACTGGTATTTTGGGATGCCAAACGGGCATGCCACCACGCAGTAGCGGCAACCCACGCAGATGTCGGCATCGTAAGCCACGATGCCCGTCACCGGGTCTTTGGTCATGGCCGACACCGGGCAGGCCGACACGCACGAGGGGTCGGCGCAGTGCATGCAGGATGTCTTCATGAAGGCAAAACCGTTGTTTTCGGCATCCTTGGTTTCCATGGAGCCGTTGCGGTACATCTTGATGATGTTGAAGGTGTAGCCCGAGGTGTCGAGCGGGGTGTCCCACAACTGGTCTTCGGTCGAAAACTCGGCCGGGTTGTTGTTGGCGGCCTTGCAGGCGGCCACGCAGGCCTTGCAACCGATGCAAAGCGTGGAATCGTAGAGCAGGCCCAGGCCATCCACCGGGCGGATGTGCGTTTCGCGGGCGCAGGCTTCGGGTGCAACTGCGGTACCTGCCAGCGCCGCGCCGCTGGCCAGCAGCCCTTTGAGAAAGTGGCGACGGGAGTCCATGATCAGGCTCCGGCTTTGTCAACGTTCGTCGGCTTTGCACTGGCTTGGGCGGCTTCTTCGGCTGCATGCGAGCGTCCCAGGTTGCGCGCCAGCATGGCGGCCCCGCCGGCCGCCGCGCCCGCCAGCGCAGCCAGGGCTGCCGCAGCGGCAAAGCTGGCACCCTTGCCGTTTTCTTCGACGATGCGCGGGTATTGCTGCGGCGGCACGATGTTGATGACGGTGGCCACCTGATGAATGGGTTTGGTAAAGCCCACACCTTTTTCGGTGCAGCCAATGCAGGGGTGGCCGCAGCCGACCGGCCAGTTGTTTTCGCCGGCATCGCCAAAGCCGATGGTGGAGCAGTTGGCATAGGTCTCTGGCCCCTTGCAGCCGAGCTTGTACAGGCAATAGCCCTGGCGGTGACCGGCATCGCCAAACTCCATCGCAAAGCGACCGGCATCGAAGTGCGCACGGCGTTCGCAGTGCTCGTGAATCAGGCGCGAATAAGCAAACTTGGGACGACCCAATTGGTCAACATCCGGCAGTTTTCCAAAGGTCAAAAAGTGCACCACGGTCGCCAGGAAGTTGTAGGGGTTGGGTGGGCATCCCGGAATGGTCACCACCGGCTTGCCCAGCACTTCACCGACGCTGGATGCACCAGTGGGGTTGCCGCCCGAGGAAGGCATGCCGCCCCAGGAAGCACATGAGCCGATGGCAATCACGGCGGCGGCATCGGCAGCGCACTCCTTGACCAGATCAATCGCCTTGGTGCCGCCAATCTTGCAGTAAATGCCGTTGTCCTTGACTGGAATCGCGCCTTCTACTACCAGCACGTATTTGCCTTTGTTGGCTTTCATGGCGGCTTTACGGGCGGCTTCGGCCTGGTGCCCGGCAGCGGCCATCAGCGTCTCGTGATAGTCGAGCGAGATCACATCCAGAATCAGTTTTTCAAGCGTGGGGTGTTCGGCGCGCAACAAGGATTCCGAGCAGCCGGTGCACTCCTGAAAATGCAGCCAGATCACCGACGGCCGCTGGGCCGACTCAATGGCTTTGGCCACCGCCGCATCAGCGCCTTTGGGCAAGCCCATGGTGACGGCCAGTGTGGCGCAAAACTGCAGGTAGTCGCGCCGCGACATGCCCAGACGGTTTTCAATGCCCTGCAAGGCATTGCGCCCAAGCTCAAAAATTTCGTTCATGTTGCCCATGTTGTCTCCTCGTATAGTCAGGTGATGCATTGACCCGATCAATCCAAGAACCGCAATTTACGGGCCAAGCTAAAAAAGCAGGGTTTGAGCTTGAATTCAAGGGTTAACCCGGATTTTTTGCATCGTGTGAATCCTTGAAGTGGTTAGTAGATAGTCGGTCAACTAACCAGAGAAAACTTCATTTTTTTGACATCTGGAGAGCAGCATGGAACGCATCACCATTTCCATAGACAGCGCACTGGCGCTGGAATTTGACCGCCTGATTGCCGAGCGCGGCTACAAGAATCGCTCGGAGGCGGTGCGCGACCTGGTGCGTTCGCACCTGGAGGCCGCGCGCACGGTCCAGAGCCCGGCGGGGCATTGTGTGGCCAACCTGTCGTATGTCTATAACCACCACGAGCGCGACCTGGCCGAGCGCCTGACCGCCTTGCAGCATGAGCAGCATGATTTGACCGTGGCTACTTTGCACGCGCACCTGGACCACGACAACTGCCTGGAGAGTGTGATTTTGCGCGGCGCCACATCCGCCGTGCGCGCTTTTTCTGACGCCCTGATGGCCGAGCGCGGCGTGCGCCACGGCCTGCTCAACGTGGTGGCGGTGGAGGTCGGTGCAGGCCATACACATGCGCACGAGCATCCGCATGACCACCCGCACATGCATGGCCAGGACAAGCCCGCACACACGCATATTCACCTCAAGCCCAAGACCTGATTAAATCTGCCGCTGTCTGCCCAGTGGTAGCTCCAGATGGCAACGCGCCAGCAAGTTGGCATCGGCAAAAACAGCATCGGGAGTGCTGTCGGCTTCAATCATTCCTTCGCGCATCACCAGCACGCGGCTGCACAGGTCCTGCACCAAGTCCAGATCATGGGTGGCGATAAGCTGGGTGTGCTCCAAACTTGCCAGAAGGTTGATCAGGCTCCGTCGCGCCGCCGGGTCCAGGCCGGCGCTGGGCTCATCCATTACCACCACACCAGGGTTCATGGCTAGCACACCGGCCAACGCCACGCTGCGCTTTTCGCCTCCAGACAGGCGATATGGCGCACGATCTGCCAGGTGAGCGGCCCCCACCGTGGCCAGAGCTTGGGCGACGCGGGCCTGCACTTGCGCAGCGGGCAATCCGATGTTGACGGGGCCAAAGGCCACGTCTTCTTGCACGGTGGGCATGAACAACTGGTCGTCCGGATCCTGAAACATCATGCCAACCTGGCGGCGCACTTCCACCAGATGCGCGCCATCCACCGGCAACCCCTGCACCCGCACCTGTCCCGCACAGGGCAGCAACACGCCATTGAGGTGCAGCAACAAGGTCGATTTGCCAGCCCCATTGCTACCGATCAGACCCACGGTCTCGCCGGGTTGAATGGAAAAACTCACGCCACGCAAAGCCGCCTGGCCATCGGGGTAGCGGTAATGCACGCCCTGCACCTCGACAGCGGGGTGACTCACCGGACCATTCCCAGCACCAGTGCGCCCAGCTCGTGCACCAGATCAAGCTGGCGTACCAGCACAAACCCCAGCAGGCAAACCCCAACGAACACGGTGTCGCGGCGTTGCCAATCCATCACGGCGCGGCGATGCAACTGGCCGTTAAAGCCGCGCGCCAGCATGGCCTGATGAATGCGCTGGGCGCGTTGCAGCGCGCGCAGCAGCAGGTGGCCCAGCAGCGGACCATATACCGCCAGCGCCAAGGACCGGCCATTGGCACGCAGCTCGCGCGCCAGGCTCATGCGCGCCGCCTCATTGGCCAGCACCCAAGTAAAGCAGTGTAGCAGCAGCAATTGGGTGGTCATCACCTGCGGCAGGCCCAAGCGCCCCAAGCCAACACACAGGGGCGCAAAGCCGGTGCCCGCCACCAGGATCAGCCCGGCCGATACGGTCAGGGCAAAGCGAATCAGAATCGATGCAAAAGACAGCCAGCCACCGCCGATGCCGACACCAGCCACCCGCAGCTCCACTTGCGGGTCAAAGAGCGGGTTGAACGCCCCCAGCATCACGGCAAACGGCGAGGCCAGTAACACCGCTCGCCCGATCAAGCGCCCCGGGATATTGCCCAGAGCCGCCATCACCACCGGAAAAAATGCCAGCGGCAACAAGGCCGCCACAGCGTAGCGGTCAAACGACACCACGGTGACGATGAAGCCCAGCGTCACCAGAATCTTGGCTCTCGCGTCCAGCGCAGACAACGCAGAGTCTTTGGCCGCTAGCGACTCCAGCGACTGAAAGTCCTGCAACGCTTGCGCAATGGAGCTCACAACGGACGGGGTTTGCGCCGTTTGAGCCAATAGCACACGCCCATGACCAGGCCCAGGGTCACCAGGCCGCCCACCACACCCGCCAGCGAGGTGCCGGCATCGACTGCTGGCCAAGCTGCATCTGCTTCTTTTTTGGTGGCGTCTTTGGCTTGTTCCACTTCGGCCAGAGCCGATTTTGATCCAGAAGGCCAGGCGTAATCCGGGAACCATGCGGTGGCAGCCTGCCAAGCCGACAGCGTGGCGTGCACCGGTGAGGATGTCGCCAGTTCGGTCTGGCCCGTGGTGCGTTCAATCGACCATTCCAGCCCGTCTGGCTGGCTGGATGCAAACCACGAGAACACCCCTGCGGTCAACAACGCTACAGCGCCCAGCGCCGTCATCAGGCCCACCGGCCGTCGCGCCGACTGCGGTGCTGCCCGCGTGGTGGGCGCCAGCGGCGCAAACAGGTCGGGGCGTGCCTGGCGCACAAACAGCACCAGCGTGGCGGTCGCCAGCCCCTCCACCAGGCCGATGGCCAGATGAATCGGCTGCATCAACATCAGAAACGTCCCAAGGGGCAAACTGGTGATGCCAGAAAGCTGTGTCTCGGCAACGACTCCGAAGGCCCCCACCTGCAGCCCCAGCACCGCCGCCAGCAGCGCCGCCAACGTGAGGCGTTGGCGCGACGGCGACTGACCCCCGCGCTCCACCAGTGGCCGGTAAATCAGCGGATACGCCAGATAACAGGTGCACACACCCAGATTGAAGATATTCGCCCCCAACGCCAGCAGGCCACCGTCGGCAAAAAACAGCGCCTGCACCGTCAGTACCGAGGCCATCACGATCAGCGCCGCGTGCGGACCCAACAGAATCGACAGCAGCAGTCCGCCGCCCAGATGTCCGCTGGAGCCGGTGCCGGGGATGGTGAAGTTGATCATCATGGCGGCAAACACAAACGCCCCCAGCACCCCCATCAGTGGCACCAGATCGGGCCGGTCGTCGCGCTTGACCTGACGCGCCGACCAGGCCAGCGCAGCCCCCGAAGCCACCCAAAACGTCGCCCCGACGGCGGGGGAAAGCAGAGCATCGGCCATGTGCATGATGATTCCTTGTGGAATTAAAGGAAATTCATTGTATGACGAATTTATAAATTGTATGAATTGAGCGCAATCCAAGGCAAGGTGCGCGCCAAGCCGACGCGGTTTTCAGGCGCTGGCGCCCAGCACCAAACGGTTTTCCGACGCAAAGTGATACGCTGGAATGACCAGGTTGGCCGGTGCCGGCCCAACTTTGAAAACGCGCCCTGCCAGGTCGTAGTGCGAGGCATGGCACGGGCAGGTGAAGCCTTCAGCGCCGCGCAACTGGGGCGTGCAGCCAAGATGCGTGCACAGGCCCACGGCAACAAAAATGTCCGGCCTGAGCGAGCGGTGCCGGTTGCGGCAGGCTGGCGGCTGCACCGATTGTCGCGAGTCGGCGTCAAGCAGCAGCTCTTCGTGATCGGCCAGCGCAGCGATCTCAGCAGGCGAGCGGCGCATCACCCAGACGGGCTTGTCTTGCCAATTCAGGGTCAGCAGTTTGCCTGCCGGCAAGTCTTGCAGATCGACGGCCAATGGCGAACCCTGCGGAGCGTTGTCGGCGTGCTTTGCCTTCCACCAGTAAGCCAGCCCGGCGGCTGCGGCGCCCGCACCGGCTCCCAGCAGCAGGCCCCGGCGTTTGACGCGAACGGGTGCCACGTCGTCTCCGGTTTTTACAGGTTGTCGGTAAAGCTACGAAGCTTGTCGGAGCGGCTCGGGTGTTTGAGCTTGCGCAGCGCCTTGGCTTCTATCTGGCGGATGCGCTCACGCGTCACGTCAAACTGCTTGCCCACTTCTTCAAGCGTGTGGTCGTTGGTCATCTCGATGCCAAAACGCATGCGCAGCACCTTGGCTTCGCGCGGGGTCAGGCTGTCCAGAATGTCTTTCACCACATCGCGCAGACCGGCCTGCATGGCGGCTTCCATCGGGGCGGTGTTGGCGCCGTCTTCGATAAAGTCACCCAGGTGGCTGTCGTCATCGTCGCCAATCGGGGTTTCCATGGAGATCGGCTCTTTGGCGATTTTCATGATCTTGCGGATCTTGTCCTCGGGGATCTCCATGCGCTCGGCGAGCACCGAGGCATCTGGTTCGTAGCCAAATTCCTGCAAATGCTGACGGCTGATGCGGTTCATCTTGTTGATGGTCTCGATCATGTGCACCGGGATGCGAATGGTGCGCGCCTGGTCGGCAATGCTGCGGGTGATGGCCTGGCGAATCCACCAAGTGGCGTAGGTACTGAATTTGTAGCCGCGGCGGTACTCAAACTTGTCCACCGCCTTCATCAGGCCAATGTTGCCTTCCTGAATCAGATCGAGGAACTGCAGGCCGCGGTTGGTGTATTTTTTGGCGATCGAGATCACCAGGCGCAAGTTGGCCTCGATCATTTCCTTTTTGGCCGCGCGCGAGGCGTATTCGCCTTCGTTCATGCGCTTGTTGATGTCCTTGAGCTGGTCCAGCGGCACCACCACCTTGTTTTGCAGGTCCATCAGGCGCTGCTGCAGCTCTTGCACCGGCGGAATGTTGCGGCCCATCACCGCGCTCCAGGGTTTACCAGCGGAGGCGTGCCTTTCGATCCACTTCAAGTCCAGCAAATGGCTGGGAACCTTGTGGTGGTGTTTGTCGCGACCGCTGAATTCGGCAATGAAATGCTCTTGCGGGTAGCCGCATTTGTCGACAATGATGCGCCGCAGTTCGCGCTCTTTCTTGCGGACCTCGTCGACTTGGCCGCGCACCATGTCACAGAGTTTTTCGATGGTTTTGGCGGTAAAGCGGATCGACATCAGCTCGTCAGACAGGAGTCGCTGGGTCTTGAGGTAGCTGGGGGTGCCGTAACCTTCCTTGTCGTAGGTTTTGAGAATTTTTTCGTGGTATTCACGCAGGCGGTCGAAGCGGCTCATGGCCTCTTTTTTCAGCTCCTCGAGCTTCTTGGTCAGCGCTTTGGAACCGCCATTGCCATCGTCGTCGTCTTCGGCATCAAACTCGTCGAAATCTTCTTCGGCCACATAGTCGTCAGCCTCGTTGGGGTTGGTGAAGCCATCAACAATGGTCGTGATCACCACTTTGTCACTGCGAATGTCTTCGCCCAATTTCAGAATTTCGACAATGCTGGCGGGTGAGGCAGAGATGGCCTCCATCATGGCCATCAGGCCGCCTTCAATACGCTTGGCAATCTCGATCTCGCCCTCACGCGTGAGCAGTTCGACCGTGCCCATTTCGCGCATGTACATGCGCACCGGATCGGTGGTGCGGCCAAACTCGCTGTCCACCGTGCTCAGGGCGGCTTCAGCCTCTTCTTCGGCCTCTTCCTCGGTGGCGGCGGTGGGGCCGTTCTGGTTGAGCAGCAGGGTCTCGGCATCGGGGGTGTGTTCGTACACCGCAACACCCATGTCATTGAGCATCGAGATCACGACCTCGAGCGTTTCGGCATCGACCAGCTTGTCGGGAAGGTGGTCGGAAATCTCGCCGTGGGTCAGGTAGCCGCGGGTTTTGCCCAGCTTGATCAGGGCCTTGAGGCGCAGTCGGCGCTTGGCCAGGTCTTCTTCGGACAGCACCGTCTCGTCCAGGCCGAATTCCTTCATCAAGGCGCGTTCTTTGGCCTTGCTGATCTTCATGCGCAGGGGTTTGACCTTTTCGGTCGAGGCTTCCACTACCTCGGGTTCACCCACCAGGTCGTCCTCGATGTCGCTCATGTCGACATCATGGTCCTCGGCTTTGTTGCCGGCCTTTCCGGCCTTGACTTTTGGGCCGCGCTTGGCCGCAGCCTTGGCAGGGGCGGCAGCCTCGACTGCTTTGGCCGCCTTTTTCTTTTCGACAGGCTCAACCGATTTGACGGCAGTTTTTTTCTCTTCCGGGATGGCTTTGGCTTTGCTCTTGGAAACGGTCACAGGGGCGGCTTTCGGTTTGGAGGTGGATGCGGGAGGTTTGGCGGATTTCGCGGCAACGCTGGTCTGCACTTTGGACACAGCAGGTTTTTTGGGCTTGGTAGCAGGCATGGTGGCACCTCAAAAACAGTAACGGCAGAATGGGCTAACGCTATTGCAGCCAGCGTTGGGCAGGACGAGGCATGAAACGGGTCAGACAAGGTGGGTGGGCGAACATTTGGAATGCAGTCCTTGCGGTAAGTTGGCCGGATGAAAAGTAGGTCATCAATTGGCCGGGCCCGGAGGTGCTGCTGTCGCGCTTGTCAGAAGACGGCGGATTATACCTTTTGAGATCAACCCGGCAGGCGTTAAGGATTCAGGTGGCAGACTCCAGCAGCAAGCGTCGCGCCTGGAGTTCGCGGTAGCGTTTCAGGGAGCCGGGGTCCGTTTTTGCGGCTTCGATCGCTACTGTTTCTTCAGCTTTGAGGTGTTCGATCAGCATGCGGTTGATCAAATGGCGCAGTTCTTCGAGCTCTTCGCCGGCATCATCGTCTGCGCCCAACTCGTAGCCGGCCATCAGCTTGTAAGCGAAGTCTTCGCTCTCATGCCCGCGCAGTCCCTCGCGCAAGGCCGCCCAGGGCATCGGACCATATTCATGAAGCTGCCCTTCAAGCCAGGAAAAAAGCGGGCCATGCGGCGCTGCCAAGCCGCACAGCAGGGTGTGGTCTTCGGCCGACAACGACGCCAGCGCCGCCATGTTGTCCAGCAGGATGCGTGCGGCATGGTCGGCGCGGCTGGCAGGCAAGCGGCTGCTAGAGAGTCGCTCAAAGCCTTTGCTTTTGGACGTCCTGGCGCGGTAGTTTTTGGCCTCGCCTGTGGCGCTGCCCTCATTGAGATAAGGATCAAAACGCTCGCGTTTGACCTTGGCCTTGGCCAGCGCAGGGTGCCAGATGTCGCTGAGCTCGCGCGCGCTGAGCTGCACCAGATCGGCGATCTCTGTCAGCAGTTGTTGCTTTAGGGCGCCTGCGGGCAACAGTTCCCACAGCGGTTTGGCGTTGCTGGCAAGGTGGGCACGGCCCTCGGCGCTGTGCAAGTCGCAGCCGTCGCGGGCGGCATCAATCAGGAAACGGCTCAAGGGCACCGCTTCGCTGACATAGCGGGCAAAGGCATCTTTGCCATTTTCACGGATAAAGCTGTCGGGGTCGTGTTCGGGCGGCAGAAACAAAAACTTGACCGAACGCACGTCGGTGGCCAGCGGAAGCGCGGCGTCGAGCGCCTTGCGCGCCGCACGTCGGCCCGCGCTGTCACCGTCAAAGCTGAACACTACCGAATCGGTAAAACGAAACAGCTTGTGCACATGCTCCGCCGTGCAGGCTGTGCCCAGCGTGGCCACCGCGTTGGGAAAGCCCAGCTGCGCCAGCGCCACCACGTCCATGTAGCCTTCGGTCACCAGGGCATAACCGTACTCGCGCAGGGCGTTGCGCGCCTCGAACAGGCCGTAGAGTTCGCGCCCCTTGCTGAACACCGGTGTTTCAGGCGAGTTGAGGTATTTGGGTTTGTCGTCGCCCAGCACCCGGCCGCCAAAGCCGATGCACTCGCCCTTGATATTGCGGATCGGGAACATCACCCGGTCGCGAAAGCGGTCGTAGCGCCTGGCCTCCTGGCCCTCTTCCTCGCTCAGGATCACCAGGCCGCTCTCCACCAGCAGCGGGTCGTCGTAATTTGGGAACACGCTGGCCAGACTGTGCCAGCCCTCGGGCGCGTAGCCGAGGCCGAACTGCTTGGCAACCCGCCCCGAGAGGCCGCGGCCCTTGAAATAAGCCACGGCGCGCTCGGATGCCTTGAGGTGTTTTTGATACGCTTTGGACGCTTTCTCCAGCACCTCGTTGAGCGTGGTTTGTTTTTGCCGCTGCTCGGCGGCGCGCGCCCGGTCCTGCGGGCTGGCATCGTCTTCGGGCACCTTCATGCCAAATTGCTGGGCCAGATCATGCACCGCCTCAACAAAGCTCATGCCGGCGTGCTCCATCAGAAAACCGATGGCGTTGCCAGTTTTGCCGCAGCCAAAGCAGTGGTAGAACTGCTTGCTCGGGCTGACTGAAAAAGAAGGCGATTTCTCGCTGTGAAACGGGCACAGGCCCATGAAATTGGCGCCGCCCTTTTTAAGCGGCACATAGCGGCCGATAATTTCCACCACGTCGGCGCGCGCAAGCAATTCCTGAACGAAGGTCTGTGGGATGGACATGCCCGGATTGTAGAAACCCGCACGCCCAAGCTTCTGGCGCCGGTCAATGCGTCAGCGCGGGGCCAAACGAATGGCACCGTCAAGCCGGATCACCTCGCCGTTGAGCATGTCGTTCTCAAAAATGTGCACAGCCAGCTTGGCGTAGTCCTGCGGCGTGCCCAGGCGAGACGGAAACGGCACGCTGGCAGCCAGCGCGTCCTGCACTTCCTGCGGAAAGCCAAACAGCATGGGCGTGCCAAAAATGCCGGGCGCAATCGTCATGTTGCGGATGCCGTTGCGCGCCAGGTCGCGGGCAATTGGCAGCGTCATGCCGACAATGCCGCCCTTGGACGCGCTGTAGGCCGCCTGACCAATCTGGCCGTCAAAGGCGGCAACGGAAGCGGTGGAGATCAACACGCCGCGCTCGCCCGTGGCCTCGGGCGTGTTCTTGCTCATGGCGTCGGCGCTCAGGCGGATCATGTTGAAGCTGCCGATCAGGTTAACGCTAATGCATTTGCTGAACAGGGCCAGGGCGTGCGGACCGGTTTTGCCAACGGTCTTCTCGGCTGGCGCAATGCCGGCGCAGTTCACCAGCCCCATCAATTTGCCCAGGCCGGTGGCGCGTGCCACCACGGCCTGGCCATCGGCCTCGCTGCTGACGTCGCACTTGACAAACGCGCCGCCAATGGCTTGGGCCACCGCCTCGCCCTTGTCCGCCTGCATGTCGGCAATGACCACCTTGGCGCCCTTGCTGGCGAGCATGCGCGCCGTGCCTTCGCCCAGGCCCGATGCGCCGCCGGTAACGATGAATACTTTGCCTGCGATTTCCATTTGCTTCTCCAAAAATTGGTTGACGTTAACGTAAACGTCAATTATGTCGCAAGCGCCATCTGCGAATTTTCGGTCTCCCTGCTTTAGGGAGAGCAGATATTGCCGCTATACTCTCGTTCTCTTTTGAGACCCTTAGGCGCGTAGCTCAGCTGGTTAGAGCACCACCTTGACATGGTGGGGGTCGTTGGTTCGAGTCCAATCGCGCCTACCAAATTTGGTAGTTAAAACAAGCACTTAGCAATTTTGTTAGGTGCTTTTTTTTGTCGGTGTCTTATCAGTGTCCCATCTGCGTCCTGACATGCTGCAGCAATCCCCCGCTGGCATCTTCCGCAATGTCGAGCACCCGTTCAAAGTCATCCGCCTTGCCATAGAACGGGTCGGGCACATCCGGCCTGACCGGGTTGCTGCAGTACGCCGTGAAGTAGTCCAGCTTGTGCTGGTACTGTGGCGGGCAGCGCATGCGCAACGTCAGCAGATTGTTTTCTTCCATCGCAAGAATCAGATCGACGCGTTCAAAGTCCTCCGGCTGTAGCAGCCTGACCCTGAGGCTTGAGAGGTCATAGCCACGGCGCATCGCGTGTTTTTGGGCGTGATAGTCGATCGGCTCCCCCGCGTTAAGGTCGTGGGTGGCAGCCGATGCCACCTGCACCCGGCCAGCGAGGCCATTTTTGATGACCTTCTGGCGAATGACTTCCTCAGCCGTGGGGCTGCGGCACAGGTTGTCGGTGCATACGACGAGTATTGAATAGGTTTTCATGGAGATGGAGCGGGTGAAGAGAATCGAACTCTCGTATGAAGCTTGGGAAGCTGCCGTTCTGCCATTGAACTACACCCGCGAATGACCTGGAAGGTCTTCAAGAGGCGCTAGTGTACATGCTCGCATCGCCCGCCTTTGAGCGCTCCGCCTCGTCGCGATGGGCCGGCTATTTCAGGATGTCACCCAGGCACAGGTATTTGATTTCGACGTAGTCGTCGATGCCGTGGTGCGAACCCTCGCGGCCCAGGCCGGATTGCTTGACGCCGCCGAACGGCACATGTTCGGTCGCCAGAATACCCACATTGATGCCGACCATGCCGTATTCCAGCGCCTCGCTGACGCGGAAGATGCGGCCCACGTCGCGGCTGTAAAAATAGCTCGCCAGACCGAATTCGGTGTTGTTGGCCGCATCCACGGCTTCCTGCTCGGTCTGGAACTTGAAGATCGGGGCAAAGGGGCCAAAGGTCTCCTCCTTGGCGCACAGCATGTCGGCCGTGGCATCAGCCACCACGGTCGGCTCGAAGAACTGGCCGGGCAGGCGTTTGCCACCCACCAGCAGGCGGGCACCCTTGGCCACCGCGTCGGTCACATGGCGTTCCACTTTTTGCAGCGCGGCTTCTTCAATCAGCGGACCCTGGTTGACGCCTTCCTCAAAGCCATTGCCAACCTTGGCGGTCTTGACCTTGGCGGCGAACTTGGTGACGAATTCGTCGTACACGCCCGCCTGGACGTAAAGGCGGTTGGAGCAGACGCAGGTCTGGCCCGCGTTGCGGTATTTGGAGGCAAAGGCGCCTTCGACTGCGCTGTCGATGTCAGCGTCGTCAAACACGATGAAAGGCGCGTTGCCGCCGAGCTCTAACGAGAGTTTCTTGACGGTGGGCGCACTTTGCGCCATCAGAATGCGGCCCACTTCGGTGGAGCCGGTGAAGCTGATATGGCGCACCACATCGCTTGCGCACAGCACTTTGCCCACGGCGATCGAGTTGTCGGCGTCGGCGGTGATCATGTTGAGCACGCCAGCAGGAATGCCCGCGCGAATGGCCAGATCGGCAGCCGCCAAGGCGGTCAGCGGGGTCAACTCTGCCGGCTTGATGATCACCGTGCAGCCGGCGGCCAGCGCGGGCGCCACTTTGCGGGTGATCATGGCAATGGGAAAGTTCCAGGGCGTAATGGCGGCACAGACGCCGATCGGCTGACGCAGTACCATCAGGCGGCGGTTGTTGTCGAACTGGGGCAGGGTTTCGCCATTGATGCGCTTGGCTTCTTCGGCAAACCACTCGACAAAGCTGGCGCCATACGCCACTTCGCCCTTGGCTTCAGGCAGCGGCTTGCCCTGCTCGGCGGTCATGATGCGGCCCAGGTCGTCCTGGTTGGCCATCAGCAGGTCGTACCACTTTCGCAAAATGATGCTGCGCTCTTTGGCGGTCTTGGTACGCCAAGCCGGCCAGGCGGCGTTGGCTGCCGCAATAGCTTGCTCTGCGTCGGCCGCACCCAGGTTGGCCACATTGGCCAAATGGGCCCCGGTGGCGGGGTCGGTGACGGCAAAACGGCTGCTGCCCTGGACCCATTGGCCATTGATCAGGGCATCAGTTTTGAGCAGGCTGGGGTCTTTGAGAAGGGACAGTGGGGAAGCAGAGGTGGACATGAAGACTCCTGGTTTAATAGTTAAAGCGAGGTTTAACGCTGGTGGAATAAGCGTAAGATGCTATGAAAAAATAGTAAAAAAGGTGAGGCACGGTGCTTATAAAGTGGGACATACGGCATCAAACACGTTGACCACCATCAATGGCAATCTCGGCACCCGTGATGTAGGATGCCTTGGGGCTGCATAAAAACTCAATCAAATCCACCACCTCGCTGACTTCACCTAGGCGGTGCATCGGGATGTCGTTGTCGACAATCTTTGAGGTGCCTGGCGACAGGATAGACGTGTTGATCTCACCCGGTGCGATGGCGTTGACGCGCACGTTCATGCTGGCCATGTCGGCCGCCATTTCGCGTGTGAGCGCCGCCAAAGCCGCTTTGGAGGTAGCGTAGGCCGCGCCAGCAAACGGATGCACCCGGTAGCCTGCGATCGAACACAGGTTGACCACCGAGCCGTGCGCGTTGGACAACTCCTGCGCAAAGCCGCGGGTCAGGATCAATGGCGCGTAGAAATTGGCGTTGTACATCTGCTGCCACACGGTGAGGTCAGTGGTCAGCGAGTTGACGCGCTCGCCAGTCGGGCCTTTGGGTGACACCCCGGCGTTGTTAACCAGCGCATGGAGTTTGGAACTGCCCAGCAGCGGGCGCAGCGCCTCGACGGTGTGTTTGATCTGTTCCAGATCGGCCAGGTCTAGCTGCACATGGGTGTTGAGCTCACTGGCCCAGGGGCATTGGTCGGGCACCGGGCCGCGTGACACCGTAATCACTCGCCAGCCCAGATCGCGAAAGCGTTGGGCCACGCCGTGCCCGATGCCACGGCTGGCACCGGTGACGATGGCAACTTTTTGCTCTGACATCCGGCTTCAGGCTTTGCGTGCAGCGTTGCGACGCGAGCGACGTTGCAACATCTGCATCAGCAGGAACAGCGTGGTGGAAAAAATGATCATGATGGTAGCCACCGCCGTCAGCGCCGGGGTCATGCTGTCGCGCAGACCCGAGAACATTTCGCGCGGCAAGGTGCGCTGGTCGGGGCCAGCCACCAGCAATGCAATCACCACGTCGTCAAACGAAGCGGCAAATGCAAACAGCGCGCCCGATGCCATGGCGGGCATGATGCTGGGCAGCGTCACGCGAAAAAATGTCACAAGCGGTTTGGCACCACAGGCCGCTGCAGCACGCGCCAGATTGGGGTCGAGCAGTTCCAGTGCGGTGAGTACTGGCACCACCACAAACGGTACGGCGATCACCGTGTGTGCAATGACCATGCCGGTATAGGTGCTGGTCAGGTTCATTGGTGCGAGAAAGAAGTAGGTTGACACGGCGATCAAAATCACCGGCACGATCATGGGCGACAGCACGATCAGCTTGAGCGACTCGGCCCACCAGGTTTTCTTGCGCATCAGACCCAGCGAAGCCATGGTTCCCAGCAACACCGAGATGACGGTGGCCCAGGCCCCGATATACAGCGAGTTGCCCAAAGCGCCTAGCCACTTGCCACCAGTGAACACTTCCTCATACCAGCGCAGCGACAGTCCTGGCAGCGGATAGGTCAAAAATGAGCCACTGGAAAACGACAGTGGGATGATGGCTGCAATCGGCGCCAACAAAAAAACCAGCACACCGGCACAAAACAGCCAGTACAGCAGTTTCCAAGGAAATTTAAAGGTTTTCATGCGCAACTCATCCCATCGACAGCGCTCGGCCACCCGAGAGCTTGTGCGCCACGCCATACAACATCATGGTGGCACCCAGCATCACCAGACCGAGCGCCGATGCCATCCCCCAGTTGCCGGTATCGGTGGTGTAGGTGGCGACAAAGTAAGACAGCATCTGGTCTGACCCGCCACCCACCAGCGCTGGTGTGATGTAGTAACCCATGGCCAAAATGAACACCATCAGCGAACCGGCCACGATGGCCGGTGCCGCCATAGGCAAGTAGACGCGCAAGAACGCCACCACCGGCGGCGCGCCCAGGCTGGCCGCAGCCCGCATGTAATTGGGCGATATGCCTTTGAGCACGCCATACAGTGGCAGGATCATGAAGGGCAGCAGCACATGGGTCATGGCAATCAGCACACCCGTGCGGTTGTAGATCAGGGTGAGTGGTTCGGCGATCAGGCCCAGTTTCATGAGCACGGTGTTGATCAGTCCCTCGCGCTGCAGCACCACCACCCAGGCCGCAGTGCGCACCAGCAGCGAGGTCCAGAACGGTAACAGCACCAGAACCATGAGCCAGTTGGCGGTTTTTTCGGTGACTTGCGTGAGCAACATGGCCACCGGAAAACCCATCAGCAGGCACAACAGCGTCACGCTCAAACTGATGCCCAGAGTGCGCATCAGCACGTCGATATAGATCCGGTTGGATTCCGATGTCAGTTCGATGGCACCTTGGGCATCGCGCGTCAAGTCAAAGGCGGCCAGCAAGTAATAGGCGGATACCGGGCCGCGTGCGCGCTGCACGGCGGCGAAAAATTCCGGGGAAGCAAGGGTTGGGTCAATCTCGGCAAAAAAAGCAGCGGTAAACACAGTTTCGGGTTGGGCGGCACCCACTGCTCTGGCGGCACGCATCATTGTGCTGCGAACGCCATTGACCTCGTAGTTAAGGCGTCGCGCCGCATCGGCCAGCGTGTCGGCTTCACGCGCTTCAATCAGGTCTTTGGCCAGGCCCGCAAAGGCGGGTGCCGGCACGGGTTGACCGCCTTGCCAGGACTGCAAAGCCGTCAAGGTTCGGGGCAGCGCACGAGGCACCTCGGCCTCGCGCACCGCCAGTGACAACAGCCACAGCATCGGCACAACAAAAAATACCAGCAAAAACCCGGTCAGGGGAAGCAGCAGGGCAGTTCGTTGGCGGATCATCATGGTAGTGTCACTGTCTCAGATCAGCGGGCTTACTTGGTGCCGGCCCACTTGGTCCAGCGTTCAGCCAACTTGTCGCCGTTGTCGATCCAGAACTTGACATCTTCCGCAAAAGCGACTTTCAGGTTGTTCGGATTGGTGGGAAGGTCACCCAGCAAAGATTTGTCGACCATTGGGGCGGCTGCGGCATTGGTCACGCCATAACGCACGTATTTGGGCAGTTTGGCCTGGTTTTCAGCGCGGCCCATGAACTCTACCAGCTTCTCGGCGTTGGCCTTTTGAGGCGTGCCTTTCATGATGACCCAGCTATCCATGGTGTAGGGTGTGTCTTTCCAGACCATCTTGAAGTTCTTTTTGTCTTTGTCGTTGGCAGCCGTGATGCGGCCGTTGTAAGCGGTGGTCATGACCACATCGCCAGCAGCGAGCATCTGGGGTGGCTGGGCACCACTCTTCCAGAACACCAGATCACCCTTGATGGTGTCGAGCTTCTTGAACGCGCGCTCCACGCCATCATTGGTGCGCAACACCTTGTAGACATCTTTGGAGGACACGCCATCGGCGATCAGAGCCACTTCAAGATTCCACTTGGCACCGTTGCGAATAGAACGTTTGCCCGGAATTTTCTTGGTATCAAAAAAGTCAGCCCATCCATTGGGAGCGGTCTTCATCTTGTCACCGTCATAAGCCAGCACCAAGTTGTAGATGATGGCGCCAACACCGCAGGTATGGGTCGTGCCTGGCAAATAACGTGAGGCACCGCCGATTTTGTTGAGGTCGAGTTTTTCGTAAAGGCCTTCGTCGCAGCCGATTTCGAGCTCGTCTGACTCCACCTGCACCACGTCCCAGTTGTTGTTGCCACCCTTGATTTTGGTGCGCAAAACACCCAGACCACCATCCCATGCTTCGTCAGTCAGCTTGGTGCCGGTGGCATTGAATGGCTTGAAGAAGACTTCCTTTTGCCCGTCCTGATAGGCACCACCCCAAGACACGACGTTGAGGTCGCGCGACTGTGCCATGGCCTGACTGCCCATGCAGGCCATCGTAACGGCCCCGGCAACGGTGGCCCAAAGTTGTTTTTTCATGTAGTTTGCTCCAGAGTAATAAAGAAATGAACTTTTCGAACCATCAAAATACCCATGCGTCTTCAGGCCGAAAGCCCAGACACAGGTTTTGCCCCACCACCAAACCCTGAGGCAGCGCCCCGGGGTTGATCTTTGCAAACCATTGCGGCCGCTCATTGGCCTGACCCGTTGCGGCACCAGTGAGCTGTGCAACCAGGCGCCAGTGATCTCCCTGGTGGATCAGGTCTACCAAGGTTGCGCTGATGCAGTTACTGGTGCCAAGCGCCGAGGGGTCGCTTGCCACGCGCAAGAATTCGGGCCGCACACACAGCGTAGCGGCTGCGGCAGGTGCGCCGCTGAGGTCCTGGCGCTGGCGGGACACCAAGTTCAGGCCATCCGACGTTTTCACCACCGCATGGGTGTTGTCGCCGCTTGAGCCGGGCACCACCGAAATCATGTTGTTGTCGCCAAGAAAGCTGGCCACGAAGGGATTGATCGGCGCGTCATAGAGCTCTTTGGGCGAAGCGAGTTGCTCGATGCGCCCATGGTTGAACACCGCCACCCGATCCGACAGCGTCATGGCTTCAGATTGGTCGTGGGTGACGAACACCATGGTGACACCGAGCTCGCGGTGCAGGCGGCGGATTTCAAGTTGCATTTCCTCACGCAGCTTTTTGTCCAGCGCGGACAGCGGTTCGTCCATCAGCACCAGACGCGGCTCAAACACCAGCGCACGGGCCAGTGCCACCCGCTGCTGCTGACCGCCAGATATCTGGTTGGGCTTGCGCTGGGCAAAGGCTTCGAGCCGAACTTTCGCCAAAGCTGCGCGCACTCTCTCGGTAATCTGATCCTGGGGCAACTTGCGCACCGACAGCGGAAAGGCCACGTTCTCAGCCACCGTCATGTGGGGGAACAGCGAGTAGCTCTGAAACACCACACCCATGTTGCGTTGATGCGGTGGCAGCGATTCGATGGACTTGCCCTCGAAGCGGATGGCACCCGAAGTTGGTGCCTCAAAGCCGGCCAGCATCATCAGCGTGGTGGTTTTGCCAGAACCCGAAGGGCCTAGCAAGGTGAGGAATTCACCCGCTTCAATGTGCAAGTTCAGGTCATCCACGGCAGCTTGGTTACTGCCGACATAGTGCTTGAAGACGTGGTCAAACTCGATCAATGCCATCGTGTACCAACTTTCAGGTAGATCAGTCGCGCCAGGATTGCACCCAGGCCAGCGTGTCAGCCAGCGCCAGTGCGGTGCGTTCCATCATGGTGTCAATTTCGGCTTCGGTAATGATCAGGGGTGGCGAAAAGGCAATCACATCGCCCATGAGCACCCGCAATATCAATCCGTGCGCCTGCGCCCGGCGCACAAAGTAAGCACCAACGCCCCGCTTGGGGTCAAACGGCAGGCGCTTGGACGGGTCGGCGGCAAGCTCCAGCGCGCCAATCAGACCCAGGCCGCGCGCCTCGCCAACAATGGGGTGACCGGCAAACTTTTGCAGTCCGGCCTGCAGGCTTGGGGCGACCTTTTGCACATGACCGATCACGTTGTCTGATTCATAAATACGCAGGGTTTCGATGGCCACGGCACAGGCCAGCGGGTGGCCACTGTAGGTGTAGCCATGTCCAAAAATGCCAATGGCGGCGCTGGCATCGGCTACAGCCTGGTAAATTTTGTCCGACACATACAGCGCCGACAGCGGCACATAGGCAGAGGTGACCATTTTGGCCACGGTGATGATGTCGGGCTTCAAATCAAACACCTGGGTACCAAAAGCCTGGCCGAGCCGACCAAAGCCGGTGATGACCTCGTCGACAAGGAACAAGATATCGTGGCTCTTCAATATGGCCTGCACCCGGTCAAAGTAACCTGCGGGCGGAATAAGCACCCCACCGGCACCCTGAACTGGCTCGGCAATGAAAGCGGCGATGGTGTCTGCACCTTCGCGGGCGATGGTGTCTTCAAGCTCTTGCGCCAGTCGCTCGACAAACTCAGCTTCAGTTTCACCTGGCAGGCCAAACTGGTACAGGTGCGGGCAGCTCACCCGAACAATGCCAGGTATCGGCAGGTCAAAGCCCTGGTGCATGGTGCTCAGGCCCGACATGGAGGCAGCTGCCACGGTAACACCGTGGTAGGCCTTGTTGCGGGCAATGATTTTTTTCTTGTTGGGCCGACCCAGTGCGTTGTTGTAATAATGCACCAGTTTGAAAGCAGTGTCATTCGACTCCGACCCCGAGTTGGCAAACAGCACGCGTGCCATTGGAACCGGTGACCACTTGATCATGGCCTTGACCAGTTCGGTCACCGGGCCCGGAACCTTGCCGGTGAAAGAGTGGTAGTAGGGCAGGGTGGACATCTGCCGCGTGGCGGCATCGACCAGGCGTTTTTCGGAGAAGCCCAGGGATGCACACCATAGACCGGCCATACCCTCGATGTAGGCCTTGCCATGTTCGTCAAACACCTGCACACCTTCGCCGCGAACGATCACCAGCGGGCCTTCTTGTTCGAGCTCGCGAAGTTGGGTATAGGGATGAAGGTGGTGGCGGGAGTCGTTTTCGCCAGCGATGGTCATTGGTTTAGCAGTTTCGGTCATGACGGTTTTTCTTCAATGTCCTTGGGATGGCAAAACGCTCGTGTAAAAAGGATGACAAGCGGTTTTAGCGACGCAAATAGTGTGCCAGTCAGACCACTGCGGCCAGGCTGGCTTCGATGATGTCCAGCCCTTCGTTCACGATCGCATCGCTGGCCGTCAGAGGCACCAGAATACGCACCACATTGCCATAAGTGCCGCAGGTCAGCAGAATTAAACCGCGCTTGGTGGCCTCTGTCGCCAGGGCCTTGGCCAAATCAGCATTGGGAGCGTGAGCGTCGCCGTTTTTGCACAGCTCAATCGCCACCATGGCACCCAGGCCGCGCACATCACAAATGCGTTTGTCTTTGGTGGCCATGGTTTTCAGGCGCGCCATCATGTGGGCTCCGAGCTTGCGACTGCGCTCCAAAAGGTTTTCTTTCTCGAACACATCCAGCACCGCCAGCGCGGCCGCACAGGCAATGGGGCTACCGGCATAAGTGCCACCCAAACCCCCGGCAGCGGGCGCGTCCATAATCTCGGCGCGGCCCACCACGCCAGAGATCGGATACCCCCCCGCCATGGATTTGGCCACCGTGATCATGTCGGGGGCGACACCGCTTTGCTCAATGGCAAACCAGGTGCCGGTGCGGCCTGCCCCGGTCTGAATTTCGTCGGCAATCATCACAATGCCATGCTGGTCACACAACGCGCGCAGGCGCTGCAAAAAGTCTGTTGGGGCCACGTTAAAGCCGCCCTCACCTTGGACGGGTTCGACAATGATGGCGGCCACGCGACTGGCTTCAATGTCGTTCTTAAAAATGGTTTCTACAGAAGCTATAGCATCATCCACAGATACACCATGCGCTGCATTGGGAAACTGGGCGTGAAAGATTTCACCAGGGAAAGGGCCAAAACCCAGCTTGTACGGTGCCACTTTGCCTGTCAGGCCCAAGGTGAGCAGGGTGCGGCCGTGGTAGCCACTGGTAAAAGCGATGACACCGGGGCGCTTGGTGTATGAGCGAGCAATTTTGATGGCGTTTTCTACCGCCTCAGCGCCGGTGCTTAAAAATAAGGTTTTTTTGGCGAAGTTGCCTGGTGCCAATGCATTAAAGCGCTCAGCCAGTTCCACGTAGGGCTCATAGGCCAACACCTGAAAGCAGGTGTGGGTGTAAAGGTCGATTTGTTTTTTGACCGCTTCCTTGATTTCTGGGCGGCAGTGGCCGGTATTGAGCACCGCAATACCACCGGCAAAGTCGATGTAGCGTTTGCCCTCGACGTCCCACACCTCGGCGTTTTCGCCGCGTGCAATGAAGACTTCGTGGCTTTGGCCGACGCCACGGGGAATGGCAGCGCGGCGACGTTCCATCAGGGCGGCGTTGGTTTTTTGGGTTTGGGTCAGCATATCGCTCCTGATCAGTTGGCTGGCGTTGATAAAGTGGCGCAACTGTAGTTGTGACTCCCTTGCTTAACCATATACAGTTAGATCTTTTTTAAGGATGTACTGTGCAGCCTTGGCCGCCAATACAGACAAACCCTAATAGACCGATGTTCACGCTCAATCCGCAAAGTTCCACACCCCTGGTGATGCAAATCGTGGCAGGTTTCTGCAAAGCCATTGACGAGGGTGAACTGCGACCGGGCTCCAAGGCGCCGTCGATTCGCCAGTTTGCCCACGCCCACAACGTCAGCGTCTTCACCGTGGTCGACGCCTATGACCGGCTGGTGGCGCAGGGCTACTTTGCGTCACGCCCGCACTCGGGGTTTTTTGTCAAGCAGAGGCCGACCTCTGTGACAGTCCTGCCGGGGCACGGCCCCAACTTCAGTTTTGACTCGATGTGGTACCTGCGCCGCATTTTCGAGAACCGCGCCCTGCGCATGAAACCCGGCTGCGGCTGGCTGCCGGGCGACTGGCTGTTTCAGGACGGGGTGCGCCGCGGCCTGCGCAGTCTGGCCACCGACGAGGTGGATCTGGGTGGATATGGCGAGCCCAAAGGCTACCTGCCGTTACGCAAAATGGTGCGTGAAATGCTGGCCGAGCAGGAAATTGCCGTCACGGCCGATCAGGTGCTGCTCACCCAAGGTTCCAGCCAGGCCATGGACCTGGTGGCGCGCCGTCTGGTGCGCCCGGGCGACGCGGTGCTGGTCGATGACCCCGGCTATCCCAACCTGTTGTTTTCATTGCGATTTCTGGGCGCTCGTCTGATCGGCGTGCCGCGCACCCCGACGGGCTACGACCTGGTGACGCTGGAGCGGCTGGTGCTGGAAGAAAAACCCAAGGTCTTTTTTACCCAGCCCCGTTTGCAAAGCCCCACCGGCTCGGTGGCACAGCTGGCGCACCTGCACCGGGTGATGCAACTGGCGGACAAGCACGATTTCCTGGTGGTTGAAAACGACATCTATGCCGAACTGGATCCGGAACCGCGGCCTTCGCTGGCCAGTCTGGACCAGCTCAACCGGGTGATCTATATCAGCAGTTTTTCCAAAACCATTTCGCCCAACATCCGCGTCGGCTACCTGGCAGCCAACCCTGATTTGCTCGAAGACCTGGCCCAGCTCAAAATGATTTCAGGCTTGACTTCCTCAGAGTTCAGTGAGCGGTTGGCGCATGGCGCCCTGACTGACGGACGCTGCCGCAAACATGTGAAAGGGCTGCGTGAGAGGCTGGCCAAGGCGCATGTGGACGCCGCCTCACGCCTGCTGAAGGTCGGTTTCGAGATTTTTTGCGAACCCAAGGCGGGCATTTTTCTGTGGGCGAGGCACCCGGCCATTGCCGATTCGGCCGAACTGGCCTACAAGGCCGCCGAGCAGGACATTTTGCTGGGTCCCGGGCACTTGTTCAGCCCCGATTTGCAGACCAGCCCGTGGCTTCGCTTCAACGTGATCTTCTGTGACGAGCCGGCCCTGTTTGCCTTTTTGGAGGCGCAGTGCAAAGCGCCCTGATCACCTAAAATCCGTGGCTTTGACATCAAACCAGGTCTTTCACGCCATGAATCCAACCGCCACCCCGGTGACCGTCGCCGACATTCGCAAGACCTTTCTCGACTTTTTCGACTCCAAAGGCCACACCGTGGTGGCCAGCAGCCCGCTGGTGCCGGGCAACGACCCCACGCTGATGTTCACCAACTCGGGCATGGTGCAGTTCAAGGACGTGTTTTTGGGGTCTGACAAGCGCAGTTACGTGCGCGCCGCCTCGGTGCAGGCCTGCCTGCGCGCGGGCGGCAAACACAACGACCTGGAAAACGTGGGCTACACGGCGCGCCACCACACCTTTTTCGAGATGCTGGGTAACTGGAGCTTTGGCGACTATTTCAAGCGCGAATCGATCCATTGGGGCTGGGAATTGCTCACGCAGGTTTTCAAGCTGCCGCCCGAGCGACTGCTGGCCACCGTGTATGCCGAAGACGACGAGGCTTATGACATCTGGACCCGGGAGATCGGCCTGCCGCCCGAACGCGTGATCCGCATCGGCGACAACAAGGGCGCGCGCTACAAGTCCGACAATTTCTGGATGATGGCCGACACCGGCCCCTGCGGCCCGTGCTCCGAGATTTTTTACGACCACGGCGACCACATCCCCGGCGGCCCCCCGGGCAGTCCGGATGAAGATGGCGACCGTTTCATCGAAATCTGGAACCATGTGTTCATGCAGTTCAACATGGCCGAAGACGGTTCGGTCGCGCCTTTGCCAGCGCCCTGCGTCGATACCGGCATGGGCCTGGAGCGCCTGGCTGCCATCCTGCAGCATGTGCACAGCAACTACGAGATCGACCTGTTCGACGCCCTGATCAAGGCCGCCGCCCGCGAAACCCGTTGCGACGACCTGGGCAACAACTCGCTCAAGGTGATTGCCGACCACATCCGAGCCACCGCTTTTCTGGTGAGCGATGGTGTGTTGCCTGGCAATGAGGGCCGCGGCTATGTGCAGCGCCGCATCATCCGCCGCGCCATTCGCCATGGCTACAAGCTGGGACAGAAAACCCCGTTTTTCCATAAGTTGGTGCCCGATCTGGTTGCCGTCATGGGCGCTGCCTACCCCAGTCTGGCGACCCAGGCGGACCGCATCATCGACGTGTTGCGGGTCGAGGAAGAGCGCTTTTACGAGACCCTCGAAGTGGGCATGCAGATTCTGGACGAGGCTCTTGCCGATGGCATCAAGGTGTTGCCAGGTGACGTGGCTTTCAAGTTGCACGACACCTTTGGCTTTCCGCTGGACCTGTCGGCCGACGTCTGCCGCGAGCGCGGCTTGACTGTCGATGAGGCGGGTTTTCATGCCGCCATGGAAAAGCAGAAGGCGCAGGGGCGTGCTGCCGGCAAATTCAAGATGGACAAGGCGCTGGACTACAGCGGGGTGGGCAATGCATTTGTCGGTTACGAACAATTGACGGCTGCCACGGACGTTGTGGCGATCTATGTGGACGGTGTTAGCGCCACTGAAATCAAGGCGGGTCAAAACGGTGTGGTCGTGCTGGCCACAACGCCTTTTTATGGCGAAAGCGGCGGCCAGGTCGGCGACGCCGGGGCTATCTTCAGTGATGCCGCCCTGTTCGAAGTCGCAGATACGCAAAAAATCAAGGCCGATGTGTTCGGCCACCACGGCGCGCTCAAGACCGGCGCGCTCAAGTTGGGCGACACGGTCACGGCGCATGTCAACACCAGTCTGCGCCTGGCCACCCAGCGCAACCACTCGGTCACGCACCTGATGCACAAGGCCCTGCGTGAGGTGCTGGGCGGCCATGTGCAGCAAAAGGGCAGTCTGGTGAATGCAGACCGCACACGCTTCGACTTTGCCCACAATGCGCCGGTCACTGACCCGGAAATTCGCGAGATCGAGGCCCGCGTGAATGCCGAAATTCTGGCCAACACCGCCACCCAGGCGCAGGTGATGGACATCGAATCGGCGCAAAAAACCGGCGCCATGATGCTGTTCGGAGAAAAATACGGTGAATCGGTGCGTGTGCTCGACATTGGCAGCAGCCGAGAGCTTTGCGGCGGCACCCATGTGGCGCGCACCGGTGACATCGGTCTGTTCAAGGTGGTGGCCGAGAGCGGCGTGGCCTCGGGCATTCGCCGCATCGAGGCCGTAACCGGCACCCATGCGCTGCTGTATTTGCAGCAGTTGGAAGACACCGTCGGCCAGACCGCCAGCGCGCTCAAAGCGCCGGTCGCCGAGGTCAATGAGCGCCTGGTGTCGGTGCTGGAGCACGTCAAAACACTGGACAAGGAATTGGCCGCACTCAAGGGCAAGTTGGCCAGCGCCCAGGGAGACGACCTGCTCAGCCAGGCGCAAGACATCAAGGGCGTCAAGCTGCTGGTGGCCCGCCTTGAGGGTGCCGATGTCAAAACCCTGCGCGACACCATGGACAAGCTCAAGGACAAGCTCAAAACTGCGGTCATCGTGCTCGGCGTGGTTGATGGCGCCAAGGTGCAGATCGCCGTGGGCGTGACGCCTGACATCACGGCCAAGGTCAAGGCGGGTGAGCTGGTCAACTTTGTTGCCGGCCAGGTGGGCGGCAAGGGCGGTGGCAAGCCCGACATGGCCATGGCCGGCGGCACCGAACCCGCCAAATTGGCATCGGCCTTGGCCAGCGTGCTGGGCTGGGTGGAGCCCAAGCTTTGATGAACGCCACCGATGAACCCATTTCTTTGTAGGAACGGCGCCCGCGCCGCGATTGCCCCATTTTTTGGCTTTAACTTAAACAACATCCCATGAGTGCATTTTTGAATGAAACTGTTTTAAGCGTCCACCATTGGACCGACCGCCTGTTCAGCTTCACCACCACGCGCGACGAGACGCTGCGCTTTTCCAACGGCCACTTCACCATGATCGGCCTGCGTGTGGACGGCAAGCCGCTGCTGCGCGCCTACAGCATCGTCAGCCCCAACTACGAAGACCACCTGGAGTTTTTGAGCATCAAGGTGCAAGACGGCCCGCTCACGTCCAAGCTGCAGCATATCAAGGTCGGCGACAAGATTGTGGTGGGTAAAAAACCCACCGGCACGCTGCTGATCGACTACCTGCTGCCTGGCAAAAACCTGTACCTGTTTGGCACCGGCACCGGCTTGGCGCCGTTTTTGAGCATTGTGCGCGACCCCGATACTTACGAAAAATTTGAAAAAGTGATCCTGGTGCACGGTGTGCGCCAGGTGGCCGAGCTGGCCTATCACGACTACCTGACGCTGGAACTGCCCGACCATGAGTTTCTGGGTGACATGGTGACCGAGCAAATGTTGTACTACCCCACGGTGACGCGCGAGCCCTACAAAAATCAGGGTCGCATCACGGATTTGATTGAATCGGGCAAATTGCAGGCTGATTTGGGCTTGCCCAAGTTCGACCCCGCCACCGACCGCGCCATGCTTTGCGGCAGCCCCGCCTTGCTCAAAGACCTGAAGGTTATTCTGGAGAAGCGTGGTTTCCTCGAAGGCAACACCACCAAGCAGGGTGACTTTGTGGTCGAACGCGCCTTTGTGGAACAGTAAATATGACCTATCACCTCTACGCCATCGGCAACGCGCTGGTCGATACCGAATACGAAGTCTCCGAAGATCAGCTACTGACGGCCGGTGTTGCCAAACGCCACATGACCCTGATCGACTCGCCGCGCCGAGCCGAGTTGCTCCAGCATGTGCACAGCGTCAAGTCACACCGCACCGGCGGCGGCTCAGCCGGCAACACTGTGGTCGCGTTGGCACAACTGGGTGGACGCGCGTTTTACTCGTGCCGTGTGGCCGATGACGAGCTGGGTGACTTTTATACCAAAGACCTGCTCGCGCATGGCGTCGCCACCAACCTCACGCACACCAAACCGTCCAAGGGCCAGACCGGCAGCTGCATGGTGATGGTGACGCCAGACGCCGAGCGCAGCATGAGCACTTTTCTGGGCGCCACCGCCGACATCGACGCCACCGCGCTGCATCCGCACGACATCGTCAAGGCCCGCGTGTACTACATGGAAGGCTACCTGGCTGCCTCTCCCACCGGCCTGGCCGCAGCTTTGCAGGGCAGGGCGATCGCGGCGCAGGCGGGGGTCAAGCTGGCCACCACGCTGAGCGACATGAGCATGATCAACTTCTGTCGCACCGGTCTGGACGCCATGGTAAGTGACGACCTCGATTTCTTGTTCTGCAACGAAGAAGAAGCCCAAGTCTGGTGCGGCACCACGGATCTGGCGCAAATCTGTCAGCACATGGCCCGGCAGGCGCGCACCGTGTGCCTGACGCGCAGCGCCAAGGGCTGTCTGGTGCTTGAAGGCGGCACCATCACCGAAGTGCCCGCAGCTCAGGTCAAGGCCATCGACACCAACGGCGCCGGGGATATGTTTGCCGGCGCTTTTTTGTATGCTGTCACGCACAGCCACAGCCACGCTCAGGCCGCCTGGCTGGCCAATCAATGCGCCGGGCGCGTCGTCGCCCAATACGGCAACCGCCTCAGCCATGAGGCGATGGCCAGCCTGAAAGGCGACTTCGCCCAGCACATTGCCAACAGTTAATGCGGAATCTGCCCGTGAGAAGTCACGGTAAAGATGCGTTAAACCTGCCCGATCAACCCTAATTTATAGGGTTTTCGTTCATCGTCTGTTCAGGTTCAAGCGTTAAACTCGCACCCATGCAGGCTCGGCTGCAAATTTTTTTTTCAACTCTAAAGGAAATTTAGCTATGACAACGCGTCGCGTATTCATGATGCAATCGGTTCTGGGTGCCAGCGCTTTGGCTTCAGGTGTGGCAATGGCTGCGGTCCCCATGGTGGCCGAAACCGATGCCAACGCCAAGGGCCTGGGTTACGTGGCTGACTCTGCCAAAGCTGATGGCAAGAAGTATCCCAAGCACGCTGCCACGCAAGCATGCAACAACTGCGCCCTGTACCAAGGCAAGGCTGGTGCCGCTTCCGGTCCGTGTCCGCTCTTTGCCGGCAAAGAAGTGTCGGCCAAAGGCTGGTGCAGCGCCTACGCCAAGAAGGCCTAAGCCCGCCAACTGGATTCGTCCGGTTCACGCAAAACCCACCCTCGCGGTGGGTTTTGTTTTTGGGCATGTCGTGTCAGGGCGATACTAAATTTCGGATAATCGACGCATGAACCCATCTATCAATGCTGACCCGGCCGAACTGGCCAAATTTTCTGACCTGGCCCACCGCTGGTGGGATGCCGACGGCGAATTTCGTCCGCTGCACCAAATCAACCCCTTGCGCCTGGCCTGGATCAACGGTTTGTGCCCGCTCCCGGGCAAAACCGCGCTCGATGTGGGCTGTGGCGGCGGCATCCTGACTGACTCGCTGGCGCGCTCGGGCGCGATGGCCACCGGCATCGATCTGTCCACCAAGGCACTGCGCATTGCCCAACTGCACGCCATGGATGCGCAAACCGACCACGTGCAATACCGCGAGATCAGCGCCGAAGCCATGGCGCTTGAGCAGCCCGCGGGGTTCGACGTGGTGACCTGCATGGAAATGCTTGAGCACGTGCCCGACCCGGCATCCGTGGTGCAGGCCTGCGCCACCCTGGTCAAGCCGGGTGGCTGGGTATTTTTCTCCACGCTCAACCGCAACCCCATGTCCTTCCTGCAGGCCATCGTGGGGGCTGAATATGTGCTCAACATGCTGCCACGCGGCACCCACGAATTTGCCAAGTTCATCCGACCCAGCGAACTCGCGGGCTTTTGCCGCCGCGCCGGCCTGAATGTGATGCAATCGCGCGGCTTGTCGTTCAATCCGCTCACCCAGCGCTACTGGCTCAACAGCAACACCAGCGTCAATTACCTGCTGGCCACACAAAAACCGGCAGGCCTGCCAGCGTGACGGCCCAGCGCGCCCGTTTTGCCAATGTGCAAGCCGTGCTGTTCGACCTGGACGGCACGCTGATCGACAGCGCCCCCGACCTGGCCGCCGCCGCCGATGCCATGCGCGTGGTGCGCGGTCTGCCATCCTTGCCGTTCGCGCAATACCGACCCATGGCTGGCGCCGGCGCCCGGGGCCTGCTGGGCGTGGCGTTCGGCATGACTCCCGAGCACGCTGATTACGACACCTTGCGCGAAGAGTTTTTTTGCATTTATGAGCGCAACCTGACCCAACGCACCCAAATTTTCGACGGCGTGCCAGAGTTGCTGGAGAGTTTTGCCAGCCAAGGTGTGAAGTGGGGCGTGGTGACCAACAAGTCAGAGCGCTTTACCCTGCCGCTGACCGCCTCGATGACGTTGTTCGCCACGGCGGGCGCCATTGTCAGTGGCGACTCCACGCCCTTTGCCAAGCCGCACCCGGCACCCTTGCTCGAAGCCGCCCGCCGCATGGGAGTGGATGCCAGCCGCTGCGTCTATGTGGGCGACGACGAACGCGACATCGTGGCTGGTCTGGCCGCTGGCATGGCCACCGTGGCAGTCACCTATGGCTACCTTGGCGCGCAGGCAGACACCAGCCGGTGGGGCGCTAATGCCACAATTCATTGTGTGAATGAACTGCTGCCGCTCTTGCAATTTTCCGGCATGGCCTAAAATAGCTAACTTGGGGCTGCACTGGTTTCGACGTGGATTCGGACGCGCGGCAGGGCATGTCGAGCTGAATGGGCTCGTAAAACAGATTCAAAAAAACTAACTGCAAACGACGAACGTTTCGCACTCGCTGCTTAATTGCACGTGAGCCTCACAACAGTCAGCCGATCGGCTGGGCAAGGGTAGCGCAAGCTGTCCAGGCTGTGGGGTAATCTTATTCGGCTGGGCCTGCCTTGGGTAACTTAGGGTGGGTTGAGAAAATAGGTTGCTGGCGATTTGCATAGCGTGCCACTGCGCGATGTGAAAAGCGAGATCTAAATCAGACGGCTACACATGTAGAACTGTTCGAAGAAGGTTTGCGGACGCGGGTTCAAATCCCGCCAGCTCCACCATACATAGAAAGCCCAACTGTTTTCAGTTGGGCTTTTTCTTTGGAAAATAACCAATGTTTACGAGCACTTACGCGAATTGCCCCTTGAGTTTTTTGCTTTGAAACTTGGGTATCTTTGGCAACTGACTGCGATTACCGGCCCGGGCGGCTGGAGCCGCTGATTTTGAGCCGGATGCTTTTGACGTCAAGCCCTTTGACCCGCAGCTGCGATTCGAAAGCGGGAACAAGCTGGCGCAGTTTGGCGGCCGTGGTGGTGTTGGTCAGCAGCAGGCACCAGACCCCTTCGTCAAGTGGGCCAGCGGTGACGTTTGGACGGAGTGTGTCGGGGATCAGGGGGAAAATTGCGTCCAGGCGCGCCTTGGAGGCGCGGTTCAGCTCCATCAGTTTGGCCAGGCTGGTGTTGTTCTGGCTGGCTTGCAGCAAGGTAACAGATGGCTGGCGTCGATTCATGTTGACAGGGGGTGATGAGAGATGCCAATGATTATCAAGGATGACTGGGTGGCCAAAACAGCCGCCAGTGGATCAGACAGGCGCTTGGTGTGCGTGGCCCGTACACGGGTAAAATCAGCGTGTTTGTTGGTGTTGTCCTAAGCTTGACTTCGGTTGCACCGTCCCCATTTCAGTCAGATTGTAAAAAAGGATTGCGTTGCAGGTTGACCCCAAAGGTTGGCACTGCGCGCCGCGTATTCATGGCCACCAACTTCCTCACCAAAATTTTCGGCAGTCGCAATGACCGCCTGATCAAAAAATACCGCAACACGGTAGCCAAAATCAATGCCTTGGAAGCCGGCTTCGAGAAACTCTCGGATGACGACTTGCGGGCCAAAACCGAGGCTTTCAAAGACCGGTTGGCCAAGGGAGAATCGCTCGATGCCTTGCTGCCCGAAGCCTTTGCCGTGGTGCGCGAGGGCTCCAAACGCGTCATGAAAATGCGCCCGTTCGATGTGCAATTGCTCGGCGGCATGTCCTTGCACAACGGCAAGATTTCCGAAATGGGCACCGGCGAGGGCAAAACCCTGACCGCCACCTTGCCCGTTTATCTGAACGCCCTGAGCGGCAACGGGGTGCACGTGGTCACGGTCAACGACTACCTGGCCAATCGCGATGCGCAATGGATGGGCCGGCTGTACAATTTTTTGGGCTTGTCGGTGGGCATCAACCTGCCCAACATGTCGCGCGAAGAAAAACAGGCCGCCTACCGTTCCGACATCACCTACGGCACCAACAACGAATACGGCTTCGACTACCTGCGCGACAACATGGTTCATGAGGCCGGCGACCGGGTGCAGCGCGGCCTGAACTACGCCATCGTCGATGAGGTGGACTCGATTTTGATCGACGAGGCGCGCACGCCGCTCATCATCAGCGGCCAGGCCGAGGACCAGACCGATTTGTATGTGGCCATCAACCGCATCGTGCCGCAACTGGAAAAGCAGGAAGGCGAGGCCGACCCGCACACCGGCGAAGGCATCACCAAGGTGGGCGACTTCACGCTCGATGAAAAAACCCGTCAGGTATTTCTGACCGAGCGCGGCCACGAAAACGCCGAGCGCATCCTGTTCGAGATGGGCCTGCTGGCCGAAGGCGCCAGCCTGTACGACCCCGCCAACATCACGCTGATGCACCATCTGTACGCGGCACTGCGGGCCAACCACCTGTACCTGCGTGACCAGCATTACGTGGTGCAGGCTGGCGAGGTGGTGATCGTGGACGAGTTCACCGGGCGCCTGATGAGCGGGCGGCGCTGGAGCGAAGGCCTGCACCAGGCGGTGGAAGCCAAGGAAGGCGTGGCGATCCAGCCCGAAAACCAGACCTTGGCGTCGATCACGTTCCAGAACTACTTCCGGCTCTATGGGAAGCTGGCCGGCATGACCGGCACCGCCGATACCGAGGCCTACGAGTTCCAGGAAATTTACGGTCTCGAGACGGTGGTGATGCCGCCCAACAAGCCCAGCCGCCGCGATGACCAGCTCGATCGCGTCTATAAGACCACCAAAGAAAAATACGACGCAGCCATCAGGGATATCCGCGAATGTTATGAGCGCGGTCAACCGGTGCTGGTGGGCACCACCTCGATCGAAAATTCCGAGGTGATTGCCGAGTTGCTGGAAAAGGCAAAGCTGCCGCACCAAGTGCTCAATGCCAAGCAGCACGCCCGCGAAGCCGATATCGTGGCGCAGGCGGGCCGCGCCAAGATGATCACCATCGCCACCAACATGGCGGGCCGCGGCACCGACATCGTGCTGGGCGGCAACATCAGCAAAACCATCGAGGCGATCGAGGCGGATGAATCGCTCGATGCCGCGCAGAAGCAGCAGCAGATCGACGCCTTGAACGCCCAATGGGCCAAGGACCACGAACTGGTGACTTCGCTGGGTGGCCTGCGCATCATCGCCACCGAGCGTCATGAGTCGCGCCGCATCGACAACCAGCTGCGCGGCCGCTCGGGGCGCCAGGGCGACCCCGGGTCGTCGCGCTTTTACCTTAGCCTGGACGACGCGCTGATGCGCATCTTTGCCGGTGAGCGCGTCAAGGCGATCATGGACAAGCTCAAGATGCCAGAAGGCGAAGCCATCGAAGCGGGGATGGTGACGCGCTCCATCGAGAGCGCCCAGCGCAAGGTGGAGGCGCGCAACTTCGACATGCGCAAGCAATTGCTTGAATACGACGACGTGGCCAACGACCAGCGCAAAGTGATCTACCAACAGCGCAACGAGATTCTGGACGCGACCGACCTGTCGGCGCAAATCCAGTCGCTGCGCGAAGGTTGCTTTGAAGACGTGGTGCGCCAGTATGTGCCGGTGGAGTCGGTGGAAGAGCAGTGGGACTTGCCGGCGCTGGAACGCGTGCTTTCCGATGAGTGGCAGCTCACTTTGCCGCTGCAGCATCAGGTGAACGCAGCAAGCGCCATCACGGACCACGACATTCTGGACACCGTGCGCAACCATGCGAACACCGTGTTTGACGAAAAAGTGACTTTGGTGGGCAATGAGAACTTCACCCAGTTCGAGCGCATGGTGCTGCTGCAAACCATCGACAGCAACTGGCGCGACCACCTGAGTTCGCTGGACTACCTGCGCCAGGGCATCCACTTGCGCGGTTACGCCCAGAAGCAACCCAAGCAGGAGTACAAGCGTGAAGCATTCGAGCTCTTCGGTCAGATGCTCGATGCCGTCAAGAACGAAGTCACCAAGATTCTGATGACGGTGCGCATCCAGTCCAACGAAGATGCGGCCGCCGCTGCCGTCGAGCTGGAAAACCGGGCCGAGCGCATCAGCAACGTCACCTACACCGCGCCCACCGAGACCGGCGAGGTGCAAATCAAGGTGGACGAAACGACCATGCCGGTTGTTGTGCCGCGCGTGGGACGCAACGAACCCTGCCCCTGCGGCAGCGGCAAAAAATACAAGCAGTGCCACGGCAAACTGGCCTGAGAAAGTATCTGCCATGTCCGTTCACCTGGCTCCCCCCAACCCTGCTGAATTGTTTCCAATTGCCGGCGTGCGCATCGGTGTCACCGAGGCCGGTATCCGCAAGGCCAACCGCAAAGACCTGACCGTTGTGCTGATCGACGACGGCGCTTCGGTGGCTGGCGTTTTCACGCAAAACCGCTTTTGTGCCGCGCCGGTACAGCTTTGTCGGGAACACTTGGCAGCAGGCCAAGGCATTCGCGCCATGCTGATTAATACCGGCAACGCCAATGCCGGCACTGGTGATGACGGGCTGGCGCGGGCGTCCAGCACTTGTCAGGCCCTGGCCGACCGGCTGGCCTTGATCAAGCAGCAGGTGCTGCCGTTTTCGACCGGGGTCATCATGGAAACCCTGCCGATTGAACGCATCGAAGCCGGGCTGGACGCGGCGCTGGCCGATGCCAAAGTGGATAACTGGCTGCGCGCGGCCGAGGCCATCATGACCACCGACACCGTGCCCAAGGCCTTTGGTGCGCAACTGATGCTTGACGGCACGCTCGTGAGCATCACTGGTATCAGCAAGGGGGCCGGCATGATACGCCCCAATATGGCGACCATGCTGGGTTTCATGGCGACCGATGCCTGCGTCAGCCCAAGCCTGATGAAGCAATTGGCCACCGAGCTGGCCGAGGGCTCGTTCAACCGCGTCACTGTCGATGGCGATACCTCGACCAACGACTCTTTTGTAGTGATTGCCAGCAACCGGGCGGCGCACGCGCCGATCACCTCGCTGACTAGCCCCGCTGGCCAGGCGCTCAAGGCCGCCATGCTGGGCGTGGCGCGCCAATTGGCGCAGGCCATCGTGCGCGACGGCGAGGGCGCCACCAAGTTCATCACCATCCAGGTCGAAGGCGGCAAGACCCGGGCCGAGTGCCGCCAGGTGGCTTATGCGATTGCGCATTCGCCCTTGGTCAAAACCGCATTTTTTGCCAGTGACCCCAACCTCGGTCGGATTCTGGCCGCCGTGGGTTATGCCGGCATTACCGACCTGGACCAAACTGGCATCGACTTGTACCTGGACGAGGTGCCGGTGGCGCTCAAGGGCGGCCGCAACCCCGACTACCGCGAGGAAGACGGCCAGCGTGTCATGAAGCAGGCCGAGATCACGGTGCGCGTGGGCTTGGGTCGGGGCGACGCGGTAGATACCGTGTGGACTTGCGACCTGAGCCACGACTATGTGTCGATCAACGCCGATTACCGCTCATGAATGCCAGTTTCGAGCATTTGCTGTTGCGTGCCGAGCAACTTATCACCCGCATCGAATCGGTCTTGCCACAGCCGCTTAAGGCACCCGACTGGAACGCGTCGAGCGCCTTTCGTTACCGCAAGCGCAGCTCCGGCCGGGCCACGCTGGAGCCGGTGCGCCATATCGGCGCCATGGCCTTGGCCGACCTGAAGGAAATCGAACCGCAAAAGGAAAAAATCCGTCGCAACACGCTGCAATTTGTCAACGGACAACCGGCCAATAATGTGCTGCTGACCGGCGCGCGCGGCACCGGCAAATCGTCGTTGATTCGCGCCTGCCTGAATGAATTTGCCGCGCAGGGCCTGCGCCTGATCGAGGTGGACAAGGCTGATCTGACCGACCTGCCCGACATCGTCGATCTGGTGTCGGAGCAGCCCTTCAAGTTCATCGTGTTTTGCGACGACCTGAGCTTTGACGAGGGCGAGCCCGGCTACAAGGCGCTCAAGTCGATCCTGGACGGCTCGGTGGCCGCCACCACCGCCAATGTGCTGATTTACGCCACCAGCAACCGGCGTCATTTGCTGCCCGAATACATGAAGGAAAACCTGAGCTACACCCACTCCGCCGACGGTGAAGTGCATCCGGGCGAGGTTGTGGAAGAAAAGATTTCGCTGTCCGAGCGCTTCGGCCTGTGGGTGAGTTTTTACCCGTTCTCACAAGACGAGTACCTGACCATCGTGGCCCAGTGGCTGGCGTCCTTCGGCGTGTCGACTACCGCCATTGAGGCCGCGCGGGCGCAAGCACTGGTGTGGGCACTGGAGCGCGGTTCGCGCAGCGGCCGCGTGGCTTACCAGTTCGCCCGTGACTACGCCGGTCAGCACGCGATGGCCGAATGAGCGCACGCGAGGCATCGATGCCGCTGGTGGCTGATGCTGCCCAGCCGCGCCAGGGTGGCGCCGACCGTGCTGTGGTGGATGTGGCGGTGGGTGTGCTGATCCGGCCCGATGGTGATTTTTTGCTCACATCGCGCCCGGCAGGCAAAGTCTATGCCGGTTACTGGGAATTTCCGGGCGGCAAGTTCGAGCCAGGTGAGTCGGTGCAACAGGCGCTGCAACGTGAGTTGCAGGAAGAACTGGGCATTCACATTGACCGCATTGAAGCCTGGCGGCAGGAACTGGTGGACTACCCGCACGCTCTGGTGCGCCTGCATTTCTGCAAGGTAAGGGCTTGGTCGGGTGAACTGCAAATGCGCGAGGCCCAGTCGTTTGCCTGGCAGCGCCTGCCGGTGTCGGTCAGCCCGGTGCTGCCCGGCACGGTGCCGGTGCTGCAGTGGCTGGCGCAGGAGCGCGGCGCTTAGTCGGGCAAAAAATCTTCGGGGGGCTCCACGGCGGGCACGGCAAACTGCTCGCTGGCCCATGCGCCCAGGTCGAGCTGTTTGCAGCGCTCCGAGCAGAACGGGCGATAGCGGTTGCTGGCGGCATAGACGCTGATGCCGCCACACCCCGGACAGGTGACTATTCTGGTGGGTGCGACGGGTTCAAGGTCTGGCTGGCTCATGCGCACAAGGCCAGTTCCAGGCTGACGTCTTCGGTGATGGCTTGCAGACGATTGTCTTCGCCTTGATGCATCAGCCGCACCGACACCATCAGACGGTTGCCGCTGATTTCAGGCACCATTTCCAGTGCTTCATCGATCGCCAGACGCAGCAATAAAAAGGTGCGTCCTTGCGGCAGGCTTTGTTGCAACTGCCCGCTGTTGACAATGACCTTTTGCGGTGCGCCGGAGTCGCGCAATAATTTGAGCAACAGGTGCACCGCGCCGGCCAGCGGTGCAAGGGTCAGGGACCATTGATGCAATTGCGCCTGCCTGACCGCACTGGGCTTGTGCTGCCATGCGTGGTAGGAGGGCAGGTCAAAACCGCAGGTGCCACCCGGGATGACAATGCGGCTGCGAATGGCCATGAGCCATTCGTTTTCGGTCAAGGGCTGGCCAATTTTGCCGGGCAAGATGTTCAGAGCTTCAAAGCACTGGTCGATTTGCCCGACCACGTCATCGAGCACTGACTCGGCAATGGCCGGGTTGCCGCGGTAGCTGTCAAGGATATGCTTTTGCTTGTCCAGGTCTTTCAGCAGATCGGATTTGAGGTCGGAGCGCATGCTGACTTCGAGAATCTCGAACAGGGTTGCCAGCGCAAAGTGGTGATCCATGGCATCGACGCGCGGCAACAATTGTTGCAGGTGGATGAAAAGATGCTCCAGCCGCAAATAGGTGCGAATGCGTTCTTGCAAAGGGAATTCGTAAAGGATCACGCTAATTCTTCAATCGGTCAGGTCGTAAGCTGCAATGATAGCCGGAAGCGCGGTGCCAGGGCCTCCACTTCCAGGCTCAAATCCTCAAGCGTCACACCCTCATTGAAGATCACGCTGTCGGCTGCCTTCAGGCGGCGCAAGCGGCTGCTCTGGTTGACCATGATGGCCTCGACCACCTGGCGTGTCATGGCATTGCGCGCCATGACACGCGCGATCTGGGTTTCCGCCAGGCAGTCCACCACCAGCACATGGTCCACCTTTTGGCGCCAGGTGAGTGACTCCACCAGCAAGGGGACATCGAAAACGATACAGCAATGACCGGCTGCCCGGGCAGCGCTGGCCTGTTGCCCGGTTTCTTTGGCCACCAGCGGGTGGATGATGGCTTCGAGTTGCTGTCTGGCATCGGGATCGGTGAAAGCCAGAGCGCGCATTCGGTCGCGATTCAGCGCCCCGTCGGCGGAGAGGAAGCCGGCGCCAAAATTCCGGGCAATGGCCGCCATGGCTGCACCCTCGGGAGCGGTGAGCTGGCGCGCAATGGCATCGGCATCGATCACGGCTGCACCAATCCGGGCCAGCAGGGCAGCCACGGTACTTTTGCCGCTGCCAATGCCGCCGGTCAGGCCGACATGAAACGGTGCCTGCACGTTTTTATAACCCGACGGCCTTGAGGATGGCGTTGGGTCCGAGCACCATGGCCGTGATGCCGGCCATCGACAAAAAGGGCCCAAACGGGACGTAACCGCCTTCGCGCAGCTTGCTGGAGAACTTCATTGCGATGCCCACCACGGCGCCGATCACCGAAGCCATCAGGATGATGGGAATGAGGGCTTGCCAGCCAAACCAGGCACCCAGAGCGGCAAACAGCTTGAAGTCACCATAACCCATGCCCTCCTTGCCGGTCACCAGTTTGAAGGCCCAGTACACCAGCCAGAGCGACAGGTAGCCGCCCACGGCACCCCAGAAGGCATCTGACAGATCGATCGAGGTCAGATTCAGTGCGGCACATGCCAGACCGGCCCACAGCAGCGGCAGCGTCAAGTCATCCGGCAACAGCGTGGTGTCCCAGTCGATCAGGGTGAGCGCCAGCAAGGCCGCACAAAAGGCGCACCAGGCCAGCCCGGTGGCATTGATTCCCCACTGCCAGCCACACCAAAAAAACAGCAGCCCGGTGACCCCTTCAACCAAGGGATAGCGCAGGCTGATGCCCACCTTGCAATGTCCGCAGCGCCCGCGCAGTACCAAGTAGCTCAGTAGCGGGATATTTTCATACCAACTGAGCTGATGGCAGCAACTTTGACAGCGCGAGCGCGGCACCACCAGATTGAAGGGGGCGCTCTCGGGCGGGGTTTGACCCTGCAGGTCGGCGCACTCGGCTTTCCACTGGGCTTCGAGCATGACCGGTAAGCGGTAAATGACCACGTTGAGAAAACTGCCGATCAGCAGCCCCAAAATACCCAGCAGACTGGCATCCATGCCTGGCGAGCCACTCATCAGACCACCTGTCCGAGCTTGAAGATGGGCAGGTACATGGCGACCACGATGCCGCCGATGACGGTGCCCAGGATCACGATGATGATGGGTTCCATCAGGCTCGAAATACCAGCGACCATGTCGTCCACCTCCGACTCGAAAAAGTCGGCTGCCTTGCCCAGCATGTGATCAATGGAGCCGGATTCTTCACCAATGGCGGACATTTGCAGCACCATGGACGGGAACAGGTTGGTATTGGTCATGGCCGCTGTGAGCGCGGTGCCGGTGGAAACTTCCTGCTGAATTTTGACCGTGGCCAATTCGTACACCGAGTTGCCGGACGCGCCACCCACCGAGTCCAGCGCTTCGACCAGCGGCACGCCGGCGGCAAACATGGTGGACAGCGTGCGCGTCCAGCGAGCGATGCATGATTTTTCGACCAAGGTCCCGAATATGGGCAATTTCAGCATGATGCGGTCCATCACGAGCTGCATTTTTTTGCTGCGCCGCCACGCCTGCATGAAGAAATAAAAACCACCACCGATGCCGCCAAAAATAAGCCACCAGTACTGCACGAAAATTTCACTGATGGCAATCACCATCAGGGTCGGCGCCGGCAGGTCGGCGCCGAAATTGGAAAACACTTCCTTGAATGCCGGCACGACAAAAATCATGATCACCGCAGTCACCACAAAAGCCACGACCAGCACCGAGATGGGGTACATCAGGGCCGATTTGATCTTGGATTTCATGGCCTCGGTTTTTTCCATGTAAACCGCCAGCCGGTCCAGCAATTGGTCCAGGATACCGGCGGCTTCGCCGGCCTCGACCAGGTTGCAGTAAAGGTTGTCGAAGTACAGCGGGTACTTGCGAAAGGCCACGCTCAGCGAGGTTCCGGTTTCGACATCGTTGCGGATGTCGTTGAGCAGTCGGGTCATGCTGGGATTGGGGTTGCCACGGCCTACGATGTCAAAAGCCTGTAGCAGCGGCACACCCGCTTTCATCATGGTGGCGAGCTGGCGCGTAAATATGGCGATGTCCTTGGGTTTGATGGAGCGGCCAGCACTCATGCGCCTTTTTTTGATTTTGGTAGGCATGATGCCCTGGCGGCGCAAGGAGGCTTTAACCTGGTTTTCACCTCCAGCGCGTGTCTCTCCGCGCACCTGCTTGCCGTTGCGGTCCTTGCCTTCCCACTCAAAGACAAATTCCTTGATGGATTTTTTTTCGGTTGCCATAGGATGTTGAAAGGTTGAGTTAATTGTTGCTGACAGCAAGCACTTCTTTCAGCGAAGCAAGCGCTATTTTCACTTTATTCAAGTCAAATTCGCGCTGGCTGACCAAACCAGCGGGCGCAGGGGTTGCTTTCAGACCACTTCCGGGGTCAACACCCGGGTCAAAAAGACGGCGATATCAGCCACTTCATGCGGGTGCACGCTGTGCGGCATCGGGTAGCTGTGCCATTCCACCGGGTACCCCAGCCGGGTCAGCAGGTCGCGGCTGGCGGCGCCGCGCGCCGGGTCCACCACCGGGTCCTGGTTGCCATGCGCCATGAATATGGGTGTGTGGGCGTTGGCTGGCGCGCGCTCGGTGGCAAAGTGCTCGGCCAGCGGCAGGTAGCCTGACATTGCCATGATGCCGGCCAAAGCCTGGGGAAAGCGCAGTCCGGTATGCAATGCCATGGCGCAGCCTTGGGAAAAACCTGCCAGCACGATGTTTTTGGGTGGGATGCCCCGTGCGATTTCGCGCGCAATCAGCGCCACGATGGCTCGCTCTGAGGTGCGAATACCTGCCTCATCCTGGCGACTGGTCAAGTCCGCGCCACGAATGTCGTACCAGGCGGGCATGACGTATCCGCCGTTGATCGTGACCGGCATGCTCGGGGCGTGCGGGAAGATGAAGCGGATGGCAGGGCAGCCGGACAGGTCGAGCTCGGGTACCAGGGCGGCAAAGTCGTTGCCGTCAGCGCCCAGGCCATGCAGCCAGATCACGGCGACACTGGGGTTGGGGGCGGTTTCGATCTGGATGTGGGGTAGCAGTGCGGTCATGTGGGTCGGGTGGGGTGGGTTGCAGAAGATCAAGCTATGAGAGCAGCGCCTGGGCAAATTCGCGAGCGTTGAAAGTCTCCAGGTCTTCCAGTTTTTCGCCTACGCCGATGAAATACACGGGCACCGGCCGCTCGCGCGCGATGGCCGCCAGCACGCCGCCCTTGGCCGTGCCGTCGAGCTTGGTCACGATCAGGCCGGTCAAACCCAGCGCGTCATCAAAAGCCTTGACTTGCGTGAGCGCGTTCTGGCCAGTGTTGCCGTCAATCACCAACAGCACCTCATGAGGCGGCGTGGCAAGCTTGGTTGCATCCTGGTCATCGGCAGCTACGGCCATCCCCACATTGTCCTGGGCTGGCCCGGCTTTTTGAATCACGCGCTTGATCTTGACCAGTTCCTGCATCAGGTGCAACTGGGTCGGCAGGCGCCCGGCAGTGTCCACCAGCACCACGTCGCGGCCACGCGCCTTGCCGGCGCTCACGGCGTCGAAGGCCACGGCAGCCGGGTCGCCGCCGTCCTGGCTGATGATGTCCACAGCGGTGCGGTCGGCCCACACCCCGAGTTGTTCACGCGCGGCCGCGCGGAACGTGTCGGCGGCAGCCAGCAGCACGCTGGCGTGGCGGGCGGCCAGATGCCGGGTGAGCTTGCCGATAGAGGTGGTTTTGCCAGCCCCATTGACGCCCGCGACCATAATCACGGTGGGCTTGAAGCGGCCGATCACCAACGGCTTTTGCAGGGGCGCCAGAAGGTCGGTGAGCGACGCCACCAACAGCCCCTTGACGGCCGCCGGGTCGGTGGTCTTGCTCTCCTTGACGCGGCGTTTCAGGTCTTGCAGCAAATGCTCGGTGGCCTTTACCCCGGTGTCGGCCATCAGCAGCGCGGTTTCCAGGTCTTCATAAAGCGCGTCGTCAATCTGCGTGCCGGTAAAGACGGTGGCAATGCTGGCGCCGGTCTTGCGCAAACCGGTCTTGAGTTTGTCGATCCAGGATGTCCTCGCCTGAGTCGGCACAGGCGCCTGGTCACCCGCCGAGGGTGGCGGCTCCGGCACGGCATTGGCTGGTAACACGTCGGCGGGCAGGGGCGGGGCCAGCGCTTCAGGCGTCGTCGGGGTGACGGCCGGGGCAGAAGCGGGGGATTTTTTTCTGAAAAAACTGAACATTTGGTGTGATCGTGGTGTCACTGCATTCTATGAAACACAACGCACCTACTTTGAGGCCCAGAAACTTGATCCTTTTGGGCGCGGCCTGCTTGGTCTGGGCCACCCTGACATCTGCCAGCGCGCTGGCGCCAACTGCGTTTGAATCGTCTTCCAGCCAGGCGCAGCAGTTCACGCTGGCCAACGGCATGAGCCTGATCGTCAGGCCTGACTGGCGCGCGCCCACGGTGGTGCACATGCTGTGGCTGCGCGTGGGCTCGATGGACGAGGTCGATGGCACTTCGGGCGTGGCGCATGTGCTTGAGCACATGCTGTTCAAGGGCACGCCGAGCGTGCCTGCGGGCGAGTTCTCACGTCGTGTGGCTGCCCTGGGTGGCCGTGACAACGCCTTTACCAGCCATGACTACACCGGCTACTACCAGCAAATCCCGGCCGCCAAGCTGGCCGACGTGATGCAGCTCGAAGCCGACCGCTTCGCCCATAACCAGTGGCCCGATGAAGAGTTCAAAAAAGAGCTTGAAGTGGTCAAGGAGGAGCGCCGCATGCGCACCGAGGACAACCCGAGGGCGCTAATGGATGAAGCCCTCAATGCCACGGTGTTTGTCGCCTCGCCTTATCGGCGCCCGATCGTCGGCTGGATGAGCGACCTCGAGGCCCTGAAGCCCGAGGATGCCCGCGCCTTTTACCAGCGCTGGTACGTGCCCGCCAATGCCGCGGTGGTGGTGGCCGGTGATGTCGATGTGGCCGAGGTGCGTCGCCTGGCTGAAAAATACTATGGCGGCATCCCGAGCCGGGCCTTGCCTGAGCGCAAGCCACGCGTCGAGCCCGAGCAAACCGGCATCAAACGCATGGCTTTCAAGGCACCGGCCGAGCAGGCCATGGTGACGCTGGCCTATAAAGTGCCGTCATTCCAGTCCTTCGAGGGCGGGCCGGACGAGGCCGACGCGCTGGCCCTGACTGTGCTGTCCGCGGTGCTCGACGGCTACAGCGGCGCCCGCCTGGCGCGGGCCCTGACCCAGGGGCCGAACCGCGTGGCCGACAGCGCCGGGTCCGACAACGGCCTGTGGGGCCGCGGCCCGCAATTGTTCACGCTGTCGGCGGTGCCCGCCCAGGGCAAGACCACTGAACAGGTGGAAGCCGCGCTGCGCGAGCAGGTGGCGCGCATTGCCACCGAGGGCGTGTCCGAGGCAGAACTGAACCGTGTCAAGACGCAGTGGGTGGCCAGCGCCGTGTACAAGCTCGACTCGGTGTTCAACCAGGCGCGTGAACTGGGCGCAAGTTGGGTTCAGGGCCAGCCGCTCAATGCGCATGAGCGTTTGATCGAGCGCCTGCGCAGCGTGACGGCGGAACAGGTCAAGGCGGTAGCGGCCAAATACTTTGGCGACGACCAGTTGACCGTGGCCCGGTTGCTGCCCCAGCCCCTGAACAAAGAACGCAAGCCGCGCACCGCCGCAGCGGGCGCCCGGCATTGAAACAGCCACCGAATGAAACCCCATGATCAGTTTTAAAAAAATAGTCTGGCAAGCGGTTTCGATCGTCGCCACGAGTCTTGTTTTCATGCATGCGTCAATGGCCGGCATTGCCATCGAACACTGGACCCAGCCCAGCGGCGCCCAGGTGTTTTTGCTGCAAAGCCATGCCATTCCGATGGTTGATGTGCAACTCGACTTCGATGCCGGCAAACGCCGCGACCCGGTTGGCCAAGCCGGCCTGGCCAGCGTCACGGCCAGCATGAGCGGCATGGGCGTGCTGGCCAGTCCGGCACGGGGCGAGCCAGCGCTGGATGAGAACGCGCTGGGCGAGGCGTGGGCCGATCTGGGTGCCAGCTTTGGCGGCCACGCCAGCAGCGACCGCATGAGCTTTGGCCTGCGCTCGCTCACCTACCCAGATTTGCTGGCCCAAGCGGTACAACTGGCGGCGCGGCAACTTGCTGAACCGGCCTTTCCCGCAGACATCTGGCAGCGCGAGCGCGAAACCATGAGCGCCGCCATCAAGGAGGCCAACACGCGTCCGGCCACGCTGGCCCAGCGCGCTTTTGACCAGGCAGTGTATGGTGTGCACCCCTACGGTTACGACACCACCGAGGACAGTCTCAAGCGCATTGAGGTGACGCACATGGCTGAGCTGTATCGCCAATCGGTTCTGCCGTGCCGCGCCAAGGTCACGCTGGTGGGGGCATTGACGCGTGCCCAAGCCGATGCGTTGGTGGCGAGATTGCTCGCCGGGCTGGCGGGTTCGCAAACAACACCTGCTGGGGAGGCGCACTGCCCGGCGCTGCCCGCCGTGGCTGAAGTGGCGCCCCTGACCCGGGCCAGCGAGCTGCGCATCGCGTTCGACTCGGCGCAAGCCCATGTGCTGCTGGGCCAGCCCGGCTACAAGCGCAACGACCCCGATTTTTTTGCCCTGCTGGTCGGCAATTACATTCTGGGTGGCGGTGGTTTCGTCTCGCGGCTGACTAACGAGGTGCGTGAAAAGCGAGGCCTGAGCTACAGCGTTTACAGCTACTTTGCGCCCGGCCTGCATGCAGGCGCCTTCACCATTGGTCTGCAAACCCGCCCGGACCAGGCTGATCAGGCGCTGCAAGTCTCGCGCGAGGTGCTGGCCCGTTTTGTCGCCGACGGACCGACCGAGGCCGAGCTTCAGGCTGCCAAAGACAATTTGATCGGTGGCTTCGCCCTGCGTCTGGACAGCAACCGCAAGCTGCTCGACAACGTGGCCAACATCGCCTGGAACAACTTGCCGCTGGAATATCTGGACAGGTGGACGCAGCGCGTGCAGAAGCTCACTGTGGCTGACATCAAGGCAGCCTTCCAGCGCAAGCTGCAGCCCGACAGGATGGTCACCGTGGTGTTGGGTGGAACTGGGGCAAGCGCTCAGTGATGCCCGTGCCCCCGCAGGTAAGATGCGGCGCATGAAGCGAACCCCATCAACCACCAAGCCCCGTCCGCCCCGTCCGCCCCGTCCGCGGGCCGTGCAAAGCCACGAAGTGCGCATCATCGGCGGCCAGTACAAGCGGACCAAGTTGCAGGTGGCCGACAAACCCGGTTTGCGGCCGACGCCGGACCGGGTGCGCGAAACCCTGTTCAACTGGCTGGGCCAGGACCTGAGCGGCTGGCGCTGTCTGGATGCCTTTGCCGGCACCGGCGCGCTGGGCTTCGAGGCGGCCTCGCGCGGTGCGGCGCAGGTGTTGCTGGTCGAGCAGGATGCCGCCCTGGTGGCGCAACTCAAACGCGTCCAGGAGCAGCTCATGGCCGCTGCGGTGCAGGTGATTCGTGGCGATGCCGTGGCAGCGCTGCGCCATGCCTCTCCCGGCAGCCTGGAGCTGGTCTTGCTGGATCCACCGTTTGACTCGAATCTGTTCGAGTCGGCCGTGCAGGCGGCCGAGCCCGCGCTGGCAGTGGCTGGCTTTGTCTATCTGGAAGCCCCCAGGCGCTGGCTTGATGCCGAGCTGCAGGGACTCGGTTTACAACTGCATCGCTACCTCAAGGCGGGCATGGTGCATGCGCATCTGCTCAGGCGCATGGACGTAGCGCAAGCGGGTTGATAATGGCACGATGTCAACTGCAACCCACTCTTTGCCATGTCCAATGATCTGATCGTCGTCTATCCGGGTACCTTTGATCCGATCACGCTGGGCCACGAAGATGTGGTGCGTCGTGCGGCCCAGTTGTTTGGGCAGGTGATTGTGGCGGTGGCAGCCGGGCACCACAAGAAGGCCATGTTTTCACTGGCGGACCGGATCGACATGGCACGTGAGGCAGTCAAGACCTACTCCAACGTGCAAGTGGCAAGTTTTGACGGCTTGATGCGCGACTTTGTGGTCAAGAGCGGGGCCAAGGCGATGGTGCGCGGCTTGCGCGCCGTGACCGACTTTGATTACGAATTTCAGTTGGCCGGCATGAACCGCAGCCTGATGCCCGATGTGGAAACGGTATTTTTGACGCCTGGCGACAAGTACCAGTTTATTTCCAGCACCTTTGTGCGCGAAATTGCCACGCTCGGCGGTGAAGTGGATAAATTTGTTTCGCCCGCTGTCAACCAGCGGCTGCTGAAAAAAGTGCGCCACCTGGCTGGCGTCAATCCCTGAATTTCTGGAGAAAAAACATGAAGATCCTTTTGCCTTTTGATGGCTCGGCCGTGGCCCTGGAAGCGGTGCGCTTTGCCATTCGGATGGCCGCCGATGGCCTGCAGACCAGCGTGGTGCTGGCCAATGTGCAGGAGCCTGCCAGCCTGTATGAACTGATGGTGGCGCACGACCCGCAGGTGATCGAGCAGGTCAGCGCGGCAGCCGGGACCAACACCCTGCAAGCCGCACAGGCGCTGCTCGATGCGGCGGGTCTGGCGTACGAACTGGAAGTGGCCTCGGGCGACCCGGCGCACACGCTGGTGGATATCCTGGAAAACTACAGTTGCGATCTGGTGGTGATGGGCGCCAGCGGGACCAGCGCCCTGCGCAGTGCGCTGCTTGGCTCGGTCTCCAACGAGGTGCTGCACGCGGCCGCTGTGCCGGTGATGATCGTCAAGGGCACAGAGCAAGTCAATGCTGACGACACGGAATAAGCCGTACTTTTAAGATCAGGGCACTATTACTTTTGCCTGATTGCGCTTATGGCCCTTTGGATCACTGACGAATGCATCAACTGCGACGTGTGCGAGCCGGAATGCCCCAATGACGCCATTTTCATGGGTCAGGAGATCTATGAAATCGACCCGCTCAAATGCACTGAATGTGTTGGCCATTTTGACGAGCCTCAATGCGTGCAGGTGTGCCCGGTGAACTGTATTCCGGTCAATCCGGATTTTGTCGAAGACCAGGAAACCCTGTGGCAGAAGTACCGGCGCCTGCAAGCGCAAAAGGCGCCCGACCCAACGGTTTAAACGTGACGCAGTTGGCGGCTTACTTCTTCTGAAACATCCGGTATTCAGTGGCTGGCATTTTTTGAGGTGGCGGCGACCGATTTTTTGGCTTTGAGCTTCGACCGTTTGGTTTTTCTGGTGCTGGATGCCTTGGCTCGCGCCTTGATCGGGGCGCTTGCGGCATTTTGGGGCAAGGGCTGGTTACCTGCCAGCAGACGTTGTTCTTCTGCCAGTCGTTCCTGCTCCATGATGTTGGCGAGCCGGGCATCGTTGATGGCAGCGGCCTCCGTCTGTTTCTTTTGCTCCGGCCGGCGTGCATCGCTCAGATTCATGGACACGGCACCCGGGCAGGGGATCTGGCTGAAGACGCTGCCGCAACGGTAGATGGTCTGGGATTGAACCTGCCACGCCAAAGCAACGCCAGCGATTGGTAACAAAGCTTGCCAGCACAGTTTTCGCATCAGAATTCCCCTTGCTCCCTGCAGGGTGGAGCATGACCTAGGGTATCACGAGCCGCTGACTGCAGGCGTCGAAGTTTCTGGAATGTCCGGCTTTGGCTTGTTGGGACGGGGCGGTTTGCTGGTGTGCACCAGACGCGTGGCCTGTTCCAGGTCGCCCGACAAGAAATACGGCAGCGCTTTGAGGGTGCGATCAACCGCTTGATCGATGGCGATGCGGTGGTCAATCGACGGTTTCTTAAGCACCCAGTGCAGCACGTCCGCTTTGTTGCCCGGATGGCCAATACCCAGGCGCAGCCGCCAGTACTGGTCGCTGCCTAGTTGGGCATGAATGTCGCGGAGCCCGTTGTGGCCAGCGTGGCTGCCACCCAACTTGAGTTTGGCCTCCCCCGGGGTAATGTCCAGATCGTCGTGGGCGACCAGGATTTCCTGCGGGGTGATCTTGAAAAAGTTGGCCAAGGCGGCCACCGACTTGCCGCTCAGATTCATGAAAGTCTGCGGCGCCAGCAGCCAGACAGATTGACCATGGACGCTGGTACGCGCCACCAGACCGTGGTAACTCTTATCAGGCATCAAACTTACCTTGAGCTCGCGCGCAACCGCATCAAGCCACCAAAAACCTGCGTTATGGCGGGTTTGTTCGTAATCCGGCCCCGGATTGCCGAGGCCTACAAAAAGTCTGATCATGGCGGCATTATTGAGCATTGGCAGGCAAAAAAAGGGCTCACCATGGTGAGCCCTTTGGGATAGGCGCTGAAAGGCTTATTTCTTGTTGGCTTTTTCTGCCGGTTTGGCGGTTGCCTTTGCGGCTGGCTTGGCAGCAGCTTCAGCAGCCGGTTCGGCAACGGCAGCGACTGGCTCGGCGCCGGCGACGGCCACCACAGAAACCACGACCGGGTTTTTGTCGCTGCCGTGCTTGACCACAGACACGCCTTTGGGCAGGCTGATTTCAGCCAGGTGCAGGGAGGCCCCCTTTTTCAGACCGCTCAAGTCAACCTTGATGAACTCGGGCAGGTCGGCCGGCAGGCACAGCACGTCAATTTCGCTGATCACGTGGTTGGCAATGCAGCCTTCTGTCTTGATGGCGGGCGAGTTTTCGTCGCCGAAGAAGTGCAATGGCACCTTCATGTGCAGTTTGGTGGTTGCATCCACACGTTGAAAGTCCACGTGCAAGATGAGTTGTTTGAACGGATGAACCTGGACATCGCGCAACAAGACCGGGCTGCTGGTGTCGCCAATTTCCATGGTCAACACGCTGGAGTGAAACGCTTCTTTTTTCAGCGCGTGCCACAGGGCGTTGTGATCGATTTCAACCACTTGCGGGGGCGTGGCCCCGCCATAGACAATGGCCGGCGTGCGGCCGGCGATGCGGAGACGGCGGCTCGCACCCGTACCCTGCTTGGAACGCTCATAAGCGGTAAATTTCATAACTGACTCCTGAAAGGGCTCACCGCGACCAGTGGGACCCTGATTGAAAAAACCGGGCACCTTTGACGGCGACACCGGCGACTTGAAATCCGATCAAAAAAGATTTTCCTGATCAGAAAAAAAACTCATCACCGACTTGCCCTTGGCAATGCGCTGGATCGTCTCGCCAATGAGCGGAGCTACATTGAGCTGGCGAATCTTGGGGCATGCCAGTGCGGCGGGCGACAAGGGAATGGTGTTGGTCACGACCACTTCATCGAGCACAGCGCCATTGGTGATGCGTTCTATGGCCGGGCCTGAAAAAATGGGATGCGTGCAATAGGCGTAGACTTTTTTGGCGCCACGCTCTTTCAGCACTTCAGCGGCTTTGACCAAGGTACCTGCTGTGTCGATCATGTCGTCCATGATGACGCAGTTGCGGCCTTCGATTTCGCCGATCACGTGCATCACTTCGCTGACGTTGGCCTTGGGGCGGCGCTTGTCGATGATGGCCAAATCACAGTTCAGTTGTTTGGCCAGCGCCCTGGCGCGCACCACACCGCCGACGTCGGGCGACACCACGATCAGGTCGTCGTAGTTTTTTTGCCGCAAGTCACCGAGCAGCACGGGTGAGGCGTAGATGTTGTCCACCGGAATGTCAAAGAAGCCCTGGATCTGATCGGCATGCAGGTCCATGGTCAAGACCCGGGCCACGCCCACGGCTTGCAGCATGTTGGCCACCACCTTGGCTGAAATTGGCACCCGGCTGGAGCGCGGACGGCGGTCTTGTCGGGCATAGCCAAAGTAGGGAATGACGGCGCTGATGCGCTCGGCGGAGGCCCGTTTTAGGGCATCCACCATGATCAGCAGTTCCATCAGGTTTTCGTTGGTGGGGGCGCAGGTGCTTTGCACCACAAAGACGTCACGGGCACGCACGTTTTGTTTGATCTCGACGGTGACTTCGCCGTCCGAGAAGCGACCTACCTCTGCATCGCCAAGGTTGATATGGAGGTAATGCGCAATGTCATTGGCCAGGACGGGATTGGCATTGCCTGTAAAAACCATGAAATCAGGGGTTTGATCGGCGTGCATGGAAATCCCAACTTATGAATCGCTAATTGCATGTCACATTTGGACATGTGTAAATTTTGGCAGGGGAGGAAGGATTCGAACCTTCGCATGCTGGAATCAAAATCCAGTGCCTTAACCAGCTTGGCGACTCCCCTACACGGGTTGAGCATGAGACATGCTCAACCGATAACTCATTGTGCAACCCAACCCTGAAGTGGATGAGCTGCCAAATTCCGGCATTCTTTGATCAGAAAACCAGCCTCATGGCCAATTTCAAAATCTCCCTCGATCCGGGCGAACACTGCGCTTCCGGAACCTGTCATCCTGCCATTCAACCCACGCTCGCTGCACCAGGCAAGTGCCTGCGTGACAGAGGGGCAAAGTAGCTCAGCAACAGGCTGCAAGTCGTTGTGACCAAAGTCAAATGCGTCTGCAGCGAAGTCCAAGATTGTAGCGGTTTTGGTATCTATTTTTAAGGCTGGATGTGAAAAAATTCGCCCGGTTTGCAGTCCATCGCGGGGTTTCACCACCACAAAACTGGCGGGTGGCAGCGTGATGGGCGTGATCTGCTCGCCAATGCCGCTCACCCACGCGTTATGGCCATTGAGAAAGAAGGGCACGTCGGCTCCCAGTTGCAGGCCGACTTGCTGGAGTTGCGCCAGGCTCAGCCCGAGCCCCCATAAACGGTTGAGCGCCAGCAGGGTCGAGGCCGCATCAGACGAGCCGCCGCCCAGCCCGGCCTGCTCCGGAATGTGTTTGGCAATGCCGATGTGAACGCCGTGCGGTGTGCCGCTGAGGGCTTGCAAGGCGCGGGCGGCGCGCACGATCAAGTCGTCGGCGGGCAGCGGCGTGGTCAGGTCTTCGCGGCTGATGGCACCGTCGGCCCGCAGGTCGAAGTTCAGTGTGTCGCACCAGTCGATCAGCATGAACACCGATTCCAGCAAATGGTAGCCGTCGGCCCGGCGGCCAACGATGTGCAAAAACAGGTTGAGCTTGGCTGGAGCCGGGACGTCAAAGAGGGATTTCATCAAGCGGTCTGGGTTCGAGGATGACGCGAATTTCAGCCTGGGGCGCGGGACTGATGCGTCGCGCCGTAATTCTGCCACTGTCGAATTGCGACTGATCCACCTGCCAGCCGTCCATGCTTGCCCGGTCGCCTGCCAGCCAGGCAAACAGAGCCGACACCGGAACGGGTGTGCCCAGCACGCGAGCGATCAAAACGTCGATGGTGCTGAAATACTGGATGTCATTGCCGGTCTGCATTTGTGCTCGTTCGGGCGACCAGGCAATGGCCGCCACGGTGCTGCCCAGTGGCGTGTAAAAGTGCAATTGCCCTTGTTGCGGCTGGCCTTGCAGCTCAAAAGTTGACGAAAACGCCTGGGATGCGAGCGATTCAGTGGCTTCCACGCGCACCGCCAGGCGGCCATTCCAGCTCGGGATGTGAGCGATTTCAGGGCTGGTAATGGGAGCTGCGCAGCCAACCGTCAAATAAAGCGTCAACAGGCACAACAGCAGTGATGCAAGGCGCTTGTTCACAGTTTCACGCGCAGCCGCTGCAGTGTTTCGCTCAAGGTCTCGTTGTCGGGATTCGCAACCAGGCCTTCGCGCCAGATTCGCAGCGCCTCATCGCGTTGCCCGCTCACCCACAACACCTCGCCCAGATGGGCAGCAATTTCGGTGTCCGGCCGTTGGCTGTAAGCGCTGCGCAGTAAATCAAGCGCCTCCTGGGTCCGCCCCATGCGAAACGCGACCCAGGCCAGACTGTCGACAATGAAAGGATCGCCGGGTGAGAGTGTTAGCGCTTTCTCTATCAGCTGCCGGGCCTCGGGCAAGCGCAGATTGCGGTCAGCCAGCGCATAGCCCAGGGCGTTGTAGGCTTGGGCATCATCTGGTTTGCTGGCGATCGACTGCCGCAGCAGTCGTTCCATCTCGGCAATATCTCCCATTTTTTCAGCCAGCATGGCCAGGTCGTAAACGATATCGGTATCGTTCGGGTGGTCGGCCAGCGCCACTTCGAGCAGTCTGCGGGCACGGGCGAACAGCTTCTGGTCGCGCAGAATTTCCACTTCGGTGCTGCGCTTGAGTCGAATGTCCGCATGCGATTGTTCCGGCAGACTGTGGATCAGTGTCAGCGCTTCCTCAATCATGCCCTGCTTGGCCATCAGACCGGCGCGCTTGAGTTGTGCCGCCAACAGGTCGTCCGGGTGATCGACGCGTTGCAGCCAGACCTGGGCTTGCTGCAGGTCTTTGCGTTGCACTGCAATTTGCGCCAGCGACAAGTAGGCCTGCGACAGGCCCCGGGGTGTCTGTGTGCCTGTGTACGCCTGTGCCGGCACTTTCATCAACTCAAGGTAGTGTAAAAAATGGCTTTCTGCGCTTTCCCACTGGCGCATTTGCAGATGCATCGCCCCCTGCATCAACCAGGCCGGGGCATAGTCGGGCTGCTGCTGGTTGATGTTGCGCAGTACGGCGTTGGCCTCGGCGCTGCGTTTGGACAGCAGCAGGGTTTGCGCGTAAGCCATTCGAAAATCAGTGCTGGGGGCGTTTGCCAGATGGTTTTTGACCAGGTCTTCGGCCTTGGCCACATTGGCCCGCATCAGCGTCAGGGCCAACCAGGCCGGGTGATCCTGGTGAACATGAAAGGTTTGCCCTTTTTCGGCGGCATGCAAAGCTGTCTCCAGGTCGCCGGCGTTGACCCACATGCGGCCCAGCGTCGCCCAGGCCGTGGCACCCAGGGCAGGATCAGTCAGCATGGAGGCCAGGGCTTTTTGCACCACCGAGACCGCCAGTTGCTTGTCGCTGGCGCGCTCGTAAAGAGAAGGAATTGCCCAGATCGTGTCCACACGCTCGGCCTTGGGCGTCAGCGTCAGCAAGCGTTTGAGCGGCTCCTGGGTTTCCGCCAGTCGATTCAGGTTCAACAGAATCTGGAGGACATAGCGGCTGGCGTCCAGGGAGGCAGGAATGGTTTCCTGCCAGGCTTTGGCAGACTGGAGTGCGGAGTCACCCGAGCGCGCTCGTAGCGCAATTTGCACCGATCGCCTGAAAAGTGCTTCATCGCCAGTTTGACGCGCGGCATCCAGCAGCAAGGAAAAAGCAGCGGCGGGCTCCTGCGCCTGGGCGTTGAGTTCGCCGAGCAGCAATTGGTAAAAGAGCGCACTGTCGAGTGCGGAACTTTGGGCAGGAGTTTCGGGCGGAATTGCCGGTTGGGCCTGGACGCTGTGGCTGCAAGCCAGCAGCAGGGGCAAGAGTAGGCGGAGGTGTTGACGCATGTGGTCATAATAATTCATGTCTGTCAGATGAGAAGAAGGCCATGCCTGAATTACCCGAAGTCGAAGTCACCCGGCGCAGTTTTGCCCATGCCATTGAAAACGCCACCGTGCAGGCAGTGCGTCTGGGTAAACCCCTGCGCTGGCCGCTGGGCTGTGCTCCCGAACTGCTGGTCGGTCGCAAGGTGCTGTCGGTGGGGCGGCGCGGCAAGTATTTATTGATCGGCCTGGATCATGGCGTGGTGCTGGTGCACCTGGGCATGTCGGGCAGCTTGCGTTTTGCCCCGGTATTGCCTGCCGCGGGCGTGCACGACCATTTTGATCTGGTGACCTCGCTTGGTACCTTGCGTTTGCACGATCCGCGCCGCTTTGGCGCCGTGGTGCATGTTGACAGCCTGGACGACCCGCAAGCGCGCAGGCTGCTGGGCCGACTGGGACCGGAGCCCTTGTCGGATGCGTTCGATGTGGCGCAGTTCCAGGCGCAGCTCAAGCGCCACCAGAGCGCCATCAAGACGGTGCTACTGGCCGGCGAGGCGGTGGTGGGCGTTGGCAACATCTATGCGTCTGAGGCGCTGTTTCTGGCGGGTATTCGCCCTACGGCGCGGGCTGCCAGGCTGAGCCGACCCAGGGCTGCGCGCCTGCATGCGGCCATTGTGAAAGTGTTGGGCCAAGCCGTGACCCTGGGCGGCAGCACGCTACGCGATTTCTCCAGCGCTAGCGGCCAGGCTGGCCATTTCCAGCTGCAGACCATGGTTTATGGCCGGGCCGGTTTGCCCTGCCATCTCTGTGCCAGCCCGGTGCGCTTGATCAAGCAAGGCCAGCGTTCCACCTTCTATTGCGCCACTTGCCAAAAGCCCTGACATGTTTGTTGTGAGATTTTTCTGATGGACGGCTTTCTGGGATCGCAAGTGGTGCACTGGCAGGCGCTTTTCGGGCGCCACGATTTGCCCTGGCAAAACACGCGTGACCCGTACCGCGTCTGGCTCTCGGAGATCATGCTGCAGCAAACGCAGGTGGTGACGGTGCAAGCCTACTTTGCGCGCTTTCTGGCGCGGTTCCCCGAAGTGCATGCGCTGGCGCAAGCGCCGCTGGACGATGTGCTGCACCTGTGGGCCGGCATGGGCTATTACAGCCGCGCGCGCAACCTGCACCGCTGCGCACAGGATGTGATGAGCCTGCACGGTGGCGTCTTTCCACGCACCGCGCAGCAATTGCAGACCCTGCCGGGAATTGGCCGCTCTACGGCTGCGGCCATTGCCGCGCTGTGCTTTGGCGAGCGGGTGGCCATTCTGGATGGCAATGTCAAACGAGTGCTGACGCGCTATCTGGGCTTTGCCGATGATCTGGCGCAGCCCGCGCACGAGCGCCGCTTGTGGGAGCTGGCCACGCAACTGTTACCTTCCGCGCCGGTGTTGCGCGATATGGCGCGCTACACCCAGGGCATGATGGACTTGGGGGCGACGCTGTGCAACAGCAAAAATCCGGCGTGCCCGGCTTGCCCGCTGGCGACGCGCTGTGTGGCCAAGGCTTTGGGTTCGCCCGAGAAATTCCCGGTCAAGACGCGCAAACTCAAACGCAGCGCCCAGTCGATCTGGCTGTTGTGGGCGCTGGCCGATGATGGTGCGGTCTGGCTGAGCCCGCGGCCCACGCCCGGCGTCTGGGCGGGCCTGTATTGCCTGCCCTTGTTCGAGGACCGGCGGGAATTGCAAGCCGTGGTGGGACAGCCCGGCGGGTCAGCGCTAAAAGACTTGTCACCGTTCAAGCATGTGCTGACACATAAAGACCTGTATTTGCACCCGGTGCTGCTCCGGTTGCAGGAACGGCAAATACTGCCGATTGAGGGGCAATGGGTTGACGCCGCGCAACTGGCTCGGCTCGGCTTGCCAGCGCCGATCAAGAAATTACTGTCCTGATGCTTTGCGGGTCAGACCACTCGCGCAGCAACGTGCTCTGAACCCAACTCATCTGATGCTTTGAGGGTCAGACCACTCGCGTAGCGACGTGCTCTGACCCCAACTGATCAAGATGCCAGCTCGCGGTGCCGCTTGAGCGTGCTCCAGCGCGGAGCGAACAGGACGTTCAACTGCTCCACCAGATAGACCGAACGGTGCTGACCACCGGTGCAGCCGATAGCCACGGTCACATAGCTGCGGTGGTTGCGCGCCATCGCTTCCAGCCAGTGGCCCAGAAAGGCATGGATCTGATCCAGCATGGCTTGCACATCGGTTTGTTTTTGTAAAAATTCGATCACCGGGTCGTCGCGCCCGGTCAGCTCGCGCAGGCCCGGTTCGTAATGCGGATTGGGCAGCATGCGAACGTCAAAGACAAAGTCGGCATCGTTGGGCACGCCGCGTTTGAAGGCAAACGATTCGAACACCAGCGTCAATTGGTCATCGGGGGCACGGATGAAGGACTTGACGTAGCTTTGCAGTTGGGTGGGACGGATGATGCTGGTGTCGATGACGTGGGCATCGGTGCGCAGTTCGGTCAGCAGCTCGCGTTCCAGCTCAATGGCTTCGGCCAGCGCCCGGTGCTGGTCCTGGCCGTGGTTCGGTGCGTCGGTTTTGGACAGGGGATGGCGCCGCCGGGTCTCGGAAAAACGGCGCATCAGCGTGTCGGTGCTGGCATCCAAAAAAATGGAGTCCACCTGCAAACCCTGGTTCTTGAGCTGGGTCAGTTGTTTGGGAACCAGCGGCAAGGAGCCCGCGCTGCGCACATCCATGGCAATGGCGAGCTGGCCGGCATGGTTGGTGCGTTCCAGTTCGATCAGGGGCAGCAGGAGCTCGGGGGGCAGGTTGTCAACGCAGTAAAAGCCCAGGTCTTCCAGCGCATTGAGCGCCACCGACTTGCCCGAGCCAGACATGCCCGTGATCAGTACCAGATGCATTTTGTTGGTTGGCAGGCTCATGTTGATCTAGCTTTCCTGACTTTGCAGCATTTCGCGCGCATGGGCCAGCGTGCTGTTCAACAGGCGCTCGCCGCCCAGCATGCGCGCCAGTTCTGCCACGCGCGCCTCGTTGTCCACCGCGCTGACCGAGCTTAGGGTGATACCGCCCTGTAGCTGTTTGCTCACCACCAGATGGTGGTCGGCGCAAACCGCCACTTGCGGCAGGTGCGTGACGGCCAGCACCTGGCGGTCCTGCCCAAGTTGCTTCATTAACAGCCCCACGGTTTCTGCCACGGCGCCGCCAACGCCGGCATCCACCTCGTCAAAAATCAGCGTTTGGGCCGTGCCTAGCTGGCTGGTGGTGACCGAGATGGCCAGCGCGATACGCGACAACTCGCCGCCGGAGGCCACCTTGTTGACCGCTCGCGGTGTGCTGCCCGCGTGTCCCGCCGCCAGAAACGTTACCTCTTCGAGGCCGCTTTGCAGCGCCTGGCCAGCGCGCTGCACATCCACCTCGAATTGCCCGCCCGGCATGCCCAGACTCTGCATGGCGCGGGTGATGGCCTGCGCCAGTTTGGGCGCGTTTTGGGTGCGTGCCCGGGTCAACCCTTGGGCTTCATTCGCATAAGCCTGCCAGGCTGCCTCCAGCGCGTTTTCCAGCGCCTGCACGTCGGCGCTGGCATCAAGTTGTGTCATTTCCTGCTGCCAGCTGGCTAGCAGTTGCGGCAACTCATGCGGGCTGCGCTTGTAGCGCCGCGCTGTCGAGAGCCACAGCCCCAGGCGGTCGTCAAGCTCTGCGAGCCGCTGAGGGTCGAGTTCGGTGTTGCGCAAGTAGCTGCGCAGGACGTGCGCGCTGTCCTGCACCTGCGCCAGGCTCGAGGACAGCACCTCGGCCAGTTCCTTGAAATAGGGTTCCAGGTGTTGCTGCTGCTGCAGCAGCTGGCAGGCATGGCTGATGCGCTCGATCGCGTTGCCTTCGTCTTCGTCCAGCGTCAGGGCGGCGGCCTGGGCGGCGTCGAGCAGGGCCTGCGCGTTGGCCAACCGGGTGTGCTCGGTATTGAGCGCAGGCCACTCGTCGAGCGCGGGGGCCAGCTTGTCGAGTTCGCCAATCTGCCAGCTCAGGCGCTCGCGCTCGCGCAGCAGCGAGTCCTGCGAGTCGCGTGCCAGTTCCAGTTGGCTTTGCGCCGCGCGCCATTGGTGCCATTTTTCCGCTACTGCCGCGGTTGACACCTGGGCATAGGCATCGAGCAGGCTGCGCATTGCGTCCGGGCGCGTCAGGCTTTGCCAGGCGTGCTGCCCGTGGATGTCGAGCAACTGCTCGCCGAGCTGGCGCAACTGCGTGGCGGTGGCCGGGCTGCCGTTGATCCAGGCGCGGTTTTTGCCCTGGGCGTCGAGCGTGCGGCGCAGCAGCAGCGTGGCCTCCGATTCAAACCCGGCGTCCTCCAGCCATTGCGTCACGCTGGAAGTGCTGTCAAACTCGGCGCTCACCTCGCAGCGGCTGGCCCCTTCGCGAATCAGGTTGATGTCGGCGCGGCCCCCGGTGGCCAGCTGCAGGGCATCGATCAAAATGGATTTGCCGGCGCCGGTTTCACCCGTCAACACGGTGAAACGGCTGCCAAATTCAAGGTCGAGTTCGCTGACGATGACAAAGTCGCGCAGCACCAGGCGTTTCAGGCTCACGTTGCGGCCACTCCCTCGTTCCAGTGCAGTTTTTCGCGCAAAGTGTCGAAGTAAGACCAACCCTGCGGGTGCAAAAAACGCACATGGTGCTTGGAGCGCGTGACCTCGATGCGGTCACCGTGCATCAGGGAGGCCAACGACTGCGTGTCAAAACTGGCGCTGGCGTCCCGGCCCGAGACGACCTCGATGGCGATTTTGGAGCTGTTGGCCAGCACGATCGGCCGGTTGGACAGGGTGTGCGGCGCAATCGGCACCATCACCCAGCCCGGAATCGACGGGTGCAGCAGCGGCCCACCCGAAGACAACGCGTAAGCGGTGGAGCCGGTCGGCGTGGCAATGATCAGGCCATCGGCGCGCTGGTTGGCCACGAAATGGCCGTCCACCTCGACCCGCAGTTCCACCATGCCCGAGGAGGCCCCGCGGTTGACCACTACATCGTTCATGGCCGTGGCGTGGTAAACGCAATCACCGTCACGCAACACCTGGGCGTCGATCAGGCTGCGGTGGTCTTCCACGTAAGCGCCGCGCAGCATTTGCGCCAGACTGGTGGCAAAACTGCCATAGGGCACATCCGTGATAAAGCCCAGGCGCCCCTGGTTGATGCCGATCAGCGGCACACCGTAGGGTGCCATTTGGCGGCCAATGCCGAGCATGGTACCGTCACCCCCCACCACCAGTGCCAGATCACACTGTTTGCCAATTTGCGCCACGCTCAAGGCCGGATAGTCGGTGAGACCCATGTTGAGGGCGGTATCCTGTTCAAGCGCGACATCGCAGCCCTGGTCATCCAGAAAACGGGCCACTGCCAACAGGGCTGCGCGCGAGTTGGCGCCGCTGGTGCTGGCGGTGGTGGTCTGGTATCTGCCGACCAAGGCGACATGCTGGAATTTGGACTTCATTCGCAAATTACATCACTAAAATGAAACCATGCTCGATGATCGTGCCAAGTTATTGCTCAAAGCGCTGGTAGAGCGCTACATTGCCGACGGCCAGCCGGTAGGCTCGCGCACCCTGTCGCGCGCCTCGGGCATGGACCTGTCGCCTGCCACTATCCGCAATGTCATGTCGGACCTGGAGGAACTGGGCCTCATCGCCAGCCCGCACACCTCGGCCGGGCGCATTCCCACGGCGCGCGGCTATCGGCTGTTTGTCGATACCATGTTGACGGTGCAGCGTGGCCAGATCGGCACGCCCAGCCTGGCGCATGATCAGCCGCAAAAAGTCATCTCCAACGCGGCCAACCTGTTGTCGAGCCTGTCGCAGTTTGTTGGCGTGGTGATTGCGCCGCGACGCACCTCGGTGTTCAGGCACATCGAGTTTCTGCGGCTGTCGGAGCGGCGCCTGCTGGTGATCATCGTGTCGCCCGAAGGCGACGTGCAAAACCGCGTGATCTTTACCGAGGTGGACTACACCCAGTCGCAACTGGTCGAGGCGGCGAACTACCTCAATACCCATTTCGTCGGACTGGCCATCGAGCAGGTGCGCGAGCGCCTGAAAAACGAGGTGGATAACTTGCGCGTGGAAATTGCCAGTCTGATGAATGCCGCCGTGGCGGCCAACACCGAGGCCATGACCGAGGCGCAGGACGAGGTGATCATTTCGGGCGAAAAAAACCTGCTGTCGGTCAGCGATTTCTCCAACGATATGAGCCACCTGCGCCGTGCCTTCGACCTGTTCGAGCAAAAAGCCCAGTTGATGCGGCTGCTCGACGTCACCGGCCAGGCCGAAGGCGTGCGCATCTTCATCGGCGGCGAAAGCAAGGTGGTGCCGTTTGAAGACCTGTCGATCGTCAGCGCGCCCTATGAGGTGGACGGCCAGGTGGTGGGCACGCTGGGCGTGGTCGGCCCGACCCGCATGCCGTACGACCGCATGATCCAGATCGTCGATATCACCTCCAAACTGGTCAGCAACGCGCTGAGCCACCACAAATAGCGATCTCCAGCCCCGTACAATCCGCGGTTCGGTCGGGCCGTTAGCTCAGTTGGTTAGAGCAGAGGACTCATAATCCTTTGGTCCACAGTTCAAGTCTGTGACGGCCCACCAATCCACTTATCAAACCCGTTCCACGCATTTCGCTTTGATGTGACGCTCGCAGACTGAATCTTGAACAGAGCACGACATGCATACATCCCGGCCCATTGAATTGCACGGTCAACCCATTGCTGGCGGCAAGTTTCCGCTGGTCTGCACCCCGCTGGTGGGCCGCACCCTGGACCAACTCATGACCGAACTGGCCACCGTGCTGCCCAAGCAGCCCGACGTACTGGAGTGGCGCGTTGATTTCTTTGAAGCCATTGGCAACACCCCTGCAGTCATCACCGCAGCGCAGGCCATCAAGCAAGCGGCAGGCAATATCCCTTTGCTGTTTACGCGCCGCTCTACCGTCGAAGGTGGCGAAAAAATAGTCATCAACGAAGCGCAGGTGATTGCCATGTACACGGCTGTGTGCGAGAGCAAAAGCATTGACCTGATCGACTATGAAATGGCCAACGACTCGACCAACATCGCGCAGGTGTGTGCCGTGGCCAAAGCCAACGACGTCAAGCTGGTACTGTCCTATCACAATTTTTCATCTACGCCAAACCTCGAAACCTTGGCAACAAAGTTTCTGACGGCCGAGCAATTGGGTGCCGATGTGGCCAAGGTGGCCGTGATGTCGCGCGATCCGGATGATGTAGTGACCCTGTTGACTGCTACCCGGGAAGCCAGCAAAAAGCGACGCATTCCACTTATCAGCATGTCGATGGGACCTCATGGCGCGCTCACTCGCCTGTTTGGCTGGGCCTTTGGTTCAAGCCTGACCTTTGCCGTCGGCGCTGCCAGTTCGGCACCCGGCCAAGTGCCCATTGAAGACCTGAACACGGTGCTGGCAATTGTGCAGAAGTCGATGGGCGACAAGTAGGCCGTTCATGACCGATCCCAAAGCCAACATCCCTGATCCACGCGCCGTGTTGCGTAGCCTGTTCGACGCGGCCATTGCTGCCGCCCAGCCCGCTGTGTGCCTGCCGCCGCATTTGCCGCCGCCACCCAAAGGTCGCACCATCGTGATCGGCGCCGGCAAGGCGTCGGCAGCCATGGCGCTGGCGCTTGAAGCCCATTGGCTGGGCCCGCTCGAAGGTCTGGTGGTGACGCGCTACGGCTACCAGCAGCCATGCCAGCGCATCGAGATCGTGCAGGCGTCCCACCCGGTGCCCGATGATGCAGGTCTGGCGGCATCAAAACGCATCGCTGATTTGGTGACCGGTTTGAAGGCGGATGACCTGGTGGTTGCCCTGATCTCGGGCGGCGGCTCCTCGCTGCTGGTGGCGCCAGGCGCGGGTCTGACGCTGGCCGACAAACAGGCGGTGAACAGCGCGCTGCTTGCCAGTGGCGCCACCATTGCCGAAATGAACTGCGTGCGGCGCCATCTGTCGAGCCTTAAAGGTGGCCGGTTGGGCGCACTGTGCCATCCGGCAAAACTTCTCACGCTGCTGATCTCGGACGTGCCGGGCGATGCACCGATGGACATTGCCTCAGGTCCCACCGTGACGGATTCAACCACCTGCGCCGAGGCGCTTGACATCATTGCGCGCTACCGTATTGATGTCTCGGCACCGGTGCGTGCGCTGCTGGAGAGTGGCCAAGGTGAAACCGTCAAGCCCGGCGATGCACGGCTGAAGGGCAGTGAAGTGCGCATGGTCGCGGCACCACAAATCGCCCTCGAGGCGGCGGCCCAAGTGGCTCGCGCGGCTGGCCTGACGCCCTACATTCTGGGCGACAGCCTGGAGGGCGAGGCGCGCGACGTGGCCAAGGTGCTGGCCGGCATCACGCGCCAGGTGGTGTTGCACAACCAGCCTTTTGCGGTGCCTTGCGTGCTGCTCAGCGGCGGTGAAACCACGGTCACCATTCGCGACCTGCGAGGTACTGGCCGCGGAGGGCGCAACGTGGAGTTTTTACTGGCTTTGGCGGTGGCACTGGGCAAGCTGGATGGCGTTTACGCCTTGGCCGGGGATACCGACGGTGTCGATGGCATTGAAGAAATTGCCGGTGCCGTGCTCACGCCGGACACCATTGCCAGAGCCTGGGCAATGGGCCTGAACCCGCGCACTTACCTTGACCACAACGACGCCCACAGTTTCTTCCAGGCGCTGGGTGACTCGGTGGTGACCGGCCCGACCCTGACCAACGTCAACGACTTCCGGGCGATCCTGGTTGAGCGCCATCTTTCGATCAAATAAGTACACTCGGGCACCTGAAATGTCGAGGCTCAAGGTTGACTGCAACCTGCAGCAGATCGACGGCATGCGCAGCGCTTGGTCAGCGCTCCCTATTTTTTCAGCATGAAAGATCAAAACAATGCGCCGATGGCTGATCCGGAAAGTGCGTCGATGGTTTGGCTTGAGCATCAACATGCTGGTGCCGCTGCTGGCCGTTGTCATTGGCGCCGCGATGCTGTTGATCGACCCGCCGCTGTTGCAAACCCTGCGCCAGACCGTCTTTGACCAGTACCAGCGGGTCCATCCGCGCGTCTATCAGCCCGCGCCGGTGCGGATCATTGATATCGATGAGGAAAGCCTTGCCAGAATCGGTCAATGGCCCTGGCCGCGCAGCCGGGTTGCCGAACTGGTCGAGCGCCTGCGCCAGGCGGGTGCTGCCGCCATCGGCTTCGACGTGCTGTTTGCCGAGCCGGACCGCACCTCGCCCAAAGCCATGCTGGGCATCTGGAACCTGCCCGACACAACGCGGCGCAGCATCGCCAGCCTGCCGGATCATGACCATCTGTTGGCCTCTGCCATGGAGCCGGGTGGTGTGGTGCTTGGTTTTGCCCTGGAGCGCGATGGAACCAGGGGGGCGGACCTGCCAGCCCAGAATTACCGCTATGTGATGATGGGTGACTCGGCCTTGCCCTTTGCCCATGCGTTTGCCAGTGCCGTGCCGTCCCTGCCCCTGCTGAGCGCTGCGGCTGAGGGCAACGGCGTGATGACTTTTGTGCCAGACAACGATGGCGTGGTGCGTCGCGTGCCGCTGCTGCTGCGCCTGGGCGATGCGCTGGTGCCGTCGCTGGCGGCAGAGGTGCTGCGCGTTGGCCAGGGCGCGCAAAACTACCTGGTGCGCACCTCCGAGACGCCGGGCGTCGGCATGACGGAGGTGAAGATCGGCCAGTTCACGGTGCCAACGACGTCCGCGGGCGAAACATGGGTGCACTACACCAGGCCGGTCAAGGAGCGCACTATTTCGGCCTGGAGAATTCTGGCGAACGAAATACCAGATGCCGAGTTGCAGGGCAATCTGCTGCTGGTCGGCACGTCGGCGCAGGGCTTGATGGACCTGCGCTTCAGTCCGCTCGGAGGTGTCATGCCGGGGGTTGAGGCACACGCGCAGATGCTCGAGCAGGTACTCACTGACAGCTACCTCTATCGGCCGGCCTGGGCCAATTCGATCGAGGCCCTGACCATCATTATCGGCAGCATGACACTCGGCATTCTCGGTCTGGTCACGGGTGCGCTGGCCTCCGCGCTGCTCACGCTGGCGGTGATCGCGGGCATCATCTGGGGCGGCTGGGTGGCCTTTATCGACCACCGCTTGTTGCTGGATCCGGTCACGCCGTCGCTTGGCATTTTCAGTGCCTTCATGCTGTCGAGCCTGATGCACCATTTTTCCAGTGAGCGGCGCCAGCGTTTTGTGAAACAGGCCTTTTCACGCTATGTGTCGCCCAATCTTGTGTCCTACATCGTGGATCATCCGACAGAACTTGAACTCGGCGGTCAGCGTCAGGAATGCAGCTTCATATTTACCGATCTGGTCGGTTTTACCACCCTGATGGAAAAGATTGATCCGGCTGAGGCAGTCGCGCTGCTCAATGCGTACCTGGATGACATGATCGCCATTGCGTTCCAGTTTCATGGCACGCTGGACCGGATCGTTGGCGACGCGGTTGCCATCATGTTTTCGGCACCGGTGCGCCAGCCAGATCACCGGCAACGCGCTTTGAGTTGCGCACTTGCCATGCAGCGCTTTGCCACCAAATATTCGGAAGATTTACAGGCCAAGGGTGTGCCATTCGGGCACACCCGCATCGGGATTCATACCGGCGAAGTCATTGTCGGCAACTTCGGGGGTTCGACGATCTTTGACTACCGTGCGCTCGGCGACCCGGTCAACACCGCTTCCCGGCTCGAAGCCGTCAACAAGCACCTTGGCACGCGGGTTTGCGTGTCGGAGGCCACGCTGTCTGGCTGCACCGGGGTGGTTACACGCCCGGTGGGACGCCTGGTGCTCAAAGGCAAGTCCAAGCCGCTGATGGTGTTTCAACCCATCCATGAAGGGCTGGAAATCCCGGGTGCGCCGCTGGTCGATCCGCAATATGCCGCTGCCTATGCTCTTTTAAACAAGGACCCGGTCGCGGCACGCGCCGCTTTTGAACAACTGGCGCAGGAGCGCCCGACCGATCCGCTGGTGCATTTGCATCTGCGCCGCTTGCAGGACAACCAGACCGGCGACCTGATCGTGATGACAGAAAAGTAAACGCCCGCGCCGCGGATCAGCGCAACGTCACTTCACCGCGGCGGTTGAGCGGTTCGGAAGTGTTGTCAGGGGTGGCAACCTGGAGGCTGCGCTCGCCGTAAGACTCGATGGTCATGGTCAGGTCTTTAATCCCGAGCTTTTGGAAACTTTTGGCCAAGGCCTGCGCCCGTTTGAGACCTAGGGCATCGTTGCGCCTGGCGTCGGCCTTGGTATCGGTATGGCCGATCAGCCAGATGTCAAGAGCCTGGCGCGCACGCGCCTTATCGAGAACTTTAGGGAGCAGCGCCCTGGATTCCTGGGTCAGCTGCGTGCTCCCCTGGTTGAAATAGAAGATGAATTTCTCAGGGATGGGAGGACGCGCCGCGATGGCAGAACCGAAATCTGCCCTGACTTTTGCCTCGCTCACTTCAATCGGGACACCTCCATCCAGGGAGACGGCCTGACCTGCCTTGGTCAAAACCTGTTCTCCCTGTTTGCCCTGCACCAGGACCCGGCCAACGCTGCCGTCCGGACTCGGGATCAGCACCACGTAGGAACCCGGGCCTTTGGTCGCGTACCTGGCCTTGATGGCGTCCACCGTGTCCACCACGGTCACTTCCTGCGAGCATAAATCAGCGGGGTCGATGCCGTCACGGTCCTGACCCGCCTCGTCTGCGCTGGGCATGTCGGCGCGCTGGACGCCCAGTGATGCCACCAACTTGCCCATGCCGGCCAGCGTGCGCGCTTGCGCCAACGTATGGTTGTGGCGGGCATTGATGTAGGCGCGACTCGCTTCATAGGATTCTTTTTGGCTGTCCAGCACGTCCAGCAGGGTACGCTGACCGATGTCGAACTGCTGGCGATAGGCCTCGCGCGATTTTTCTGTGGCCAGCCGGTGTAGATTCAGATGGCGCTGCTGCTCGGCCAGGCTGCGCACGTCGCTGTAGGCGATAGTCAGCGTCTGGCGCACATCTCGGCAGGCTTTTTCCTGCAGGTTGCGCGCCTCGGCCTTCTGGTCCTGCGCCTGGTGTTTTTTGGCGCTGTCGGAGCCGCCGCGGTAAAGGTTGTAGTTGAGGATCAGTTCGAGTCCCTTGAGCTCGGTCGTGCCAAGGTCCCCCGACAGATTTTCGTCCCGACTCGCGTAGCCTCGCAGATCCACGCGCGGCATGAAAGCGGCTCGTTGCGAGGTTACGGCCTGTTGGTAGGCTCGCGTATTTTCCAGGGCGGCATTCAGGGTCGGGCTGCCTGTCAAACCTTGCTGCAACAGCGCCTCGGTGCTGGCCGGCATGCTGCCCAGATTGAACGGTTCAGGCAGTCTCGCCAGACTGACGGGTGGTTTCTCGCCGACCACGTGCAGGTAGCGTGTGTTGGCATCGTGCAGGCTGGTCAGTTCGGCCAGCAGGCTGGATTCGGCCAGTGCCAGTCGACCGCTGGCCTGTTCGACGTCGGCACCGCGACCTACGCCGCCCCTGGCACGCTCCTCGACCAATTGGGCCGATTGTTTGTGCTCGGCGTAATTCTGTGTGGCAGCTTCCACCTGTTCCTTGAAACGCACCACATCAACATAGGCGCGCACCGCTTCCAGTGCGGTGGTCTCGGAGATTTCTGCAAGTTCGTAATAGCGAACAAGTTTGGCATAGCCCAGGCGCTTGACCTCGCTGGGAGTGAACAGGCCGTCAAACAGCATCTGGTTGAGCGTCAGCTGAGCGCTGTTGATGTTGTAACGGCCGTAATTGGTGGTGGGGGTTGTGCGGTTCTCCCTGCCCACCGAAGCTTTCAAATCGAGTTGGGGAAAATAACCGGCGCGTGCTGTCGCTTGTTCTTGTCCGGCCGCCTTGAAGCCGTTCCAGCGCGCCTGCACTTCAGGATTGGTCAGAACTGCCTGGCGTGTGGCTTTGATCAGTGCCTCTGGCAAGGGCTGGGCTTGTATGCCCCAAGTGGCCAGCAGGGCCAGCGTCAAGGCTGTCAACTTTGCTTTGGCAATCATAGGAACCCCCTGAAATGCTTGGTTTGATGAATCAGTTGCTCTTGGCAGGCTCTTCAATGTTGAGCAGGAATTGCGTACCGCGCACTCCAATGGTACCGGTAGGCGTCTTGACCGTGACGGCTTCGGGCTTGAGCTTGGCGATCAGGCCGGAGACGTAGTTCAGACTGCCCTTGTCGAGCCGGGTGCCCAGTTTGAGTTGGCCCTGTGCCGGTGCAAAAAGATATTCATCGACCGTCATTTCAGTGTCGGGTCCGAAGGACATCAAGGTGTTGTCTTTGAACGTCACGCCCATGCTTGCCGCCTTGGCGGTCTTGAGCTGGCTGCCCAGATGCACGTCGGTGCCAATCTTTGCCTTGACACGTTGCCCCGTGGTGATCACCCACGCGTCGCCGGTCACAGTCTTGACCGTGCCGACCTTCTCGGCCTGGGCTTGGGCTTGGGCTTGGGCTTGGGCCTGGGACAGGCTCGAAGCCCATGTCAGCGACAAAACCATCACTGCCGTCAGAACTGGCCGTAGGTGTATCTTCATTTTTATCTGCTCCTTGAAAGCTGCGTTTGTATCCGACTTTGACCATCCTTGCAAACCAGGTTTGCAAAGTGGTCTTTGGCCCAATATCGGTGCATCAGCAAGAGGCAAACAAGCTGAATTGGTGCGATGGGTTGAGCTTCCTACAGGCTGTGTTCCAGCGCCAGCAATGCCGTTTTGCGCGACACGGCAATTTCTGCACAAGCGCGAACGGTGGCGCGTACCATGTCGCGGTCCAGCGTCTGCAAAAACGCGCGCGGGGTTGCTTGACCGTCAAACATCAGTTGCGCCTGCGCCATCGCCTGTTGGGTGCCGTGGTGCCCCAGTGACCGATAGACGAATTCCGTCAATGGCGATGCCGTCAGGTCGTTGATGGATTCAAGGATGTGTTCATTTTCAAACAGCGTGACCAATTCGGCGTTGACAGGTTGCCCTGTGGGCGCTGGTGGCAACAGAGCTTCTATCTGGTCCGGTTCCCCATCGGAGGGCGCCCTGTCGCCCAAAAAAATACCGATCGGACAATCTGTCCCGGAGCTCAGGGCCAGCGCCTCGACGATGGCCATCGAGGTCAGGATGGCGGCCAGATAATCGCGCGAAAAAGCAATGTTCTTTTTTACTGCTGTGACCATGTCGCCCAAGGTTATTGCGTCGGGCTGGTCGCCATAACTTTGGCAGACATGGTCGGGATTAAGGTTCTTCAAGAATGAGTCCATGCGCATCAAGGCGCCCCGGTACTCCTGAATGGAGCAGAAAGTAAGAGCTGCAAAATGGGGCATGGACTCTTCGATCAGCAACAAGGTGTTGGACAAGCATCGACCTGGGTTGGCTGCGGTAAAGCCGGAAAGATCGCGATTGGCAAACAGGACGGCATCCGTGACAACCGTCGTCACGAAGTTGGCGGTCTGCTGTTCGGAAAGGGACGGCTCAGCCGCGTGCCGGCTGCAGCAAGCACGGATGCGCTGCGCCAACGTCTGCGCGGCCGTCTTTCCGTTTTCGTCGGGCGCCCTGAAGGGAATTGTCATCTCGATGCAGGCGACCACGGCCATCAGTTGCCTTTCGCTCATGTAACGCTGCAGAACGCGAGCCGCCAACGCGGCGCTGAGAAATTCATTCATGCCTTTTTGCGGTGGCAGAATTTGTCCCGGGGCGAAGCCGAAAATGTCGGCACACAGGGCGAGCGCCTTGTCCCCAGGCTCGATCTCGCGCAATATCAGTGCGTCATTTTCGGAATGCGTGACGCCATCGAGCAAAGTGGCCGTCTGTGCCGATAAACCGCCGTCGAGCTGGCAATACACCACATCATGGAAAAGAGCCGCCAGCACCTGGGCCGGCTTCATGCCCTCGCTCAGGTGCAAAACATGCCTGGTGGTGTGGAAAGCCCGTTTCTTGGCACTCATAGCTGATTGGACCAAAATGGCCAGTCGCTCGACCTCCGGCATCGGCACCGGGACCGACAAGGCCTGGAATGCCTCATCGAACAAAATAACAATACGATTGATCGTTGCAATAGCCACGCGGTCTTGCTCCTCGGTTCACCCGCACAGCCTGTTGGCTGTCGAAAGTGAGCGCATTTGAACACGAACCTCGGCCCGGTTACGAGCGCCCCGTTCCCCATGACTGCAACAGGGCAATGCTGCGCTGCGGTAACATCGCCTGCCCAGCCAAGTCGCGCCTGTGACTGGCCACAAATGCCCGCGATGGCTGCTACCAGACACTTTGATGAACGCCCCCTCACCGCTCAGCCACTTGATACCTGCTGGCGCCATTGCGCAGCATGTGCCCGAACGCATCCGCGAAATTCCGTACAACTACACCTCGTTTTCTGATCGCGAAATTGTCATTCGGCTGCTGGGTGCGCCGGCCTGGGGCTGGCTCAACAAGCTGCGAGAAGAACGCCGTACCGGCCGTTCGGCGCGCATGTTGTACGAGGTGCTGGGCGACATCTGGGTGGTGCAGCGCAACCCCTATCTGCAGGACGACCTGCTCGACAACCCGAAGCGCCGGGTGCTGCTGGTGCAAGCCTTGCAGCACCGCTTGGGCGAAGTTCAAAAACGCCGCACGCCTGCGGATGACCCTGAGCGCGATGCGCTGGTGGGGCAGTTGCTCGCCGCCGCCGGAAAGGCCGTGCAAGCCTTTGATGCCAATTTTGTCGAGACCGCCACGCTGCGCCGCCAAGCCCAAAAAGTGCTGGCCAGGTTGACAGCCAAGGACAACATCAAGTTTGACGGCCTGAGCCGCGTCAGCCATGTGACCGACGCCACCGACTGGCGCGTGGAATACCCGTTTGTGGTGCTGACGCCAGATTCGGAAGCCGAAATGGCGCATCTGGTCAAGGGTTGTATCGAGCTGGGCTTGACCATCATCCCGCGTGGTGGCGGCACGGGTTATACCGGCGGCGCGATTCCGCTGACCTGGAAAAGCGTGGTCATCAACACCGAAAAACTGGAGGCCATGACCGAGGTCGAGATGCGCCAGCTGCCAGGGCTGGACCATCAAGTGGGCACGGTCTGGACCGAAGCCGGCGTGGTGACCAACCGCGTGGCCCATGCGGCCGAGCGCGCGGGTTTTGTCTTCGCGGTGGATCCCACCTCGGCCGATGCCTCGTGCATTGGCGGCAACATTGCCATGAACGCGGGTGGCAAAAAAGCCGTGCTGTGGGGCACCTCGCTGGACAACCTGGCGAGCTGGCGCATGGTGACGCCGCAGGCCGAGTGGCTGGAGGTGACGCGCCTGAACCACAACATGGGCAAGATTCATGATGTCGATGTGGCCAGCTTCGAGCTGCAGTATTTCACGGCCGATGGCAAAACCCCCCTTCGCACCGAGCGGCTCGACATTCCCGGCAAGACCTTCCGCAAGGAAGGCCTGGGCAAGGATGTGACCGACAAGTTCCTCAGCGGTCTGCCCGGTATTCAAAAAGAAGGTTGCGATGGCCTGATCACCAGTGCGCGCTGGGTGGTGCACAAGATGCCCCAACACACACGTACCGTGTGCCTGGAGTTTTTCGGCAACGCCAAGGATGCCGTGCCTTCAATCGTCGAAATCAAGGACTTCATGTTCGCCGAGCAAAAACGCTCGGGCGTGGTACTTGCCGGGCTGGAGCACCTGGACGACCGCTACCTGAAGGCGGTGGGCTACACCACCAAGAGCAAGCGCGGTGCCGCCTTGAGCGTTGGCGGCGTGCCCAAAATGGTGCTGTTTGGCGACATTGCCGGCGAGGATGCCGATGACGTGGCGCGCGTTACCAGCGAGGTGGTGCGGCTGGCCAATTCGCGCAGCGGTGAGGGCTTTGTCGCCATCAGCCCCGAGGCGCGCAAGAAATTCTGGCTCGACCGCAAGCGCACGGCGGCCATCAGCCGCCACACCAACGCCTTCAAGATCAACGAAGACGTGGTGATTCCGCTGCCGCGCATGGCCGAGTACACCGACGGCATTGAGCGCATCAACATCGAGCTGAGCTTGCACAACAAGCTGGCGCTGTGCGATGCGCTGGAAGAATTTTTTACCCAGGGTCATCTCCCTGTGGGCCGGCAGGACGATGCCAGCGAGTTCAGTGCCGAAGAGCTGCTGGAAGACCGCGTGGCCCAGGCGCTGGCGCTGCTGGATGAGGTGCGCACCCTGTGGGCCGGTTGGCTGCGCGATGTCGCGCCGCTGTTCCCCCAGCTGCAAGACCATTCCCTGCGCGCCAGCTGGAAGATGCAAATCCGCCAGCCGCTGCAGCAGATTTTCAGTGGCGTGGCGTTTGAGGCGATTCTGAAAGAGTGCAACGCCATTCACCAGCGTGTGCTCAAGGGCCGCGTTTGGGTGGCGTTACACATGCACGCCGGTGACGGCAATGTGCACACAAATATCCCGGTCAACAGTGATGACTACGAGATGCTGCAAGCGGCCCACGGTGCGGTCAAACGCATCATGGCGCTGGCGCGCAGCCTGGACGGCGTGATCTCGGGTGAACACGGTATTGGTATCACCAAACTGGAATTCTTGAGCGATGCTGAGCTGCAGCCGTTCACCGACTACAAGGCAAAAGTCGATCCCGACGGGCGTTTCAACAAGGGCAAGCTGCTGCGCGCAGACCAGACGCAAGCGGCCTTGTATGCCGACCTGACCAACGCCTACACCCCCAGCTTTGGCCTGATGGGGCATGAGTCCCTGATCATGCAGCAGAGTGACATTGGCGCCATTGCCGACAGCGTGAAAGACTGCCTGCGCTGTGGCAAGTGCAAACCGGTGTGTTCCACCCATGTGCCGCGTGCCAACCTGCTGTACAGCCCGCGCAACAAGATTCTGGCTACCAGTTTGCTGGTGGAAGCCTTTTTGTACGAAGAGCAAACGCGCCGAGGTGTCAGCATCAAGCACTGGCAGGAATTTGAAGAGGTGGCCGACCACTGCACCGTGTGTCACAAGTGCCTGAGCCCCTGCCCGGTCAACATCGACTTTGGTGACGTGTCCATGGCCATGCGCAACCTGCTGCGCAAAATGGGCAAAAAGACCTTCAGGCCCGCCGGGTCGGCAGCCATGTTCATGCTCAACGCCACCAACCCCGAGACCATCAAACTGGCGCGCTCGGTGATGGTCAACGTGGCCATCAAGGCGCAGCGCATGACTGCCGACGTGCTGAAAGTGATGGGCCGCAAGCAGACCAAGGCACCGCCGGCCACGCTGGGCACGGCGCCCATCAAGGAGCAGGTGATCCACTTCATCAACAAAAAGCTGCCCGGCGGCCTGCCCAAAAAGACTGCGCGCGCCTTGCTCGACATCGAGGACAAGGACTACGTGCCGATCATCCGCGATCCCAAAACCACCACCTCCGAAACCGAGGCGGTGTTTTATTTCCCGGGGTGCGGCTCCGAGCGCCTGTTCAGCCAGGTCGGTCTGGCGACCCAGGCCATGTTGTGGCATGCCGGCGTGCAAACCGTGCTGCCGCCGGGTTACCTGTGCTGCGGTTACCCGCAGCGCGGCGGCGGCCAGTTTGACAAGGCCGAGAAAATGATCACCGACAACCGGGTGCTGTTCCACCGGGTTGCCAACACGCTGAACTATCTCGACATCAAGACCGTGGTGGTGAGCTGCGGCACCTGTTATGACCAGTTGCAGGGTTACAAGTTTGAAGAGATCTTCCCGGGGTGCCGCATCATCGACATCCACGAATACCTGCTGGAAAAAGGCATCACGCTTGCCAACGCCGGGGCGTTTTTGTTTCACGACCCGTGCCACAGCCCGATGAAGCTGCAGGAGCCGCTCAAGACCGTGAAGGCCTTGCTGGGTGACAACGTGATCCAGTCCGAGCGTTGTTGTGGCGAGTCCGGCACGCTGGCCCTGAACCGGCCCGACATCTCGACCCAGGTGCGTTTTCGCAAGGAAGAAGAGATTTTGAAAGGCGAAGCACGGTTGCGCCAGATCCCCGGTGTGGGCGCCAAGGACAACATCAAGATATTGACGTCTTGTCCTGCTTGTCTGCAGGGATTAAGCCGCTTTGGCGAAGACCTGCAAAACGGCTTGCTGGAGGCTGATTACATCGTCGTAGAAATGGCCAATCAGGTTCTGGGCGAGCAGTGGATGCCTGATTACGTCAGGGTTGCCAACGACGGTGGCATCGAGCGGGTGCTGGTTTGAATTCAACGACTATTTTTAAGAGGTGACACAACATGGCAGCTTTACAAAGCGGCGCACCGGCGCCAGCAGATATCACGGTGCACGGTCAGTCGAGGGTGCTTGAAATCAGTTTCAACGACGGCGCACGGTTTCGCATCCCGTTTGAGTTGATGCGTGTCTATTCGCCTTCCGCCGAGGTGGCGGGTCACGGGCCAGGCCAGGAAACCCTGCAGACCGGCAAGCGTGACGTCACCTTGACAGGGCTGGAGCCCGTGGGCAACTACGCCGTGCAACCCTCGTTTTCAGATGGTCATGACACGGGTATTTTTTCTTGGGACTATCTTTATTTTCTGGGCTCGCAGCAGGACAAGCTGTGGGTCGACTACAACGCACGGCTGGCTGCGGCGGGCGTGGATCGTGACGCACCAATGGCCGAAAAAGCGGGCAGCAGTTGCGGTCATTGAGGTGGCTCCCCGGGTTGAATTAGCTATTTAATGGATAGTATTCATTGCCCAGCGGGTGAGCCCCGGAAGCAGTTTCATGCTATTTGCCACAGTCCGTCAAAGTTCTTCGGGGCTAGCACTTTGAGCCCCTGCGTTTCATCATTAACATCATTGCCATGAGCACCACACATTTTGGTTTCCGTACCGTTGAAGAGGCTGAAAAAGCCAGCCATGTCAAAGGGGTTTTTGACTCTGTTGCGCCCAAATACGATGTCATGAACGACCTCATGTCGATGGGCCTGCATCGCCTCTGGAAGGCGTACACCGTGACGGTGGCCAACGTGCATGAGGGCGACAAGGTGCTTGATATAGCGGGGGGCACCGGTGACCTGGCCCTGGCTTTTTCAAAAAAAGTGGGCTCGAGCGGCGAGGTGGTGCACACCGACATCAATGAAGCCATGCTGCGCACCGGCCGTGACCGCCTGGTCGATGCCGGTGTGGTATTGCCCACGCTGGTGTGCGATGCTGAAAAACTGCCGTTTCCTGACAACCATTTCAACCTGGTCACCGTGGCGTTTGGCCTGCGCAATATGACGCACAAGGACCAGGCTCTCGCCGAGATGAACCGGGTGTTGCAACCCGGTGGCAAATTGCTGGTGCTGGAGTTTTCCAAGGTGGCCAAGCCGTTGGGAAAAGCCTACGACTGGTATTCCTTCAAGGTGCTGCCCAAGTTGGGCGAGTGGGTGGCTGGGGACGCCGCCAGCTACCAGTACCTGGCCGAGTCGATTCGCATGCACCCCAGCCAAGAAGAGCTCAAATCCCTGATGAAGGCTAATGGCTTTGGCCACGTGGATTACCACAACCTGACCGGTGGTCTGGTAGCCTTGCACGTCGGTATCAAATGTTGAGTTGAGTCAACGTGTTGGCCGCCTGATTATTTTTTATTGGTTCATGAAATTTGGAGATGGTATGAAACGATGGCTTCCTATGGTGACGATTTGCCTGATGCTGGTGGCAGGGCATGCCGATGCCGCCAAACGCTTTGGCGGCGGCATGTCGTTTGGCAAACAGTCGAGCAACGTGACGCAACGCCAGGCCGCGCCCGCCGCGCCTACGCAGGGTGCCGCGAATTCGGTTCCCAAATCGCCCGCGACTACCGCCCCGGTGGCTCCCAGGAAGCCCTGGGGCGCCATGTTGGGCGGTTTGGCTGCGGGTTTGGGCCTGGCCTGGTTGGCCAGTTCGCTGGGTATGAGTGAAGCCATGGGTCAGGTGCTGATGTTTGCCCTGCTGGCGATGGCGATCATGGCGGCACTGAGCTGGTTCATGCGGCGCAAAAATCAGGGATTGCAGCCCGCAGCATCGCCTTTTGCATTTCAGGGCGCTGGCGCCGCTGGCGAGGCCTCCATGCCCACCGGTTACCGTCCGGAAAACGTGGGCAATGATGCGTCTGCGCGCCCTTGGGAACGCAACGCGACGGCCTTCGACGGCACCCTGTCTGGTTCGACCTCTGCTGCATCAGGTTCCATGATCGGTTCCGGCCTGTCGGGTTCACAAACCTGGGGCATTCCGGCTGGTTTTGATTCCGACGGGTTTTTGCAGGCGGCGAAGTCCAATTTTGTCTCGCTGCAGGCGGCCTGGGACAAGTCGGACATCCCGGCGCTGCGCGTCATGATGACCGACACCATGCTCAAGGAAATTCAGGCGCAACTGGCCGAACGCGAAGTCCATACGGGCGGACCCATCAATCAGACCGAAGTCGTGATGATCGAGGCGCATTTGCTCGGCATTGAAGACCTCGGGGACGATTATCTGGCGAGCGTCGAGTTCACCGGGGTGATTCGGGAAGAGCCTTCGGCTAGCCCCAGCCCGTTCCGCGAAGTCTGGAACATGATCAAGCCCAAAAACGGTCGCAGTGGCTGGCTGGTGGCAGGGGTTCAGGCCCTGCAATAAGCTCAAGCTTCCGATTTCAGGGAATAATGGGGTCTATGGCAACACAGACCCCTTTTTCTTTTTTGGAGAGTTTTGCTGAAAAACTCCCGCTCCCCAAATTTGCACCGCCGGCCTGGGCCGTCAATGAGGCCCAGCGCCGCATTGTTTTGCTGCTCAACCATGTGTTGATGCAGGAAAGCGAAGCCATGACCCGGTTGGCGCGCCACAAGGACCAGATCGTGCTGGCGCAATGGCGTACGTTTTACTTCAAGCTGGTCGCCACGCCGGCGGGCTTGCTTGATCTGGCTGACCCCGATGCCAAGCCTGACCTGGTGTTGACGGTGACTGACGAATCGCCGCTGGCGCTTGCGCAGGCGGTCTTCAAGGGCGAAAAACCTGCGGTGCGCATTGAAGGCGATGTGCAACTGGCGGCTGAGGTGAACTGGCTGGCCGAGCATGTGCGCTGGGACATGGAAGAAGATCTGGCGCGCATCATCGGCGACGTGCCGGCCCACACCCTGGCCCAGATGGCCCAGACCATGAGCACAAGCCTGCGTGAATTTTTGGCCAAAGCAGCAGCGTTTGCGCCCGGCAAGTCGGCTAAATGACCAATATTTTTCGAGGCGCCTTCATCCTTTGGGTGATGTTGCGCAATGGCCTGGATGAGCTGGTGCTCACCAGCTTCAAGAAACCCTGGCTGTTGCGCATTGCCCGGCTGTTGACTCTGGGGCGCAAGCTAGACGCTCCCCGCGGTCAGCGCATCCGTCAGACCCTGGAGAGCTTGGGACCCATTTTTGTCAAGTTTGGCCAGGTGTTGTCCACGCGGCGCGATTTGCTTCCGGTTGACATTGCCGATGAGTTGGCCATGCTGCAGGACCGCGTGCCGCCATTCCCCAGCGAGGTGGCCATCAGCATCATCGAGCGCGCTTTCGGGAAGCCAGTGGACGATATTTTTGTCTCTTTCGAGCGCCAGCCGGTGGCCAGCGCTTCTATTGCGCAAGTGCATTTTGCGGTACTCAAGGACAGGCAGGGCATGCCCCAGGATGTCGCCGTCAAGGTGTTGCGACCGGGCATGTTGAAGGTAATCGACAAAGACCTGGACCTGTTGCGCATGATGGCTGGCTGGGTCGAAAGCTTTTCAGGCGATGGCAAGCGCCTCAAGCCCCTGGAGGTGGTGGCCGAGTTCGACAAATACCTGCATGACGAGCTCGATCTGGTGCGCGAGGCGTCGAGCGCGGCGCAACTGCGCCGTAACATGGCTGACCTCGAACTGGTGCTGATTCCCGAGATGTACTGGGATTACTGCATGCCCGAGGTGATCGTGATGGAGCGCATGAAGGGTGCGCCGATCAACCAAGTCGAGCGCCTGATTGCTGCCGGGGTTGACATCCCGAAGCTGGCGCGCGATGGCGTCACCATTTTTTTTACCCAGGTGTTTCGCGACGGATTCTTCCATGCCGACATGCACCCCGGCAACATTCAGGTGAGTCTGGATCCGGCCACCTTTGGCCGCTATATTTCGCTCGACTTCGGCATTGTCGGCACGCTGACCGAAGGTGACAAGGAATACCTGGCGCAGAACTTCATTGCGTTTTTTCGCCGTGACTACAAGCGCGTGGCCGAACTGCACATTGAATCGGGCTGGGTGCCTTCAGCCACTCGGGTGGACGAGCTCGAAGCCGCCGTGCGAGCGGTCTGCGAGCCTTACTTTGATCGGCCGCTGAAAGAGATTTCTCTGGGCATGATCCTGATGCGGCTGTTCCAGACTTCGCGCCGTTTCCAGGTCGAAATTCAGCCGCAGCTGGTGCTGCTGCAAAAGACACTGCTCAACATTGAAGGTCTGGGGCGCCAGCTCGATCCCGAACTGGACTTGTGGCATACCGCCAAGCCCTTCCTTGAGAAATGGATGGTGGACCAGGTTGGCCCCAAAAAATTGTTGAAGGAATTACGCAATGAAGCGCCGCGCTACGCCAAGATGCTGCCTGAATTGCCGCGCCTCTTGTTTGACTTTTTGCAACAGGCGCATTCCAAGACCAATTCGCTGGAACTGCAGGCATTACTGGCTGAGCAAAAACGGACGAACAAGCTGTTGCAAGCCATCATCTACGGCGGCATCGGCTTTGTGCTGGGTCTGATCGTGATGCAGATCCTGGCGCGAGTGCGGGTTTTTTAAGCGGCCGCACCCGTTGCGCGAGGGTTGCCGGGGTGCGACTTTATAATCTCAGGCTTTGCGACTCCTTCACTCAAGTCTGAACACCATGCCAATTTATGCCTACAAATGCAACGCCTGTGGCTTTGCCAGGGACGTGTTGCAAAAAATGTCTGATCCGGTGCTCACGGAGTGCCCCGCGTGCGGCCAGGCCAGCTTTGCCAAGCAGCTAACGGCCGCGGGCTTCCAACTCAAGGGTTCTGGCTGGTACGCCACCGATTTCAAGGGCGGCGGCGCAGCTGCCACCGCGACTGCACCCGCAGCTGCCGCACCACTGGCAGCTGCCGAAACGGCCAGCCCCACGGCCAAAGCTGACGCTGCGCCAGCATCAGCCGCCTGCGGTACCGGTTGTGCCTGTCACGGTTGAATCGAATTTCCTGGAAAGCCCCCGTGCCGTTTAAAAAATACCTGTTGACGGGCCTGCTGGTCTGGTTGCCGACGGCCATCACCTTCGGCGTGTTGTTGTGGTTGATGGAGTTGCTTGACGGCATTTTTATCGGCTTCGTGACCGTGTTGCAGGCGGTAATGCCCGCGTCCCTGATGACCATGCTGGAGTACTTCAAGCATATTCCGGGGCTCGGTGTCATCCTGGTTTTTGGCGGGCTGTTGCTCACTGGCGCGCTGGTGTCCAATGTGGCGGGGCGCTGGTGGTTGGTGCAGTGGCATCGTATTCAGACCAATATTCCGGTGTTCAAGACGATTTACAACAGCGTCAAGAAGGTGTCAGACACGCTGTTTTCCAGCAACGGCAATGCCTTTCGCACCGCCTTGCTGGTACAGTACCCGCGCCCTGGCGCCTGGACCATTGCGTTTCAGACCGGCACACCGGCCGGCGAGGTGGCCCTGCACCTGGGGCCTGACTTTGTCAGTGTCTATGTGCCCACCACACCCAACCCCACCAGCGGATTTTTTCTGATGTTGCCGCGCAGCGATGTGATCGAGCTCAAGATGAGTGTCGATGAAGCGCTGACCTATGTGATTTCGATGGGGTCGGTGGCGCCGATCGCGTCGGGTGCGGTAACCAAATAATTTTTTTGATAAACCCGCCACTTCTTCGAGGTGGCTTTAGAAAGCAGTTTTATGGCGATGCGCTCTCACTATTGTGGATTGGTCACTGAGGCCCTGATGGGCCAAACCGTGTCCCTATGTGGTTGGGTCAACCGTCGGCGTGACCACGGCGGTGTGATTTTTGTCGATGTGCGCGACCGGGAAGGCTACGTGCAGGTCGTTTGCGACCCGGACCGTGCCGAGATGTTTGGTGTGGCCGAAGACTTGCGCAACGAGTTTTGCATTCAGGTCAAAGGCCTGGTGCGGGCGCGCCCCGACGGCACGGTGAACAGCAACTTGAAGAGCGGCAAGATCGAAGTGCTGTGCCACGAGCTCAAGGTGCTCAATCCATCTGTCACACCGCCGTTCCAACTCGAGGAGGAAAACCTCAGCGAAACCACGCGCCTGACGCACCGGGTGCTGGATCTGCGCCGTCCCTACATGCAAGACAACCTGATG
>NZ_JAQTWL010000041.1 GCF_028689295.1 Rhodoferax sp.
GGCAAACCAAACAGTTGCTCAAGCGTATGTGTGATGCAGATGCCATTGTGCTAGTCGGGACTGGGAAGGCATCCGTTTATTTGCTGGGGCCTGCCCAAGCGGGTTGATTTTTCGGCTGAATCGGATGGTTCTGACAAATTTACGGGTGGTTTACGGGTGGTTTATGGGTGGTTTCGGTTGTGCAATCCGATAGCGCCTCAATGATGACACCCATTTCAATTCAGACATGCATTCATCCAAACCCTACCTCAGCGAAACCGAAGCCCCGGCGCGTGCCGAAGTGGATGCCCTGCCAGGCTTGACCCTGCTCGAATTCGGCACGAGCTGGTGCGGCCACTGTCGTGCGACCCAACCCGCGCTTGCCGAGGCGCTGTCACAACATGCGCAGTGGTATCACATCAAAGTTGAAGACGGGCCTGGCCGCGCGCTTGGGCGGAGCTTTCGCGTCAAGCTTTGGCCCACGCTGGTGCTGCTGCGTGACGGACAGGAAGTCGCACGCCTGGTGCGCCCCACGCAAACAGCTGACATTTCAGCCGCTTTGAGCGCCGCGTGATGGCGCTGAGGGAGGGACTGTTGGTTGACGGGCGCAGCTTTGGGCCAGGAGCGGTCGGTAGTCAATGACTGCACTTGAGAGCCAAGTCGTGGGATGATCTCGTTTATCGAGTATCGTCAAAGGGTCGAAGCTTTAACCATAGAGCCAAATCCCCGGCGGGGACTATCAATAGCGGAAATAACCGTATAGTGGAGGAATCTATTTTGCATACGATCAATCACGCCATCGTTCATAAACTGCACAAAGAGAAACACGGCAAAGCCAGTGTGACAGAGAGATCAGCGGCACTCCCTATCACTGCCCCTGTCGAAAAACTCATTCTTGCAATTCATGACTTGTATGCGGGAAAAGCCAGTAAAGGCTATGGACGCTTTGAAGCTGATGAAATCAACTACCCGTCAGCGGCCATTCTGCGGAACAGCTTCAAGGATAAAACGACCAGTTTTCTAGACGCTTCAAAACTTCTGATGGGGGTGCTCGCGACCAAGGCCAGTGCAGCGGCACTTGCCACTGGCGGGTATGTGCTCATGTCTCAGGTCACGAATGCAGCCAACGTATCCTGGTTCATTGTTGCGATCATCAACAACGTCGATGGCAGCGTGATTGACGACCAGACACTTGAGGTAATTGACGCTATGCACGTCGATCTTGAAAACCTACGGGTCGCAGGCCGCGTGAATCTGACCGACTGGGAAAAGGGCGACGAAGACATCCGATATGTCGGATTCTTAAAGCAGCGTGGTGAGGTGGCTGATTACTTCAAACTTTTCCTTGGCTGTGATGAACTGATTGCCGACACCGAGGAGACCAAGAAGCTGGTCGCGGCATTGAAGAAATTCGCCAAGGGGCAAGGACTTGAACAAAAGGCGGAAGAAGACTTTTTGCAATCAGCTTTTAGCTACTGCGATGAGCGAAACAAGAACGATGAACCACTGAGCCTGGAAGCGTTATCCAATGCGGTTTGGCCCAATGAGCCGAAGAAGTTGCAGGATGCTTTTGTCGAGGGTGACGTACAAATTTCAGATGGTTTCGTTCCTGATGGCCGTAGTATCAAGGCACTCATGCGTATGAAGTACAAGACGCAGTACTGGAGCATCGACATTGATCGTCACGCCCTCTCTCAAGGCTACGCTGAGTACAGCCAGAAGAAGGGAACGCTCACTCTGCTCAACTTGCCAGATGCACTAAAGGCCGAGCTCGCCACCGAGACAGGCGATGACGACTAAGGTAATTTGGCCTGATTTGGTTCAGGTTGTCCGAGGTCTCCAAAACCGCCAAGAAGGCCCTCCGGTTCGGGGGAGTTTTGCCATCAGAACGGAGGATGACCTCCGCGCACTGAACGCCTGCCTGTCTGAGCCACGCGATACCCATTGCACACTTTCCAACGATGAAAGTCCTGGCACGCTTACGATTGGGCAGTCTGTCGAACTCTCCATTTCACCTCGACTTGGATTCGGACTGCTTAAGCACGATATTGGAAGTTTGCTGGCAGACACACGCAAAGCGCGGATAAAGGAACCATCGTTTTTCTTGATGGCCGATGGAGTTTCCAGCACGGATGTTGTCGGTGATGAGCATCTTGTCAGCAGATATCGTGCGGTCCTTCAATTCATTCAACTGCTTAAACGGGCAGCAGCATTCCTGGACTCGGATGAACCATCACTTGTATTCATTAAAGATGGCAAATTTGAGTTGCCGATTGAATACGATGCAGATGACCTCGAAAGACTTCCTCTTCCCGTTATTCGCGATCTTCTGAAAGTGCTGCCAGAAGGGACGCACGAGAAGCAATGCGCCTCCATACTGGCAGAAGCCGTGATATCCCTGACGGAGCACCTTGCCAGCCATCAAAGATTCAAGCATTTGCTGACCAATGCCAGCGAACTGAAAAAGCAGTTTGAGCAGGGCTATCAACTCTTTGCCGCCGGATTTTCGTATGAAAAGGTCCGCGACCAAGTTGAGGCTGCGCGCGTGGAATACAGCGGAAAAATCCACAAGGTATTTGCTGATATCCAGAACCAACTGCTTGGCATACCTGTTGCCACGATCATCGTGGCCACACAGATGAAGGATGTCAAGGCCGTAGGTTACGAATTCTGGGTAAACACCGCAGTTTTGGTCGGTTGCTGGGTGTTTTCTATTCTCATGATTTTTTTGCTGCACAACCAGTCACACACACTTGGAGTGCTTCGTGACGAGATTGATCGGCAAAAACGGCAACTCACAAAAGAATACTCGGCCGTGGCGGACTCATTCACCGATACATTTCGCTACCTAGCAAAAAGAGCGTTGACGCAGCGAGTGATTCTTTGGACTATTGACGGCTTTGTTGTCTTAGGCTTGGTGCTTTCGCACGCGGTTTATCTGAAACTGACACCACCTGCACGCGATTGTGCTGTCTCGTGGGTGCCTCTGCTTGCACGATGGTTCTAGGCGCCAACTGAATACAAGGTCACCCAAAGGGTAATACATCTAGCATTCCCAGTTCTCTTGCCGAACAGGCAAAAGATTCAGCTCATCCTTGAGTTACCGCCAATTAGGCGTGAAAACTCCATATTAGAGGTATTCCGGTGATTTCCTGGCGAGGTCTGTGTTTAGACGAATACTACGCTAGGCAGAATTGCAACTGCACTGTCTTGTTTTCAAGCTATTTCCGAAGTCCACAAATGACGGCTCTCGGGCGCTGAATTCGTGGGCCGTTAAGACCGCTATGGATGGCTGCCAGCGGGCAGTTGAAAGCCGAGTGCCCCATTTCTGAACGCAAGGTTCAAAGTCAGCCCAACCCCAGCCGCCACATGTGCTCCACCTCACCGACACGCGCACCACATCCCTCCGCAAGCCACCATGCGGCGGCTCGCACAGGGCTGGTGTGCCAGGGCTGCCCGACCGATCAGGCGGCCTTGCGCTCCCCACGGCGCGCGGCGTGCTGGTTCTCCGGGCGGGCCAGTGCCAGATTCTCCCGCAGGGTCTTGCCTTCGTACTCCGTGCGGAACAGGCCACGGCGTTGCAGCTCGGGAATCACCAGGTCCACAAAATCATCCAGGCTGGCGGGCAGCACCGGGGGCAGCACGTTGAAGCCATCCGCCGCACCGTTTTCAAACCACAGCTGCAGTTGGTCGGCGATCTGGGTCGGTGTACCGACAATCGTCCAGTGGCCGCGGGCGGTGGCTACCCACTGGTAGAGCTGGCGGATGCTGAAACTGTGTTTGTGGGCAATGTCCACCATCATCTGCGCCCGGCTGACCCAGCCCTCGGTCTTGGGCAGATCGGGGAACGGGCCGTCCAGCGGGTATGTCGACAAGTCGATACCGCCGGAGAGTCCGGCCAGCAGGGTCAGGCCTTCTTCGGGGCGAATCAGGTCGTTGAGCTGCTGCAACTTGGCCTGGGCCTCGGCTTCGGTCTTGCCGACATAGACCGACACGCCGGGCATGATGCGCAGTTCATCGGCTGAGCGTCCGTACTTGGCCAGACGACCTTTCAGGTTGCGGTAAAAAGCCTGGGCATCTTCCAGCGATTGCTGGGCGGTGAACACCACTTCAGCGGTGCGTGCGGCCAGCTCCAGACCGGGCTCGGACTGACCGGCTTGCACGATCACCGGGTAGCCTTGCGGTGGGCGAGCCACGTTGAGCGCACCGGCCACCGAGAAATGTTGGCCCTTGTGCTGTGGTGGGTGCACCTTGGCCGGGTCGAAGTATTGGCCGCTGGCCTTGTCGCGGATAAAGGCATCGTCTTCCCAGCTGTCCCACAGCGCTTTGACGGTGTCGACAAACTCTTCGGCGCGGTCGTAACGCTCCACCGGTGTCAATTGTTTGTCGCGGCCAAAGTTGCGTGCGGTCTCGTCGCCAATGGTGGTGACCACATTCCAACCCGCCCGACCGGCGCTGAGGTAGTCCAGCGAGGCGTATTTACGCGCCAGGCTGTAGGGCTCTTCGTAGGTGGTGGACGCGGTGGCGATAAAACCGATGTGGGTAGTGACCTGCGACAGCGCAGAAAACAAGGTCACGGGTTCAAAATCCGTCGCCTTGGCGCTGCCGCCACCGCCCAACAGGCCACCAAAATTGGCGGCCAAACCGTCGGCCAGAAAGAAGGCATCAAACAGACCGCGCTCGGCGGTTTGGGCCAGACGCTTGTAATGCTCAAAATTCAGCGGCCCGCTGGCGTTGGCATCCGGGTGCCGCCAGGCGGCCACGTGTTGTCCGGCACCGGGGAGGAAGGCGCCAAGGCGGAGTTTCTTGCTCATGGTGAAGGTCCTTTCAGTGAGGGAAAGTCAGGCGGGGTCAGAGCTTGGCAATCGACACTTCGGTCGACTTGACCAATGCCACCACCTCGGAGCCGACTTTCAGGTCAAGATCACGCACCGAGCGGCTGGTGATGACCGAGGTGACGATGCCCCAGGGGGTTTCGACATCGACCTCGGACACCACGTCGCCGGTGATGATTTCCTTGACCTTGCCGCGGAATTGGTTGCGCACGTTGATGGCTTGAATGGACATGGGGTTCTCCTTGAAAAGTCCGTTGGAAAAAGTAGAAGGGATCAGACCGCCCAGCGCACACCGTGAAACGGCAGGCCGGGCCAGCGGGGTTCGCCCTCAACCGGGTGGCTGAAGGATTCGCGCTCGGGCGCGGCGGGTTTTTGCAACACCCGCTCCAGAATGCGTTTTTCCAGCGCGGCAAAAGTCGCATCACCTTGCGAGCGCGGGCGGGGCAGGTGGATGACTTCATCGAGTGCAATGCGCCCGTCTTCGATCAGGATCACGCGGTCGGCCAGCGCCACGGCTTCCTGCACGTCGTGTGTCACCAGCAAGGCGGTGAAGCCGCTGGCTTGCCACAGGTCTTCAATCAGCCGGTGCATCTCGATGCGGGTCAGGGCATCAAGCGCACCCAGCGGCTCATCCAGCAACAGCAAGCGCGGGTTGTGCACCAGGGCGCGGGCCAAAGAGACGCGCTGGCGCTGGCCGCCAGACAGGCGCGCCGGCCAGTCGTTGGCGCGGTCTGCCAGGCCGACCTGTGCCAGCACCTTGAGTGCATCCCCACGCCGCTCCTTGGGCAGGCCCAGCGCCACGTTGTCAATGACGCGCTTCCACGGCAGCAGGCGCGCGTCCTGAAACATGATGCGGGTGTCGCTGGAGAGGCCCGTCAGCAGCTGGTCGTTGATGCGGACATGGCCTGCGCTGGCCGTCTCCAGCCCGGCCACCAGCCGCAACAGCGTGCTCTTGCCGCAGCCGCTGCGCCCCACAATGGCGATGAACTGGCCCGGCTCGACACGCAGCTGGGTATTGCGCAGCACCTCGCGCTCACCAAAGCGTTTGCTCAAGCCTTGCAGCACCAGCGGTTCACCACGGCGCTGCAAGGCCACGGGAGGGGTGTGTGCGACCGGCTCAGCCTGAGCGGCCGGATTGCCCTGTTGATCGAAATTTATAGTCATATTGGCCTCTAGCCCAGATAAAACCTGCGTCAGCAGCTACAAAATTGATAGTAAATGAATCACCCTTGGTAGCCCGGATGCCAGCGCAGCCAGTAGCGCTCCAGCGCCTTGGCAAACACATCGGCCAGCTTGCCCAAGGCGGCGTAGAGCAGGATGCCCACCAGCACGATGTCGGTCTGCAAAAACTCACGGGCGTTCATGGTCAGGTAGCCAATGCCGGCCTGCGCCGAGATGGTCTCGGCCACGATCAGAATCACCCACATCAGCCCGAGCGAAAAGCGCAAGCCCACCAGAATGCTGGACAAGGCCCCCGGCAACACGATCTGGCTGTAGAGCTGCCAGCGGTTCAGGCCGTAGGTGCGGCCCATCTCGATCAGGCCGGGGTCCACCCCGCGGATGCCGTGAAAGGTGTTGAGGTAGATCGGGAAGAAGACGGAGACCGCGATCAAAAACAGCTTGGCCGTCTCGTCAATGCCAAACCACAGAATCACCAGCGGAATCAGCGCCAGCGCGGGGATGTTGCGCACCATCTGGATGCTGGAGTCCAGCAGCGTCTCGGCAATGCGCGACGAGCCGGTCAGCAGGCCCAGCAGCAGCCCCAGGCCGCCGCCCACCGCCAGCCCGGTCAGGGCACGCCCGGCACTCACCTGCACATGGGTCCAAAGTTCGCCCGAGGCGGCCAGCGTCCAGAACGCGGTCACCACCTCCAGCGGCGCAGGCAACACGCGGGTGGACAGCCAGCCCAGGCGCGATGCCATCTGCCACAGCGCGATCAGGATCAGCGGCACCAGCCAGGGCAGCAGGCGTTGCCACACGGCCTTCAACGCGCTGACCACT
>NZ_JAQTWL010000042.1 GCF_028689295.1 Rhodoferax sp.
TGACGCCAGGGTGGCGTTGAGCAGTTCATCCAGTGCCGTGCACTGGCTCAGGCGTTCACTGCAATGGCGCATGGCCGCCAGCAGGCTGCAGCGGCTCGGTGCCGACGGCAGCGGCGTGCCGGCAACGGCCTCGATCTCCTGCACCTCGTACACATCCGACCCAAGCAGCCGGAACACACTGGCCATGCCGCTGTGCGAGGCAATGCCGGCCAGCTGCGCCTTCATGCCTTCAAACAGCGGGCCCGCCGTTTCGGTGCGTAAATACCGCAGGTGCAACCGGTAATACGCCGCGGTGACCGGGTGCAGCATCAGCAGGCAGGCGTACGGATGGCTGAGGATGTTTTTGCGCGTCTTGTTGAAAAACTGGAAAGACAGCGCCACATGGCGCTCGTCCACGTAATAGACCTGGGAAATATAGGCCACATTGGGCATGCCATCGGCCGCGCTGGTGGTGGCCATGATGGCCGGAATGGCCCCTTCCAGACAGGGCCGGATCGATCCCAGTGTGGTCCCGTTCATGATGCGGCTGCGCTGATTGGCAGCGCCATACCCGCCCGCGGTCCCGGCGTCTGGTCATAGGCCTCCTGCGGCTCAAAACTGACGGCCACCAGGTCATCGAGCTGCCAGTCAAACATGGCATGTGCAAAACGGGCATCAATCCCGACCTTGGCCACCTCAAGCACCATGGCGGCCCGATATCGCTGCAGCAGTGGCTCGTCGGTGGCCTGTGCCGGGCGGATGCGGGCCTGTGAGGCCTTGAGCTGCACGGTCTGGTGGCTCAGCGGTTCACTGAACACCACCGCAATCCGGCCCGTGGCCGCGATATCCAGCAGCACCTGGCGCGACTGCCTGCGCGACAGGTAGACGGTGACCGACCCCCCATCGGGGGTGATGCTGCTGCCCATGGCCCGCATGAGGCTCGGACGCAGCTGCACGTCACAGGAGCTGACAATGGCTGAAACACCTTTGTCCACCATGGCAATCTGCTCTGGCGACAACAACGGCGTGGTGGCGGTGGGGTTCATGGCTGCGCAGTATAGGAAAACTCAACGGCTGCCGTGGCAGTGCGGGTTAAGCACGGAACCGCTTGCGCGTCAGCGCCAGCGCCACCCAGAACCCGGCCACGGCAAACGTCGCCAGGACCGCCAGCGGACGCAGCCACTCGGCGGGCCATTGGTCCATGAACAGCGGGCGCACCAGCGCCACCGCATTGGTCAGCGGCAGCCAGTGCGAGATGGCGCGCACCACCGGCGGGAGTTGCTCGAGCGGAAAGAAGATGCCGCTGAGGAACATCATGGGGGTGAGGAACAGCGTGAAGTAGTAGGTGAAAAAGTCGTAGCCTTTGGCCAGCGCGTTGAAGATCAGCGCGATGCAGCTGAAAGTGATGCCGACGCCAAACAACACCGGCCAGGCCACCAGCAGTTTGGGTGAATAACTGATGCCCAGACCCAGCATCACACCCAGAATGGCGGTCACGGTGAACAGCGACTTGAACGCTGCCCACAACATTTCGGCCAGCACGATGTTGTCCAGGTTGACCGGTGCGTTCATGATGCCGTCCCAGGTTTTTTGCACATGCATGCGCGAAAACGCCGAGTACAGCGCCTCAAAACTCGCCGCCTGCATGGCGCTCATGCAGATCGAGCCGCTGGCCAGAAACAGGATGTAGGGCACCTGCACCCCGTTGACCGTCACCTGGCCAACCAGCGCACCCATGCCGTAACCAAACGCCACCAGCCACATCAAGGGCTCGGCAATGTTGCCCACCAGACTGGGCAGCGCCAACTTGCGCCAGACCAGCAGGTTGCGCAGGAACACCGGCCACCAGCGCATGGAGAGTTCTGCCGCACGCCAGACCGAAGGGGTCAGATGGGTGTTCATGCGTCCTCCCGGATTTGGCGGCCCGTCAGTTTGAGAAACAGATCTTCCAGATTGGCCGGACGATGCAGGGTGCGTAATTGCGGATAGGCCGCCAGGGCCTGCATCAGGGGTTTGGCGTCCTGGGTGTAGAAAAACACCGTCTCGCCACTGACTTCCACCCGTGCGGCCAGCGCCTGCAGCGCCGAGCCTACCAGTGCCAGGGCGCCGCTGCCATACACCTCCACCACATCGGGCTCCAGGTAGCGGCGGATCAGCTCGCGTGGCGCGCCTTCGGCAATTTTTTTGCCATGGTCCACCACCAGCAGACGGTGGCACAGGCGCTCGGCTTCGTCCATGAAGTGGGTGGTGAGCAAGATGGATTTGCCCTCGGCCAGCAGCAGTTGCAGACGCTCCCACATCAGATGGCGTGCCTGCGGGTCCAGCCCGGTGGTCGGTTCATCCAGCAACAACAGGCGCGGGTTGTTGACCAGCGCACGCGCCAGGCTCAGGCGCCGCTTCATGCCGCCGGACAACTCACCGGGCTTGGCCTGGGCCTTGTTGCTCAGGCTGGCAAACTCCAGCAGCGCCGGAATGCGCTGGCGAATCTGCGCGTCTTGCAGACCAAAGTAACGGCCGTAGACCAGCAGGTTTTCCGCACAGCTGAAGTCGGGGTCGAGTGTGTCCATCTGGCTGACCACCCCGAGCTGGGCCTTGATGGCCAGCGCGTCGCGCGGCATCTGCAAGCCAAAGGCGGTGATGCCCCCGGCATCGGGCACGGTCAGTCCCAGGCACATGCGGATGGTGGTGGTTTTGCCCGCGCCGTTCGGGCCGATCACGCCCAGGCATTCGCCCGGGGCAATCTCGAACGACAGGTCACTCACCACGGTGGCTTCACCGTAGCGTTTGACCAAACCCTGTACCGATAAAATTGGATCACTCATCTGCAGAATTGTCACTCAGCAGACCGACAACCAGCCACCTTTTCTTTCAAACCCCTTGTTCAGGACGCGACATCGCGCAACGCTCATGACCACCCTCGGAACCCCCCTGTCTCCCAATGCCACCAAAGTCATGCTGCTGGGCAGCGGCGAGTTGGGCAAAGAAGTCTTGATTGCCTTGCAGCGCCTGGGGGTGGAGACCATTGCGGTGGACCGTTATGACAACGCACCGGGTCAGCAGGTGGCGCACCATGCCCGCACCATCACCATGAGCGACCCGGCCATGCTGCGAGCGCTGATCGAAGAGGACAAGCCCGATCTGGTGGTGCCCGAGATCGAGGCCATCGCCACCCCGATGCTTGAAGTGCTGGAAGCCACCGGCACGGTGCGCGTCATTCCCACCGCCCGTGCCGCCCGTCTGACCATGGACCGTGAAGGCATCCGCCGTCTGGCTGCCGAAACCCTGGGCCTGCCCACCAGCCCCTACAAGTTCTGTGACTCGCTGGCCGAGCTGCAAGCCGCCATTGACGGCGGTATTGGTTACCCCTGCATTGTCAAACCGGTGATGAGCTCCAGCGGCAAGGGCCAGAGCAAGATCAGCGGCCCGGCCGATGTGCAAAAGGCCTGGGACTACGCGATGGCCGGGGGACGCGTCAGCCATGGCCGCGTCATCGTGGAAGGTTTCATCGACTTTGACTACGAAATCACCCAGCTCACGGTGCGCGCCCGCGGCGCTGACGGCCAGATCGAAACGCATTTCTGCGACCCAGTGGGCCATGTGCAGGTCAACGGCGACTATGTGGAAAGCTGGCAGCCGCACCCGATGAGCCCGGTGGCGCTGGAGAAAGCCCGCCACATTGCCAAGACCGTCACCGACAACCTCGGCATCGGGCTGGACGGCCAACCCGGTGGCCTGGGGCTGTTTGGTGTGGAACTGTTCATCAAGGGCGACATGGTCTGGTTCAGCGAAGTCAGCCCGCGCCCGCACGACACCGGCCTGGTCACCCTCTGCACGCAGTGGCAAAGTGAATTCGAGTTACACGCCCGCGCCATCCTGGGCCTGCCGGTCAACACGACCTTGCGCAACCCGGGGGCCAGCGCCGTGATCTACGGCGGCGTGGACGCCCAAGGCATTGTGTTTGACGGCGTGGATGAGGCATTGCAAGTGCCCGGCACCGACATCCGCCTGTTTGGCAAGCCCGAAAGTTTTGTCAAGCGCCGCATGGGCGTGGCGCTGGCGGCCCATGCCGATGTGGAACAAGCCCGCGTCAATGCCAAGCTGGCAGCGTCCAAGGTCAAACCACGTATTGCCTGACCATTTTGCTATTTAATTTATAGCTTTATACGCTTATTTCTCCTGGGCTAAGGAGTGATTTCGTCAGTCACTTAGCCCAGAGGCTTCAGGCCATCGCCGAAAGATCAAACGTCCAGCGCGGCCAGCCAGGACGCAGCATCACGCAGTTGCAGACGGCCAAGGTCAGCCTCGGCCCGGCATTCGCGCAGCAACTGCACCGCCTGCGCCTGCGGCCACTGCTCGGCAAAGCGGGCCAACGCGCGGTGCGGCTTGGCATCTGACAGTTTGCATTCCACCAGGTGCGTGAGCGTGTCGCCCTGGCTGAGGCAAAAGTCCACCTCGGCCTCGTCCTTGGTGCGGATGTAGTGCAGCTCCACTGGTGCGCCCCGGGTGTCCTGCTGCCACTGCACGTTTTTCAGCAGGTGGCAGGCCACCAGGTTTTCAAAGCGCACCCCGTCATCTCCCTGCACCAGGCCAGTGTCGTAAAAATAGACTTTGGGCGCTTGCAGCGTGGCGCGGGCGATGTTGCGGTGCCACGGGCGCACCACAAAGACGATGAACAGCGCCTCCAGAATGTCCAGGTATTTCGCCAGGGTGACGGGCGAAAGGTTCAGGTCACGCGCGATGGAGGCGAGCGACAGCGGCGAACCTACCCGCGCGCGCAGCATCTCGGCAAACAGACGCATGGCGTTGACCTCTTGCAGACGGGAAAACTCCAGCACGTCTTCACGCACCAGACCGGCAAAATAATCGTTGCGCCAGCGCTGGGCCTCGTCATTGCTTTTCGCCAATGCAGGCTCTGGAAAGCCGCCACGTTCCAGCAAATGCGTCAGGGCCGCATGCGGTGACACCTGCGCCTGCTCAGCCCATTCACGCACCGACAGCGGGTGCAGCCGCAGCCGGAAATAGCGCCCGGCCAGTGACTCACCGCTTTGGCGAAAGGTATCCATGCGGGCACTGCCTGTGACCAGCAATTGCTGATCAGGCGCACGGCCATCGGCCACGCCTTTGAGCCAAGCCTTCCAATCGCGCATTTTGTGGATTTCATCGAGCACCAGCAATGGCGCACTTTGCCGCCAGCTTTGCGCCAGCATCACCGCGCGGTGTGCGGCCACGTCGTAATTCAGGTACTGTGCCCCGGCCAGTTCGCCCACCAGTTGGCGGCTCAGCGTGGTTTTGCCAACCTGACGCGGGCCGGTCAAGACCACCATTTTTTTCTGCAGGTCTTGCCGAACCTGCTCGTCCAGATAGCGTTTCATGCGACTATTTTAAATAAAGATAATAAAAAGTCGCGACTTTTTGTCACCATAACTCAATAAAGTCGCCAAACTCCGGTCATTGAAGTCCACCAGCCCCCCTGGTGCGGAAGATGCGTCAGGCATCTGCCACCAGGGTATCGACCCGGTCCAGCCAGGCTCGCAAGGCGTCGGGATAATCCGGCTCCGCGCCCAACCGCCAACGTCGTCGGGTCTGGCGCGCCAGCGTACGCAGCTGCCATTGGGCTTCCTGTGCCAGCAAGGTCAGCTCCAGTTGCAGAGCCTCCTCCAGCGCCTCGCTGCCCAGCTGCGCCAACTGCTGCGGCGCTACTCCGACACCGGCCAGCGTGCGGTACAACTGGTCAGCCTGACCCGCCACCGCCAGCATGCCCTGGCGCCGGCTGTCACTCAGGTCACGGCGCTGCAGGATGCCCCTGGGCCAGTCAGCCACCACCAGGTTGATCTCCTGCAGGCACGCCACGGGGTCGGTCAGCAGAATCGGCGTGTTGGTCTGCTGCTCGCAGCCAAGCTGCAGGTGGCGTTGCACACGTGCCACCAGGGTCGGGTCATAACGATGGGCATTCATGCGCAGCTTGACCCACAGCCGCATTTCAGACAAGCCTCCGCCCAACGCCAGCATGGAAGTCACCAGCTCACCCAGGCACAGGATGCGTGCCAGAGGGCCAATCGCCGGGCCACTCAGATGCCGCGGGTAACCTGAGCCATCCAGAAACTCATGATGCTCCCGTACCGCGCGTAACAATTCACGCGGGTACTCGTGGTGGCGTTCGATCAGCGCTGTTGACACCAGCGGGTGGGAGTAGAGTTGACGTCGCTGTTCACGGGCGATGGCCCCGTGTGGCTGGAGCAGCACCGGATCAAGGTGCAACATGCCAACGTCATGCAACAGACCCGCCGCGGCGGCCAGGCCCATGTCAAACCGTGACACCAGCGCGTCCAGTCTCAGCCAGGCGGCCAACAGCGCGGCATGGATCGAGTGCCGGAACAAGGCAGGACGCACCTCTTTGGCCAGCGACAATTGAAACGCGATGGGATCAGGCAGGGCCAGTGTCTCAAGCGCGTCGAGCAACAGGCTGCGGGTCTGGGCCTCTGCCGCCATGCGCTGGAAAAACGGCACCTCGGCCATGGCCTGTTCAGCGTGGTCACGCAGCACGGCCCCCGTCACTGTCGGGGTTGTGCTGACAGACTGTTCCAGCGGGGTGGGCAAACGGTGCGCCATCAGACGGTCATAAAGGCTGGCGTTGACCGTCACGCCTTTTTCAATGATCTTGATCCCCCGATCATTAAAAATGGCCTGGGTGGTGACCACCGTGCACTTGTCACCCAGGTCGGTGATGGCCCGGGTGAAGTGCGCCGGATCGGTCACGGTGGCGATGTCGGGGGCGTTCATGGGCTCGCAGTGACCTTCATTGACCCGGCAGGGTTATTGGAATGCCACC
>NZ_JAQTWL010000043.1 GCF_028689295.1 Rhodoferax sp.
TAACTGCGCAATGCTGCGGCCATGGCCTTAACGTCGTCCAGAGAATGCCGCACGGGTTCGTTTTCGAGGAACTTCGCTAGCGCCTTGGTCTCCAGCACCCAAATGCCCTCGGCTTGATTGTCAAACGACTCAACAAACCAGCCTGGAAAAACCACCACCGGCCAAACAAAGGGTTCAAACTGGTTTTCGCGCAGGAAGTTGCCCAACCATCGTGCCTGCGCTTTGGCTTGTACCAAGGGGTTGCGATCTATGCGATGCCCATTAGCGAAAACTTCGCCGGCTACCACCGTCACCTTGCATTCGCCCCGCACCGGCTTTGAATGGGTTTTTGTTTCTATGGTGAACACACCCTGCGGCCCTATCACTACATGATCCACATTCGCGTCGCCATTGGGCACATCATGTAACACCACGAAATCCTTTCGCCGTAGCCATTCAAGATGCTCAGCCACAGCACGCTCACCATCGCGTCCAAGCCTGATTTGCGCCAGATGTTTTTTAGCCCGCCACATCTTGACAGTCGCGTACGCCACGGCCACGACAGCCACGACCGTGTAAATCACGGGATTGGGCTTGGCAGCCGTGAAATAGCGAAACCACTCCAGCCCGGCCATGAGGACCATCATCACTGCGATCATCCCTGGCGCAAAAAAGTGGTCGTAAAAATCGTCCTGCAATTGCTCGGTTAGCGATTGCCCCGGCGCGCGCAGTGGTTGTGCTCGGTCCAGGGGTGAACGTTTTTTGAGGGTGCTCATTCGGCCCTTGCTTTGCGTTTGTTTTTGGGAGTTGTGGAGGGCAGCAGGCTGGTGTATTTTTGGTACAGCTCAAACAAAAACGCCACGCGCTCGGCGTCGCTTTTGTAATGCTTCTTGCCACCGCTGGCCTCGTAGGCTTTGTCCACCGCAGCGTCCAGCTTTTGGTGCGCCTTGAGCAATTCGGGCGGCATGGTGAGCGGGTCGTACAGGTCGGCCAGTGTGGCGGGCTGATCGCCTGTCTGGAATTTTGCGCGCACGTCGAGCACGGTTTGTGCGGCGGTTTCGATGGCGGTTTGTGCCGAATTTGGCGAGGCGCTTTCAAGTAACTCTGGCCAGGGGAAGTTGTTGTAGACGATGCTGATGGAGTACTGGAAGTCGCTCTTCATGCGACCAGTCGTGTATCGAGTCCAAGCCATGTGCATAGCTGAGTGAAGTACACCAAATTGCCAGAGTTTTGCCCGTGGAAGAAGGCGGAGTTTGTTACTTGCCAGAATTTCTGGAGGCAGATAGCCTAAGGGAATGTAGGCGCGTCGCTCAGAAGAAACTTCCGGAATCACCAAGAATGCGGCGTCCGGCATGAACTCCACATGAAATCGCGTCGGCGTGTTCGCCAGTTTTTGCGTCGGTGGGCTTTTGCTGTTTAGCCTTGCTGCCTTGACAGCTTGCACCCTTTTCATGACCTCTGGCATGGCGCGCAAATCCCCAGGAGGGCAGTCACCTAGCCACAGGCACCAGCGCTCGTAACCATTTAAAAATTCGTCGGCACCCATCCAGCGGCGAAACCACTTTTCGCTGGCTGGTTCCTCAGCGATAAACGACTGTTTCTCTTCCGTGGTGAACAGGTAATTGCCATCGTCAATGGGTTTGTTGCCAATGCCGATTGCTGGCACATCGCAAATCGGTTTGGAGCGCCGGGGTAACACCACATCAGGCGCATCGACCAAATACGGGTTGATGTTGGCTGCCTGAACCGCATGCGGCTCGCCCCGTATATCGTCATACTCAAAAATCACCTTGCCCGGCAGGTCTTGCAGGCCAAAACCAATGATCACGCAATGCACGGCGGCCTTGCCCGAAGCCTCGTTGCTCCAGCTAAACGTGCGGTGCGCAAAGTGAATGTGAACCCCTTGCGCCAGCAGCCAGCCCCACAACACGCCGACCTGTTCGCCCTGCGTGATGCTGTTGGTCGAAACAAAAGCGCATCGGAGGTTTGCCCGTTCATGACCCGAGGTGAGTGCGGGCTGGCCGGTGGGCGCGATTTTAAAAACCGAAGGTTCATGAGCGCCCGCCGGCCAGCCTGCACTCGCCGGCGTCGGTTCGACAAGCGCGGTGTGCACGGACCTCATGTAATGCGCCGCCTTCACATACCAGGCCGCCACAAAGTCCAGCAAGCCCGCGTTGCCAACGCCTGCAAAGACCTGTTGGGTGTCTTCGCGCTGGGTATCGTCCATGAACTTGGCGCCCACAAACGGCGGATTCCCCAGCACAAAACTGCAGCGCTCAGTCGGAATCACCTCGTTCCAGTCCAGGCGCAGCGCATTGTCATGCACGATGTGTGGCGAGGTGCGCAGTGGAATGCGAGCAAAGTACAGGCCAAATTCTTCGCTCACCCGCAGATTCATCTGATGGTCCATCAGCCACAGCGCCACCTGGGCAATTTGGGCTGGAAACTCCTCGATCTCGATGCCGTAAAACTGATCGACGTTGATGCCGATCAGGCCGTGAATGTCCAGCCCCATTTGCCCATCGTTGATGCTGGCGCGCAGCACGGCCAATTCAAGCTCGCGCAGCTCGCGGTAGCTGATCACCAAAAAATTCCCACAGCCACAAGCCGGGTCAAAAAAGGTGAGGGTGCGCAGTTTTTTGTGGAACTCGAACAGCTTGTTCTTGTTGTTTTTGACTTTGTTGAATTCAGCCCACAGATCATCCAGGAACAGCGGCTTGATCAGCTTGAGAATGTTTTCCTCGGACGTGTAATGCGCGCCCAGATTGCGCCGCGCCTTGTCGTCCATGATGCTCTGGAACAAGCTGCCAAAAATGGCCGGGCTGATCGACGACCAGTCCAGCGCGCAGGCATCCAGCAGCGCCTCGCGCATGGCGGCGGTGAAGTCGGCCATGGGCAGCGGCTCGGAAAACAGCTTGCCGTTCACATACGGAAACGCGGCCACTTGTTCGTCCAGCGCCTGGCTGCGCTTGGGCTCGTCGGTATTGAGCACCTGAAACAACTGTGCCAGACGCGAACCCAGGTCGGAACCATCAGCTGCGGTGCGCTCTTCAATGAAGGTGCGAAACAACTGCGCGGGCTGAAAAATGCCGGTGTCGTCGGCAAACAGGCAAAACAGCAGGCGCACCAGCAGCACTTCGAGCGGGTGACCGCTGTAGCCACTGGCCTTGAGCGCGTCATGCAGCCGCCCCATGCGCTCGGCGGCCTTGATGTTGACCGGGTTTTGCGGCTGGATGGTCTGCACCTTGTAACCCGCCACAAAGCCGAACAGCTTGATGTGTTTGTGCAGGTCTTTCAGCGCAAATTCAAAAGTCTCGTTGGTGGTGAGGCGGTGCACACGAAAACGGGCAAAGTCGCAGACGATGACCAACTGGGGCAAGTCGCGCTCGGCGATACCGGGAAAGTAGGACAGCGCCTGCGTGAGCGCCACATCCAGATTCTTGCCGCGCGACTTTTGCTCCACGAGCAGCATGCCGGGCCAGAACAGATCGACAAAACCATCGGTCTTGGCCTTGAGGCCGGGCAGCTTTTTGACGGCGTGCTCAAAGGTGGCCACGCGTTTGTCGGTGATGCCGAAGATCTCGAAAAAATCAATCCAGAACGGCTTGCCCTGGCTGTCTTCATTGGCCGCGTCAGCCCAGGTACGGCTGAAGGTGAGCGCGCGGGATTTGATTTCGTTCCAGCTTAATGGCATTTTTGTATTTCCCTTGCTGGCGCTTGTTGTTCCAATTTGAAGTCGTAAATTGCGACTTCAAATATGCTCATGAGGTGGTGAGCCGATCACGCGAACAATGCGCGTCGTGAACTCAGCCAAGTGCATGCCGCGCGGGTCACCGGCGGTGCGATGGATGTTGATGGTTTGTGGGCCCATGACATCGTTTAGTGGGGTGGCCGCGCACCGACAGCGCGCCAGAACACAGGGTGCAGTTTTAGTACTGACGTTGGTTTTATTACACCATCGCTCGGGAAGTGATCAGAGAAATATGACCAATATTCTGGACTCGCTGAATCTGGTTTTACGCCAACTGCTCCCACCGTATACAACGCGTTCACAAGGATGAGAAGAAACTTGAAATGACTCAATTTCCCGTCTAAATAACACAGCGCCGCAGCCTGTGACACAGGGTCATGCATATCTGGATTTGAAAGTAATTCATCTTGAACCCATTCCCGAATTGATTCCTCACTCAACTCACTAAGTTTGATGCTTACAGGGCGACGAGCAAAAACACGCAGGTATTTCGCCACCATGGGGTAAACAGCCCCCCATTCTTCCTGCAATGAGTCGATGCGTTTTTGCGAGTAAGAGCCTTCTGCATCCTGAACAATTTGGGCGGTGATATGACCCCGATCACCCGCACGCCCAATGCACTCATTCACAAAAAGAATCGCGTCTCTTGGGCGTAGGAACGTTTTATCAGTAAGGTAATCGCTAAATGTTTGCCTACCGATGTGTGAGGGGAATAGGTCCGCCATTTGGATTGGACGCGACGTATAGCGCTGCTTGACCAAATGCTGAATCCGACTGTTAAGCATTTGTTGCAATTGACTATTTGTCCACCTCAAGTTGAGGCGAAGAGACTCAATTTTTTCAGATTGAAATCCGGAATCACGCGTTTCCGAAATCACACGTTGCAGCAAATCAAGTCTCAGGGAAACGACAACTTTCACTGAACGAACTTGTCGAAAACTCTTTATCGTTTCGATCAGTGCACGAATTAGTTTGTATTTCAGCCCATCGTCAACCCATTTGGTGTCGAGATCATCTATGGTGACGAAGTAGCATTCCTGAGGGTCGTTAAAGATCTCGTCGCCCAAGAGTCTTAAAACGTCAGCAAGTGCCTTAATTTGGACCTGATTTACGACGCGAGCACCTCGTGAAATTACTTCCTGCTTTTGTTCCGCAGTCAATTTTTGAGCGGCCCCCGCTTCAAATCTGACAACACCAAAGTTCGCTCCTAGCGATGCCTTAAGGTCTTCTTCCATTTTTGCGGTAATTTCACGAACGCGGTACTCGGTTTCGTTCCAAAAATTCTCACCCCATTTTCGCAAATAGTTAACAGCCTGTTCCTTAGCCTTGTCCTTAACGAATAGTTGACTGAGCGTTGACAAAAAGGATCTCTGCGCAGCATCGCTGGTGATTTTGTATTTGTGCTTAATCAGTTCCACGGCAAGGACGTGCTTCCAAAGCAACTGATAGAACACATCCAGGTTCGCCCCCGCCTCTTCAAAAAAACGGATCACACCTGAATTGGCAAGATAGCCAAGTGACAATTGCTCTGGTGGCAATGAAATAACATGATCTTCGCGATCAGCCAACATGCGAATTAGCGCACTCTTTCCAGAGCCTGTTCTTCCGACGATTATTCGCGGTGCTGACGAGCAATTACGAAGTAGGTCGAGGTCTCCGTTATCAACAAAGCACTGAAAGAGAAATTCGTCATCGGACTCAGCTTCAGCTTCTCCAACGCGATCATTTTTTTTGAATCGAAACGCAACCCCGTTGTCTTTTTTATCCACGTCCTCTCCCTATTTTAAAAAATCACTTTCCCCAGCTGTCCTTCAACCCCACCGCCAGATTAAACACGGGTTTGGAACCAGTGACATGGTCCACCCGATCCGCCACAAAGTAGCCGTGCCGCTCGAACTGGAAGTTCTGACCGGGCAGGGCGTTGGCCAGTGACGGCTCGACGATTGCGGTGATGACCTTCAGGCTGTTCGGGTTCAGGCTCTCGATGAAGTCCTTGCCACCCGCGTCGGGCTGGGCGTCCAGGAACAGGCGGTCGTACAGGCGCACTTCGGCATTGACGCCGTCAGCCACGCCAACCCAGGTGATGGCGGCTTTGACCTTGACGGTTTCGCTGCCGGGGGTGCCGCTTTTGGTGTCGGGCACCACGGTGGCCAGCACTTCGGTAATTTGTCCGTTGGCGTCTTTGGTGCAGCCGGTGCACTCAATCACGTAGCCGCCCTTCAGGCGCACCTTGTTGCCAGGGAACAAACGTTTGTAGCCCTTGGGTGGCACTTCTTCAAAGTCTTCGCGGTCGATCCACACTTCTTTGCCGATGGTGAAGTGGCGCGCGGGTGGCGGCTCCAGACCTTCGGGCGCTGCACCAGAAGACGCGCCATGCGGCGCGTGTGGCAGGGCGGGCTGGCTGCAGGGCTCCAGGTGGCCCGCACCCATCACTTCGTCCCAGTTGGTCATGACCAGTTTGACCGGGTTCAGCACGGCCATGCCGCGGTGCGCCTTGAGTTCCAGGTCTTCGCGCAGGCAGCCTTCCAGCGTGCTGTAGTCGATCCAGCTGTCGCTCTTGGTCACGCCGATGCGTTCGGCAAACATTTGCAGGCTGGTCGGTGTGTAGCCGCGACGGCGCAGGCCGACTATTGTGGGCATGCGCGGGTCGTCCCAGCCGTTGACTTTGTGGTCGTACACCAATTGCGCCAGCTTGCGCTTGCTGGTAATCACATAGGTGAGGTTCAGGCGGGCAAACTCGTACTGGTGCGGTGGAGGGCTGGCCAGCAGGCCGCCTTCAATCAGGCGCTCCATCAGCCAGTCATAAAACGGGCGCTGGTCTTCGAATTCCAGTGTGCAAATGCTGTGGGTGATCTGCTCCAGCGCGTCCTCGATCGGGTGGGCAAAGGTGTACATCGGGTAGATGCACCATTTGTCGCCGGTGTTGTGGTGCGTGGCGCGGCGGATGCGGTAGATGGCCGGGTCGCGCAGGTTGATGTTGGGGCTGGCCATGTCGATCTTGGCGCGCAGCAC
>NZ_JAQTWL010000044.1 GCF_028689295.1 Rhodoferax sp.
GACAGCGCCGGCACGTAGGAAATGACCATCAGACAGGCCAGCACCACCAGCACAAACGGAATCAGGTCCTTGACCATGCGGTCCAGCGAGATACGCGCCACCGTGCAAGCGGCAAACAGGTTGACAACAAACGGCGGGGTGATCATGCCCAGCGCCAGGTTCACCACCATGATCAGTCCAAAATGCACCGGGTCAATGCCAAAGTGCATGGCCACCGGCGCCAAAATCGGGGCCAGCACAATGATGGCGGCACCGGTCTCGATGAACATGCCAATAAAAAACAAGGCGGCATTGACGCCCAGCAGAAAGTAGGCTGGTGACTTAAGAACGTCCTGCAACCAGATACCGATCGCCTCGGGGACACCTGCCCGCGTGATCAAAAAGGCAAACAGTCCGGCATTGGCAATGATGAACATGATCACCGCCGACGACAGCACAGATTTGCGCAAGATGGTGTACAGGTCGGGCAGCTTGATCTCGCGGTAAATCACCAAACCCACAATCAGGGCATAGAACACCGCCACCGCAGAGGCTTCGGTCGGGGTGAATACACCGCCGTAAATACCGCCCAGAATGATCACCGGCATCAGCAGCGCCCAACCGGCTTTCAAGGTGGCCTTGGCCACCGACAGCCGGCCATCACCGTCACACTTCCCCCAGCCCTTGTACTTGCAGTAAGCCCAGACAAACAGCATCAGCGCGCCACTGATGAAGAGGCCGGGGCCGAAGCCGGCAATGAACAGCTCGCCAATCGAAACTTCGGCGCTTACCCCGTACAGAATCAGCGGAATCGACGGGGGAATCACCACCCCCAGCTCGGCACTGGTGGCCTGCAGCGATGCCGCCCAGGTGTTGGGGTAGCCGTGCTTCATCAGCGCCGGGATCAGGATGGTGCCGATGGCAAAGGTGGTGGCCACCGACGAGCCAGAAACCGATGCAAAAATCATGCAGGTGAGCACGCAGGTCATGGGCAGGCCACCTTGCACGCCGCCCACCAGGCTCTTGGCAAAATCGACCAGGCGGCGCGAAATGCCGCCAGTCTCCATGATGTTGCCAGCCAAAATAAAGAACGGAATGGCCGCCAGCGGAAACCGGTTGATGGCGTTGAACATCTCCTTGACGGAAATGAGCATGTTGAGCTCGGCCACCTGGATCCCCAAAATAGCGGCCAAGCCAATAGAAACAGCCACCGACACGGTGAGTGCAAAGCACAGCACCATGGTGATCAGCATAACGGTGGTCATTGCGCGGTCTCCAGTTCAAGACGCTGCGGGTCCAGCAAATTTCCAATAATGCCAATGACGCTGAAGACTCCCCCCACCGGCATGGCCAGGTAAGCCCAGAACATGGTCAACTCTTCAAGCCCGGCCATGGTTTGCACCTTGCCGCGCTGGGCATAGTCCCAACCCCACCAGATGATGATAAAGATCAGCGTGAGTGCGGCCAAGCAGACCACCCAGTCGAGCACGCGGCGCAAGCGCACCGGGCTCCAGCGGTACAGCACATCCACACTGACCATGGCACCCTGCCTGAATGCCATGGGAACGCCCAGAAAGACCATCCAGATCAGGCTGAAGCGAATCAGCACTTCAGTCCACTCGGCCGGGGTTTCCAGCACAAAGCGGGTGATGATCTGGAACATACCCAGACTTGCAGCCACCAGCAGCATGGCGCAGGCCGTAACCAGGGCAATGCGGCTGGTCCAGTGCTCCAGCCGCAAAAATTTATCTCTCATCGCGTTCTCCGCCTGACATGGAAGTCAAAAAAACGCCCGCACGTTTTCAACCGTCGGGCGCTCGAGCTCTCAGGAGTTGATTACTTGGTGTTGCGGATCTTGTCCATGTTGGCTTTGCCAAACTGCTTCTCGAACTCGGCGTAGACCGGTGCCAGGGTGGCGACAAACTTGGACTTGTCCAGGTTTTCCACCACATTCATGCCCTTGCCACGCAGGTAAGTCACGCCCATGGCGTCGTCGGCATCGACGCGGTCACGGTTGACCTTGACAGCCGTCTTGGCAGCTTCCAAAAAGATTTTCTGGTCAGCCGGGGCGAGTTTGTCAAACGACGCCTTGTTCATCAGGAAGATGGCGGGTGAATACACGTGACCGGTTAGCGACACGTGTTTTTGCACCTGGTCCAGCTTGGCCGCCATGATCACCGACAGCGGGTTCTCCTGGCCGTCAACGGTGCCTTGCTGCAACGCGGTAAACACTTCAGCCATGGCCATTGGGGTGGTCACAATGCCCAGGCCCTTGTAGGCGGCCACGTGCACCGGGTTTTCCATGGTGCGCAGCTTCAGGCCTTTCAGGTCATCAGGCGTGTTGACGGGGCGCTTGTTGTTGGTCACGTTGCGCATACCGTTTTCACCCCAGGCCAGTGCCTTGAAGCCTTTGGAGTCAAACTTGGTCAGCATTTCCTGACCGATCGGGCCGTCGAGCACCATGCGGGCGTGCGCCTTGTCACGGAACAGGAAGGGAATGTCAAGAATCTTGGCATCGGGCACAAAGTTGGGCACCGGGCCGGTGGACGTAAAGGTCAGCTCCTGGGTGCCCAACTGCACCGACTCGATGGACTCGCGCTCGCTGCCCAGCGACGCGTTGTAAAAAGTTTGAATCTTGTAACGGCCGGCGGTGTTCTTTTCGACTTCCTTGGCAAAGGTGTCAATGGCCACACCCTGGTGCGAGTTCTGGGCGATGGCAATGTTGATTTTCATGTTGGTCTGGGCAGCGGCGGTAGCCACCAAACCGACAGCGAGGGAAAGGCCGATAAACAGTTTGCTCAATTTCATGCAGTGTCTCCTAGATATAAAAATAAACGACCGAAAAGTTGTATGACAAATTTAATTGTCTCCCTGTTACTTACTTGATGGCATCAGTGTTTTCCCTAATGTATTCCCTGATAATTTCTTCAAAACTGCTGTCTGGCAACAGACCCAGACCGGCCGCGCGCCTGGCGTTGATACGTGCGGGCCAGGTCTTGACGATGTTGTGGATGGCGGCGTCGGGTGCCCAGTCGATCAGCGCTGCCACCGCAGGCCCGGCCACTTGCGCCAGCGCAGCCGCCATCTGGGCCGGCGTGGTGGTCAGAGCCGGCAAGATCAGGGCCGTGCGCGGCCCCCAAGCCTGCGCGCTGGCCTGCGCGGCACCAATCAGGCCGGCAATGGTGCGCGCCGGCGACGACAAGGCGACCGGGGTATCGGCCGGCACCGGACAGGTGGCGCGAACACCCGCCAGCGGCTCACGCAACATGCCGCTCAAGAAACTAGACGCCGCGCCATTGGGCTTGCCGGGGCGCACGCTCACCGTCATCAGACGCACGCTGCGCCCCTGAATGAAAGCTTTGCGGCTGAAGTCCGCCATGAGTTGTTCACCAATGAATTTCTGGATGCCGTAACTGCTTTGTGGTGTTGGCAGCGTGGTGTCCTCGATCACCGGGGGCAGCGGGACCCCGGGCGCGTCGCCAAACACCGCCAGCGAGCTGGCAAAGACCACGATCGGCTGGGTCTTCAGGGCGCGGCAGGCCTGCAGCAGCGACAGCGTGGCGGCAAAGTTGCTGCGCATACCAAGGTCAAAATCGGCCTCGCATTCGCCACTGACCGCCGCCGCCAGATGGAACACCACGTCGGTGTGGGCGTCCAGCCCGGCGCCGCCGCTGGACAGCAGCGCATTCAGGTCGCCCGTCACGGTGCTCACGCGGGCGTCATTCAGCAGGTCGGCTGGCGGCGCCGCGCGGTCCACCAGCGTGATACGACCCACGTCGACGGACTCAGCGCCGGCCAGTGACAACTTGCCCTGGGCCAGCAGCGCACGCGCCAGGCGCACACCCAGAAATCCGGCGCCGCCGGTAATCAGGACATGGCAAGGCTCGGGGATGGTTTTTGTTGTATCGATCATGGTTTGTCTCCTAAAAATTTGAATTCAGCACGTTTTGCCCCAACGCAGCACCATCGGGTTCAAGCGCCTTGCAACTTCGATCAGGCCGGCACGCACCGCCGGGTGCATGGCCGGCCAGGGGTGGCGCGGTGCCTCGCAGGCAATCACGCCGCCCTCTTTCATCAGCGCCTTGGCACTCAGGATGCCGCCCTGGCGGTTCTCATAGTTGATCAGCGGCAGCCACTGCTGGTACAGCGTGATGGCCTCTTCGCGCCGACCGGCAGCAAAAGCGTCCATGATCAGACGGATGCCGTCGGGGTAGCCGCCGCCGGTCATGGCGCCGGTGGCACCCGCGTCCAGATCGGCCAGCAGGGTGATGGCTTCCTCGCCGTCCCATGGGCCTTCAATGGCGTCGCCGCCGAGGCGAATCAGTTCGCGCAGCTTGGACGCCGCACCCGGGGTTTCGATCTTGAAATAGGCCACCTGGGCAATCTCCTTGGCCATACGCGCCAGAAAGGCGGCCGACATGGGCGTGCCGGCGGCGGGTGCGTCCTGGATCATGATGGGGATGTCGATGACGTGCGAGACACCCGCATAAAACTCATAAATCTTTTCCTCTGACACCCGGAACGTGGCGCCGTGGTACGGCGGCATCACCATCACCATGGCAGCGCCCTGCTCTTGCGCGCGCCGGCTGCGCTGGGCGCAAACCTGCGTGCTGAAGTGGGTGGTGGTGACGATCACCGGCACCCGGCCGGCCACGTGCGCAAGCATCGTGCGAGTCAGCAGCTCTCGCTCATCGTCAGACAGCAAAAACTGCTCGGAAAAATTGGCCAGAATACACAGGCCGTTGGAGCCAGCGTCGATCATGAAGTCAATGCAGCGCTTCTGGCTGGCCAAGTCCAGCTCGCCATTCTCAGAGAAGGTGGTCGGAACCACCGGGAAAACGCCCTTGTAGCGGGCCGGGGTGTTGCTTGTCATTGTGTTTACCGTTGTTTCAGTGGCTGGGTCAGTGCGAATGTTTGGGCACGTCGGCGCCGCGGCAGCCCACCAGAAAATCAAAATCGCAACCTTCGTCGGCTTGCAACACCCGGTCGATGTAGAGCTGCTGGTAACCGCTTTTGGGCGCCGCCGGCGCTGCGGCTTGCTGCGCCTGGCGCGCCGCAAAACGTTGGGCGATCACGGCGTCACTGACCTCAAGTTCCAGTTTGCCGGCATAGCTGTCCAGCGCGATCCAGTCGCCATCCTGCACGATGGCCAGCGGGCCGCCAGCCGCCGCTTCAGGTGCCACATGCAACACCACTGTGCCGTAAGCGGTGCCGCTCATGCGGGCGTCTGAGATGCGCACCATGTCGGTGACGCCCTGTGCCAGCAATTTGGGCGGCAAACCCATGTTGCCGACTTCAGCCATGCCGGGGTAACCCTTGGGGCCACAGTTTTTCATCACCAGCACCGAAGTTGCATCCACCACCAGGTCCGGGTCGCCAATACGCGCCTTGTAGTGGTCAAAATCCTCAAACACCACGGCCTGGCCGCGGTGTTTCATCAGCGCCGGTGTGGCCGCCGAGGGTTTCAGCACAGCCCCGCGCGGCGCCAGATTGCCGCGCAGCACACACAGGCTGCCGTCCTGGACCAGGGGTTTGTCGAGCGGGCGAATGACTTCGGCGTTGTGGATGGGGGCGTCCAGCACGTTGTCCCAGATCGACTTGCCATTGACCGTCAGGGCATTTTTGTGCGGCAGCAAACCGCCCTCGCCCATACGGCGCAGCACGGCAGGCAGGCCGCCCGCATAGTAGAAATCTTCCATCAGGAATCGCCCGGAGGGCTGCAAGTCCACCAGTGTCGGTGTGCCCCGGCCCACCGTGGTCCAGTCGTCCAGTTCCAGCGGTACGCCGATGCGCCCGGCAATCGCCTTGAGGTGAATCGCGGCGTTGGTGGAGCCGCCCACAGCGGCGTTGACGCGGATGGCGTTCTCAAAGGCTTCGCGCGTCAGAATTTTCGATAGTTTCAGGTCTTCCCAGACCATGTCCACAATCCGCATGCCTGACATGTGCGCCAGCACGTAGCGGCGCGCGTCGACCGCCGGAATGGCGGCGTTGTGGGGGAGTGAGGTGCCCAGCGCCTCGGCCATACAGGCCATGGTGGAAGCCGTGCCCATGGTGTTGCAAGTGCCCGCCGAGCGCGACATGCCGGCTTCGGCCGACATGAACTCATTGAGCGAAATTTTGCCGGCCTTGACCGCTTCGTGTAATTGCCAGACCACGGTGCCGGAGCCAATGTCGCGGCCCTCGTGTTTGCCATTGAGCATCGGACCGCCGGTGACCACAATGGTCGGGATGTCGCAACTCGCTGCACCCATCAACAGCGCCGGGGTGGTCTTGTCGCAGCCCACCAGCAACACCACGGCGTCCATCGGGTTGCCGCGAATGGATTCCTCCACGTCCATGCTGGCCAGGTTGCGCGTCAGCATGGCGGTGGGGCGCAGGTTGGACTCGCCGTTGGAAAACACCGGGAACTCGACCGGGAAGCCGCCTGCCTCGGAAATGCCGCGCTTGACGTGCTCGGCAATCTTGCGAAAGTGCGCGTTGCAAGGCGTCAGCTCAGACCAGGTGTTGCAGATGCCGATGATCGGCTTGCCCTGAAATTCATGGTCAGGAATGCCCTGGTTCTTCATCCAGCTGCGGTACATAAAACCGTTTTTGTCGGCCGTGCCAAACCAGGCGGCGGAGCGCAGGGGCTTCTTGGGGGTTGGGGACATGGGAAGGCTTTCGGGTTCAAAAATGGACAAGTGGCAGCATGGTAGGGACTTAATCCATACTAAACAAGTGAATATTTCTGATCATCCTAAAAACCGCAGTTACCC
>NZ_JAQTWL010000025.1 GCF_028689295.1 Rhodoferax sp.
GCACCAGGCAGCGCGGATCGGTGCCGGGTCACCGGCACAGATCGAGCCCGGCAGCACTCGCCAGGGGTGGGGGGTCGGCAGGGCGGCTCGTTGGCTTGCCAGGTGGGGGGTGGGTACCTGAACAGACGCATTACCCCAACACTTCCCTACTGGCGCTTGAACTGCAACCCCAGCAATGTAGTTGCCTTGGCAAAGTATCTGCCAGGGAAAGCCACTTCTTCACCCTGAAACAGCCACCAATCGCGGATAGGCTGGGTAATGGTGTTTTCAAAGCCAGTTCCCCAATCATCAAACCATGGGTTTAAGCTGGTGCAAGCCCAATCCCCGCAACGTATGTGCATCAGCATTGGCCATTGCTGTGCTGCCTCTGCTTTTTCCAACAGGTCAGCCCACAGCACGGGCAGCATACTTTTTCGCACAATTCGCGGCTCGCAAACGATATGCCAATTCGCAATACCGGCCATGCGGTTGCCTTCAATGCTGACTTGTGAAAAACAGTGGCAGGCCAGCACGCGGGCAGCTTCGGCCAGTCGTTCAGGATCATTTTTCATCGGTATTTTTCCTTTGTTTGATTGGTATGGCATCAGTGCATACGAACGATGGAAGTGTCTGGCGGATTGGCGCTCACTTCCTGCAATGCACCCTCAAGGAATCCTCTTACAAATTCGTCTCCCTTCGCTGTCCGCAATAGCCTGTAGGATGTAATTAAAAACATCCCTAGGGCGCTTTTTTTGTCCTCCATCGTCGGTATTCTTGCCAGCGCTACGCCCATGGCGTTGTGCGTGATTTTTGCAATTTGGTCATCGTTCATTTCATTGCCTCCAAAGCTGGGTTTATCGGTGCGAAGCCATCACAGTGCTGTTTAAGGTTCACAAAATCTGCCGCAAGTTCGCGAGTCGCAAGCCATGCCAGGCGGTATGCCCTGCACTTGTTGCCCGATGCCAAATTGCTACATGCGGTGCATGTAACGCGGTTGTCAAAGGGGTCGTTGGCTTGGTTTTGCTGGTCATTTGCTACTGCTACTTTTGCTACTGTTGCTACTTTTGGCGTAGTGCCAGCAGCAACAGTAGCAAAAGTAGCAAAAGTAGCAGCCTGTTGCAGCCCGGCACCTTCCGCCTTTGGCGTAGTGCCAGTGGCAACGGTAGCAAAAGTAGCAGGCATTGCAGCAGCCTGCCGTAACCCGCCCTTTTTGAGTAGGATGGCCAGACTCATGATGTTGTCACCAGTAAGCCGGGGCGAATTTTGATCAGCTTCCGTTTGCCATCCTTGACAAGCCGCGCCCGTCCCAACTCCGCCAATTCTTTGACAGTGGCATCAATGACAGCTTTTTCACGCAAGCCGCCCGGCCCGAATTGCTGCACCGCTTTGGTGGGCACCTTGTCCGTGTTTTCGCGTCTGCACCAATCCAGCAGCCACGATTCAAGCCGCATAGGGTTAACCACTTCGGGGGGCATGGCCAGTTCACCTAGAAACCGCTTTGCTTCGGTCAGGTGCCAGGTGACTACCTGCACCGCTGATTCGATGCACTCAAAATCAATCGGCCCAACGCTGCCCGCAAAAGCATGAAACAGCGCCGCCAGCCGCGCCACGTTGTCCGCTGCCTTGCTGCCCACGTCCCGAAGGTCGAACAGTTCGCCACCATTGGCCAGTTGAGTTTCAACCCTATCATGAAAAGTCACCCATGCCTGTTTGGCTTCGGGGCTCAGTGCCAGCATGGCCGGGGTCAGTACGCCGTTTTCGTCCACGGGTGCATGCCTATCCAGAATTGCGGTAATTCTGGTGTTGAAACCTGCCAGCGCTGGCCAGCCGTCCGGTGGTGGGGTGAACATGCGCGTGCCCATCGTCGATACAGGCCATGCCACCAGAAACCGCGCCAGAAACCCGGTGCCACGGGCTAATCCACCAGTGTTGGCAAAAAAGGCACGCAGCGTAGGTTCCTGCACTTGCAGGCTCATGGTCAATCGCGCCGTGGTGTCGCCATAGCCTGCCGTTGTTACGCGGTCTGTTGCGCCAATCTTGCCATCCCATAGCTGATTCAGACGCGCCATATTGCGCATGGCGGCGTCCTTGTTCATCGCATGGCCACCCAGCACAATTCCGCCCTCGTTGCTGAATATCCCGCCTGATGGCCAGCCGTTCGCCAGATTGGATGCCAGCGCTTCGGGGGTTGCGTCCGAATAGAGCAGCCGTGGCACGCGGGGGGCCTTGGGCTTGTCGCGGTCAAGGTCGTGAAGTTGGTTCACCAGCAGGTTTGTGGGCTTGCCGTCTCTGGCCAGCGACTTGATTTTTTCCTGTACGCCGCTGCGCTGCGCTTTCCAGGTGTCCATATCAGTTTCATAGGCTTGGATCAGGCGCTTGGCTGTCTCCCGCTCTTTATCCTGATAGTCGCGTATGGCCTTGGTGAAATAGTTGTCACAGCTTGTTTTTCGTTCGCCGCTGTCTGCGATACAGCACAAAAACAGACTGCACGGCCCGTCCAACTTTGCAGCGCGTTGAACGTCGGTGTGGGCTTGGATGGCCACCGATAGCGCCGCCAGTGCGCTCATCGCCACCAGGGGCACGGGTGCCTTGACAAATCCGCACACCTCCAACACTGCGCCTCGGATCAGCGGGGGTAGTGCGTCCATCGGGTATTCATGCGCTACGCTCTGCACAATCAGCGGTTGAAGTTCTGGCCATGCATCAATTTGGCTGGTAGCCCCCGTATCACTCTGGTCAGCAGCTATCAATACAGCAGCTTCAATGCCCGCCTTCACCGCTTTCAGCCCTGCGAGTTGGTGCAGGTCGTTGAAGTCGGTGTCCTTGTCCGCCCGGTTGTGGCCAAAGAATTCAGGCATGGCCAGATAGCCGCCCACTGCCAGCGCTGCCGCCCGTGCTTTGGTCAGGCCGGGGTTGTCAGCCGTCAGGTGGTCATCGTCAGCCGCCACGATGATTTTCAGCGCCGGGTACTTGCTGCGCAAAGCTGTTGCCACCGCTTCCAGGTTGCCAGCGTTGAAGCCGATAGCCACCGCACCGCCCGTGGCCTCATGGATGCTGACACCCGTGGCGAAACCTTCACACACAATGATGCTGTCATCTGGCTTGCCGATTGAAAAGTAACAGCCCTTTACCCGTCCGCCGGGCATGAATAGCTTGCTGCCGTCCGGTGCAATGGTTTGCAAACTGCATACCGCGCCTAGTGTGTCGCGCATCGGGATCAGCAGGTTGTCGCCTTCGATCTTCACTTTATGGGGCTTGATGCCTTTACGGGTCAGATAGGGGTGCTGGGTGCATGGCTTTGCCGCCGCCCAGCGCTGCGCTGCATCGTGCGCCGCTTGGGTTTGTCGTAGTACCAGATCAGCTTCCCGCTGGCGCTGCATGGTCTGCACGCGCTCACGGTTAGCCTGCCGTTCGGCCTCGGTCATGGTGCTGTCTGACTTGCTGCACCAGGTCGAAGTCAACCCGGTGCGCCAGTCTCCGAAGCTGCCAGCCGCGATGCCATCCGAGTGCAGCACATACCAGCCTGATTCGTCACGGGGTTTGCCGTTGGTGCTGAAGCGGTGAATCTTGCCGTCGTCCAGGATCACGTCTGGTGGGGTAAGGCCAGCCGAAAGCATGGGGGTTTTGAATTGGTCGGTCGTGTCACTCATGATGCGCCCCACAACCGTAGCAAAACAGCTTGAATCGCCAGAACTTCAAGGCATAGAGAACCACGACTCCAACGCATACAATGGCACTGCAAATAGCTATAAAGTGTGTAGCGTTTTTCGACTGTAATTTGACGGGTTGACTGTTACCAGCGGTCAACCCGTTTTTGTTGGTGCGGCTCATTTTGCAGAGCCATGCGAATCAAGCCATGCGCGAACGTCTTCGCAGCGCCAGGCTGTCACGCGGTCGGACAGCTTGACAGGTTTAACGAACTGGCCCGACTTCACCCAGCGCCATAGGGTGGCGGGCGATATTGGGATGATGGCCGGGATTAACTGAGATTGGCGGATATAGCCTGTCGGCGGTAATCCGTGGGATTTGGGATGGTGTAGCACGGTAAGAGCCTTTCTGAGTAGAAGACTCGAACTGTTTACTCCCTACGTTCCCTGAATTCCTCCGGGGAATGAGGGAAAAATTACTCGTTCGGGTAGGCTCTTTTCCTGACTTTGCCCATGTTGTTTTCCAGCGTGTGCTCTGCCAGTGTGGCATGGGTTTCCTTGACCACCAGTTTGTCTCTGTCACTACCCTTACCAAGTACAAATGGCGAATCGTCCTTGTCGGCGCGTACCTTGAGATCCCGCCAAAAGGCTTTGGTGTTGGAGTACGCGCCAGATTTATAGGTTTGCGCGAGGTACTCCAACACGGATTGCCAGCTTGGTCGTTTTTGGCGACGCACTTGCTGAGTTTCTTGAATGGCTTTTGTGGAAGCATGCGTAGCGTCAATCACCCCCAAAGCATCAAACAAGGCTTGAATGACGGTCGATGGTCGCTCTCCGAGCTGCACCAGCCATGTGACGAAAGATTGCACTGTGATTCTCCCGTTGAAGCCTTCAATTTGACCGTCTTTGAGGGCGGCTTCAATCGCACGTTCAAGGATCACCAGCCGGTTAAACCAGTCACCATGAAGGCTTGGTAAGGCATTGCCAAGCCCGCGTTCTCGGTTGCGGCTGGTCAGTTCTGGCGTAGGCCCTGGGCGCTGCAAGGCGGCGAGTTGACGCGGTGTCATGCTTATGGGTGGCCAGTGTGCAATTTCAAACTCTGTGAAAAACATGGCCTCGCTGCCCAGCGCTTTTAACTGCGTTGGTGTAAGGCCATCAAAGGGGGATTTGATCCCGTGAATGTCGAACCAGGTCACCATTACCGCGCCTCCCGTTGCGGTGTCCCCCGTGTAGGTGCCGCCAGCAGGTCAGCGGGAGGTCTGACTTTTCAACCGGGTTGCGGCCCGGCCTAGCTGGTGGCGAAATAGATTCCGGCGCTCAAACGCTTTCGAGTTCGATGCCCAATGCTTTTCCTGTGGCCCTCAGATCAAAGGCAGCAGGCCCAAGATTTTCATTGACACTGCGCAGCAGCATCGACATTCCACGATCACCCTTCAAACGATATGCCAGCATGTCTATTGCTTCGATGCAGTCGGTTACCTTTGTGATTGCTTGGTGATATTTTTCAACGTCGATTGACAGCGTTTTGACTGCCAGCGTTCGGCACGCATTGTCAATCTCGTTTCGGGATAAAGTCTCAGTAGCCATTTTTGAACTCACTTTCAAGTTTGGTTAGGGGTCGGTTGGTGTTGTAGCACTTTCCGGCCCTGCCTTTTACCCCGGTCAATCCGCGCCAGGGCTTCGCGGTAAATCTTCATCTAGGACATGCGCCAGGCGTTGCGGAACGGTGTCCTTGGTTGGTGCAAGATACTTGGCGTGCAACATGGCCAGGTCTTGCATCGCGCCCAGGTAGGCGGTAGCCCATAGCGGCGCGGGTGCCTGCCCTGTTGCCCAGCGGTTCACAGCGCCAGCAGTGACACCCGTCTTGCGTGCGAAGTCGGTCTGTTTCCAGCCCAGCGCCGCCAGCGCACAAAGGAATTGTTCGGGCGTCAGGGTGTTGGAGTCAGTGGGTCGTTTCATGGTGTTATGCTATCACAGTTGACACGTTTAAGTTGAATAGAGCTTATTAATAGCTTTATTTAATATGCTTTACTTTATACAATCATCATTATGTTAAGTAGTGTATTTTTCGAAGCTTCAGAATAGCTTTTATCTAACGCTGGCTGGCGCTGGTTTGCCAAAACGTTGATTTGATTAACTATTCTCTGCGGGCCACCCGTGAAAATCACAAAAATCTCATGCAGAAACACCATGTAGCAGCCCAATTTCTGCACTTTTCGCCACTTATGCCGCCGTACGTAGGGTGATCACGTCCGCCCCAATGCGCAGCTTGTCCAGATAGTCCGCCCACCGCTGCATCATGGCCCGGCGTGCTGGCAGGTGTGCCGTGCGGTTGTAGGCCCGTCCGTTGGGGTCTTTGACGGCATGGGCCAATTGATGCTCGATCAGGTCAACCCGTTCTTCCAACACTTCATCCATGATGGTTCTGGCCATCGCCCTGAAACCGTGCGCCGTGTGCTTGTCGGTGCCATAACCCATAGCGTGCAAAGCGCTGTTGACGGTGTTTTCGCTCATGGGGCGGTCTTCACTGCGGCCAATGCTGGGGAACACATGGCGTCGGGTGCCAGTCTGCTTTTTCATATCCTGCAAGATGGCCACCGCCTGAGTGCAGAGCGGGACAACGTGGTCAACCTTCATTTTCATTTTGCTGGCCGGAATAACCCATTGCGCCGCGTCAAGATCAATCTCTGCCCACTCTGCCCCGCGTAGTTCTCCGGGGCGTACAAAAAGCAGGGGGGACAATTTCAGCGCTGCAATGACATAGGGGTGTCCGGTGTAGTTGAAGATGCTGCGCATCAGGTCACCGGCCTGCTTGGGGTCTGTGATGGCCGCATAGTGTGCTGGCGCGTGTTTGGCTAGTGATCCTTTCAAATCCTGAGTCACGTCACGCTCTGCGCCGCCCGTGGCCACAGCGTAGCGAAACACCTGCCCACAGATTTGTTTGACGCGCTGCACGCTGTCGAGTGCCCCCCTGCCCTCCATATGCCGCAACGCTGCCAACACGTCACGCGGCCCAATGGTCGATATGGCCATGCTGCCGATATAGGGGAAAACATCCTTTTGCAGCCAGGTCGTTACCTTGCCCTGCGTGCTGGCCATGCGGTCAGCTTTGGTCTTGTCCAGCCATTCCAGCGCCACCCGTTCAAAGTTGTTGGCCAGAATTGCCACCTGCGCTGCCTTGGCTTCCTGCTTGGCTACACCGGGGTCTATGCCGTCCGCCAGCAGCTCACGGGCTTTGTCACGCCGCTGTCTGGCCTTGAGTAGCGAAACCGCCGGGTAAACACCCAGCGCCAGGGTTTTTTGCTTGCCAGCGACACGGTAAGTCAACCGCCAGTATTTGCCAGCCGCTTTCACCAGCAGATACATGCCGCCACCGTCGGCGTGCTTATCGCCAGAAACCGAACCAGAATGCTTCACCTGCTTAACGAATGTGTCTGTCAGTGCCATGTTTGCCCCTGTGTGTGGTCACCTGATTTGTGGTCACTTCACAAAGTACCGTAAAGGTGACCACAATAGTTTGAGCTGCAATGATACGACTTGACACCCAATAAGGCAATAAAAAACCCGCTACGCTGGGAAACGTGCGGGTTTTGAGTTGTTTTGATACGGTCTGAAACTGTTGGTTGGTGCCCGAGACCGGAATCGAACCGGTACGCCCGTTATTCACGAAGCGGCGGATTTTAAGTCCGATGTGTCTACCTATTCCACCACTCGGGCAAGTGCTGTGCTGGAGGCGCGACCCAGAGTCGAACTGGGCTAGACGGATTTGCAATCCGTTGCATAACCGATTTGCTATCGCGCCGATAACTTTGCAAAAAAAGGGAAGCAGTGCTTCCCTTTTTCAATCAACTGGAGCGGGAAAAGAGACTCGAACTCTCGACCTATACCTTGGCAAGGTATCGCTCTACCAACTGAGCTATTCCCGCTTAAACCCGCTTATGGTGCCAACTTTCATCAACACCAAGTAAAAACCTGGAGCGGGAAAAGAGACTCGAACTCTCGACCTATACCTTGGCAAGGTATCGCTCTACCAACTGAGCTATTCCCGCGTTGCAAGCCGCAAATTATAAGGCAATTTACAGCAATTCACCTCTCAAGAAACCAATTTTCTCAATGTTTGACTGCGCCTGGCGATGCCGGTGTGGCCAGGGCCATCGCTGGCGTGCCCAACTCAGCGGACACGTCTTCAGGCAACGCCGTTGGCATGCGTTCCAGAGCTACCTCCAGAACCTTGTCGATCCAGCGGACCGGCACAATTTCGAGTCCGTTTTTCACATTTTCAGGAATTTCCTGCAAGTCTTTGGCATTGTCTTCCGGAATCAACACAGTCTTGATGCCACCGCGCAGCGCAGCCAGCAATTTTTCTTTCAAACCACCAATGGCCGTGACCTCGCCGCGCAGGGTAATTTCGCCGGTCATGGCGACACCGCAGCGCACCGGAATGCCGGTCATGGCCGAGACAAAAGCGGTGGTCATGGCGGCGCCCGCGCTGGGGCCGTCCTTGGGTGTGGCGCCGTCGGGCACGTGGATGTGGATGTCTTTTTTCTCGAAGAATTCGTCCTTGATGCCGAGTCGATGTGAACGGCTGCGCACCACGGTGCGGGCCGCCTCCACCGATTCCTTCATCACGTCGCCCAGCGAGCCGGTGCGGGTGATAACGCCTTTTCCAGGCACCATGGCGGCCTCGATGGTGAGCAGATCGCCGCCCACCTCGGTCCAGGCCAGACCCACCACCTGGCCGACCTGGTTCATTTTTTCCGCACGGCCGTAGTCAAATTTGCGCACCCCCAAAAATTCGCTCAGGTTGGCCGCAGAAACCACCACCTGCCCAGTCATCTGTTTGAGTTGCAGACCCTTGACCACTTTGCGGCAGATTTTTGAAATGTCCCGTTCCAGCGAGCGCACCCCGGCTTCACGCGTGTAATACCGAACGATGTCGCGCACCGCGTCTTCAGTGACCTGAAGCTCGGATTCCTTGACGCCATTGTTGCCCAGTTGCTTGGGCAACAAGTAGCGCAGCGCAATATTGGTTTTTTCGTCCTCGGTATAACCCGACAGCCTGATCACTTCCATCCGGTCCAGCAGCGCGGGCGGAATGTTCATGGAATTCGAGGTGGCCACGAACATCACATCGCTCAGGTCAAAATCGACCTCGACGTAGTGGTCGGCAAACTTGTGGTTTTGTTCGGGGTCGAGCACCTCCAGCAAGGCGCTCGAAGGGTCGCCGCGGAAATCAGTGCCCAGTTTGTCAATTTCATCCAGCAAAAACAAAGGGTTGCGAGTGCCAACCTTGCTCAGGCTTTGCAGCACCTTGCCGGGCATGGCGCCAATATAGGTGCGACGATGCCCGCGAATTTCGGCTTCGTCGCGCATGCCACCGAGCGCCATGCGCACGTATTTGCGCCCGGTCGCCTTGGCGATCGATTGCCCCAGCGAAGTCTTGCCCACACCGGGCGGCCCGACCAGACACAAAATGGGCGCCTTGACCTTATCCACGCGCTGCTGCACCGCAAGGTATTCAAGGATGCGGTCTTTCACCTTGTCCAAGCCGTAATGGTCTTCGTTGAGCACCGTTTCGGCGTTGAGCAGGTTGTGTTTGATCTTGGTTTTGTTGGCCCACGGCAGGCCGGTGAGCACATCGATGTAGTTGCGAATCACCGTGGCTTCGGCTGACATCGGCGACATCAGCTTGAGCTTTTTCAGCTCGCCTTCGGCCTTTTTCAGGGCATCCCTGGGCATCTTGGCAGTCTTGATCTTTTTCTCGATCTCGTCGATATCGGCGCCGTCTTCACCTTCGCCCAGTTCTTTCTGGATGGCCTTGACCTGCTCGTTCAAATAAAAATCGCGCTGGTTTTTTTCCATCTGCCGCTTGACCCGGCCGCGAATTTTTTTATCGACATTGAGGATATCGACCTCACGGTCGATTTGCGCAAACAGGTTTTCCAGACGATCGCGCACGCTGGACAGGTCGAGCACCGCCTGTTTGCTTTCCAGCTTGAGCGGCAAATGCGCGGCAATGGTGTCAGCCAGGCGGCCCGGGTCGTCGATGCTGCTGATCGAACTAAGGATTTCGGGTGGTATCTTCTTGTTGAGCTTGACGTACTGGTCGAACTGCTGCATCACGGCGCGGCGCAGGGCTTCAATTTCGCTGACCTGGGCCTTGGTTTTGGCCTCTGGCTCCGCCGGCAACTCCACCGGTGTCACGGTGGCGGTGAAATACATTTCACCATCTTCAATGTGGTTGACCACTGCGCGCTGTTGCCCTTCCACCAGTACCTTGACGGTGCCGTCGGGCAATTTGAGCATTTGCAGGATGGTCGAGATGCAGCCCATGTCAAACATGTCGGACACCACCGGATCGTCCTTGGCGGCGGCTTTTTGCGCCACCAGCATGATGCGGCGGTTCGCGCTCATGGCGGCTTCGAGCGCCTTGATACTCTTGGGGCGCCCCACAAACAAGGGGATCACCATGTGCGGAAAGACCACCACATCGCGCAAGGGCAGCAAGGGGAAGTCCACAGGGATAGCGGGCAGAAACGGATGGCCAGACATAAATGGTCCTTTGGTTGCCGATATGACAATAAATTGAATGGCCTGGGCAATCAAGCCTTTTTGGCAAGTTCGCGGTAAACCAGCAAAGGCGGCTTGTTTTCTTCGATGCTTGACTCGTCCAGCACAACTTTTTCGACATTCGTGAGATTGGGAAGATCGAACATGGTGTCGATCAGCGCCAATTCAAGGATGGAACGCAAGCCGCGTGCACCGGTTTTCCGGATCAACGCCTTTTTTGCGATGGCCTTCAGGGCGCTGGGGCGTATTTCGAGCTCGACGCCTTCCATGGCCAGCAGTTTGCTGTATTGCTTGACCAGCGCATTTTTGGGCTCGGTCAGAATTTGCACCAGGGTGTCCTCGCTGAGTTCGCCCAGTGTGGCGACCACCGGCATGCGGCCGACCAACTCGGGGATCAGGCCAAACTTGATCAGATCCTCTGGTTCCACCTCTTTGAAGACATCGGTCAGGTTGCGGTTTTGCTTGCTGTGCACGGCCGCGCCAAAACCGATGCCAGAGGACTCGGTGCGGTTTTCGATGACCTTTTCAAGCCCGGAGAAAGCGCCGCCGCAAATGAACAGAATGTTGGTGGTGTCCACCTGCACAAAATCCTGGTTCGGGTGCTTGCGCCCGCCTTGCGGCGGCACGCTCGCCATGGTGCCCTCGATCAGCTTCAGCAAGGCCTGTTGCACCCCTTCACCCGACACATCGCGGGTGATGGACGGGTTGTCCGACTTGCGCGAGATCTTGTCGATTTCATCGATATAGACAATGCCGCGCTGAGCCCGGTCAACCTCGTAGTTGCAGCTTTGCAGCAACTTGAGCACGATGTTTTCAACGTCTTCGCCCACGTAGCCGGCTTCGGTCAGCGTGGTGGCGTCGGCCATCACAAACGGCACGTCGAGCATTCGCGCCAGCGTCTGTGCCAGCAACGTTTTGCCGGAACCCGTGGGGCCGATCAGCAGGATGTTGCTCTTGGCGAGTTCGACGTCGTCCTTGGTGGATTTCTCCTGATGCCGCAGCCGCTTGTAATGGTTGTAAACCGCCACTGCCAAAATGCGCTTGGCAGCCTCCTGGCCGATCACGTAGTTGTCCAGATTGGCCTTGATTTCGGCCGGCGTCGGCAAACTGCTTTTTTCTTCCGACGCAGTGGTCGGTGGCAACTCGTCGCGAATGATTTCGTTGCACAGTTCAATGCATTCATCACAGACAAAGACCGACGGACCCGCAATCAGCTTTTTGACCTCGTGCTGGCTTTTGCCGCAAAAAGAGCAATACAGTGTTTTTTCACCACCCGAAGTGCCTTTGGCCATGACTTTACGCCCTCTTGGATAAAACCTGGTCGATCAGACCATATTCCTTGCACTCGTCAGCCGACATGTAATAGTCGCGCTCGGTGTCGCGCTCGATGCGCTCGAGTGGCTGGCCGGTGCGCTCGGCCAGAATCTTGTTGAGCTGCTCGCGTGTCTTGATAATTTCCCGTGCCTGGATCTCGATTTCTGTGGCCTGGCCCTGGCTGCCGCCAGAGGGTTGGTGGATCATGATCTTTGAGTTGGGCAACGAGAAGCGCTTGCCCTTGGCGCCAGCGGCCAGCAAGAATGCGCCCATGCTGGCGGCCATGCCAGTGCACAGCGTGGACACGTCAGGTTTGATGAAGTTCATGGTGTCAAAAATCGCCATGCCCGCGCTGACCGAACCGCCGGGTGAGTTGATGTAAAAGGAAATGTCCTTGTCCGGATTTTCACTTTCCAGAAACAGCAGTTGCGCCACCACCAGATTGGCCACATGATCATTGACCGGACCCACCATAAAAATCACCCGCTCCTTGAGCAGGCGCGAGTAAATGTCATAAGACCGCTCACCCCGGCCCGACTGCTCGATCACCATCGGCACCATGCCCAAAGCCTGTGTATCCATCGCACTCATCTGTAAATTCATCATGACTCCAATAATTTGATGCTACTGTAGCTAAAAAAACAAAGCCTCCAAGCAAATGGGGCTTGCATGCTGGGCAGCAAGCCCGGCACAAGCCCCATACCACCCGCTTTAACGGCCAGCAGATCAGTTTTGCGCCATCAATTCATCAAAGGTTACCGCCTTTTCGTTGACTTTGGCCTTGGACAAGACAAAATCTGTCACGTTGTTTTCCAGCACAACCGTTTCCACCTCAGCCATGCGGTTGTTGTCGCTGAAATACCAGCGCTCCACTTCGGAGGGTTTTTCGTAGCTGGAAGACAGTTCCTGGATATGAGCCTTGAGCTGGTCCAGCGTAGCCTGCAGGTTGTTCACGCGCACCAGTTCTGCCACCACCAGGCCCAGGCGCACGCGGCGCTCAGCCTGCGGACGAAACACATCATCGGGAATCGTGACCTTGTCAGCATCCTTGATGCCACGTTTTTTCAGGTCGGCGCGGGCGCCTTCAAGCAAACGCGCCATTTCGGCCTGCACGCTGGCGTTGGGCAAATCGAGCTCGGCTTTGGCCACCAGCGCATCCATGACGGCGGCTTTATTTCGCGACAGCAGACGGAACTTGACTTCGCGCTCCAGATTTTTCTTGATGTCGGCGCGCAAACCATCAACGGTGGCGTCTTCGATGCCCAGCGATTTGGCCAGCGTCTCGTTGACATCGGGCAGATGCGCAGCCTCGATTTTCTTCACGGTCACCATAAAGTCAGCCGTTTTGCCGGCCACGTCCTGACCGTGATAGTCGGCGGGAAATGCCAGCGGGAAGGTCTTGCTTTCGCCAGCCTTCATGCCGCGCGTGGCTTCCTCAAATTCCTTCAGCATCTGGCCGTCCCCCAGGATGAACTGGAAGTCTTCGGCCTTGCCACCGGCAAAGGTTTCGCCGTCGATCTTGCCCTCGAAGTCCACCGTCACGCGGTCGCCATCTTCGGCTGCCGCATCACGCGGGCGCAGCGCAAAAGTGCGGCGCTGTTTGCGCAGGATGTCGATGGTCTTGTCGATGGCGGCATCAGATACTTCGGTGGTGATTTTTTCGACCTCGGCGGTCGTCAGGTCGCCAATCACGACTTCCGGATAGACCTCGAACACCGCCTCAAAAGTCAACTCGCCTTCTGGCGCGCCTTCTTTTTCACTGATTTTGGGCTGGCCCGCCACGCGCAGCTTGGCTTCATTGGCGGCATTGGAAAAAGCTTCGCCCACCTTGTCGTTCATCACCTCGTACTGCACCGAGTAGCCGTAGCGCTGAGACACCACATTCATGGGTACCTTGCCCGGACGGAAGCCGTCCATCTTGACGGTGCGCGCCATCTTTTTCAAACGGGCATTCACTTCGGATTGAATGGATGCCAAAGGCAAACTCAAAAGCATTTTTCGTTCGAGTTTTTCAAGGGTTTCTACGGTGACTGCCAAGGTAATTCTCCAAATTAAACGTACGGACCATGCCGATCGCCCAAGCGACCAGCCTGAATTTTCTTCAAAGTGAGCGGCCATCCACAACTGACCTGCCGCCCGGCTTAACAACCCTAGATTCTAGCTGACGCATCATGAGCGCCTGTTTTCGTGCGGCCAAAAAAAAGAGCCCGGAAGGCTCTTCTTTTTATGCGCTGCATCAGCGGCGCAATACGGCTGCCGACATTAGCTGCCGCTTTGCTTTTCACCGGCAACCAACGTGCCGATACTCACCACGGCAGCGCCCAAAAGCACCGAAGAAGCACCCGCCGCACCAGCACCGGCGGCTGCAGCTGCGACAACAAGTGGCAATGCGCGTGCGCGCGACGCCACCAGCGACTTGCAATTGGCGTCAGACACGTTGAATACTTCGCCAGGTTTCAAGGTGATCCGGCAGCCGCTGTCAAAAACAATCTCGGCCGTGCCAGTGGTCGTGTTCATCACGCGCGCGCCTTCAAAAAGGCGCATGTCCACAACTGCACTGCGCAGGGTGTCTTGGTAGCCGATGGTGACCAGACCCTCGGTGGCAACAATTTTTGCAACCGGCTGCACTGGTGCCGTCTGAGCGGTCACCGCGCCTGCCACCAGCATGAAACTCAAAGCAAGCCATTGTTTTTTCATTTTTCACCCTTGGTTGATTAAGTCGGCGACATCATAACCCAGCAAACAGACGGCGCAGCCAGCTTTTCTGATTTTTCAGGGCTGACGCATCGATCCGTTGCACTGGTGCAAGATTTTCCAGCACGGCCTGTGGCCGGTTCACAACAAGCTGCACAGCCTCATGCGCCCCTATCAGGCTCGTCACCACGTCCAGGGCGGGTGTGAGTTGGGGCAACCTGCGGCCGGTCGAATGGGCATCCGTTGCCAAAATATGGGCGTGCCCATCCGCCACAAACCGGTCAGCCCAATACTTGGCCCGTGGGCCAAAGGCCCCGGTCAAGGCACCAGCGGTGACCTGCATCCAGGCCCCCTGTTGAACCAGGCGAACAAAAACCGGGTAATGATCTTCTACCCAGGTGAGTCGTTCCGGGTGCGTGATGATCGGCGTGTAGCCAGCTGCCACCAGGTTGAACACCGAGTCCTCGAAGCGCGGCGGTGGCATGGTGTGGGAGGGTTCGAGCAACAGGTAGCGCGACCCGTTCAGGGTGGGTATCAAGCCGGTGCGCAGCCCGTCCAGCAAGCCCGGAACCAAGTGCACGTCGGCGCCCACGACCAGCTTCAGCGCAATGCCGCGCTCGTCCAGATCGGCCTGCAGGCGCGCCCGGGCCAGCGCGATGCCGGTTGCGTCATTCAGGTACATGCCGGGGTAAATGTGCGGCGTGCAAGCCATGGTGTGAATGCCGTCGGCCACAGCAATGCGCGCCATCTCCAGCGACGTCGCCAGATCTTTGGCACCGTCGTCGACCCCGGGCAGGATATGGCTGTGCAGGTCGATCATGGACGTTCCCCGGTCGCCTGCAACTCAAACTTGTCAAACAGCATTTCGCCGCGCAAACCGGTGGCCGCTTCGTAGCGGGCAAAGGTCTGCAGCGACAGGCTCACCCCCACGCCACAGTCGCCGGGCACGGCCAGCTCGGTGGTAAATTTTTCCCAGCGTCCGCCCGTGTTCTTCAAAGCAGCACTGCGGCCAAGCTCGCGGCGATCAGCGGCACAGGCAAAAACCCACGTCAGCCCCTCGTTGCTGCGAAGGGTATTGGCCATGTAGTCGCCGCTCAAGCGGTAGCTGCCAGGCGCCAGCACCAGATGCTGGTTCAGCACCGGCTGGGCAATGGCGCGTCCGGTGAACTCCACCTGCAGCAAGCGGCCGCGATCACCGATACGCGGCCGCTGTACCCTGGCACCGGCCCGGTAGTTGTTGCTGTCGGTGATATTCCAGTCAAAGCCATCTTTGACAAAGTCCTGCTCAAAATTACCGTTGAACAGCAGTCCCAGCGGGCGCTTCCACAAATGCAGCCAGATCGCATGGGCATCGAGCCAGGCTCCTTCTGCCATCAACTGGCGAATCAGCACCATGCCCAGCTCAGGCGTCACCAGTTGCAGGGCCATGGCCTGCTGGACCAGCGGCATGGCCTGAACCACCGGCACCTTGGCCGCTGGCAGACTGCTCAGCACCCGCTCCAGCCAGCCGGCATCAGCCTTGAGCAAGGCCACCAGCGCCGCCAGTTGTGCCCTGTCACTCCCGCTCTGCCCCACCATGGCGGCCAAGGCCCGCGTTGCCTCGCTGTCACCGTGCAGCAGCGACAGCCGCACCAGTGCATCGGCCGCCTCGGGCCACTGCCTGCGCTCCACATACTGATTGGCCAGCAGGCGCAAGACGTAGCGGTTTTGCGGTGCCAACTGGCTTGCTGCCGCCAATACCGCCGCGCCGTCCAGACCGCCGATGCCTTGCGGTGATTGTGAAAACGTGGCCAGCGCCGCATAAGACAAGGCATCCCCCGGGTTGGCGGCAATCTGCGCCCGCAGCGCTTGCACCTGCTGCGCTACAGGCTGCCGGGCAGGATCCGCGCAGCGACTCAGATACGGCCACTGCCGCCACTGGCAAGCCTGCTGCAGATTGTGCTCAAGGGCTGTCCAGCCCAGCCAGAGCGCGGTAGCCAGAGTGCACACCAACAGCCCGATCACACGCACCCGGGAGTTGACCCGTGGCATGTTTAAAAAGCTTCCATGCGAGTCAGCACCGGCGCGCTGTCACGCGAAAAAAAATAGGCTCGCAGGCGCACATCCTGCCTCGATGCCTGCTGACGTTCATCCACCAGCAGGAGTTGGACCATACCGTCCACCACCAGCTGCCCGGCGTCAAAGCGTGACGTAAAGCGCACCGTTCCCAGACCCGTGACGCGAGACCCGGCCAGGCTCTGGTTGTAGGCGGCCACAAAGCGGGTGGCCGCATCGCTTTGCCGCGAAGATGGCTCCAGCCACTGCAGCACATGGTCACCGCGGCCGCTTTGCAGCGACTGGAGCACATTGGTCAGCAAGGGCTGCACCTGATCCATGGTGATGTTGGGCGCAACAAGCTCTGGCGTCTTGACGGAAGGCGGCGGCTCAATCACCAGCCGCGTGCTCGGTGCGTCCGGCGCATTGGCCACCACGGTTGCGGCTGAAAACAGCTCGCGCACAGGCACCTCCGGCGCAGGAACATCAGGGGCCACCGCGGGCACCCAGGCCACCGCCCGGGCCGGCGTGACCGGTTTAGCTGCTGCATCGAGCGCAACCCGTGCGGGCCCCGCAACCGGCATCTCGGAGGCTTGCGCCGAGTCGGCTTGCCCTGCCTTGGGCAAGACTGCCAAAACCAGCGGGGCGCGAGCAGCCAGCGTCAACAAACCCTCATCGGAAGACGGCCAGCTCATGACCAGCGCCGTCAGGGCCAGCAGCACCACAGCGGCGGACACCGCCAGCGTTCGGAATGCGGGCCAGCGCCCGTTGGCCACTGCAACCCGCGCGCGTGGCCGCTGGCCGTGAGCAGCCACCGGCCGCGGTGCCGGCCAAGCGCGCGCGCCGTCCAGCGTCGCACGGTAGCCCTCTCTTTTCACGGCGGACACCATCACATCGTGCGCCTGGTTGATGCGCGCCGCTGCATCGGCCGGCCACGACTCGCCCGACGCCACAAAATCGGGGTGGGTCATGCGGATCATCAGCCGGTAGTGCTCGCGCAGCACCTCCGCATCAAAACTTTGCTGCACCCCCAGCAGTGTGTAGAAGTCCACACCCGGGCGCAGCATCACGGTGCGCACAAAAAACCGTGCCGACCGGCGCACACCGGGTTCAAGCATCGCTTCGGCGGCAAGACCGTCCGGCTGGCGCCCGGCTGCCAGCATCAACACCAGGCCGGCTTGCTCGAACAAAATGCGCGGTTCGCGGATGACCACCGGGTAACGACCGGGAGACTGCTCGAAGTCCAGCAGGGCCGCAATAACCTCCCCGGCTGGTGCTGCCCTGCGCAAATCGGTGCTCATCGCTCGCCCCGCGCGTCAGGCGGTCTGCTCGGCCGCTGCGGGTACGGGCTGCTGCTGCCCCTTCTGCTTGACATCGCCATAGCCGTAGTAGCTTTCATAACCGTAATCATGGCCGTGTTCGCCGCTCACGTGGGTCATGACCACGCCCATCGGCGCCAGCCCTGCATGAGCCAAACGGCGCAGCGAATTCTTGATGCTGGACTTGCGGGTACTGCCCGCCTTGACGGCAAACACGACATGCTGAATCTGGTTGCCCAGCACAATGGCGTCCGCAATGCCCAGCACTGGCGGGGTGTCGATAATGACCTGCGAATACCCGAGCTCGCGCGCCCGGTCGAGCAGCAACATGAACTTCGGTCCCATCAGCAATTCAACCGGGTCCGGCGGATTCGGTCCCGACAGCAGCACCGACAAATTGGCAATGCCCGATGGCTGGATGTACATCTCACAAGGCTGGTCACCCGACAAAAAGTTCGACAAACCGCCCTCATTGGACATCTTCAGCGTTTTGTGCAGCGACGGATTGCGCATGTCGGCGTCGATCAGCAGCACCTGCTTGCCCAATTGCGCAAAGTTGATGCCCAGTGCCAAAGCGGTGGTGGACTTGGCCTCGCTCTGGCCGCAACTGGTCACCATCAGGCGCTCCGGCGCACCCTCGGTGGTGGAGAACTGCAGCGCCGTGCGCATCGACCGGTAGGCCTCGGCAAACGCGCTGCGCGGCTCCTGGTGCGCCACCAGGGCCACTGCCTCGCCGGTCTTTTTCTTCACCACCGGAATCAGGCCGAGCAGCGGCAGGCCGTACTGGCTCTCGATCTCGTCGTAGTGCCTGACCGAGTCGTCCAGGTTTTCCCGCAGGAAAGCCAGACCCAAGGCCAGCAACAAACCCACGCCCATGCCGATGGCAGCGTTGCGCGCAAGCTGCGGGCTGTACGGGAACAGCGGCGTGATGGCTTCATCCACCACCGAAATGTTGTTGCTGGTCAGCCCGCCCGTCACGCTGACCTGCTTGAGCCGTTGCAGCAGGCTGTCGTACACCTGCCGGTTGGTATCGAGCTCGCGCTTGAGCAGGTTCAGATCGACACTGCGATCCTGCACCGCCAGCACCTCGCTGCGGGTCTCGCCCAGCCGTGACCGGAACTGTTCCTCCTGCCGCTTGGCCGCCTCAAACTGGCCCTTGACAGAAGCGGTCACCACGGCAATTTCAGCCTTGATGCGGGCGTCCAGTTCGTTGATCTGCGTCTTGAGCTGGACCATCTTGGGATACTCGGGCTTGTACACGCTCACGTTCGTCGCATACTCGGCTTCCAGCTTGGCCTTTTGCTCCTTGTAAGCCTGCACCGCCTTGCTTTCCAGCACCTGGGGGGCACTCTCGGGGCTGCGCAAGGCCTCTTTGTACAAGGATTCGGCCTTGATGCGCTCCTGCTCCACGCGCGACAACCCGGCCGAGAAGTCGGCAAAATTCTGGCTCGCCACATTGGTCTTTTCATCCAGCACCAGAATCGAATTGCGCTTGGCGTAGTCGTTGATCACGCGCTCCGACTCTTCCAGCCTGGCCTTGGTGATCCTGATCTGGTCCTCCAGAAAGGTCTTGGCATACACCGAAGACCCCATCTTGCGCTCCAGATTCATGGCAATGAAGGTCTTGGCCATGGAATTGGCAATGCGCGCTGCCAGTTCGGCGTTGCTGTTGACCACCGAGACGTTGACCAGGCGGGTATTGCGCACCGGCTCCACCTTGACCGAGACCATGAAGGCGCCCACCACATCCTCGCGCCCGAGCACCTGCGCGTCCTTCACCGACGGCGTCGCGAGTTGCCGGTAATTCGACAACAACAAATCGACAAAACCAGGCTCGTCGCCGACCGGCGTCAAAACCGGGGCCGATGCCTGGCCAAATGGCGCACTGGCCGCAGCCTCTTGCGCCGAGGCCTCCATGGGGCTGATGACCGCAGGGCGGGTCTTGTCCAGCCCCATTTCATCGACCATGCGCTCGGCCAGACTGCGGCTCTTGAGCAGCTCGATGTGGGTCTGCAACTGCGAGCCATCGTCGTACATCTGCAGTTCGGCGTCCACGTCCCTGTTGAAATCCACCACGCGCTGGGCGCTGCGGTCAATCTGCAGCGTCACGCTGGAACGGTACATGGGTGTGGCGCGCAAACTCTGAATGGTGGCGATCAGCCCGCACAGCAAGGTCAGCGAGATGAGCATCCACTTGTACTTGAGGACGACCCGAAACAGCGCCTTGAGGTCGAGCGCGTCGCTGTCCAGCTCTTCGGCTTCGTCGCGCAGCACGGAAGCCTGCAAGCTGCGTGCCGGGGGCAAGGACAGGCCACGGGAGACCAGCGGGTCCACCGCAAAAGGTTCAGGTGTTGACATCAGTTCTTGAAAATTGAGAAGGGGTTGAGGGTGTTGACAACGTCGCTGAACAGCGAATCCCGCAACGCGGCCCGCGTGGGGCTGCGCTTGACCACAATCACGTCGTCGGCCATGATGTCCGGGTCGGCCTGTTCACCCTGGCGAATCTTGTCGAGGTCAAACGTCAGTTTCTGCTGCGGCATCTGGTTGACCGTGCGAAACAGATTGATCTCGCTCAGGTCGGCATAACTGCCGCCGCCGCCGGCCAGCGCCAGCGCCCGCAGCAAGGTGAGCTGGCCGGTGACCGGATAGATGCCCGGCCTGGCCACCGCGCCTTCGATCGTGATGCGCTGCGTGGTGAACTCCTTGATGAACACCGACACCTGCGGGTCCTGCAGGTATTTCTCTGCGTACTTTGCGGCAATGGCGGCCTCGGCCTGCTGCGCCGTCAAGCCGGCCAGCGTCATGTTGCCCACCAGCGCCAGCGACACCATGCCCGACGAGTTCACGCGCACCGTGCGCTTGAGGTCGGGCACGCCATAGACCTCCACATCGATCAGGTCGTTGGGCCCCACGCGGTAGTCCGCGCCCAGGCCAGCCAGCGAGTTCAGCGGCTGCGCCTGCCCGGGCAACAGCTGCGCTGCGGCGTCGGGGCGCGGCGTCTGACCGGCAGCCACATCGGTGACCACCGGCTGGCGCTCGGCAGCCACCGGCTGCTGCGCCAACACCCATACCGGCGCAACGGCCAATAACAGCGCCAGCAACCGACTCAAATAATCAGGCATAGATAAACTCCCCTCAAACCACCAAGCGGATGCCCGGTAACCATCCATTCTAATTGGCCCGGCCCAGCCGAAGCAGGCCGCCCAGCATAAACGCGCCCAGCATCGCATTGGCGGGAATGCGCAGGTTAAAGTCCAGCCACGAATGCAACAGCAGCGCCAGCAGCCCCAGCCCGCAGGCCATCATCATCTGCTCGTGCGCGTCCAGCCCGTCGCCCTGCAGCGCCCTGTGCGCCAACCACCTCGCACGCCGCGCTATCAGCCACAGCGCAAGGCCGGCCAGCAGCACATACAGCGCACCGCATTCCATCAGCAACTGCACATAGTCGCTGTGCGCATGTTCGACAAAACCGGTCACCACAGCCGGCTGGAAGCGCGGAAACACCATGCCAAAAGACCCCAGCCCCGAACCCAGCGGCCAAAACTCGAGTGCGGCCGTCCAGGCGCTGGACCGCATCAGGCCCCTGAAGCTGGCATCGCCGGCCAGCAAATCACCCTGAAAACGCTCCAGCCAGCCCAGCCCCACCGAGGCCACCGCCACCAGCAGCAGGGCCGCCAGCGCCCACAACCGCCATCGCAAACCAGCCTGCCCGCCGTGTCGTCCCGGCAACATCAATGTGGTGGCCAGCGTGACCACTAGCGACGTGACGATGCCGGTGCGCGAGCTCGACGCCAGCACAGCTGCCAGCAACACAAACAGAAGCAAGCCCCACAGCAGGCTGGCGTTGCCCACCCGGTGGTGCCGCGGCGCCTGGTCATGCATGGCCCGCCTGACCTCCAGCACCACCAGCGGCAGCGTCATGCCCAAAAAATTCGCAAAATGGTTGGGGTTGGCAAAGGTTCCGATCACACGGTTGGTACCGGCGTCAAAAAACAACAGCTTGAAAGACCCCAATTGCGCCAAACCCAGCAGCGCCTGCGCCAGCGCCAGCCCGATCAAGAGCCGGCACAGCATCCTGAACTGGTGCCCACTGCAACTCAGCGCCAGCGCAAAGCAGGCCACCAGCGGAATCCCCGCCAGCACCGACGCCCAGGTGGCCGCCGGCGTCAGCGATGCCGGCCGCCACGCGGGCTGCGGCATCTGCACCGCGGCCAGCAAATCCTGGTACAGCGCACGCCCCGGCAGGGCAACCCAAACGTCCAGCGGCAGTGGCACCAATTGCAGTAGCGCCACCCACAGCGGCGACGCCGCCAGCAGCAGCAGGCCCGCGCGCTCCCTGCCCCGGCCCCAAACGCCCTGCCCGTCCAGCGCCACCAGCGCAGCGCCCAACAGCACCGCCAACCCCAGCCATTCCAGTGCGATCAAGGCCACATAGCGGTTGCCGCCGCGAATGACGGGCGCGCACACCAGCAGCGCAACACCCGCCCACAGCATCAGCCCCTGTGACAACGCAGGCCGCTGCAAAGACCTTTCAGCCATCGACACGCTGCGCGGCGGGTGGCTGCTGCGCGATGGGGCGGACCAGCGGGCAGCGCCCGACCACCAGGTAGCGGTAGGTGAGGTGATAGACCAAAATAGCGCCCAGGTAGCCCACCATCAGCAACCCGGTCTGGTCGAAAAACATGATCGCCATGCACGCCGGCACGGCCACAAAGCACCACACAAAAGGCGCGACACACGCATTTTGCAGAGCATTCGAACAACCGGGAAAGTGCTTTTGAACGAAGTGGCTGGCCAGCAGACTGTGCAAGTGGAGCTTGTCCGCGTCGCCGGGCGATGTGCCCTGCCGGCTGCGGCGCAGCACGCTGTAGAACACCTCGGTGATGGGATAAGCGCACACTAGCAAACTCGCCCAGGGCGACACGCCCGGATTGCGCATGGGCAGCAAAACGGCAATCCACGCCAGCGCAAAGCCAACAAAGTAAGCGCCGCCATCGCCTAAAAACAGCTTGCCCCAAGGGTAGTTGATCAACCAGAAACCCGTCACAGCGGCAGCCACCAGCAGACCCAGCAGGCCCAGCGGTGCGTCGCCCACCTGAAAAGCCATTGCCGAAAGCGCCAACAGCATCAAAATGACGGTGCCACTGGCCAAACCATGAAAACCGTCGATGATGTTGACCGCATTGGCCACGCCGCCCACGGCAAAGGCCGTCAGCATCACGGCCAGCGGCCAGTAGGTGAGCACACTGTCGAGCAGGGCAACGTCCAGTCGGTTCAACGCCACGCCGCTGAGCAGGCAGGCCACCAAACCGCTGACCATGGTGGCCAGCAGCCGGGGCAGCACGCCCACGCGCTTGGTCATGTCTTCGGCCAGTCCAAACACCAGGGCCGGTAAGCCGGCCAGCAAAATCACGCCCAGCAACTGCCTGGCCGGACCCGCATCGAGCAACAGCCAAGCCAGTGCCAGCGCCAGGTAAATGCCGATGCCACCCACACGCGGCGTTGGCTCAAGATGAAATTTTTGCACCGCGCCCGGATGGTCCATCGACAAGTGGCCGTGCCGGTGCCGGGTGAGCACCAGCAGCAGCGAGACCAGAAAGGACATGAACGTGGTGGCTAAAGAAACCCGGCCAAGGAAAGCGCCGACATGTGACAGTAAAAGCATCATTTATTCCCCAAATCGCTCCTGAATCAAGCGGCAAGCCGTCATTATTTTTTTGAGAACACTTATCAGGAAGCGCGGAGCATATTACCCGATTTGCCTGACACCAATGGCCAAGGCGTCGCGCTTGAATTTGTAGGAGCGGCGCCCTCGCCGCGAATGGCGGAGGGAACATCAAAAATTGACGTCATCACGCGCGCCGAGATTTCATTTTTGACCCAGCTTCAGGCGAAACCGGGCGAACAAAAAATCAATGAGTTGCTGGATTACCCGACGCGCAAAACCCGCCCGCCCGTCTTCGACATGGCCAAACCTAGTCCCGAGCCATCCACATGACGGGATGGCTTGCTTGGGAGGAGGCAGGCGCAAAGGCAGCCGCTGCCGGCGCCAACTTTGCCATGGCGGCCTCGTTGCGCAGCAGGTTGAACGACGGCACACCGGTGCGGGCAAAGGATTTCTCGCAATCCTGGATCGACGGTCCGCGCATATTGCCTTCCATGTGCGCCAGCCCCGGGCAGCGCGAGCAACTGCTGCCATGCGCGCAGGAGGAGCAGCTCTGCAAATCGGCCATGCTGATGGCCCGCACTTTCTTCAGCGCGGGCGAGTTCTGCCAGATGTCGAGAAAACGCGTTTGGCGCACGTTGCCGCTCAGCAGCGGAAACTGCACGCAGGGCAGCACGTCGCCATAAGGCGAGATATAGCACGCCGTATGCCCGGCGCTGCACGGCAGCGTGTCCAGCGCGTCGGCGGGCGCCAGCGGCCCCGCCGGCGGGGCGCAGAACTCCTCGGCATTGCCGACCAGCGTCGATTCGTGCAATACCTGCTCCAGCTCCCCGGGCGTGATGTTCAGGTCAAGTATCGAACGGTCGCCATCCATCATCGGGGTGATGGTGGCGTCAAGGTTGTAGCCGACGCCCATCTCGGCGGCGAGCGCCTGCACCTGCGGGTAATCGCCGGCGTTGTGCTTCATCAGCACGTTGGCAAAGCTGACCCTGACGCCGTGCGCCTTGAGCAGTCGCGCACCCTCGATGGTGCGCCTGAATGACCCGCGCACCTTGGTGATCTCGTCGTGCACGGCCGCCAGGTGCGAATACACGCTGATCTGCACCGACTCCACGCCCAGCGCCGCGATGCGCCTGGCACTGGCCTCGCGCAGCAGGACGGCATTGGTCTTGAGCTTGACTGCGAACAGGTGCTTGCGCGCGTGCGCGATGATTTCGAACAGATCCTTGCGCAAAAAAATCTCGCCGCCGCTCAGGATCAAAAAGAACACCCCGGCCGCCGCCAGCTGATCCAGCAGATCCTTGATTTCGGCCGTGCTCATCTCGCCATGGTCGTCATGGTCGAGGTAGCAATGCACGCAGCGCTCGTTGCAGCGGTAGGTCAGGTCGAGCTGCACGCTCAACGGTATGCCCAGCTTGAGCGCCTTGGCGCCCATCTCGCGCATCAGGCTGCTCATGCCGACGCATCAGTCAAGGGAGTGTCGGATATCACGAGAATGCCCTGGCGGGCCAGCTCCTCGGACATTTCCTCGGCGTCGCGCAAGGCGCTCGCGGGGTCCACGTCATACACGGCGCAGATATGGCGCTCGACCATCTGCGCCAGCGGCGTCACGCCGTCGGCCGCCTGCCACAAGAGGGAGGCGGTCTCGTTCAGGCTGTACAGCGACGAGTCGAGGCCCGACATGATCATCACCTCGCCGCCGACCATGCGCGCGGCGACGTTGCTGGCTCGGGACACGTAGCGCGGTGTGCTCATTGAATCAACTTCCATACTTCAGTCTCGGGCAAAAATGTCAGCCGGCGAACCGGCACGCGCTCGATCAGTTCGAGCGCCGACAGAAACACCGCCTGCACCAGCTCGGTGTCTTCGGCGAAAAATAGCATGTTACGCAAAATACCGCGCACCGCCTCGGCCTTGCCCACGTCAGAGACGCGGTTCTCCGCGCCCTGGGTGAGCAGATAGACGGCTTCCAGCGGCGCGCGCAGCCCCGCCCCGGCGCGGGCCAATTCTTCGGCACGGGCCAGTTCACCGGCGAACGGCGTGCCGTAGGCGTAGTAGCCGCCGGCTTCCTTGCGCAGGTAGGAAATTTCGTCGCTGAGCACGGCAGTGTCTGGCGGCGCCAGCCGGACCATCGTGGTTTTGCCCGCACCGGAGACGCCGGTAAAAAAAAATGCCTTGCCATTGCGCACGGCGCTCGACGCATGCATCAGGAATCCACCTTCACGCGCCAGCACCAGCGAGTGGACGATGCGCAGCACGGTGTCGATGGAATACGGGTTGGCCGACTGGCGGATGTGCCCCTGGCGCAGGGCCGGGTCCCACTCGGCACGAAAGTCGCCGCGCTCCAGCCGCCAGCGGCCGTTGCTGCGATAGACGCGCACGTCGTCGTCGGGCGAACCCTCGCGCAGCGGCGCGAGTTCGATGTCGAACGCGTAGTCGGGCGCGCCGCCCTGCACCATGAAGCCGGCGTAGCGCTGGTCGAGCAGTTGCAGGAAAGCTTCGTCCGAACTGCGCACGCTGACGGTGATGCCGCCAATGCAGATGTCGGCGCGGCTGCGCGCTGCGGCGCTCACAGGCCGACTCGGCCCTGCAGGCCCTGCACGCGGATGAACAGGCTGCCCGCCAGGCTTGATCGGCGAAACACGGCTGCGGCCAGGCGCGCCGGCCAACCCGGCTGCGTCGCGTGGTGAACGGTCTTGCCGCGGCGCGTCACCCGCACGACTTTGCCCAGCAGTTCATGCGCTGCCACCGGGGCATCGGGATCGGCCAGACCGTCGCCCTGGGTGAAGAGGTGCGTCGCCGAGCGCGACACCACCCGGTGCGCGAACAGCCTGCTATGGCGGATAAACAGAACAATATCGTGCGGCCCGGCGTCTTCGATGCGGCACTGGTGGATCAGGAGTGTGTCGGCCGGCCGCACCGCCGGCAACATGCTGGCGCCCGTCACACCCAGGCGCAACTCGCCAAAGGTGCGAAGGGCCTCGGCGGCCAATTCGTTTTTGGACAAATTGCGTGAATCGAACAACGCTTCCATGCGACCGCAGTGGCTAGGAAGTCTTGCGGTTGGTCCGGCACTGGGCCTGCGTGCTGCTGATCTTGCCGCAGGCCAGCGCCATGGTCTCGAACACCGGCTCGTGACGGAACGCGGGCTTGAGATAAGGCTTTCTGGGCGAGCCGCTGGCTGCGCAGGCCTGAGACAATTCTGGTTGAGAGGGATGATTCATTTTGCTCACGATATTGAGTTCAGGTATGGCACAGAGGCATCTGCACAGATTGTCATCACTGCAGCGCCGCCTGGCTGGCCTGGATGGCGTTGCCAACGGTGCCGTTGCCAATCGTCGAGTAATAGATTTGGGACGCGCCTGCGGTCGCCGAGATATTGTCCACAATGATGCCGCCGGTGCCACCAGGAGCCGCCAGTCCGGCACCAGCGGTTGCCGCTGTGTCCCAGGTCAGACCGGTCAGGTTGTACATGTAGATGCAGGCTCCGGTACACCCGAAGTCATTACCTGCTGCAGTGACACTGGCATAGATGTAGTCGTTGGCGCCGTTCATGATTTCGGTGACGGGGGAGCAGTCTGCATTGCTGTTGACAAGCGTTGGTCCCGTCGCCGGGACGCCCATTGGGTTACCACTGTTAACGGATATCCTCCAAAGGGTTGGTCGCCGTGCAGTCCGGGTTGCACTCCCGCAAACGTACATAAACCCGTTTCCCGTTGTGTAGTAAGCATCGTTGAAAGCACCTGAATACAAGACTGAGGTATCGCCACCTGAGCCCACCACAGCCTTTTCAGGCACTGAAATGTTAGTGAACGTGGTTGAAAATCTGTAAACAGTTGAGTCACCTGTGCTGGTGTCCCTACCGCCAAATGCGTACACATGCTGCGCACTGGAGTCCACGATGGGCGCATCCTTGATGCCGTTTGTGTTAGTGTTACGAGAGAGTTGGACACTGCGCACAACAGCGCCGGTGCTTGCATTGACTGCATAAAGTCGCCCATCGGTAGACGCCGTGCCAACAAACACCAAATTGCTCACGGAATCATAAACGGGCGACGAGAGAATGCTGGCCGCTCTCACGGTAGCCGGCCACCCGCCAGCGGTGATCTCGCCCGGCGTGCCGGTGAACACCCCGGTGAACTTGTGCAGGGTCCCGTTGTTGGTGCCGACATAGAGGACGTCATTCGAGTAATCGACATAAGGTGACGAATTGGTATTGTTGGGACTGCCGCTAAAGGGAATTAACGCCATGCAAGGCGCGGTACAGGTGCGGTAGTCCGCAGCGGTGACAGGGGTCGGGGCGGTGGGTGCACCGAGTGTTCCGGGCGCGGCACTACTCCACTTGAGCAACACCAGACTCGCGACAGTGCCGGTGCGCTGCACGAACGCCACCTGGGTGCCGTCCAGCGAAAGCACAGGCGAGGTTTCGGTAAAGGCACCCGCCCCCGTGTTGTACGACCACATGGTATTCGGCTGAAAATTCAACGCTGGACCACAAGTGGTCTTGTACAGATTGTTGAAGGCCACAATGGTGGGTTGACCAGGAGTTAAGGCATCTGCACCTCCCGTCATCGCCCCGTCCCATGAAAACCTTGCTGTATTGGCAACCGAAAGTAGGATACTGTTTCCGGCATTGCCAGGCGTCTTGGCCGTGATCGTCAACTGCCCAGAACTGGGCGAATTGGCAACAGCGGACACGAGTACCGAGGAGTTCAGATTAATCGCACCCGCCAAATTGCTTGCCTCGGTGGCGGCGCTGGCATTGGCCGCGTAAGTGGTCGATGTGAACCCAGTGCCGTTAGTGGCGGTAAACACCACTCCGCCAATGGTGATGGTCGAAGGGACTCTCACTGCATTATTGTTCAAAAATGTTCCGCTTTGGCTTGCCGACGCGGCTGCTTGTGAAGATGATGCGGCACCCGCTGAAGCCGTGGTGAAGACCACAAAATCGTTGGCGCAGCTCGGCACCGCGTTAATGTCAAAACTGAATTTCGCCGGGAACACACCGGCCCTGCCGACGCCAGATGCCCCACCCAGCGGGCTGCTCCAGTCGCGTTGTATGGGGTTGGCCGTTACCGTCGATTGATGCCTGTCGAATCTCGTGGCCCATTGCATTTGCTGGCCCGAGAAGGCGTTTTGTCCGGTCGGTTGCACAAAGGCGGTCTTTTTGGCGACCGCCATGGCAAAACGCGGATCCTTGATTTTCTGTAGCCACCGATCAAAAGCAACTGTGCCTTGGCGCGCTGCTTGGTTCAGCGTCTCCGGATTGGTGTAGATCAGGTGCTTGTGGCTCCAGTCCTGGGGCACACTGCGGTTCGCCTCCGGTACCACAGCCTGCGCGAATGCGGGGCTGAACACGGCCGGAATGAGCCCGCCGATCACAGACAAAAGCACTGCGAGGATAAATTGCTGCCAGTTTCGATTCATTGCGAATTCTCATCTATAAATTAGTTCCAACTCTGCCTTCGAATATAGCATTTTGTATAGCATTTCTGCGCCAGTGGCCAACTTGATTTATGGCGGTCTGCAAGGCGTTTGACGAAAACAACGGCCTGTGCCCATTCAGCCCAGCAGTCGACCCAGCGCCGCGCGAACCCGGATCCCCATCAGACCCAGGTAACCCAGGTCGGGCCGCTGATAGAGCCGCGCCATGTACTCGCGGCTCGGCAGGAAACGCTGCCCCAGATAGCAAAGACGCATGCCGATCGCAGGCAAGGCCATCATGACCTGGTACTCCCGGTAACGCCACTGGCGCAGGCGCGCCACCTCCATCGACTCGCTGGCGCGCGCCAACACCAGAACGGCTCGCACTTGGGGTGGCAAGGCCAGAACATCCGATCCGAAGGCGTCCGACGCGGCATCGAGCGACATCAGACACACGCCTGCCAGTGCGCGCTCGCCGCACAGTGCCGTGAAGTGGTCCCAATCGGCGTTGGCAAACCGGCGCGTCAACACCGGAATGTCGTAAAGCCATTTGAGGCTGTCGTGAAAATCGGACTCCGACACATTGAAAGCCCGGTGCATGCAGGCGTGAATCAGGGCATGCACCTGCCCCAGGCCGCGGGCGTTGGCGCCCAGGCCCGGCAGCGCGATGGACTCGTTCATGAGTTCGTCAAAGGTGAACCGGTAGCCGAACAACGGGGAATTCGACAGCCGCCAATGCACGTCGATCACGGTGGCGACGGTGCCGGTGACCTCGCGCACACAGGTCAATTCGTAGCCCACCAACGCCTCGGGCATGGCGTGGGCAAGTTCATAGCCGGCAGCGAGCAGTTGACTGGCAATCATTTCGGCGTCCTGGCGCGACGGCAACAGCACATCGACGTCGCCGCTTGCGCGCAGCTGCGGCGCCGCGTAGGCCCATTGCGCGAGCGCCTGGCCCTTGAGCAGCAGGCCGGAGATGCCCGCTTGCGACATCAGCGCCAGCAAGCGGCGGGTTTCGACTTCCAGAAACATGGAATAGAGGGCCGCATCCCGGGCCGCAGCCTGAAAGGACTGGCGCACCGGGCTCGGAACGGCCAGCGCCCAGGCTTCCCGAGCCTTCGCCGATGCGTGCAAACGCTCATCCACCAGCGCCACCACGCCGTGCTGCCGCGCTGCCTCGACCAGCTCTGCGGCGGCATGCGGCCATTCAGCCAGCGCGTCAGGCGGCCGACCGGCAAGGATGTCTGCCAGCCAATGGCGAGCCGTTTGCGCTTCTGGCAGGTTCATGGCGGGGTGCGGTGGGATGTTTGGGGGTAAGCGGGTGGGCATGGCGTGCAGCAAGGCTGGGCATTATCGGTGATGGCTGCCTCTGGACAGCCTTCGTCGCGGGGGCGCGACTCCCACAAAAGCACGGGGCGCGACTCCTGCAAAGACCTGTAGACATGATGGATGACCTGCCAACCTCGTAAACGTGGGTTATGTTTCGAGGTTGGAGAACTTCGTAACACAGAGCCATTAACGAGGAGACAGGTCATGGAAAAGTTTAACGGCATTTATGTTGG
>NZ_JAQTWL010000026.1 GCF_028689295.1 Rhodoferax sp.
TAATCCAGCCTCAACACGCTTGAGCGCGTCCATGATCTGGCTGTCGGTAAATCTCGATTTCTTCATGTAGAACTTCTTTCTAAGAAAATTCTACTTCTGGTGCCTTTGGTTTATCGGGGGGATTACCTCGCCAATGGCGAAGATGTGCGGCACGTTGGTGCGCATCTGGATATCGACATTGATGAAGCCGCGGTCCGTGACGGCCACGCCGGCCTTGTCGGCGGCGATTTTCTTGCCGTTGGGGCTGCGGCTTGATGCCTCGTTCAAACGAAATACAGAGAATTAAATTCTTATAAGCAATTCTGTAGAATTTATGCAAAAATAAGGTAGAAATTTATTCTTACTCAAATGCTAGTCGAATTTTCAGTCACCAATTTCCGCTCTATTTTTCAGCGCCAAACGTTGACAATGGCCGCATCTGCCTATGATGAGTTGCAAGATCTCAACACATTTGAAGCAGGGCTACCGGATGCTTCTTTGCGCCTGCTGCGTTCGTCCGTACTTTACGGCCCCAATGCATCAGGTAAAAGCACTCTGATTCTAGGGTTGGCTTTTCTGGATCAACTGATTCTCCAATCTCATCGTAACCAGGCAGGCGATTTGCTGGACTTGTCACCTTTCAAACTCACAGCCAAATCTCGGAATGCAGACAGTGAATTTGAAATCACCTTGATTGTGGACGGTGTACGCTACGAGTATGGTGTGCGCTGCAATAGTCGAAGAATTTCCGAGGAATGGCTGCTTGCTTACCCACTTGGCATGCCGCAGAAATGGTTTCACCGTGTTTGGGATGTAAATGCTGCCAAGTACGCTTATAAATTCAGCACCAAACTTGAGGGTGGACGTAAGCGGCACGATTGGGCACAAGACACCTTAGAAAACACCTTGTACCTTTCTAAGGCAGTACAAAACAATCAAGAACAGTTGCGCGTGGTGTTCAACTGGTTTAAGGAGCGTTTGCGCGTCGTTACTGCTCCGCATACGATGGGTCCCAGCTACACGGTGCAGCGTTGTGCCGAGGCAAAGGATCGCAACCGTATTGTTGAATTCCTGAATGCTGCAGATTTAGGAATTTCCGACATTCGTCTAAAGGAAACCGTTTTTACAGTCGATCAGTTGCCAAAAAATGTTCCCAAAAAAGTTAGAGAACAGTTTGCACAACAAATCGCCAAGGGTCTGAACGGAAAGAACGTAACGTCCGTCAAATTCGTTCATCAAGATATCTTGACGCAGGAAGCCATTGAGTTTGCTGAAGATGAGGAATCTGAAGGCACCCGGGCTCTCTTTGCATTCGCAGGACCTTGGTTGGACGTGATCGAAAACGAACGCGTTCTGGTAGTGGACGAGCTGGACACCAGCCTGCATCCCATGCTGGTTCACTTTCTGGTGAAACACCTGCACCACGCTGGCACTAAAGCGCAACTCATCTTTACCACGCACGACACGACGCTCTTGAGTCAGAAAATTCTGCGTAGGGATCAGATTTGGTTTATGGAAAAAGACCCGCAACGCGCATCTAGGCTATATCCCTTGTCGGACTTCAGTCCGCGCGAAAACGAAGCCATTGAGCGAGGCTACCTCAATGGCCGTTATGGCGGCATCCCGTTCCTGAAGGATCTGGATTTTTATGGGGTCTGATGATCTGTTCAAAAAGGCGAAAGCACGTTCGGCTGCATCGCTTGTGCGCCAGAGAAAAGAACGATCAAAAAGTCCGCGCTATCTGATAGTCTGCGAGGGCACCAAGACAGAGCCGCAATATCTGTTTGAAATACTGATGGCGCAGCGCATCCCGCCACAGCAGGTCAAGGTGGCCCCCAACGATGGCAACTCGCCAGACCGAGTGGTTGACCATGCGTACAAACTCTATGAAGAGGATGCAAGACTAGGTGACCCCTACGATAAGGTGTTTTGCGTGTTTGACCGCGACAGTCATCAAACATTCGAACCAGCGCTCCAACGGATACACCGCTGGGCGAAAGATAGAAAACCTTTTGTAGCCACAACCAGCACGCCATGTTTTGAGTTTTGGTTGATGTTGCACTTCGACTACTCCGATGCTCCCTTTCATGCAGCCGGAAAAAAATCGGTCGGTGACCAAGCTCTGGCTCAGCTCAAGAAAAAGCCTGGGTTTGCCAAATACGGCAAAGGTATCAAAGGGGTTTACGGATTGCTCAAAGACAAAACATCTGTTGCCAGCACTTATGCCAAGCGATTGCGAAGAAGTGCTGGCGGTGGTGGTCAAATCAACGGAAACCCGTGGACAAACGTGGACGAATTGGTGAATTTGCTATTGAACTTGAAGTAGATAGACATGCCTGAGTCTATTTGCATAAAAAAACCGTGCAGCCCTTACGGGATTTAGCGCGGTCAACTACTGAATCAGTAGCATTTCAGCAACCTACTTTCGTCCAGGCGGCAAATCGGTGCAACTGCCGTGCGCCACTTCGGCCGCCATGCCAATGGATTCCCCAAGCGTGGGGTGCGGGTGGATGGTCTTGCCGATGTCGATGGCGTCAGCGCCCATCTCGATGGCCAGGGCCACCTCGCCGATCATGTCGCCCGCATGGGTGCCGACCATGCCGCCGCCGAGTATCTTGCCGTGGCCGTGCGCTTCTGGAGAATCATCAAACAGCAGTTTGGTGACACCTTCGTCGCGTCCATTGGCAATGGCGCGGCCGGATGCGGTCCAGGGGAACAGGCCCTTCTTGACCTTGATACCCTGCGCCTTGGCCTGATCTTCGGTCAGGCCGACCCAGGCCACCTCGGGGTCGGTGTAGGCGACGCTGGGGATCACTCTTGCGTTGAACGCTGCGGCTGCCAGCTCCTTGTTGCCTTGCAGTTCACCGGCAATCACTTCTGCGGCCACATGCGCCTCGTGCACCGCCTTGTGCGCCAGCATCGGCTGGCCGACGATGTCGCCAATGGCGAAGATGTGCGGCACGTTGGTGCGCATCTGGATATCGACATTGATGAAGCCGCGGTCGGTGACGGCGACACCCGCCTTGTCGGCGGCGATCTTCTTGCCGTTGGGTGTGCGGCCCACGGCTTGCAACACCAGGTCGTACACCTGCGGTGCCGGGGCGCTACCGCCCTCTTCTGCTGAGGCGAAAGTCACCTCGATGCCTTCGGGCAAGGCGCGTGCACTGACCGTCTTGGTCTTGAGCATGATGTTGTCGAAGCGCTTGGCGTTCATCTTTTGCCAGATCTTGACCAGATCGCGGTCGGCACCTTGCATCAGGCCATCAAGCATTTCGACCACGTCCAGGCGGGCGCCCAGCGTGCTGTACACCGTGCCCATTTCCAGGCCGATGATGCCGCCGCCCAGGATCAGCATGCGCTTGGGCACTTCCTTGAGCGCCAGCGCACCGGTGGAGTCCACCACGCGTGGATCATCGGGCATGAACGGCAGGCGCACCGCCTGGCTGCCGGCGGCGATGATGCATTTCTGGAATGCGATGGTTTGTGTCTTGCCGGTCTTGTCCTGCCCGCCTCCGGTGGTTTCCTCGACCTGCACATGGTTGGCACCGACAAAAGCGCCGTAGCCGCGCACCACCGTCACCTTGCGCATCTTGGCCATGGCGGCCAGGCCACCGGTGAGCTTGCTGATGACTTTTTCCTTATGGCCACGCAGCGTGTCCACGTTGACCACGGGTTTGCCGAAGTCCACGCCCAGCGCGCCCAGGTGGCTCACTTCGTCGATGACGCTGGCCACGTGCAGCAGCGCCTTGCTGGGGATGCAGCCCACGTTCAGGCAGACGCCTCCGAGTTGGGCGTAGCGCTCGACCAGGATGACCTTGAGGCCGAGGTCGGCGGCGCGGAATGCGGCCGAGTAACCGCCCGGGCCACCGCCGAGCACCAGCAGATCGCAGTCGAGGTCGGCCGTGCCGGTGTAGGTGGCCGGGGCAATGGATTGCTTCGCTTCGCTCGCAATGACGGGGGATGATGCAGACGCTGACGATGCTGCGGGCGCTGACATGGGGGCCGCGTCAGCAGCGACAGGCGCAGAGACGGCATCTGCCGACTCCAGCACCAGCAACAAGGAGCCTTCGCTCACTTTGTCGCCCAGTGCCACCTTGAGTTCCTTGACCACACCGGCCTGGCTGCATGGGATTTCCATGGACGCCTTGTCAGACTCCACGGTGATCAAGCTTTGCTCGGCGCGAACAGCGTCGCCGGGTTTGACCAGCAACTCGATCACTGCCACGTCTTTGAAGTCGCCAATGTCGGGGACCTTGATGTCGATAAGTGCCATGTTTGTTCCAATGAATGAGATTGACGATGCGCTGAAAGATGCTTTATTGACTCGGTAGGAGCGGCGCCCCGCCGCGAATGTCTTCAAAACAACCTTCGTCGCGAGGGCGCGACTCCTACAGGTGAGTCAGCCTCTTACAGAAGTACGCGGCGGAAGTCGCCCAGGATTTGACCAAGGTACACGTTGAAGCGTGCGGCAGCCGCGCCGTCGATCACGCGGTGATCCCAAGTGAGACTGAGCGGCAGCATCAAACGCGGCTGGAACGCCTTGCCATCCCACACTGGCTCGATGGTGGAACGGCAGACGCCCAGAATGGCCACTTCGGGGGCGTTGATGATGGGCGTGAAATAACGCCCGCCAATGCCGCCCAAGCTACTGATGGTGAAGCTGGCGCCGGTCATTTCGGCCGGGCCAAGCTTGCCGTCGCGCGCCTTTTTCGCCAGCTCACCCATCTCCTGGCTGATTTGGAAAATGCCTTTTTTGTCAGCATCCTTGATCACCGGCACCATCAGGCCATTGGGCGTGTCGGCGGCAAAACCGATGTGGAAATACTGCTTGTAAATGAGCGCATCACCGTCCAGGCTGCTGTTGAACTCGGGGTATTTCTTCAGCGCTGCCACGCAGGCCTTGATCAGGAAAGCCAGCATGGTGACCTTGACGCCGCTCTTCTCGTTCTCCTTGTTGGTGGAGACGCGGAAGGCTTCGAGGTCGGTGATGTCGCAGTCGTCGTGGTTGGTGACCGCCGGAATCATGATGGCGTTGCGCAGCAGGTTGGCGCCGCTGATTTTCTTGATGCGGCTGAGTTCCTTGCGCTCGATCGGACCGAACTTGGCAAAGTCCACCTTGGGCCAGGGAATCAAGCCAAGCTCCGAGCCACCGCCGGACGCCGGTTTGGCGGCTTGTTGGGCCGAGATGGCCAGGGTCTGCACCGCGCCACTCATGACCGAGCGCGTGAAAGACTCCACGTCGGCATCAGTGATGCGCCCCTTGAGCCCGCTGCCCTTGACCTCGTTCAAAGGCACGCCAAGTTCGCGGGCGAACTTGCGTACCGAGGGTGACGCATGGGGCAAGCCAACCAGCGCGGCGGTGGGGTTGTGGGCAGGAACCGCCAGCGTGGCAGCAGGTGCTGAAGCGGATGTGGCTGCGACCGGGACGAGCCCTTCGACAGGCTCAGGGCGAACGGCAAGCGGCGCTGCTGCAGCGGGTGCAGCAGCCACGGTGACAGTGCCTTCCAGAATGGCCAGCAGGTCGCCAATATTGACCTTGTCGCCCAACTTGACCTTGAGTTCCTTGATGACTCCGGCAGCGCTGGACGGGATTTCCATCGAGGCCTTGTCCGATTCGACGGTGATCAGGCTTTGCTCCAGCTTGACCGTGTCACCCGCTTTGACCATGACCTCGATCACGGTCACATCCTTGAAGTCGCCAATGTCTGGCACGCGCACTTCGTTCGGGCCGCTGGCGGCGGCAGGCGCCGCTTGCGCAATCGCAAGCGCTGCTTCGGCAGGCGCTGCGGCTACAGGTGCAGCTGGGGCAGCGGCAGTTGCGGCAGCGGGCTCAGCCACGTCACCGGCCACTTCGAGCATCAACACCAGCGAGCCTTCGCTCACCTTGTCGCCCAGCGCCACCTTGAGTTCCTTGACCACACCCGAGTGGCTGGACGGGATTTCCATCGACGCCTTGTCGGATTCCACCGTAAGCAGACTTTGCTCGGCCTTGACCGTGTCGCCGGGTTTAACCAGCAGCTCGATCACTGCGACCTCGGCGAAGTCGCCAATATCCGGGACTTTGATTTCCATGATTGCCATGTTATGTCTCGCTTTTGATTATTGAGGGTGGACTTATGCGTACAGCGGGTTCACTTTGTCGGTGTTGATGCCGTATTTGGCAATGGCCTCGGCCACTTTGCTCACCGGCAGCTTGCCGTCTTCGCTCAGGGCCTTGAGGGCGGCTACCACGATGAAGTGGCGGTTGATCTCGAAGTGCTCGCGCAGTTTGGAGCGGAAGTCGCTGCGGCCAAAGCCGTCGGTGCCCAGCACCTTGTAGGTACGACCTTTCGGAATGAACGAGCGAATCTGTTCGGCATAGGCTTTCATGTAGTCGGTCGATGCCACCACCGGGCCGTCGTGGCCGGCCAGCTGTTGTGCCACGAACGGCACCTTGGCTTCAGCGGTCGGGTGCAGCAGGTTGTCACGCTCGCAGGCCTGGCCGTCGCGCGCCAGCTCGTTGAAGCTCGGGCAACTCCACACGTCGGCGGTCACGCCCCAGTCCACGGCCAGCAGTTTTTGCGCAAAGAAGCTCTCGCGCAGGATGGTGCCCGAGCCGAGAAGTTGCACGCGCGGGCCGTTTGCGCCCTCGGCACCAGGTTTGCTCAGGTACATGCCCTTGATGATCTGCTCTTCGGTGCCCGGCGTGAGGCCGGGCATGGCGTAGTTTTCATTGAGCAGGGTCACGTAGTAATAGACGTTGTCCTGCTTTTCGACCATGCGCTTGAGGCCATGGTGCAGGATCACGCCCACCTCATGGGCAAACGTGGGGTCGTAGGAGACGCAGTTCGGAATGGTGCCGGCCAGAATATGGCTGTGGCCGTCTTCGTGCTGCAAACCCTCGCCATTGAGCGTGGTGCGCCCAGAGGTGCCGCCCAGCAAAAAGCCGCGCGCCTGCATGTCGCCCGCCGCCCAGGCCAGGTCGCCGATGCGCTGAAAGCCGAACATCGAGTAGTACACATAAAACGGCACCATGATGCGGTTGCTGGTGGAATAGCTGGTGGCCGCAGCGATCCAGCTGGCCATGCCGCCGGCTTCGTTGATGCCTTCCTGCAGCACCTGGCCCTTGGCGTCTTCCTTGTAATACATGACCTGGTCTTTGTCGACCGGGGTGTATTGCTGGCCATCGGGGTTGTAAATGCCGATCTGGCGGAACAGCCCTTCCATGCCGAAAGTGCGGCCTTCATCGACCAGGATCGGCACCACACGCGGCCCAAGCGCCTGGTCGCGCAGCAGCTGCGTCAAAAAGCGCACATAGGCTTGCGTGGTGGAGATTTCACGGCCTTCAGCAGTGGGCTCGATCACGCTCTTGAACACTTCCAGCGCGGGCACGGTAAAGTGCTCGTCGGCCTTGGTGCGACGGTGCGGCAGGTAGCCACCCAGCGCTTTGCGGCGCTCGTGCAGGTATTTCATTTCCGGCGTGTCGTCGGCCGGTTTGTAGAACGGAATGTCGGCGATCTGGCTGTCCGGGATCGGAATGTTGAATCGGTCGCGGAAGATCTTGATGTCGTCGTCGGTGAGCTTCTTGGTCTGGTGCACGTTGTTCTTGCCCTCGCCGCTCTTACCCATGCCAAAACCCTTGACGGTCTTGATCAGCAACACGGTCGGCTCGCCCTTGTGGTTGACCGCCGCGTGGTAGGCCGCATAGACCTTTTGCGGATCATGACCGCCGCGGCGCAGCTGCCAGATGTCGTCATCGCTCATCTTGGAGACCATCTCCAGCGTGCGCGGATCGCGGCCGAAGAAGTGCTTGCGCACATAGGCACCGTCGTTGGACTTGAAGGTCTGGTAGTCGCCATCGAGCGTGTCCATCATGACCTTGCGCAAGGCGCCGTCCTTGTCGCGCGCCAGCAGCGGATCCCAGTTGCTGCCCCACAGCAGCTTGATCACGTTCCAGCCGGCGCCGCGGAAAGTACCTTCGAGCTCCTGGACGATCTTGCCGTTACCGCGCACCGGGCCGTCCAGACGCTGCAAATTGCAGTTGATGACAAACACCAGGTTGTCGAGCTTTTCGCGCGCCGCCAAGCCAATCGCGCCCAATGATTCGACCTCGTCCATTTCACCGTCGCCGCAGAACACCCAGACCTTGCGGTTCTCGGTGTTGGCAATGCCACGGGCGTGCAGGTATTTGAGAAAGCGCGCTTGGTAAATCGCCATCAGCGGGCCCAGTCCCATCGAAACGGTGGGGAACTGCCAGAACTCGGGCATCAACTTGGGATGCGGGTAGCTCGACAGACCCTTGCCACCGGTTTCCTGGCGGAAATGCAGCAACTGTTCTTCGGTCAGGCGCCCTTCCATGTAGGCGCGTGCATAGACACCGGGCGCCACATGGCCTTGGATATAGAGACAGTCACCGCCGTGGTTTTCAGATTCTGCATGCCAGAAGTGGTTGAAACCCGCGCCGAACATGTGCGCCAGCGAGGCAAACGAGCCGATGTGGCCGCCCAGGTCGCCACCGTCTTCGGGGTGGTGGCGATTCGCCTTGACCACCATTGCCATGGCATTCCAGCGCATGTAGGCGCGCAGGCGTTCCTCGATTTCGATGTTGCCGGGGCAGCGCTCTTCCTTGTCAGTCTCGATGGTGTTGACATAACCCGTGTTGGCTGAAAAAGGCATGTCGATGCTGCTTTGGCGGGCATGTTCAAGCAATTGCTCAAGCAGATAGTGCGCGCGCTCGGGGCCCTCGCTCTCGATGACGGCGCTCAAGGCGTCCATCCATTCGCGGGTTTCCTGGGCATCTGCGTCCGGCATGGATGCGCCTACTCGGCTCTCGGGTATAACTGACATGCTTTGTCTCCTGTATTGTTTAGCTCATCAATGGTAGTGGAGTTTGCCATTTTCGGAACTGATTTAATTTTAGAGGGTTTTGCAAATTATTTCAAATGGTGTTTATTGTTTTTGTATTATGAAATAAATTTGAAGTGTTGCGCCCTACACTTCGTCCATGCCTTTGTCAAAAAGTCTTCCCTTGCCCAAGGCACTTCAAGCAAGGCCCTGGCGGCGCCTGAAAGCCTGGTGGTCACGCCTGACGCCCCAGCGCCAGGACCGCTTTGCCGTGCTGGCACCGCTGGCTGCGGTGGTGCTTTTTCTGGTGGCCATCCTGTCTGCCTTTGCCTACCTGCGGCTGGAAGAAATCTCGCGCGAGCGCGAGGCCATCAACCGTGATGTGGAATACACCCAACAGCGCCTGCGTCTGCGCCTGCTTGAACAACAGGAGCAACTGGGACGCTTTGCGCGTGAAGTGGCCAGCCGTGAAATCAGTCACAACGATTTCATGACCCGCGCCGAAGCGCTGGCCAACCTCTACCCCGAGTTGCAGAGTCTGACCTGGATTGATGAACGCCGCCGGGTGCGGGTGGACTACCACACCGCCAACTTCCCGGCCCTGCCACAAAAAACAAATGAACTTGCCGCTGGCACCCAAGCGCCGGTTGACAACTTTGGGCTGGCACGCGAACTGTTGACCCCGATTTATTCCGCGCCAAATGCCCAAGCCGACTTGTCTTCATCGCTGGAACTCCACCTGCCGTTGATCGAGAAAGCGCGCTTCAAGGGTACCCTGCTGGCGCTTTACTCGGTGGACGCCATGTTCCGCTACGGTGTGCCCAACGAAATCAACGCCAAATACGCCATGTCGCTGCACGACGCGCAGGGCAAATTACTGGCCGGCACCACCATGTCAGAGGGCAAGCTCAAACGCCATTTGTTGCCCTGGGCCAGCCCCATCAACGCCTACGAGATGCCTGTTTCGCCAATCGGCAATGGTTTGACGATTCGCGGTCAGGCCTACCGGACCTCGCTGGGCGTGATTGGCAGCGGCCTGTTCTGGCTGGTCATGGTGCTCAGCGCGATCACCGCCTGGCTGCTGCTAGCCAACTGGAGTCATACCCGCAGGCGCATCCGGGCGCAAGATGCCCTGGTGCAAGAGACCGCTTTTCGCCGCGCCATGGAAGACTCCATGCTCACCGGCATGCGCGCCCTGGACCTGCAGGGGCGCATCACCTACGTGAATCCTGCCTTTTGCCAGATGACGGGCTGGAACGAAGATGACCTGGTGGGCAAGACCGCACCCTTCCCCTATTGGCCAGAAGAAGATTTCGACATGCTCAAACAGCGACTGAGCGAAGAACTGGCGGGCCATATCCTGCCCAGCGGCATCCAGTTTCGGGTCAAACGCAAAAATGGCACCCTCTTCGATGCCCGGCTCTACGTGTCGCCCCTGATCGATGCCTTTGGCATGCAAACGGGCTGGATGACCTCCATGACCGACATCACGGAGCCGAACCGGGCGCGCGAACAGCTTGCCGCTTCGTATGATCGTTTCACCACGGTGCTGGAAGCGCTGGATGCGTCCATTTCGGTCGCACCCCTGGGCAGCGACGAGTTGTTGTTCGCCAACAAACTCTACCGGCAATGGTTTGGCACGCAAGTGGAGGGCCATGTGCAGCTGGTGGCCGAGGCGGGGGTTCCGCCACCCGCCAACAGCGATGAAACCAGGGACGCGGTCGATGCCTTTGCCGGACTGCCCACCGACCAACTGGCCGACAAGGAGGCCGAGAGCGCCGAGATATACCTGGGCAGCCTGGGTCTCTGGCTGGAGGTTCGCACCCGTTACCTGAGCTGGGTCGATGGCCGCCTGGCGCAGATGGTCATTGCCACCGACATCACGGCCCGGCGTTATGCCGAGGAACAGTCGCAGGTGCAGGCCGAGCGCGCGCAGACCGCCAGCCGCTTGATCACCATGGGCGAAATGGCCTCCAGCGTGGCGCATGAGCTGAACCAGCCGCTCACCGCCATCAATAACTATTGCCATGGCATGGTGTCACGCATCAAGAGCAAGCAGATCAATGAGGATGAGTTGCTGGGTGCCCTCGAAAAGACAGCCAAGCAGGCGAACCGTGCGGGCCAGATCATCCATCGCATCCGCTCCTTCGTGAAGCGAAGCGAACCCAACCGCAGCATCTCGAGCGTGGCCACCATGGTCGCTGAAGCGGTGGAACTGGCAGAAATCGAACTGCGCCGGCGCAACGTCAAACTCAACCAATACCTGGTGCCCAATCTGCCCAGCGTGCTGGTGGACCCGATCCTGATTGAGCAGGTGCTGCTCAACTTGCTGAAAAATGCGGCCGAATCGGTCGATGCTGCGCAACGCCCCAGCGCGCAACGCATTGTCAAGCTCAGGGTGGCGCAGACCTACGTCAATGACAAGGCGGTGGTCGAATTCGTGGTGACCGACTCGGGCCAGGGCATAGCCCCCGACGTCATGGAACGCTTGTACGAGGCTTTTTATTCGACCAAGGCCGATGGCATGGGAATTGGCCTGTCCTTGTGCCGCTCCATTGTGGAATCTCACATGGGAAGAATGAAAGCAGAGAACCTTTACAATGGGGGGGTCGTGACGGGCTGCTGCTTTACCTTCTGGATTCCGATAGCCGACCCCCTGCCGACAGCGCCGATAAAGCGTTCTGTCCAACCCACATTGCAGATTTCATCATGAGCTTGATTCCAAAAAAAGGGACTGTTTACGTCATCGACGATGACGAGGCAGTGCGCGATTCATTGCAGTGGATGCTGGAGGGCAAAGACTATCGGGTGCGCTGCTTCGACTCCGCCGAGTCGTTCCTGAACCGTTTTGATGCCCGCGAGGTCGCCTGCTTGATTGTGGACATCCGCATGGGCGGCATGACCGGCCTTGAACTGCAAAACCGTTTGATTGAAAGCCATTCACCGCTGCCACTGGCATTCATCACCGGTCACGGCGACGTGCCCATGGCGGTTGACACCATGAAAAAAGGGGCCATGGACTTCATCCAGAAACCCTTCAACGAAGAACAGCTGGTGCCACTGGTCGAGCGCATGCTGGAGCAAGCCAAGGAATCCTTTGCCGAATTTCAGAACGCCCTCAATCGAGACGCCCTGATGGGGCGCCTGACCCTGCGCGAGTCGCAGGTGCTGGAGCGAATTGTGGCGGGCCGCCTGAACAAACAGATTGCCGACGACCTGGGCATCAGCATCAAGACCGTCGAGGCGCACCGAGCCAACATCATGGAAAAGCTCAGCGCCAACACGGTGGCCGACCTGCTCAAAATTGCGCTGGGACCCAATGCTGTCAAGGCTTGAACCTTTGCTATTTTTAGCCTGACCTTCCATGCCCGCAAGCTCTGGACTTGCGGGCATTTTTTATTGACGGATTCAACATGACGACAACTCCCCATAGCGCCATCATCATCGACGGTGTCGCGCTCTCGCAAAAGCTGCGCAGTGAGGTGTCCGCAAGGGTGCAGGCTCTCAGGGCGCGAGGCATCACACCCGGCCTGGCCGTGATCCTGGTAGGCGACAGCCCGGCCAGCCAGGTCTATGTGCGCAACAAGGTCAAGGGCTGCCAGGACTGCGGCTTTCATTCGGTGCTGGAAAAGTACGACGCCAGCCTGACCGAGACCGAGTTGCTGGCGCGCATTGACGCCCTCAATCATGACCCCGCCATTCACGGCATTCTGGTGCAACTGCCGGTGCCCAAACACATCGACGCCACCAAGGTGATCGAAGCCATCTCGCCGCAGAAGGATGTCGATGGCTTTCATGTGGCCAGCGCCGGCGCCCTGATGACCGGCCTGCCCGGCTTCTTGCCCTGCACACCCTACGGTTGCATGAAGATGCTCGAATCCATCAATTACGACCTGCGTGGCAAACACGCGGTGGTGATCGGGCGCTCCAACATCGTCGGCAAACCCATGGCCCTGATGCTGCTGCAAAAAAATGCCACCGTGACCATTTGCCACAGCGCCACGCCGGACCTCAAGCTCTTCACACAAATGGCCGACGTGATCGTAGCGGCCGTGGGCAAGCGCAATGTGCTGACCGCAGACATGGTCAAGCCCGGCGCCGTGGTGCTCGACGTGGGCATGAACCGCAACGAAGAAGGCAAGCTCTGCGGCGACGTCGATTTTGAGGGCGTGCGCCAAGTCGCCAGCGCCATTACCCCGGTACCAGGCGGGGTTGGCCCCATGACCATTACCATGCTGCTGGTCAACACCCTTGAAGCCGCCGAACGGGCGGAGAATAGCCAACCATGATGAATCCGCTGCTTTCTTTTGAAAATCTTCCCCACTTCGACCAGATCGGCCCGGAACACGTCGCGCCGGCCATTGAGCAACTGCTGGCAGAGGCCAACACGGCACTCGAAACCGTCACGACCCCTGACTTTGCGCCGAGCTGGAACGGCATTGCCAAAGTGCTTGATGTCGCCACTGAACGCCTGTCACGCGCCTGGGGAACGGTCAGCCACCTCAACAGCGTGGCCGACACGCCTGAATTGCGCGCCGCCTACAACGCCGCACTGCCAAAGATCACCGAGTTCTACACGCGCCTGGGTGCGGACGAACGGCTCTATGCCAAATACCGCGCCATTGACCCCAAAACGCTCAACGGCGAACAGCGCCAAGCGCTCAAGAACGCGCTGCGCAACTTTGTGCTGGGCGGCGCCGACCTGAAAGGCGCAGCCCGCGAGCGCTTTGCGGCCATCGCCGAGCGCCAGGCAGCATTGAGCCAGAAGTTCAGCGAAAACGCGCTCGACGCGACAGATGCCTTTGCTTACTACGCGCAAGAAGACAAGCTTGATGGCCTGCCCGAAGATGTCAAACAAACCGCCCTCAATGCGGCCCAAACGGACGGCAAAGGGGGCTACAAGCTCACGCTGAAAATGCCGTGTTACCTGCCGGCAATGCAGTTTGCCAGCAGCAGTGCGCTGCGCCAGACGCTGTACCGCGCCTATGTCACGCGCGCCTCCGACCAAGCCGGTACTGACTTGAGCCAATTTGACAACACCGACATCATCAACGAGCTGCTGGCGCTGCGCCTGGAAGAGGCCAAATTGTTGGGCTACCCCAATTTCGGCACGTTGTCTGTCGTCCCCAAAATGGCCGACTCGCCCGAGCAGGTGGTGACGTTTCTGCGTGACCTGTCCCAGCGCGCCCGACCCTTTGCCGAGCAAGACCTGGCCGACCTGCGCTGCTTTGCCAAAGAGCACCTTAACCTGCCCGAGCCGCAAGCCTGGGACTGGCCTTACATCAGCGAAAAACTCAAGGAAGCACGCTACGCCTTCAATGAGCAGGAAGTCAAACAGTACTTTCCCCTGCCGCGGGTGCTGGCCGGCCTGTTCAACATTGTGCAATCCCTGTTCGAGGTCAGCATTCGTGAGGACCATGCGCCGGTGTGGCACGAGTCCGTGCGCTTTTTCCGCATCGAGCGCGCTAAAGCGCAAGGTGCACCCGAGTTGGTAGGCCAGTTTTACCTCGACCCGCAGGCGCGCAACGGCAAGCGCGGTGGCGCCTGGATGGACGACGTGCGGGCGCGCTGGTTGCGCCCAGACACGCAGCAGCTGCAAACGCCCGTGGCGCATCTGGTGTGCAACTTTGCCAGTGGTGTCAACGGCAAACCGGCGCTGCTGACGCATGACGATGTCACCACCCTGTTCCACGAATTCGGCCATGGTTTGCACCATATGCTGACGCAGGTCAATGAGCGCGATGTGTCCGGGATCAGCGGCGTGGAATGGGACGCAGTGGAACTTCCCAGCCAGTTCATGGAAAACTTCTGCTGGGAATGGGACGTTATCAAAAACATGAGCTCCCACGTGGACACCGATGCGCCACTGCCGCGCGCACTGTTCGACAAGATGCTCGCCGCCAAAAATTACCAGAGCGGCATGCAGACGCTGCGCCAGATCGAGTTTTCGCTGTTCGACATGCTGCTGCACACCTCACAAGAACCGGCCCACGACATCATGCCGCTGCTACAGCAGGTGCGCCAGGAAGTGGCCGTGCTGCAGCCCCCAAGCTGGTCCCGCACCGCCCACACCTTCAGCCACATTTTTGCCGGCGGTTATGCGGCAGGTTATTACAGCTACAAATGGGCCGAGGTGCTGAGCAGCGACGCCTATGCGGCCTTTGAAGAAACGGTGGGATCAGACGGCCTGCCCAATGTGCAAACGGGTCAAAAATACCGCCAAGCCATCCTGGAAGCGGGTGGCAGCCGCCCGGCCATCGAATCGTTCAAGGCCTTTCGTGGCCGCGAGCCTACGCTGGACGCGCTGCTACGTCACCAGGGGATGGTGCCAACTACTTAAGGAGCAAGCAAGATGCAATCACATTTTTCCGCGGATCATTCGGCTGTGGCCGACGCGCAACCCGCGTTGCGCTGGCTGTCGGTTCTTGCCTGTGGCTGCATCGCAATGGGGTCGGGCGGCTTGCAGGCGCAATCCGTTTACCGCATCGTGGGCACCGACGGACAAGTGACATTTTCTGACAAGCCCCAGGCTGCAGCCACTGTCAAAGCGACACCAGTGGACAACGCGTTGCCAGCCGCAGCTCCTGTTGCCCCCGCGCTACCTTATGAGCTGCGCCAGGTGACCGGCAAATATCCAGTCACGCTTTACAGCAGCAGCAATTGCGCGCCTTGTGACAGCGCTCGCAAGCTGCTCGCTGCCAGAGGCGTGCCATATTCAGAAAAAACCATCAGCACAGCGCAAGATGCCGAGGCTTTGCAAAAATTGAGCGGCAGCAACGCCGTGCCTTTTTTGACCATCGGCGCGCAACACGTGGCGGGCTTTTCCACCTCGGAATGGACCCAATACCTCAATGCCGCTGGTTACCCTGAGAGCAGCAAATTGCCGGCCAGCTATCGCCAGCCGCCAGCTGCGCCTCTGGTCACACCTGACCAGCCAGATACCCCAGCGGCCAGCCCCAGTGCGCCCGAAGAACCGGCTTTACCGAGCGTCACGGCGCCAGCCATCAGTCCTGACAACCCGGCCGGCATTCGGTTTTAGAGGGTGACCGTGCCGGTCGGCAGCGCGATCTGGTGATCCACGCTGAACTGGTAATCCTTGAAAATGTGCTCGGCGCTGAGCATCTGATAAGAGCCATCCGCGTTGCGGCTTGAGGTGTCTTTCAGGCGGTAAGTGTAGTGCCCGCAGGTCCAGCACTTGAAGTTGCGCATGTGGGTGCAGAGACAGGTTTTATCCATCACCACGAGGTTTTTGCCGTCCGGATGCAGCGCCAGTTCGCGGTTGTAGGCAGTGATGTAAGCGCAGTTGCCATTGCCGTCCAACAGGTAACCATAGGACTCGCAGCCCGGGCGGATGCCCGAGCCGATGGCCGGCGAGCTCTTGAGCATGCGCATCGGGTAACCAGTGGGCGAAATGGTATTGACCTCGATGTCATCCTCGTTGGCCTTAAAGTAGTCCTGCTTGACCTCTTCGGGCAGGCCGCATTCGGTGGCCACGGTAAAGCGGGTGGCTACCTGCACCGCCGCCGAACCCATTTCCAGATACTGCACCGCATCGCTTCCGGTGAAAATGCCGCCAGCCGCAATCACCGGAATGCCAAGCTGCTCGTCCATTACATACTTGATGACTTCGGCCATGATGGTGGCCAGATCGTACTGTTCCCAGTCCATGCCGAACCCCAGGTGGCCACCGGCCAAGGGGCCTTCCACAATCACGAAGTCAGGCAGACGGTTCAGACGGGCATTCTTGCGCAAAAACAGCTGCAGCGCGCGCACGCTGGAGACGATGATGCCGAGCTTGACGTCACGAAAACGCGGGTGATCGGCGATCAGCGCAAAGGAGCCCAGGTGCAGGCCCGCGCTCAGCGTGATGCCGTCGATGCCTGCATCCATGGCCGAGGCCATGCGCACCTGCAGCGTCTCGCGCGGGCCGTTCATGGTGAGCTTTTCCATGCAGTTGACAAAAATCAGGCCATCGCCCTTTTTGGCTTCCATGGTGGCGCCCACATGGCGACGTGTGGCCTCGGCCAGCACACCCAAATCAAACTTGATGCCGGACTTGTCCGCGTTGTCGATGTTGAACTTGTACTGGCGCGTCTTGTCTTTGACAAAACTGGTGTCGAATCGCCGGTCCGACACGTCGTTGACCATGGCATCCGAGATGTGTCCGATGCCGCCGAGACGGGCTGTTTCAAGCGCCAGTTCAGCCGTTGAAATGTCCACGCCCATGCCACCGACCATGATCGGTACATACTCTTTTTGACCGAATTTCAGGCGAAAATCATCAACACGTTTCATGAAAATCCTTGAGCAAACAGCTCGTTTCGAGAGGCTCCGCCAGAATAGGCCAACGGGCTGTAAGGCGGTGAAAAATGGCAAGATGAATGATCCTGCTGGCATGCAATTCTAACCACCCTGCCCTCTGTCAATTCACACGCCCGGTTTACCCATGATGACCTCAAGTGCTTGACAATAAGCACCCAGCAAGACCGCTTGATGACAGATTTACCGCTGAACTTGCCGCCCATTCGAAACTCCATTTTTTTATCATCCTCCCGACACAATGGTCACCTCAACCAAGTACCCCCAGGCACTTAAAGGCGTGCGCATCCTCAGCCTGAGCCTCAACCTGCCCGGCCCGGCCGCCCTGCTGCGTCTCAAGCGCATGGGCGCGCGCTGCATCAAGCTTGAACCCCCTGCCCCGTCCAACGCGCACGCAGGCATCACGGGGGATCCGATGAGCGCCTACAGTCGCTCGGCCTATGAGGCGTTGCACCCGGGCATTCGCATGCTGGCGGCTGACTTGAAAACCGCAGCAGGTCAAAAAACACTGCATCGCGAGCTGGCCAAAGCCGACGTGCTGCTGACCTCGTTTCGCCCCAGCGCCTTGACCAAACTGGGACTGGACTGGCACAGCCTGCAGCAGAGCTACCCGACGCTGTCGATGGTGGCTATCGTCGGCGCGCCCGGCGCGCGCGCAGAGGCACCCGGCCACGACCTCACCTACCTGGCAGAAAACGACCTCGTCACCGGGCTCGACTTGCCCGCCACGCTGTATGCCGACATGGGTGGCGCACTGATGGCCGTCGAGGCCGTGCTGCAGGCCGTGCTGCTGCAAAGGCAAACCGGCCAGGGGCATCGTTTTGAAGTCGCCCTGTCAGAAGCCGCTGCGCACCTGGCCCAGCCGCGCGCCTGGGGCCTGACGCTGCCGGGCACGCCCATCGGCGGCGGCCACGCAGGTTACCGGGTTTACCCATGCCAGGATGGCCGGGTCGCCATGGCTGCGCTGGAGCCGCACTTTGCCAAATCCTTGTGTGCTGTGGCTGGGCTGGCCTGGACGAATCCGGCCATGATGATGAAGCCTGCCACACATCAGGCGATTGCACAATTCGTTGCTACGCGCACCTGCTTGGAATGGCAACGCCTGGCCGTGCAGCACGACATCCCGCTGCTCTCCTTGCCAAACTAACGACAGCACAGGTCAGAAGGTCAGCAGCACCACCGCGCGCGCTTCCATCGCCTGGCCCAGGCCCACCGGGCCCATTTTCTCGGCCGTCTTGGCTTTCACATTGACCTGCTCCAGCGCGATGCCCAGCGTTTGCGCCAGCCTGGCGCGGATGGCTGGCAGGTACGGCATCAGCCTGGGTGCCTGGGCGATGATGGTGCTGTCAATATTGCCAATCTCATAACCTTCGGCGCGCACACGTCGCGCCGCCTCGGCCAACAACACGCTCGAATCCGCGCCCTTGAACTGCGCGTCTGTGTCCGGGAAATGGCTGCCAATGTCGCCCAGCGCGGCCGCCCCCAGCAGCGCATCGGTGATGGCGTGCAGCAGCACATCAGCATCCGAGTGGCCCAGCAGCCCCAGGTGGTAGGGCACTTCGATGCCGCCCAGCACCAACTTGCGCCCCGCCACCAGCGCGTGAATATCCCAACCTTCACCGATTCTGAAATTCATGTCATGAACCTTATGATGATGCCTCGGTCTGGCGGCTGAGCAACAGCGCCTGCGCCAGTGCAAAGTCCTCCGGATAAGTCACCTTGAAGTTTTGCGCGCTGCCGGGCACCAGCTTCGGACTCAGGCCCGTGGCCTCGATGGCACTGGACTCGTCGGTCACGGCATCGCCCGCAAGTTCCAGCGCCTCGATCAGGCTGCCAAGGCGAAACATCTGCGGCGTTTGCGCCAGCCATTTGTCCGCGCGTGGCAGAGTGGCAGTCACCCTGCCCGCCTGCGCCACCTTGAGCGTATCCGGCAACGGCAGCGCCAGCAGGCCACCCACATCGTCGTTCAGGCAGGCATTGAGCAACTGGTTGATTTGTGCCGGCGTGATCAGGCAACGCGCCGCATCGTGCACCAGCACCCAGTCATGCGCCACTGCGCCTTCGTCAAGCAAGGCATTCAAGCCATTGAAGACACTGCCGGCTCTGGTAGAACCGCCACATGCAGCGATGAGAAATGAAGCATTCAGCGCCTTTGGCGTTTGAAAAAAAGTGTCCTCCGCTGACACCACCACCAGCGTTTGCTCAATGCGCGAGACCTCGGCAAAAGCGTCCAGCGTGTGCATCACCATGGGCTTGCCAGCCAGTGTCTGGTATTGTTTGGGTCCCGCTGCGCCGGCGCGCGAACCCGTGCCGGCGCAGGGAATCAGCGCCCAACAACGCGGTGTGGCGGTGGGCGTAAGGGCAATGTTGTCGAGTTCAGTCATGGTGTGGCATGCATTCTAGAATCCATGCCACACACCCTGCCAATCTTTGCGCAGGGTTTTGGCGTTTTTATCAATGGAATTACCAAAACTCACCCCCGGCAAACGCTACACGCTGCCGCGCCCGGTCGGCTCGGCCGATGCGCTGCTGCTGGCGCAACTGGCGCTGCGCGACAAGGCGGACCACAAGGTCACGGCGATCGTCACGGCCGATGCCCTGGACGCCCAGCGCCTGATCGAAGAAATGGCGTTTTTTGCGCCAGACCTGCGCTGCGTGTTGTTTCCGGATTGGGAAACGCTGCCCTATGACACCTTTTCTCCGCACCAGGATTTGATCAGCGAGCGTCTGGCCACCTTGTGGCGCATCAGCCAGCGCGACAAGGACAGCGGCGCGGATGTGGTCGTCGTGCCCGCCACCACGGCGTTGTACCGACTGGCGCCGCCGTCATTTTTGGCGGCCTACACCTTTCACTTCAAGGTCAAGCAGCAGCTCAACGAGGCCAAGCTCAAGGCCCAGTTGACGCTGGCCGGCTACAGCCATGTGACCCAGGTGGTGAGCCCGGGCGAATACGCGGTGCGCGGCGGCCTGATCGACCTGTTTCCGATGGGCTCGCCGGTGCCCTACCGGGTCGATTTGTTCGACGACGAGATCGACAGCATCCGCACCTTCGACCCCGACAGCCAGCGCAGCCTGTACCCGGTGCCCGAGGTGCGGCTGCTGCCCGGGCGCGAGTTCCCCATGGACGACACGGCACGGGCGCGTTTTCGCAGTCGCTGGCGCGAGTTGCTGGAGGGCGACCCCACGCGCAGCCGCATCTACAAGGACATTGGCAACGGCGTGGCCACCGCCGGCATCGAGTACTACCTGCCGCTGTTTTTCGAAGAAACGGCCACGGTGTTCGACTACCTGGGCGAGACCGCCACGGTGGTGCTGCATGGCGACCTGGAACCCGCTTTTGCCCACTTCTGGCAGGACACGCGCGAGCGCTACCGGCTGGTGCAAGGCGACCCGGAGCGGCCGGTACTGCCGCCAGACGCGCTGTTTTTGAGTGCCGAGCAGTTTTATGCCCGGGTCAACCAGCATGCCCAACTGGCCTTGCGCACGGCCGTGGATGAGGTGGCCGACAGTGCGCACTTTGTTCGCCTGGGCGACCTGACCGTGGTGCGCGGCGCCGAGGACCCGCTGGCCAGGCTCAAGGCTCACATCCGCAACACGCAACAACGCGTGCTGGTGCTGGCCGAGAGCGATGGCCGGCGCGCCAGCTTGCTCGACTTTTTGCACAACAGCCGGTTCAACCCGCCGTCGTTTGATTCGCTGGACGAATTCCAGCACAGCGACGAAAAAATCGGCATTGCCACCTCCGGCCTGGCCGTGGGCTTTACCTGGTTCGAGGCCGGCATCGACTTTGTCACCGAGACCGAGCTCTTTGCCGCCAGCCCGACCACCCGCCGACGCAAAAAGCAGGAACAGGTGAGCGACGTTGAAGCGCTCATCAAGGACTTGAGCGAACTCAAGGTGGGCGACCCGGTGGTGCATTCCGCCCATGGCATTGGCCGTTACCGCGGCCTGATCAACCTGGACCTGGGCAACAAGCTGCCTAACGGCGAGCCCGAAATTCAGGAATTTTTGCACCTGGAATACGCCGACAAGGCCACGCTCTATGTGCCGGTGAGCCAGTTGCAGCTGATCAGCCGTTACACCGGCGTCAGCCCCGACGAGGCGCCCTGGCACAAGCTGGGCAGCGGCCAGTGGGAAAAAGCCAAACGCAAAGCCGCTGAACAGGTGCGCGACAGTGCCGCCGAACTGCTCAACATTTACGCCCGCCGCGCCGCCCGCGAAGGTCATGCCTTCAGGTACAGCCCCACCGACTACGAAACCTTTGCCAATGAATTCGGCTTTGAAGAAACCGCCGACCAAAAAGCCGCCATCCACGCCGTCATTCAGGACATGATCAGCCCGCGCCCGATGGACCGGCTGGTGTGTGGCGACGTTGGTTTTGGCAAGACCGAAGTCGCCCTGCGCGCCGCCTTTGTCGCCATCACCGGCGGCAAGCAGGTGGCTTTTCTGGCGCCCACCACGCTGCTTGCCGAGCAGCATTACCAAACCCTGGTGGACCGATTTGCCAAATGGCCGGTGAAAGTGGCCGAGATGAGCCGCTTCAGGTCGGCCAAGGAAATCACCGCGGCGCTCAAGGGCGTGGCGGACGGCACCATCGACATTGTGGTCGGCACCCACAAGTTGCTGAGCCAGAACACCCACTTCAAGAACCTCGGCTTGTTGATCATTGACGAAGAGCACCGCTTTGGCGTGCGCCACAAAGAGCAAATGAAAGCCCTGCGCGCCGAAGTGGATGTGCTCACCCTCACGGCCACGCCAATTCCGCGCACGCTGGGCATGGCTTTGGAAGGCCTGCGCGATTTGAGCGTGATTGCCACCGCACCGCAGCGCCGGCTGGCGATCAAGACCTTCGTGCGTACCGAGGGCAATGGCGTCATCCGTGAAGCGGTGCTGCGCGAACTCAAGCGCGGCGGCCAGATCTACTTTTTGCACAACGAGGTCGAGACCATCGAAAACCGCCGGGCCAAATTGGAAGAATTGCTGCCAGAAGCCCGCATTGCCGTGGCCCACGGCCAGATGCCCGAGCGCCAGTTGGAGGCGGTGATGCGCGACTTTGTGGCACAGCGCACCAACCTGCTGCTGTGCTCCACCATCATCGAGACTGGCATTGACGTGCCCACTGCCAACACCATCGTCATGAGCCGCGCCGACAAGTTCGGCCTTGCCCAGCTGCACCAATTGCGCGGCCGCGTGGGCCGCAGCCACCATCAGGCCTATGCCTATCTGCTGGTGCCCGATCTGGAAGGCCTGAGCAAACACGCCCAGCAGCGCCTAGACGCGATTCAGGCCATGGAAGAGCTTGGCAGCGGCTTTTATCTGGCCATGCACGACCTGGAGATTCGCGGTGCTGGCGAGGTGCTGGGTGAAAACCAGAGCGGCAACATGCTCGAAGTTGGCTTTCAGCTATACAACGAAATGCTCTCAGAGGCAGTGCGCTGCCTCAAAGCCGGCATCGAGCCCGACCTGCTGAACCCGCTCAATGTGGCGACCGACATCAACCTGCACGCGCCGGCGCTGTTGCCCAACGACTTTTGTGGCGACGTGCACCTGCGCCTGTCGTTCTACAAAAAACTGGCCACGGCCAAAACCAGCGAGCAGATCGACAGCCTGATGGAAGAAATCATCGACCGGTTTGGCAAACTGCCGCCGCAGGCGCAAACCCTCATCGACGTGCACCGCCTGCGCGTCATCAGCCAGCCTTATGGCGTGCTCAAGGTGGATGCCGCGCCGGGTGTGATCACCATTACCTTCAAGAAAGACCCGCCGATCGACGCCATGAAGATCATTGCGCTGATCCAGAAAAACAAGCACATCCGCCTCGCTGGCAACGAAAAACTGCGCATCGAGCGCGCCTTGCCGGAGGCTTCAGACCGTGCCAAGATGGTGCGCGATGTGCTGCGCAACCTGGGGCAACCGGTGGTGGCAGCAGCTGCGGTTGTAGCGTGACCGGCGAGCATCACCCATGTGCCTGATCGCCTGGAACTGGCAGCCGGACAGCCCGAACCCGCTGCTGCTGATTGCCAACCGCGACGAGTTTTACGCGCGGCCAACCGAAGCGCTGCACTGGTGGCCCGACGCCAACATTCTGGCCGGGCGCGACCTGCAGGCCGGCGGCACCTGGCTGGGCATCAGCCGCACGGGCCGCCTGGCGGCCTTGACCAACCACCGCGACCCCGCCAACATGCGGGCCGATGCGCCGTCTCGCGGCGAGCTGGTCAGCGCTTTCCTGCAAACGGACACCAACGCCGAGGATTTCCTCACCGCATTGGCAACGTCTGCCGCCAACTACAACCCGTTCAACCTGCTGGTCTTCGATGGCACCCGCCTGATGGGTTTGGAGAGCCGACACGCCAAAGTGATGGCCATACGGCCGGGCATCGGCGCCGTGTCGAATGCCGACTTTCTGACCCCCTGGCCCAAACTGGCCCGCTTGAGCGGCAGCCTGCAAGCGCTGCTGGCGCAACAGCACCCCAGCGACGCACAGTTGCTGGCGCTGCTGCACAACCCGCGCATTGCTGTTGATGCCGACCTGCCAGCCACCGGCATCCCGCTTGAATTCGAGCGCGCGCTTTCGGCGGCCTTCATCGCCCTGCCCGATTACGGCACCCGGGCCAGCAGCGTGGTGCGATATGAAACTGGCAGCGTCCGATTTCTTGAGCAATGTTTTGACGCCAATGGCAGCAACGGTACCCGCCAGGTGACAGCGACTTTGCCAAGCGCCTCCTGAGTCAAATAACCCGGTGTGACATATGCCGAAGCATAGGCTAAACTCACGCCATCACCGCATCGGGAGAACCTCCATGCCCATCGTTTCAGAAAAAGCTGCCAACTATTCAGTTGAGTCGCCCGCGCGCCATGTGCGCCTGTTTCGCAACGGCGCCAACCAGGCCGTGCGCATTCCCAAGGAGTTTGAGCTAGCCGGGACTGATGCGCTCATGCACCGTGAAGGCAATCGGCTGATTTTGGAGTTGGTGGCAGACAAACCCGCCAAAGGCACCATGGCCGCCCTGGCACTGGCGCTGCAGGAGATGGCCGCCGTGGGCACGATTGACGAAGCGTTCCCGGATGTCGATGCAGGCCTGCTCGCGCTCGACGACATCGATTTTGGTGAAGACTGATGATGTTGGACACCAAGCTGTATTTGCTCGACACCAACGTCATTTCCGACATGATGCGCAACCCCGTGGGCACGGCGGCGCAACATGCGCTGTTGCTTGCGGCCAATGAACCCAGCAGCAAGGTCTGCACAAGCGTCGTCGCGCAATGCGAACTGTTATTCGGTTTGCGCAGGCGCACCAGCCCGCATTGGTCCACGCAGTACAGCCGCGTGATGGCCTCCATCGATGTGCTTGACCTGGAATCCACCGTTGCAACACACTATGCCGATCTGCGCACGCATCTCGAACTGGCAGGCACCCTGATTGGCCCCAATGACACGCTCATCGCCGCCCACGCGCTGGCGCTGGGTGCCACACTGGTGTCAGGCGACGCAGAATTTGCCCGCGTGCCCGGGATGCAGGTGGAGAATTGGCTAGCATCTGTCGCATCAGAAAAATGAACCCCAAGCCCCCAAACGACCCCCCATGAAAGCCACCCAATTCGCCCCCGGCCTGATGATTGCAGGCTTCAGCCCACCGCTGTACTTGCGCGATTACAAGCTGATCGCGTTCGACATGGACTCGACGCTGATCAACATCGAGTGTGTTGATGAAATTGCCGCTGCCGTGGGGCGCAAGGAAGAGGTGTCCGCCATCACCGAGGCCGCCATGCGCGGTGAGATCAGCGACTACAAGGAAAGCCTGCGCCAGCGCGTGGCGCTGCTCAAGGGCGTCACCGAGGCCGACCTGGCGCACGTTTACCAAAATCACCTGCAGCTCAACCCGGGTGCGGCCGAACTGGTGGGCACCTGCAAGCAGGCCGGGCTCAAGGTGCTGCTGGTGTCGGGTGGCTTCACCTACTTTGCCGACCGCCTGCGCGACCGGCTGGGCATCGACTACAGCCGCGCCAATGTGCTGGAGCTCAGCGGCGGCGTGCTGACCGGGCGCATGGTGCACCAACCGTGGGGTGACATTTGCGACGGTGCCGAAAAGCGCAGCATGCTGCTGCAGATGTGCGACACCCTGGACATCAACCCAAAGCAGGCGATTGCCATGGGCGACGGCGCCAACGACCTGCCCATGATGAGCGTGGCCGGCCTGTCGGTGGCCTACCATGCCAAACCCGCGGTGCGTGAATTTGCCAACGTGTCGATAGAGTCCGGTGGCCTGGACCGGCTGCTGACGCTGTTTCAGGACTGAAGACGGCCATGTACAGCGCCCATTTCGGCCTGAGCCAGGATCCGTTTTCCATCGCGCCGGATCCGCGCTACTTGTTCATGAGCGAGCGCCACCGTGAGGCGCTGGCGCACCTGCTCTATGGCGTGGCGGGCGGTGCGCAGGCCACGGGCGGCACGGGGGGTGGTTTTGTGCTGCTGACCGGTGACATCGGCACCGGCAAGACCACTATTTGCCGCTGCTTTCTGGCGAAGATTCCACCCAACTGCCATGTGGCCTACATCTTCAACCCAAAGCTCAGCGTGCTGGAGTTGCTGCAATCGATCTGCGAAGAGTTTCACATTGCGCTCAGGGCCACCCACACCGGCACACCCACCGTCAAGGACTACATCGACGCGCTCAACGCCTTTTTGCTGCAAAGCCACGCCGCCGGGCAAAGCAGCGTGCTCATCATCGACGAGGCGCAAAACCTGGCTGCCGACGTGCTGGAGCAATTGCGCCTGCTGACCAACCTGGAAACCAACGAGCGCAAGCTGCTGCAGATTGTGCTGATCGGCCAGCCCGAGTTGCGCGCCATGCTGGCACGGCCCGAACTGGAACAGCTGGCGCAACGCGTGGTGGCGCGTTTTCACCTGGACGCACTGTCGCCCGCCGAGACCAGGCAATACATAGCGCACCGCCTGGGCGTGGCGGGTCAAACGGGCGCACTGCCGTTTGATGAAAAGGCCTTGCAGCGCATCCACCACCTCGCACGCGGCGTGCCACGGCGCATCAACCTGCTCTGCGGGCGCGCGCTGCTGGGCTCCTGGGCCACCGGCGTACACCAGGTCAATCGCAGAGTCGTGGACAAGGCGGCTACCGAGGTCTTTGGTACCGAGGCCGGGCAAGCCCCCAGCGCCAAGCGACAACGCATGGGTTACGCCTTGGCAGGCATGGCACTGCTGGCGGCCCTGGTGCTGCTGGCGCTGCAGTTGAAGACGACTACAAGCACAACGCAAAGCGCAACCCAAACGGCGGCGAGCACGGCGCAGCCGCCAGCAGCCCAGCCGCCGGCATCCGCCATGCAAACGGTGTCAGCCGTTGGCTTACTTGCCGCGCCCCTCACAGACCTGCCAACGCTTTGGCCGCAACTGCCGACCGACATCGACGCCGCCTGGCGCGAACTGGCACCTGACTGGAAACTGCCTGCCAACAGCGCAGACCCCTGCCAGAGCGCCAGCGCACAAGGCGTGCCCTGCTACCGCACCAGCAAACTGACCCTGCCGCTGCTGCGCCAACTCAATCGCCCTGGCATCCTGACGCTGCACGCGGCCCAGGGTCCGGCTGTCCATGCGGTGCTGGCAGGGCTGTCCGATCAAACCGCCACTTTGCGGCTGGCCGGGCGCTTGCACAGCGTCAGACTGCTTGATCTGGCGCAGTGGTGGCGTGGCGACTTTGCCACCTACTGGCAAATGCCGCCGGGCTACACCGTTGGCCTGCCAGATGGCAGCACCGGCCCGGCCATCGACTGGCTGGCCAGCCGCCTGGGCCAGCTCGACGGCATCGCCACTGCGGCCAACGGTGGCACGCCGGTTGCACTCGACGCTGCCTTGCGCGCGCGGGTGCGAACCTTTCAGCAGGCCCGTGGCATCACACCCGACGGCCAGCCCGGCCCCATGACCTTCATGCAGCTTGAAAGCGCCACGCAGGGTCAGGCGCCCCGACTGCTCACCGAACCGCAATAAGCCCATGTCTTACATCCTCGACGCACTCAAACGGGCCGACACTGAGCGCGAACGCGGCGCAGCGCCCGGGCTGCACACACGCCACCAACTGCCCGCCGGCAACGCTGGCAACCCAAGCGAGCGCCGTCCTGTGTGGATGGCTGCGGCAGCAGGTTTGATGCTGGTCGTGCTGGCAATCGTTTTTTGGTTTTGGCGAACGCCTGACGCGCCACCAGTGGCGCCCTGGACACCGGCCGCCAGCCCGAGGCCAAACACAATTGCACCTGCGGCACCCGTTGCGCCCGTCGTGCAGGTCGCGCCAAACTCGCCGCCTGCGGCAATCACGCACATCGCGCCAGTGCCCATTGTGGCTGCCGAGGCACCCGTGGCCAGGGCCAAGCCGGCAGAACGGACAAGCTCAAAAACCGGGGCAGCACCGCCTGCCATACCCGCCGCATCCGCCGGAGCAATATTGATGCGACCCGCTGATGTTTCAAGTTCCGTTCGGGCTGAATCAATAGCAGTGACGACGGTTACCCCAACTGCCAGCATGGCTGCGTCAGTGCCAGCACCAGCTTCAACGTCAGCCCGTCCTGCATCCACCCCGTTGCTGAGCGAATTGCCGGCAGAGCTGCGGGGCAAGATTCCCAAAATCACCATCACCGGCAGCGTTTACTCGGATAGCCCCGCGCAACGCCTGCTGCTGGTCAACAACCTGGTGCTGGCGCAGGGTGGACAGGTCACCCCCGACCTGAGGCTGGAAGAGATTCAGCCACGCAGTTCGGTCTTCAACTACAAGGGCACCCGCTTTCGGGTGATGCATTGAACCTTGCCCCATCCGGCGCGCCGTTGGGGGTCATTGCATGTACGACCTGGCCTCTTCGCCAGGGTTGGGCAGACCGGCTATCGACCACAGGCTCCTGCAACTGCTGAACAACTCGTGAGCCCGGCTCGGGTCCAGGCCGGCGGCACGGCAAACCAGGCGCATCACCGGCAGCGCGCCGATGGAGAAAAAGCCATTGCGAACGATGTTGATCACTTCCCAGTGTTTGGCGCTCAGCTCGGAAATGCCGGCTTGTCTGGCCAGTTGTCCGGCAAGTTCCGGGTTCCAGCTGGCGGTCTCGACGAGAAAGCCGTCCGCGTCCAGCTGGCTGAAAAGAACGCCGCTGCTGATGGTTTGTGCGGCTTGGCTGTGGGTCTGGGTGATCATGATGCTGCTTTCCTTATTGGGTCGGGGTGAGGCAAATTTAAGGTATGGCAGGTGACTTGGCAAATACTGTTTTCTCATGTTCACATAACCATGGGTTGTATGGCGGTCTGCGTGGGTGCATACCCGACCGCCGTAAGCGCCCGCTTGGGGCCTTGGATTCAACCGGTCGATGCAACAAGTTGGCTGAATTGTTCAGCAGGCGTTTCGTAGTTTAGAGTTTTCCGAGGCCTCTCATTGAGCTTCCTGGCCACTGCATTTAGCTGTGCTTGTGTGTAA
>NZ_JAQTWL010000045.1 GCF_028689295.1 Rhodoferax sp.
TTGGATATTGAGCTGGAACGCTCGTAATTGATGAGAATAGAGGAATAACAGTCATGAAGTCTTTACTCGACCTGTTCAAGCAGTTCACGCCCGACGAGCATTTTGATGCCATCAAGATTGGCATGGCATCACCCGAAAAGATTCGTTCCTGGTCTTTTGGTGAGGTCAAAAAACCTGAAACCATCAACTATCGGACTTTCAAGCCCGAACGTGATGGCCTCTTCTGTGCCAAGATCTTTGGCCCCATCAAAGATTACGAATGTTTGTGCGGCAAGTACAAGCGCCTCAAGCACCGCGGCGTGATCTGCGAGAAGTGCGGCGTTGAAGTCACCCAGACCAAGGTGCGCCGCGAGCGCATGGGCCACATCGACCTGGCTGCACCCTGCGCCCACATCTGGTTCCTGAAGTCCCTGCCGAGCCGTCTGGGCCTGGTGCTGGACATGACCCTGCGCGATATCGAACGCGTGCTGTACTTTGAAGCTTACGTTGTCACCGACCCCGGCATGACCCCGCTGAAGAAATTCAGCATCATGTCCGAGGACGACTTTGATGCCAAGTTCAAAGAATACGGCGACGAATTCCAGGCCAAGATGGGTGCCGAGGGCGTCAAGGAATTGCTGCAAAACCTTGACATCGAAAGCGAAATCGAGAAGTTGCGCAACGACCCAAGCGGCTCTGAGCTCAAGATCAAGAAAAACACCAAACGCCTGAAGTTGCTGGAAGCCTTCAAGAAATCCGGTATCAAGCCTGAGTGGATGGTGCTCGATGTGTTGCCCGTGTTGCCACCGGACCTGCGTCCGCTGGTGCCGCTGGATGGTGGCCGTTTCGCCACCTCGGACTTGAACGACCTGTACCGCCGCGTCATCAACCGCAACAGTCGTCTGCGTCGCCTGCTGGAGTTAAAGGCCCCGGAAATCATCGCGCGCAATGAAAAGCGCATGCTGCAGGAAGCCGTGGACAGCCTGCTGGACAACGGCCGCCGTGGCAAGGCCATGACGGGGGCCAACAAGCGCGCCCTCAAGTCACTGGCTGACATGATCAAAGGCAAGAGTGGCCGCTTCCGTCAGAACCTGCTGGGCAAGCGTGTGGACTACTCGGGCCGTTCCGTGATCGTGGTGGGCCCGACCCTCAAACTGCACCAGTGTGGTCTGCCCAAACTGATGGCCCTGGAGCTGTTCAAGCCCTTCATCTTCGCCCGTCTCGAAGCCATGGGCATTGCCACCACCATCAAGGCCGCGAAGAAGGAAGTTGAATCCGGCACCCCGGTGGTGTGGGACATCCTGGAAGAGGTTATCAAAGAGCACCCCGTGATGCTGAACCGTGCGCCAACGCTGCACCGTCTGGGCATCCAGGCCTTTGAGCCGATCCTGATCGAAGGCAAAGCCATTCAACTGCACCCGCTCGTTTGCGCGGCCTTCAACGCCGACTTCGACGGTGACCAGATGGCTGTTCACGTGCCCCTGTCGGTGGAAGCCCAGATGGAAGCCCGCACCCTGATGCTGGCCTCCAACAACGTGCTGTTCCCCTCCAATGGCGAACCCTCCATCGTGCCGTCGCAGGACGTGGTGCTGGGTCTGTACTACACCACCCGTGACCGTATCAATGGTAAGGGCGAGGGGTTGATTTTTGCCGATGTGGCTGAAGTCCAGCGCGCCTTTGACGCGGGTGAGGTCGAAATGAGCGCACGCATCAACGTGCGCCTGACCGAGTACACCAAAAACAAGAAAACCGGTGAGCTGGTGCCGACCACCAAGCTGTGGGAGACCACGGCCGGGCGCGCCCTGTTGTCCGAAATCCTGCCCAAGGGTCTGCCGTTCGAGTTCATCAACAAGGCCTTGAAGAAAAAGGAAATTTCCCGGTTGATCAACGCCTCGTTCCGCAAGTGCGGGCTGAAGGAAACGGTGGTGTTTGCCGACAAGCTGCTGCAGTATGGTTTCCGGTTGGCTACCCGTGCCGGTATTTCGATCTCGATCGAAGACATGCTGGTGCCCACCGAGAAGCCCGGCATCATCGAGCGGGCGGAAAAAGAAGTCAAGGAAATTGCCCAGCAGTACACCTCGGGTCTGGTGACGGCCGGTGAGCGTTACAACAAGGTGGTGGACATCTGGGGCAAGGCCGGCGACGAAGTGTCCAAGGTGATGATGGGCCAGCTCTCCAAAGAGACGGTCATTGACCGCCATGGCAACCGGGTGCCGCAAGAGTCGTTCAACTCCATCTACATGATGGCCGACTCAGGTGCCCGTGGTTCTGCTGCTCAGATCCGTCAGGTGGCTGGTATGCGGGGTTTGATGGCCAAGCCCGACGGCTCCATCATCGAAACGCCCATCACCGCGAACTTCCGCGAAGGTCTGAACGTGTTGGAGTACTTCATCTCCACTCACGGTGCGCGTAAGGGTCTGGCCGACACCGCGTTGAAAACCGCCAACTCGGGTTACCTGACGCGTCGTCTGGTCGACGTGACACAGGATCTGGTCGTCACCGAACAGGACTGCGGCACCCACGCCGGCTACCTGATGCGCGCCATCGTTGAAGGCGGCGAGGTGATCGAATCCCTGCGTGACCGCATTCTGGGCCGCACGGCTGCAGACGACGTTCTGCATCCGGAAAACCAGTCGGTGCTGGCCCCAGCCGGCACCATGCTGGACGAAGACCTGATTGAAGAGCTGGAACTGGCCGGTGTGGATGAGGTCAAGGTGCGCACGGCGCTCACCTGTGAAACCCGCTTTGGCATTTGCGCCAAGTGTTATGGCCGGGACCTGGGCCGCGGCGGCTTGGTCAACGGTGGTGAAGCAGTGGGTGTGATCGCCGCTCAGTCGATTGGTGAGCCGGGTACCCAGCTCACCATGCGGACCTTCCACATCGGTGGTGCCGCGTCGCGTGCGGCCATTGCTTCCAGTGTCGAAGCCAAGTCCAACGGCAACATCGGCTTCAACGCCACGATGCGTTATGTGACCAATGGCAAGGGTGAACTGGTGGTCATTTCGCGCTCTGGCGAAATCATCATTCACGACGAGCATGGTCGTGAGCGCGAACGTCACAAGGTGCCTTACGGTGCCGTGCTGACGGTCAAGGCCGACCAGGCCATCAAGGCCGGTACCATCCTGGCCAACTGGGACCCGCTGACACGCCCCATCATCACCGAGTTTGCCGGGCAAGCCAAGTTCGAGAATGTCGAAGAAGGTCTGACCGTGGCCAAGCAGGTGGACGAAGTCACCGGCCTGTCGACCCTGGTGGTGATTGACCCGAAACGCCGTGGTTCTGCCAAGGTGGTTCGTCCCCAGGTGAAACTGGTGGACGCTTCAGGCAACGAAGTCAAGATTCCAGGCACCGACCACTCGGTGACCATCGGCTTTCCGGTCGGTGCGTTGGTTCAGGTGCGTGATGGTCAGGATGTGGGCCCAGGCGAAGTGCTGGCCCGCATCCCGGTGGAAGGTCAGAAGACCCGCGACATTACCGGTGGTCTGCCGCGGGTGGCCGAATTGTTCGAAGCACGCTCGCCCAAAGACAAGGGCGTGCTGGCCGAAATGACCGGCACGATCTCGTTCGGCAAGGAAACCAAAGGCAAGATTCGCCTGCAGATCACCGATCCGGATGGCAAGGTCTGGGAAGAGCTGGTGCCCAAGGAAAAGAATATCCTGGTGCACGAAGGTCAGATCGTCAACAAGGGCGAAACCGTGGTTGATGGCCCGGCCGATCCGCAGGATATCCTGCGCCTGCTGGGTGCTGAAGAACTGGCTCGTTACATCGTGGACGAGGTGCAGGACGTTTACCGCTTGCAAGGTGTGAAGATCAACGACAAGCACATTGAAGTGATTGTTCGCCAGATGCTGCGCCGTGTGGTGGTGGAGAGTGCCGGTGATTCGAACTACATCATCGGTGAACAAGTCGAGCGCTCGGAAATGCTCAACACCAACGACGCACTGCGCGCCGAAGGCAAGATCCCCGCCACTTACACCAACCTGCTGCTGGGGATCACCAAGGCATCGTTGTCCACCGACAGTTTTATCTCCGCGGCGTCCTTCCAGGAAACCACCCGCGTGTTGACCGAAGCCGCCATCATGGGCAAGCGCGACGAATTGCGTGGTCTGAAGGAAAACGTGATCGTCGGGCGTCTGATTCCTGCCGGTACCGGTCTGGCCTACCACGACGCACGCAAGGTTCGCGAAAGCATGGACGACGCTGAGCGCCGTGCCATTGCCGAGGCCGAAGCCGCTGAACTGGCCGGTGTCAGCGATGCCGAGCAAGGCGAGGACGCTGCCGCCGAGTAACTCGATAGCTATATAAAATATAGCGCCTCATGTCCTGTTTATGCGGGCATGAGGCGTTTTTTATGCTCAAGTTGTGATGAATGACGAACAACGGCCACCTTTGTGGCGTCAACTGCAGGCGGTCGCCCAGGTGCTTCAGGCTGTCCGCCGGGGACAATCCGGGACCGCGGCGCTGGATGCGGTGGCTCCCGCCAGCCGTCCGGGTGTGCAGGCGCTCAGCTTTGAGGTGCTGCGTTCCCTGGGGCGGGCTCAGGCCTTGCGCAAGTTGCTGGCGCCACGCACACCGCCGCCCATGGTGGACGCGTTGTTGTGTACAGCGTTGGCGTTGTTATGGCGCCCTGAAACTGCGCATTACGACACTTTCACGCTGGTGAACCAGGCGGTGGAGTGTGCCAAGAAAACCCCGGCCATCAAGCCCCAGGCGGCGTTTGTCAATGCCTGCCTGCGGCGGTTCCTGCGTGAGCGGGATGCCCTGTTGGCGCAAACAGACCGTGATCCGGTCGCGCGCTGGAATCACCCGGCCTGGTGGATTGAGCAGCTTCAGGCCGAATGGCCACAGCAATGGCAGGCCATTCTGGCGGCCGCGGACCAACAGGCGCCGATGGTGCTGCGTGTGAATGCCCGCCGTACGACCCAGGACCGGTATCTGCTGGCATTACGTGAGGCTGGCCTGGCCGCAACGCCCGTGGGGTCCTATGGTGTGATGCTGGCCGCTGCCTGTCCGGTGCAGCACTTGCCAGGTTTTGCCGACGGCTGGGTGTCGGTGCAGGACAGCGCGGCCCAACTGGTCGCACCGCTGTTGCTCGCAGGCCTGCCCAGTCGCCCTGGGCTGCGGGTGCTGGACGCCTGCGCCGCACCCGGGGGGAAAACCGCCCACGTGCTGGAGCTGGCCGATCTGGCTGTGACGGCGCTCGATGTGGATGCCGAGCGTTGCCAGCGCATCCACCAGACCCTGGGGCGCCTTGGACTCCAGGCCGAGGTCATGACCGCGGACGCGGCGCAAGTGGCATCCTGGTGGCAAGGTGAGCCTTTTGATGCCATTTTGCTGGATGCGCCGTGTTCGGCATCGGGCATCGTGCGCCGACACCCGGACATCCGCTGGTTACGCCGTCAGACGGACATCGCCCAATTGGCGGCCATCCAGTCCCGGCTGCTGGCACAGCTGTGGCCATTGCTCAAAGTGGGCGGGCGTCTGCTGTACTGCACCTGTTCGGTGTTTCGGGCCGAGGGGGAGCAACAGATCCAGGCGTTTCTTGCCAGCAACACCCAAGCGGCATTATTACCATCCCCCGGGCATTTGTTGGCTGGCATGAGTGCGCAAGGCGCGGTGGCGTCCGACAATCCGATCGGTGACCATGATGGCTTTTATTACGCTTTGCTCGAAAAAGTTGCTGCTTAGCCGCTGGCGTTGCTGGCTGGCGGCCATCACCATGGTGTTGGTGCAGGGGTGGACGTTCCCGGCGCTGGCCGCCGATGCGTCTGAGCCCGGTCGCCCGCCGGTGCTGAAACTCGATCGCACGGATGACGGCCTCTGGTTGTCGGCACAGTTCCGATTTGAGTTGCCGGTTGTTGTTGAAGACGCTTTGCTCAAGGGGATTCCAATCTATTTTGTGGCGCAGGCCGATTTGTTGCGTGAGCGCTGGTATTGGACCAACCGCAAGATCACGTCGGTCCAGCGCCGGATGCGTCTGATTTATCACCCCTTGACACAACGTTGGCGGCTCAATGTCGGAGCGGGGGACATGACCGAAGCCACCCAGGGCCTGACGCTGAACCTCAATTTCGAAACCCTGACGGATGCCATGGCGGCGGTGCGGCGCATTTCCAGGTGGAAGATCGCCGACGCGGCGGATATCGAACCTGGCGCTCAGCACATCGTCGAGTTCCGCTTTGCGCTCGACACCTCGCAACTGCCCAGGCCGCTGCAAATTGGTACCCTCGGCCAGTCAGACTGGCAGATTTCCGTGACGACTTCCCAGGTGCTGGGTGTGGAGCGCGGCAAGTGAGTGGTGACCGCGGAATGGTCGGTG
>NZ_JAQTWL010000027.1 GCF_028689295.1 Rhodoferax sp.
CCGGGCAATGGCACCTTTCATGCCCTTTTCACGCGGCGTCAAGTCGAAGCTGGCGCCATAGGCCAGCATCAGTCGGCGGCGCTCTACGCTCATGCTGTCAGGCATCACCAAAATGAGTTGGTAGCCTTTGACTGCGGCCACCAGCGCCAGACCCACGCCGGTGTTGCCCGAGGTCGGCTCGATGATGGTCGCGCCGGCCTTGAGCACGCCGGAGGCTTCAGCGGCCTCGACCATGGCCAGCGCAATTCGGTCCTTGATGGAGCCGCCGGGGTTGGCGCGCTCGGACTTGACCCACACCTGGTGCGTGTTGCCGAACAGGCGGTTGATACGGATATGCGGCGTGTTGCCAATGGTTTGCAGGACATTGTCGGCTTTCATGCGGAGCTCCTCGAATTGATTGAGCAAGCATTTTGAACTACATGATCAATTGTTTTGGGCATAAGCTTAGAAGCCCGGGCAGTAAGCCGGGTTCAGCCGCGATAATCGGCGTGTGAAGCCCGCCAGACTGCCGCTGGTGCAATTCTGGAAACAGAGCACTGGAGGAACGTCCGGACTGCATAGGGCAGCGTAGCAGCTAACGGCTGTCCACTGAAAGCCCGGAGCGCAAGCCCCGGGTACAAGGTGAGGATCAGAGCAACAGAGACGAGCCGATTAAGTTCGGGTGAAACGGGCAATCTCTACGCGCAGCAATACCAAATAGGCACACGTTGATGGGGCCCCCGGAGTGTGCGGGTAGGTAGCACCGAGCTACTGAGTGATCAGTAGCCCAGATTAATGGCAGTCACGCTGAAGGCAACTTTGGCGCACAGAATCCGGCTTATCGGTGGGCTTCACAACTACTTCATAAATCGTGGGACAGACCGCAGTGACGCAGCGCGCACCAGCTCTGTCCCCGACTGATTTCGGATGTTACCCGCGCGCCAGCAATGACTGGCCCAGCGCAAACACCGAATTGGGCGCGTTGGTGCGCACCGGCTGGTGCACCGGTTTCTTGAACACACCGCGATTGGGCGCGGGCTTTTGCTCGATCTTGACGCCCTTGGCCAATTGATCCAGCACCAGACTGCGCAGCGTGACCGACTGCATGAAGTCGAGCACCTTGGCGTTCATGGTGTCCCACAGGTCTTGCGCCATGTCGGGAGTTACCGAAACCGTATCGGTGCTCGCTTTGGCAGGCGCCTCATCTTCCACCGCGCCAATGATGTCAGCCACGGTGATGGCATCGGCGCGGTGCCCCAGGGTGTAGCCACCGCCGGGCCCGCGCGTGCTGGCCACCAAGCCCTGTTGGCGCAGTTTGCTGAACATCTGCTCCAGGTACGACAGCGAAATTTGCTGGCGCGTGGCAATGTCGGACAACGGCACGGGGCCGAGCTTCTCGCGCAGCGCCACATCAATCATCGCGGTAACGGCAAAACGGCCTTTGGTACTTAATCGCATATAAATTCCTCCTGTCAGTGTCAATGATTCAGACACAAGGCAAACTGTAAGGTTCAAATCACTTCGTGTAAATTCGTATTATTAACAAATTCACTTCGTAAAATATGAACAATAGGTAAAGTAGCTGGGGTCAAACACATGAATTTCAAGCATCTCTACTATTTTTGGGTCACGGCACGCGCTGGCGGCATCATGCGCGCGGGCGAGCAGTTGCACACCACACCGCAAACGCTGTCGGGCCAAATCAAGCTGCTCGAAGACTGGCTTGGGCGCAAGCTCTTTCGCAAGAGCGGTCGCGGGCTCGAGCTCACCGAGCACGGCCGCTTGGCACTGGGCTATGCGGATCAAATTTTCAATCTGGGCAGCGAGCTGGAAAGCAACCTGCGCCAGGTGCGCGGCGCCCAGCGGCGGCTGGATTTCAGGGTCGGGGTGGCCGATTCGCTGTCCAAATCCATCGCCTACCGGCTGCTGGAGCCCGCTTTTTCGATCCATGAGCCGGTCAAGCTGCTGTGCAGCGAGGGCAAGTTCGACGACCTGCTGGCGCAACTGGCCCTGCACCGGCTCGACCTGGTGATTGCCGACGAGCCCATGCCCCGGCGCGTCAGCGTCAAGGCCTTCAACCATGCGCTGGGCAGCAGCGTGATGAGTTTTTTTGCTGCGCCCGGCCTGCTGCCGGGCATTCAGGGCAAGTTTCCGGCTTGTCTGGATGGTGTGCCCATGCTGGTGCCGGGCGCCACGGCGTCGGTTCGCCGGCAGCTCGAAGGCTGGTTCGCCAAACACCAGATTGCGCCCGTGGTGGTGGGCGAGTTTGACGATGCAGCGCTGATGAAAGCCTTTGGCCGCGAAGGCCAGGGCGTGTTCATGGCGCCGCGCGTGCTTGAAGACGAAACCTGCACGCAGTTTGGCGTGCAGGTCATCGGCCACACTGCGGAGCTGGTGGAAGAGTTCTACGCGGTGTCGGTCGAGCGGCGTATCAGCCACCCCTGCGTGCTGGCCATCACCGATGCAGCGCGCGGCCAGCTTTTTGGCACCTGACTAAAAGCGTTCGTGTGCCTGCAGGTAGCGCCATTGGCCTTCCGGCAAGCCCGACAGTGCAACCCGGCCCACGCGCTGGCGCTTGATGCTCTGGATGTGCAGGCCAACGCGCTCGCACAGGTAGGCAATCAAGCCGGGGTGCGCGCCCTTCAATGCAAAACGCAGCCGTGTGGTGCTGTCCGAGGTGCTGTTGATGCTGACCTTGACCGGTGGCAGCGGCTGGCCGTCGCTGCTCAGGCCCGCGTTCAGGCGCTGCTGCACCTCGGGCGCCACGTCGCCCGCCACTTCCACCACCAATTCGTGCTCCGTGATGGCCGCGTCTTCGGTGAGCTTGCGCAGCACCCGCCAGTCCTGTGTGAACACCACCAAGCCGCTGGCGGCGCCCTCAAGCGGCACGCAGGCGGCAAGTTTCACAAAGTGGTGTTTCAGCAGCCGCACGCCGGAAGGATCTTGCGCCCAGTGATTGGCCGGCAGCAGCAGTTGTTGCGCGGGCTTGACGCGTTTGCCCGCTTCGCCGGGGGCCGCCGTGGTCTCGAAACCGGGCGGTTTGTGCAGCAGCAGCGTCACGTCGGTGAGCGTCATCAGGCTGGCGTGCGGGTCCACCACCACGCTCTGGTCGGTTACGCGCGCCATGGGTTCTTCGACCACCCGGCCGTTGACGCTGACCCAGCCGCCTTCGATGTACTGCTCGGCCTCGCGGCGGGAGCAGTGCATCAGGTGCGCCACGCGTTTGGACAGACGTTCGCCGTCCTGGCTGAGCGGCCTGGGCGGTGGCGCGGATTTGTGAGGTTTGATCATTGGCCGCAATGGTAACCAATGGCGTGTCAGCTACCAGCTCAGCGGGTCCAGTTGGTAAAACTGGCTCAGCTCCCGGTACAGTGCCGCGTGCTCCTCAGCCATGGCCTCGGGCTGCTCAAAAAACACCTCGGAGATCACAGCAAAAAATTCGCCCGGGTCGGTGGCGCCGTAGTCGCTGAACAGCGACGGCGCGCCGCGCGTCACGCGGGCTTGCAGCGTGGCAAATTCGCTTCCCAGCACGCTTGACCAGCTTTGCCTCTGCGCCCTTCGCCCGAGCCTGGGCGCACCGTTGGCGCTGCCGCTTTCCTGATCGAGCTGGTGGGCAAATTCATGAATGGCCACGTTTTGCCCGTCGTCCACCACCGCCGCACCGTCCAGTGTGTCTTGCCACGACAAAATCACCTGGCCCTCCGACCACGATTCGCCCGCCAGCACCTCGCGCGAGCGGTGCGTCAGGCCGATGTGGTCCACCTGGTCGCGCTGCACCACAAAACTGTCGGGATAGACCAGAATCTGCCGCAGATTGGGGTAGTAGCCGCTGGGGCGGTTCAGGATCAGCAGGCAGGCATGGGCGGCAATGGTGACGCGGATCTCGTCAGTGATCTCAAGCCCGTTGCAGCCGATGAACGTCTTCTCGGCCAGGAACACCTGCATGTGCTGCTTGAGCTGCAATTGCAGGTCGGCGGGCAGCCGGCGCACATAGGGCATGCGCTGCTGCAACACCGCGCGCCAGGGCGCCGGAAAGGGTTGGGCACGCAGTCGCTGGCGTTTGCGTTCAAGCAGCCAGGGCGCGCCCACCAGCCACAGCACCAGTAGCAGGCCCAGGCAGGAAATGATGACAGCCGGCATGGCACTGTGACGCTTACGGCATCAGTGAGGTAATGCGCGCCACATGCGCCATCAGCGAGCGCTTGGCGACTGGCCACATGCGCTGCGGCACGTCGGCATACACCTGCACCAGCCAGTCGTCGAGCGTGCCGTCGGGCTGCGCCTGCATGGCGGACATCACCTTGGCTTCGCGCTGAAGGCGGTGCGCCTTGAGTCGGGCGATGGCCTGCGCGGCCTCGTCGTCCGGCCCGCCGATCACGTAGCCATGCGCGGGCAGGATGAACTTGAGCTGGTGCGCCGTGCAGGCGTCGTGCAGCACATCCAGCGAGTGCAGGTAGTCGCTCATGTCGCCATCGGGCGGGTCCACCACCGTGGTGCTGCCGTTCAGGATGTGGTCGCCGCTGAACAGCAAGCCGTCTTCCAGCAGCAGCAAACACAGGTGATTGGCGGCATGGCCGGGGGTGTAAAGCACCTGCAGCGTGTGAGTGGTGTCAGACATCCTTCGGCCCGAGGGCGGGCCTCCTACAGCGACATCTGCCCCCACCGCAATGTCTGCATCCCGTAGGAGCGGCGCTCCCGCCGCGAAGGTATTTTTGCCAAGCGTCAACAACTCGCCATCCTGCAACACCCTGTCCGGCGCAAACACACTATGCGCCCGCGCCGTGGCGGCACTCGGCAGGCCCAGAATTGTCGGCTGGTTGGCGCACATGGCCTGCAGCGGTTTGGCGCCGGGCGCGTGGTCAGGGTGCGAGTGGGTGCAGACAATCATGCGAATGTCGCCACCCGCTGCGCGCCACAGTTTTTGCAGGTGGGCATCGTCCGCCGGGCCGGGGTCGATGGCGATGAAGCCGGTGCCTGGCTCGCCCACCAGGTAGCTGTTGGTGCCGGGGCCGGTCATGGCGCCGGGGTTGGGGGCGGTAAGGCGCTGCATGTTTTTCAGCAGCGGCACGGCCTGCTCGTATTGCCAGTCGAGCGCGTGGGCAATCTGCCCGTCCGGGCACACCAGCGCCAGTTCGCCATAAGCCGACTCGTGCTCCATGAAGCGCGCCTCGCGCCCGGCCAGCAGCCCGGTACGCGGGCAACTGGTCCACAGCGGTTCCTCGGACGCGGCGCAGGCCTGTAGCACGGCATCGACCGTGGCCAGCCCGTGCAGGCGCTCCAGCGTGACGATGGTCGGGTAGATCATGAAAAAGCCGCCCGCCTGGTGCCGCGCCAACGCGTCGGCGGGTCGCACCCAGACCGGCTCGAACTGCTCGGTTTCATCGGCCACCGGCGTTTGCCCGGGCGGCACGCGCGCCACCAGAAAACCCACATCGAAACGCTTGGGCAGGTCGCGGTCGGTAATCCAGCGCGCCAGCACATAAATATCGCTGGCGGCAAGCGTCAGGCCGCGCGCCGCGCACTGGACGCCAAAGTCGCCTTGCCGGTCCAGCGCGTCCACCTCGGCCTGTGTGGCCCAGCTGCCATCGGCATGGCGCGCCAGCAGCACGCCCAGCTCTTCAAAACTCTCTCTAATTGCGGCAATGGCCTCGGTCAGCGCCTGCGCGCTTTGCGTGGCGCGGCGCTGCGCCAGCGCGTGGCAGCAGCCGTCGGCCGCATCGATCCCGCCGCCCGGAAACACATAGGCGCCCGGCACAAAACTGGCGCTGTTTGAGCGCCGCGTCATCAGCACCTCCAGGCCCTCGGGCGTGTCGCGCAGCAGCAGCACGGTGGCGGCAGCACGGGTGGCAACGGGTGGGCGGGCAGGGTGCAGCAGTTGGGAATGGCGGGGCATGGGCGGAGGATATCAGGCAAGCCGGCTGCTTGACGCCCGTTGTGAAGGGGCTAGTGCCTGGCCTCTCTCTCTTTGTGCGTGAAATCAGAAAAGAGGATAAACTGATTATCATATTTCAGGAGAAATTCATGAGTGCCATCGCACTCACCGTGACGGAGTTTTCTCGCGGGCTGTCAAATTTTCTGAATCAAGTGCAATACCAAGGGCAAACACTGGACATACAGCGTGGCAAAAAGCTCGTCGCCCGGGTGCTGCCCGCAGGCGCATCAAATGGCTTTCCGATCGACCTGTTGGACAACCTGCTGGCGCAAGGCCCGCAACTCAGCACGTCAGACAGGCGGTCCATGGCCGAAGATTTGGGCGCAGTGCGGGCCAATCTCACCAATCGGAACGATCCATGGGCCTTGTAATTGACACCGACGTTTAGGTGTTGGCGGAAAAATCTGATCACCCACTCGACCTGGCGCGCTGGACAAACTATGGCGGTGCCTATATGAGTGTGGTCACAGCCAGCGAACTTCTGGTGGGTGTGGAGCGTGCCAACACGCCTGAGCGAAAGGCGCAACGGGCTGCCTTTGTGGAACATCTGCTTTCTCTCATTCCAATTCTGGATTTTTCCTTGCCCGTGGGTCGAACCCATGCGCGCATGCTGGCAGGGCTACCCAAAAATCTGACCGCTGGTGCGTATGACGCTCTGATTGCGGCCACAGCAATTCATTACGGTCATACGTTGCTCACCCGTAATGTTTCAGATTTCACGATCTTTGCGGGCCTCAAAGTTGAGGCATTCAGGATTTAAGCGGAGCCTCACGTTGTGCACCTGCAACGCGACATGCTGCGGCACGAAGGTGACAAAAATGTCAATTTCTTTAAGTTGCGTAACAAAATGTGTCACCTCTTTGGGCGCATCACTGACAAATCTTGTTACAAACGCGGCTTTTTGAGCCTGGAACAGGCTGGCACGGAACCTGCTGCATAGGCCAAGCGTTCAGATGATGGTTTTTCAATTTAAAGGAGTTTGTGATGAAACGTTCTATGCAAAAGGGTTTTACCCTGATCGAGTTGATGATCGTTGTGGCGATCATTGGTATTTTGGCTGCCGTGGCTTTGCCGGCTTATCAGGATTACACGGTGCGGGCTAAGGTGACAGAAGTGATTCTGGCTGCTTCAGGTGGCAAGACGGCTGTGGCCGAGTGGTTTCAGACGAAAGGGTCTTTGCCTGCTGCTGGCTCATTGACTCTTGCTGACCAAACATCCAAATATGTTGCTAGCGTTTCAGCGGGCGCCGGCGGCGTAATCACTGCAACTGCAACGGCTGAAGAAAGCAAGATTTCTGGCGCTACTATTACCATGACTCCTGCTGACGCAGGAAATGGTGTGCTGAATTGGACCTGTGGTGGCACTATTGATGCTAAGTATCGCCCGGCTAGCTGCAAATAACTCAGCATAAGTTTTGATAAGAAGGGCTCCACGGAAGTGGGGCCCTTCTTTTTTTAGGTTGTAAGTACCAGACTATGCAGGTAACTCAAAATAATCAGGAATTGGTTTCCAAATTTGTTTTGGTTTCATCACAATCTTTATGTTTAGTTTTTCTTTTTCTATTACTCGTAGCGGTTTACTGGTCTGGTCTGCATGGCAGCTACATATTTGATGACATATCCAACATTGTTAGCAACATTGCATTGCAAGCCTTCGACGGATCATTTCAATCTTTGTTTGCAGCTGCCACCAGCGGAAGATCCAGCCCCCTTGGTCGCCCCCTCAGCATGGCGACTTTCGCGCTGAACTTCCATTTTTTTGGCGACTCCCCTTTTTCGTTCAAGCTTACCAATCTGGCCATTCACATGGCCAATTCCATGCTGGTGTACCTCTTGGCGCGTCAGTTGTGGCGCCGCTTGGGTTTCGACACCCGCAGCGCCCGTTCACTGATCCCTGCGTTATGGATCACTGCCATCTGGGCCTTTCACCCGATCAATCTGACACCGGTTCTTTTTGTGGTGCAGCGCATGACGAGCCTGTCGGCGCTCTTCATGCTGGCTGCGCTAACGCTCTACCTGTATGGACGTCAGGCAAAAAACATTCCCGGGTTTGTTGCCATTGCGACGAGCTTGCTGCTGTGCTGGCCGGCTGCGATCCTCTCCAAAGAAACCGGGCTACTGCTCCCGTTGTATGTATTCTTGATTGAATGGTTGGTACTTGGCACCTTCAGTACAGTTTCAACCAAGGTGAAATGGCTGACCTTGCTGTTGCTCGGTGCTGCAGTGATTTGGGTGTGCTGGGCAAAGTGGGGCTTTATCACCGCGGGCTACAGCGTGCGGGACTTTAATTTGCGTGAGCGCTTGCTTACCGAAACCCGCGTGCTCTGGTTTTATGTGCGGCAAATGCTGTTGCCCACGCCGGAAGTCTTTGCCCTTTTTCATGACGACATTGCCATATCGCGCGGGCTGCTTCAGCCGGCCTCCACCTTGCTGGCGATGGCGGGCTGGCTCGCCGTGGTGGCGCTGGCCCTGCAACAGCGTGCACGCCGGCCGCTGTTTGCGTTTGCAGTGTTTTGGTTCCTGACGTCTCATTTGCTGGAGTCGAGCTTCTTTCCGCTGGAAATTGCCTATGAGCATCGCAACTACATGGCATTTTTGGGCCTGCTTGTCTGGCTCGCAAGTCTGCTTTTTTCAGATCAAAAAAAACCTACATGGCTGGTGCCCCGGCTGGTGTTGGCAGGCAGTTTTGTTGTTTTTTGCGGGCTGGTCACCAGTCTGCGTTCACTGCAATGGGCTGACGAATTCCATCGCACACAAATTGAGGTGTCCGACCATCCGGGTTCGGCACGCGCCAACTACCAGGCTGCCACAGTGGCCATGCAGCGCACCTATGAATCAGGTGGCGGTGGGCCGATGGCTTACCACATGGTGCAGTATCACTTCAAACTTGCCGCCAGGCTGGATGCAAACAGCAAGGCACCACTGATGGGCTTGCTCTACCTCGACTGCACGGCGGGTGTGCCCAAAAACGTTGAAACTTTGGTGCAATTGCAGGAGCGCTTTGCAACTGGGCGATTCACCTTTGGCGACCGCGCGGTGGTGCAGAGCCTGTCTGGGTTGTTGGTGGAAAACCGTTTGTGTCTTGGCGACCATGAAGTGACGGCACTCATCAATGCAGCGCTGTCCAACCCCTCGGCAGATGGCCCCATACGCGGCATGATCTATGCGGTGGCCATGGACCATGCAGCTGCCAAAATGCATGACACACCGCTTGCGTTGGCTTATGCTCGGGCAGCCGTGGCCAGTGACCCCGGCAGCGTTGCGCTACGCGTCAATTTGATCCATCTGTACATTCAGTCCAATCAGGTGGAACAGGCGCAACAGGAGTATGCCGGCCTGATGACCCGAAAAGTCGCTGCCAAAGATCAGGCAAGCGTGAATGAACTGAAGAACCTATTTGAGACGATGGAGAAAAATGCAAACGGTCGCCAAAAAACGGGTTGATACCTACTCAATTGTGATTCCTGCCCGCAATGAAGCCGCTGGCCTGGCAAGCCTGCTGCCGGCATTGGCAATGCACTTGCCTCCGGCCACAGAAATCATCGTCGTCAACGATGGCTCCACCGATGCCACCCTGGCAGTATGCGAAGAACGCCATGTGCGCGTGGTCTGCCACCCCTACCCCAAAGGCAATGGCGCCGCCATCAAGTCCGGGGCGCGGGCGGCGCGTGGTGATGTGATCGTCTTCATGGACGCCGACGGTCAGCACCGCCCCGAAGACATTCCCGCTCTGCTGCAAAAGTTTGAAGAGGGCTACGACATGGTGGTGGGTGCGCGGCAATCCGGCTCGCAGGCCGGCATGCATCGCGCGGTGGCCAATGACGTGTTCAGCCGCTTTGCCAGCTGGATGGTGATGCAGCCCATTGCCGACCTCACGTCGGGTTTTCGGGTGGTGCGGGCCGCCCGGTTCAGGCAGTTTTTGTACCTGCTGCCCAACGGCTTTTCGTACCCCACCACCATCACCATGAGCTTTTTCAGGGCCGGTTACGGCGTGGCCTATGTGCCGATCCATTCACCGCGCCGCAGCAGTGGCGCCAGCCACATTCACCCGCTGCGTGATGGCGTGCGCTTTTTGCTGATCATCATCAAGATCGGCACGCTGTTCTCGCCGCAAAGGCTGTTTCTGCCGGTTAGCGCCGGTTTCTTTTTGATTGGTCTGGGCTACTACCTGTTCACCTATCTGACCGAGGGCCGCTTTACCAACATGAGCGCGCTGCTGTTCATCTCGGCCGTGTTCACCTTCCTGATCGGCATTGTTTCCGAGCAGATTTCTGCGCTGCATTTCAAAGACATCGACACCAAAGACGTGCAAGGTGACTAGCTTGAACGTCTTGATGAGCAGCACCTCGTTCCCACAAAACCTGCAGGACTGGCGCGGCCGCTTTATTGCCAACCTGGCTGGCGCGCTGTCCCGCCGCAGCGATGTCAAGCTGTCGCTTTGGGCGCCGCCGGGCGACTTGCCCGCCTGTGTTGCAGACGCCGCCACGCCTGCGGATGCACTCTGGCTGGCGCGCTTGTCAGAGCAGGGCGGCATGGCCCACCTGCTGCGCACGCGCCGCGCGCTGGCAGCCGGGTCAATCCTGAGCTTGTTGACGCGTCTGGGCCGCACTTACCGCCGCCATCCTGCTGACGTGGTGCATGTGAACTGGCTGCAAAACGCCTTGCCACTTTGGGGCACCAACACGCCCGCCCTGATCACGGTGCTTGGCACCGATTTTGGCCTGTTGAAGCTGCCCGGCATGACGCCGTTGCTGCACGCTGTACTGAAGCAGCGCCGCGCCATTCTTGCGCCCAACGCCGACTGGATGCGCCCGGCGCTGGAGCAGGCTTTTGGCGACGTGGCCGAAATCCGACCGATTGCGTTTGGCGTTGACCAGCCCTGGTTCGAGGTGCTGCGCCCTGTGGCTGTCGATAAGACGCGCCATTGGCTGGCCATTACGCGGCTCACCAAAAACAAGATTGGCGACCTGTTTAGTTGGGGCGAAGGTCTGTTCGGCCAGCAGCGGCAACTGCACCTGTTCGGCCCGATGCAGGAGCAGCTTGAGTTGCCACCCTGGGTGCAATACCACGGGCCGACGCACCCGGCGGAGTTGATGCAAACATGGTTCCCGCAGGCCTGCGGCCTGATCACCCTGAGCCGCCACGACGAAGGGCGGCCGCAAGTGATGCTCGAAGCCATGGCCGCCGGGCTGCCGGTGCTGGCCTCTGACTTGCCCGCGCACCGCGACATGGTGCAGCATCGCCAGACCGGCTGGCTGGCCGCCAGCCGCGACGAGCTTTGCCAGGGGCTGGACTGGCTGGAAGACCCCGCGCAAAACCAGCAAACCGGGCAAACCGCCCGCCGCTGGATCAAGGAGTCGATTGGCAGTTGGGACGACTGCGCCGGCCGCTACGCCGCCGCCTATCAAGACCTGCTGGAGCGCAAGGCATGAGTCACGACGGCGTCTTGCTGCTGGGCGGTGCCGGCTTTATTGGCCGTGCTCTGGCCACGCGGTTGCAGCAGGAAAAAGTGCCCGTTCACATTGTGGGGCGCCACGACGTCGATCAACTGGAGCAGCTGCTGTCGCAATGCAGCACGGTAGTCCACCTGGCTTCTGCCACCACGCCAGGGTCGTCGGCCCGCCAGGCGAGCCTGGAGCTGGGCAACCTGGCCCTGACCTTGCACCTGCTGGATTTGCTGCGGGCGCAGCCGCAAACGCACCTGATCTTCTTTTCGTCTGGCGGCACCGTTTATGGCAACCCGCAGTGCCTGCCGGTGTCGGAAGACAGCCCGATGGCGCCGCTGTCCAACCACGGCGCGGGCAAGGCGGCCCAAGAAAGCTTTTGCCTGGCGCTGCGCGCTCAGGGCCATGCCGTCACCATCGTGCGCCCGTCCAACGCTTTTGGTCCAGGCCAGTCGATGAAAAACGGATTCGGCCTGGTGCGCACGCTGCTTGAGCACGCCCGTCTGGGCACGGCCATGGAGATATGGGGCGATGGCGAAAATGTGCGCGACTACATCTACATCGACGACGTTGTCGAAGCCTCGCTGCGCCTGATTCGCCTGCCTGAGGACGGCGGCACTTACAACCTGGGCAGCGGCATGGGCTACAGCGTCAACCAGGTGAAAGCCGTGGTTGAGCAGGTTTGCGGTCGAACCCTGCACGCCACCTACCGCCCGGCACGCGGCACCGATGTCCGCGGCGTGGTGCTGGACAACACGCGCCTGAGCGCCCGGCTGGGCTGGCAGCCAGGCGTGGGGTTGGCTGATGGGGTGGCGCGGACCTGGGAATGGCTGCAACGCGCATGAGCAACCTGGCCCCATTGGTTTCTGTCTGCATTGCCAACTACAACGGCATGGACGTGATTGACGACTGCCTGCGCTCGGTGCTGGCGCAACAAGGCGACATATCCGTGGAAATCCTGTTGCATGACGATGCCTCCAGTGACCGGTCTTTGGACTACATCCGCGAGCACTACCCGCAGGTGAAAGTGATAGCAAGCCCGGACAACGTGGGCTTTTGCATTGCCAACAACCGCATGGCGGCTGCAGCCAAAGGCAAATACCTGCTGCTGTTGAACAACGACGCAGCGTTGTTTCTGGATGCACTGCAGACGCTGCTTGCCGAGGCGGCTCGTCTGGCAAAACCCGCCATCCTCACCTTGCCTCAGTTTGATGCCACCAGTGGCCAACTGATCGACCGTGGCTGCTTGCTGGACCCCTTTTTTAACCCGGTGCCCAACCTTGACCCGAAGCGCGGCGATGTGGCCATGGTGATTGGCGCTTGTCTGTGGATACCCAAAGACCTGTGGGATGAAATGGAAGGGTTCCCGGAATGGTTCGGATCCATTGCCGAGGATATGTATTTGTGTTGTAGGGCACGGCTGGCGGGGTATCCGGTGCGGGCGCTTTCAGTGTCTGGCTACCGGCATTGGCAGGGGAAGAGTTTTGGGGGAGGCAAAGTGGCTGACGGGCGGCTTGCCACCACGTTCCGTCGGCGGGCGCTGTCGGAGCGCAACAAGACGTTTGTGATGGTGATGACCTGCCCAGCACCTTGGATGCAGATCATGCTGCCACTGCATCTGGCCTTGTTGGTGCTTGAAGGTACGGTGCTTTCGGTGTTACGCCTGAATGGTCGCTACCTGCAGCAAATCTACCTGCCCGCAGTAGGCGCCTTGATTCAGCACCGCCAAGAGCTACGCATGGGCAGAACCGCCTCGCAAAATAGCCGCCGCATCGCCAGTGCCGGCTTCTTCGCCGTTTTTGGTGGCTGGCCGTACAAGCTGCGCATGCTGGTCCGGCATGGGCTGCCAACCTTGCGTTGAGCTGCCCAGAATTGGTAAAAAGACGGTGGTCGAATTTGAATGTTCACCGATTGTTCAAGCTCGGCCCACCATGCGCTTGATCCAGGTCTGGACGATCAGTTCCAATCGCACGAAGTGACGGAATAACAGACGCCACAGAAAAGACGAACGTTGATCTTTTTCGGCGCGCAGTCGCGCAAGAAGCGAAAAGTAAATGATTCTGACATTCTCTGGCCGGCAGAAATACTCGATGTTGTTTTCGAAAAGGGTGCGATATGCGCGCCTTTCCACTGCGCGGTTCTCATCCTTTAGGCGTGCAGTTCGGGATTTTGGTTTCACGCGGTAGTGAAACAGCGGCTCATCAATTTGGTGAACGCTCCCCCCAATGGCGAGTATCTTCATCCAGAAATCGTAGTCCTCCATGCCGTCGATCATGTTTTCACGGTAGCCGCCCACAGCCTCCCAGGTGGTACGTCTGAACATAGAGGTCGCGAAGATCGTGTTTTCTAGCACAAACTTCTCAGCATCAAAGGCGGGTAGTTTCCATTCTCCGCGGGCCAAACCGAACCAACGTACCCTGCAGTAAACGATTTCTAGTCGGCTATCCCCTTCCAAGAGAGCACAGGCTTTTTCTACATATGTTGGCATGATGAAATCATCCGCGTCCAATGGCAGGATAAAACTCCCTTTAGCTTGGCGGATAGCATGATTGCGCGCTGCCGCCGGCCCCTGGCATTGCTGGCTGCGAATCACGATCAGTCGAGGGTCAGTCGATAATTCTCTAATGAGTTCAATCGTGTCCGGGTCAGTCGAACCGTCGTCCACAAGGATGATTTCGGTGTTCTGAGCAGTTTGCGCAAATGCGCTGGCGAGTGACTCACGGAGGTAGGCGCCATCGTTATGGCACGGGATGACGATGGAAACGCTTAAATCAGGCATGGCGTTGGATAAATTTTCTAACAAAAGACTTGAGTCGGGCTTTCCTGAACAGGGAAAGGATGATTCGACTGTTGCTCAAGGTAAACGGGTCTTGTGAGTCATTACCGAAACATTCGCGCCAGACGATGCGAGTACTTCTCCAGATGCTTACCCCTTTAAGAAAATGTCGGTAAGACCAGGGGATTGACCTGAAGGCCTGAGCTTGGTTCGCGTCGCACATATCGCCATACTCGCTCGCGAAAGCTTCGAGAAGCGGTTGGTTATCCTTTGCCCAAAGCGCGACGCAGCGGTGGAACATGTTGCTGTCGAATCCAGAAAAGTGTGCAAATCGCAGCGGCTGACCATTGACGAGGTAAGTACCCCTTGCATTACGCGAGAGCTTGCGATCCATGAGAGACCAAGTGGCGAAGTTGTATCCAGGTTCGCGCAAAACTTTCACATCGAAAAAGCACGGCACTAGATTGATCCATTTCTGGTCGGTAAAAATGCCGTTGGGTATGTCGTCGTAACATGCGAAGTCCAATCGAGCTACCCACCAGTCGATGAATCGCTCGGTCTCCGAATGCCGGTGAACGGCAAGAAAGCCCAAATTGAAAACGCCATGACGAAGGGCGCTTAATTCCATTTCCAGATTGCCAGGCACTTCGAGGTGTGGGGTGACAATAATCGGAACACTGTCTAGTAACGTAAAAAGTTCATGCAAAGGAGAATAGACAAAAGTGTCTGGATCGAGATACACAAAACGATCTATCGATGGGTGGCTCTCATATAGATATTTCAGCAGGATACCCTTTATTGCAGTGGCTGCTTCCACGATCGAATAGCGGAATACCCAAGCTTCGAATCTATCATCAGGCATCAATTCACGCGCCAAAATCACCTCGTCGACGGCGGGAAAGTTGACGCTATCGAATGCGGGCGGTATATCACGTTCGACCAAGCCGATGACGAAACGACTATTCGGATGCGCTTGCTTTAAGGACGCAGCCAGTGTGAGCGCTTTCCCGAAATAGTTAGCACAGATTGAGGTGTAGAAAATAGTGGTAGTCAAAACGGTCTTGTCCAGTTATGCGTGACGATGGGGTCGGTTTTCAGGCCATACGCTATTGAAATTGTTTTTTGAGTGCGCGCCACAAAAAAGAGAAAAAACGGAAAGGCTTGGTAACCTGCCATGAAATGGTGGATTTAATGCGGGCAACTTCTTGCTCATTTTCGGCATGGGAGCGACGCAATTCTGCGATGTTTCTAGCAGCACGATAAAAGCCCACAACTTTAGACTCAAGCGCTTCTTCAAGACTGATGGGACCGCTGCCCGAGCCTAAAACCTGGTCGGCCAGTTGCTTTTCGTAGTGATTGGCCAAAACGAGATCCGCGTCGGTGAGTTTGAAGCCATTGAGTGAAGCAATTTTTTCGATCAATTGCCGATAAGTGAAATGAATGGTATTGTAATTTTCAAGGCAACCATCGAGTGAATGATAAATGCCGCGCACTATGATCCAAGCCAAGGTGATGGAGTCGTGACATACCCACTCTGCATCGATATAGCGCAGGCTGGTATCGGTGCAACAGACTAGGTTAGACGGTATACAGTCGACAAAATGACCTGGCAATCTGTCGGTTGTTTTTTCTGCGTTGCCGCGCAAAAAATTGAGCCACGGTGCAAAACATCCAGCTATCTCGTCTACGCTCGCTTCGCGCGCAATCGTCGCCTGAATACGCCCAATCAAAAGATTACCGGTAAAGTACTGGGAGGCGTTGACTGAATGTTGCAACCAGGCTGTGTGCGGTAAAGGCGCATCGGGGAAAAGTCGGCGTTTGACCACGTTCAATTCGCCCTGGTTTCCGGGAACGATGCTAGTTTCGACTTGATAGCATAGCCGGCGATTATTGCGGTTATAGATTTTCGCCAACCAGTTTGTGGCTCGTAATGTCCCATCAGTCACGCGGGCGAAGATGACAAACGAGTTGGCCAAGTCAGGGAGCAATCCATTTTCGAGTACTGCTCTCCATGCTAGACCCTCGGAAAAGGCGCGCTGATGGGTTTCAGGGTAATCCCGTCCTGTGTAGTGAATCAGTAAATCCGCAATGTTGAGACGATGGTCGTGCAAACTTGCCTCACTCAGAATCGCCCCCGGTAGCTTGTAATCAGGAAAAGGATAGAAAAAATCAAGGACTGAAAAGCCTGATTCTCTGAATTTTGCCGCTAATGCATGTCTACCAAACGTCACTGGATCGCAATTACGGTATAGGCCATTGATGCCAAAATAAGGAATGCCTACATGGTCTTCGTTGCATCCGTTGAAATACTTTAGGCCAAGTTGATTCTCGATGGCCACAACCAGTGCGCCATCTTTGGCAAGAAATCCCCCAGCTTTTTCCAAACAGGCACATACTGGGTCAGGTCCAGCGATGAACTGATTTGAGTACTCCAGCACGCCGATTAGCGTGACGAAATTGAATGCTTCGTCTGCTTGAAATTCGATTAGATTGTCGCAGTACACCGAAACATTCGGCAGATCACGACAACGTGCTGCTGCAATGGCCGCACGACGTCGACTACCTTCAACAGCGACGACTTTCGCCCCGGTCTCCCCCAAATAGCGCGTCATCGCACCACATCCGCAACCCAGTTCCAGAATGTGGTCTGACGGCCCGAGCGTAAAAGGGCGCAGCAAGTTGTGTCGAACGGGGCTCAGGTGGTATTCGCTGGGCCAATCCTTTATGGCAGAAGCCAACTCTGGGGAATTGGCGCTGACATCTTTGGCATTGGTTATGACAGAGAAAAGATACTCCTCGTTTTCATCACCATCCGAGTACGTGAGTGTGCTTGTGCCGGGCTTGGCCCATATCCGCTGGACTGGATCGAACTGGTAGTTTTTAGTCACCTACTTTTGCCTTATAAATTTGATAGGCCTGATGAGACAAATTTTGGAGTGGCTCGAAGTTATCCAGAATATATTGATGGGTCAGCGGATGCGTGTTCCTGAACCGCAATTCTTCACGCCCATCCAGCGGCAGATCGTAAACGAAAGCGAATGCAGGTTTGGCTTTTCTTAGGCGGTCTATCTCAGCTCGCTCAAAGGACTGCGAAACCGGGAGTAGTGCATAAATTTCCCACATCGGAGATTTACGTTCGAGTAGCGCGTAAGCCCCCGGCCAAAAAGGTGTGGCGATAAAAGCTTGATCATCTGGCGCATACTGTTGAGCCAACTTACGAAGCAGTCCAATGTCATTGGCTGTACCTGGATCAACCTGGAGCATATTGCTGGATATTTCGACATCGACACATTGTTTGCTGATGTGACATTGCCAGCCTGGATGCGCTATGAGCGATACCCATAGGCTCGCAGCGCACAAAATGAGCGACAGAGACCACTTGATTTTGGCGTGCTGGGCGGCCAGAAGAACCAGGCAACCGACCAGCAACGGGAAAATTCCAAGCGCGAGATGGCCCACATCGGCCCGAGAGTATGCGTAATGGGCGTAGGGTAGCGCCAGGGATGCTGCTGCTACCAGTGTCGGTGAGACTTGTTTGGCATGCATTTTCTGCCAGACTGCCCAAGCGATGCTTAGCACGCCAAAAACGACAGTGGCGATAAAAAACAGGCCAATCAGGACACCACGAGCTGCATCGCCAGGCGACATTGAGTTGAAATTCACGCGCCAAGGCCAAGGGATTGGAAGTGGGATATTCGTCGCCTTCATCTCAAACATGAAGCGGATGCTGTCCCAAAATCCGACGGCAAAGCCTGGAACCAATAGCACCATGATCAGTATCGGGGCGTAGCCGGTAGCAACTCCGAGTGCCCAATATGTAAAGCACTTGAATAATTCTGGAACTTCAGTTCGCTTGATGCTCAACCAGCACATGACTGCAAGGCTTCCCGCAAGGGCGTAAACGCCATGGTTTCGTCCAAAAGTTGCTACGATGCCGACACATAGACCGGTCAAAAAATGGCGTCTGATTGACGGGTTTTGAACCAGAAAAGTCAATACGCCAATCAAGAAAATGGACAGCGAGATGTCAAACAGCTTATGGCGGGGAAACATCCACACGGCCAGGGTCACGGCGGATAGCAACAAATATAGGAAGCTCTGCTTTTTTGTAGCGCGGGCTATCAACAAGAGGCCGACAAATAATCCCATTGCCTGAAATATGGCAACAGCACCTCTCAAGGTCATGATGCCGTTGTTGCCCCATAGGCTCATTAGAGTTGCTGACCAATAGTAGCGACCGGGATCGTAAGACATGAAGTCGCGAACAGGCACCTCACCCAGCACGACCCGCTGGGCACCGTACCAGAGAAAGCCCTCATCCCACAGGTTGAACCCAGTGCGACCCTGCCATGTGAATAAGGCAGTGACAACAAAGATGGCCAAGGCCATTGTTTGCAGGAAATCCCGATCAAAGACGGTACTTCGAGGCATTAAATTTGTTTGAAAGGGAAGATGCGTCAATCCAGAATGTGGACAGATGGATTCATCGCAATCTCGCCTGACGATGTCATCGGATGAGCGATCCGCAGGAAGATTGAATCGTAGCGCCGGTCGTGGGGCACGAGGCCGCTTTCAGTGTCACCGGCCACACCAACAGAAATCAAGTAATCTCCAGAATCGAGAAAGGGCTGAAAGCGAAAGCATACCTTTACAAGATTGCCAGCTTTCTGAGACCTGAAAGGTGAAGCTGAGGGCGATTGACGTGAATTCATCGTGAAGAGTTGTGCGCCGTCAGCGGTCTTGATGGTGAGACCATAGACCGGTTGATCGACAGCATCACGGAATATCACCTTGATCGTCAGCTCTATTTTCAGTCCAGAAGAAAAAACTTCTGGATCAGTCAATTTGTTTTGGATCAAACAGGCATCCGTGATGACTGCGGCGCGGTCACCCCAACGGGTTTCTTTTGCGTTGTAGAACGAGTGTGATGAAAATGGATCGTCTAAGGCACGGCTATCCAAGGGATGTCTCTCTGGGTTTAGCGCCTTCTTTGTGTATAACGTGAGTGTTTCTGAAGCATTGCCATCGGCAAGCAGGTTGCCGCCGTCCAGGATGAGAACGCGATCACAGAAGTGACCAACCTGCTCCAGTACATGAGTCACCAGAAGGATTGAACCACCCGCTTTCTGAATGGATTTGATGTGCTGAAAGCACTTTGCCTGAAAAATTGCATCCCCAACGGCAAGAGCCTCGTCAACAACCAGGATTTGTGGATCCACATGGATGGCCACCGCAAACGCCAGCCTGACGAACATTCCGCTTGAGTAGGTTCGCACCGGCTGATCAATGAACTCGCCGATGTCAGCAAATGCCGCGATGTCGTCGAAGCGAAGCACCATCTCTTCCTTGGAGATGCCTAGCACTGCCCCCTGAAAATACACATTCTCCCGACCGGTGAATTCCGGATTAAAGCCGGCACCCAATTCAAGCAACGCAGAAATTCGGCCGTTGACTTCCACAGAGCCCGAGGTTGGTTTGAGAATGCCGCAAACCAATTGCAACAGCGTGCTTTTCCCGGACCCGTTGCGTCCGATGATGCCAACGGTTTCACCTTTTTTGATCTCGAACGAGACATCCTTCAAGGCAGTGAATTCTTTGTGAAACTGCTTTTGTCCAAAAGTCAGTGCCTGCTTGATGCGGTCCCCAGGGTGGCCAAAGATCCGGTAGGTTTTAGTCAGGTTTTTGACCGAAATCACAACATCAGAGCGCATCAGCAAATTCCTCCCGACTATGCTGAAAGAAGGCATAACCCAGCATTGCACCCACCAAACACAAGACAAAGGTGATGCCCCAGGCACCCCATGCAATCGGCTGGCCGGTGACGGCGGCGCGGCTGGCTTCGATCACGGCGCTCAGGGGGTTGTAGTGATAGACCGGTTGCAACACGGCTGGCACGGCGCTTACCGGGTAAAACACGGGCGACATGAACATCAGCATTTGCACGAACATCGGCACGATCTGGGTCATGTCCTTGATGAATACGCCCCATGCTGCCACAAACCACGACAGCCCCAGGCCAAGTAGCAAGGCAGGCAGCAGCAGCAACGGGAAAAGCAGCACCTGGCCCTGAAGCTTGCCCATATAAGCCAGCGCAACCAGCAAAATCAGAAAGTTGAAGCTGCCATGCACCAGGGCCGCGCCAAGCGGCACCACTGGCAGGATGTGCACCGGGAAGATGATCTTCTTGACAAAGCTGGGGTAACCACGCACAGCGCCCGGCGCGCGTGACACCGTTTCGGCGAAGATGTTGAAAGTAATGAGGCCGCAGTAGAGCAGCAGCCAGAACGGCAGGCCGCTGTCTTGTTGCGGCCAGCGCGCCTGGAATATCTGGCCGAAGACGAAGGCAAAAATAATCAGCATGAACAGCGGGCTAAGAAAAATCCACAGCACGCCAAACATGGCGCCCCGGTAGCGCAGCAGCACATCGCGCTTGATGAGTTGGCCAAGCAGGTAACGGTGCCGCCACACGTCCGACCAGATGCGCAGTGGGTTGAATGTGCCGATGGTCACCGTGATCATTCCGGGAAGTCTTGGCATCTCTCAAGCGAATAGCCCAGGTGACCCGCGGCGAGGTGCGGGCCAAACCGTTCTTCTAGCAGAAGTTCAATCTTTTCCCGTGTCATAAGTCCACACGCGAAACAAACAGGTATATCTGCGCCTCTCTGTCAGCCCGGCGAATGGTCTCGCTGATGGTTGATTGCTCTTCAGTTGCTAATCGCATTATTTCTCCAGGACATTTTCGGAGCAGTATTCACGGGCTGTTTTTAATTTGAATCTTACACGCTTACCGGCTCCGTCCCGCCTTGTATTTCCCCTTGCCCGCGCCAATCACGCCGTCGGCCAGTGCCAGCCGGGCCATGGCTTTGTGGGCGTGGGCGTGGGTGATGGCCAGGCCCAGCGCGTCGGCAGCGTCGGGGCCGGGCAGGCCGGGCAGGTTCAGCAGGCGCTTGACCATCTCCTGAACCTGGCCTTTGCTGGCGCGGCCCCAGCCCACCACGGCCTGTTTCATCTGCAGGGCGGTGTATTGCGACACCGGCAAGTCTGATGACACCAGCGCGGTAATGGCGGCACCGCGCGCCTGGCCCAGCAGCAGCGTGGATTGCGGGTTGACATTGACAAACACGATCTCGATGGACGATGCATCGGGCTCGTAGCGCGCCACCACTTCGCGAATGCCGTCGAACAGCACCTTGAGGCGCTCGGGCAGCAGGTCTTTGTCGAGGTGCGTGGTGCTGATGGTGCCGCTCGCCACGTAGCTCAGCTCGGAGCCGCTCACGTCCACCACGCCAAAACCGGTGGTACGCAGGCCGGGGTCGATGCCGAGGATTCTCATAAATCGAAATACCAGCGCGCCGAATGAAAGAACACCGGCGCGGCAAAGCAAAGCGAGTCGATGCGGTCGAGCATACCACCGGCTCCGGTGACCGCTTTACCCTGGCCTTGCCAGATCGGGATGCCGCGGTCGCGCTTGAGGGCTTTCATGACCAGATGCCCGAGCGAGCCCGCCGCGCAGGCGATGAATGACAGGGCAAAGGCCTGGCCCGGCACAAAGGGTGTGATGCCCGCCAGCAGGGTGCCCAGCAGACTGCCCGCCGCCATGCCCCAAGCCCAGCTTTGCCAATTGAAACTCTGGCTGATCTGTGCTGCCGCAGGGGGGCGTGGCCGGTAGCGGGCCGTCAGGTGCTGCGTGACCATGCAGGTTTGCACCACCAGCACCAGAAACAGCACCAGAAAGGCGTTTTGCTTGTCGTAGCGCGGAAAGTCCAGCAGCATCAGGGCCGGCACATGGCTCATGCCGTAAATGCAGACCATGATGCCCCACTGCAGCTTGGCGTTGCGCTCCAAAAAGCGCACCGGGTCGTTGGCCAGCGCGCTGGCCACCGGCAGCGCCAGAAACACATAGACCGGGATGAACACGGTGAACAGGTTGAAGTGCTCGGTGCCCACCAGAAAATACTGAATTGGCAACACCCCGAAAAAAGCCAGCACCAGGCTGCGGTGGTCACCCTGGCGCGTCGGCGACAGCGTCAAGAACTCGCGCAGCGCAAAAAAGGAACCCAACGCAAACAGCACCAGGCGCGTGATGTCGCCAGCCAGCCAGGCCACCCAGAACACAAATATCAGCGCCCAGCTGGTGCGCAGCAGGCCGCTCAGGTTCTGAATGCGATCGCCCTGGCCTTGCTGTTCCTGTACATCGTCATGCTCGCGCATCGACAATAAAAACAAGGTGAGCGAGGCCAGCAACAGCAGGCCGAACACCAGCACGAACATGGCGCCGATCTGCTGCGACGGACTGAGGTTTTTCAGGGTCTGGTACACGGTTCGGCCTCAGATGTCGCGAAGAGCCATGACCGCGCTACGGGCACGCTGCAAAAAGGCGTGGCAGTCTTCGCCAGCCTGCACTTGCATGGGCACGCCAAAGGTGACCGAGCACAGCACCGGCACCGGCACCACCTCGCCCTTGGGCATGACGCGCTGCACATTGGCGATCCAGGCCGGGATGAGCTCCACTTGCGGGAACTTGAGTGCCAGGTTGTAGAGCCCGGCCTTGAAAGCCTGCGGCTCGTCCGCATGGCCGCGCGTGCCCTCGGGGAACAAAATCAGCGAGTCGCCCGCGGCCAGGGCGTCGATGAGCGGCTCCAGCGGGTCCTCGGTCGCGTGGCGCTCGCGCGAGACGTAGATCACGTTGAACACTGCCGTGGTGATCCATTGCCTGACGGGCGACTTGGTCCAGTATTCGCGTGCCGCCACCGCCCTGGTGCTACGGCGCAACTCCTTGGGCAGGGCAGCCCAGATCATCACCAGGTCGGCGTGGCTCTGGTGGTTGGCAAAGTAGATGCGTTGCTCGGCCTTGGGCGGGCAGCCCCACCAGCGCGCCTGGGCACCGGTGAGCACCCGGATGAGCCCCAGCAAAAACAGGCCCACGGCGCTGGCCGCCAGCGGCGACGCCCAGGTGGCAGCGCGGCTGCGCCAGTTTTCCGGGAGGCGCGGCACCGGGCTCATGGCAGTTCGGCGCTTTCAAGACGGCGCGCAATGATGCCGGCGCGGCCCGCCACATAGCTTGAATTGGGAAGCTTTTCAAAATACTTGGGGCGCGGCAGCATCACCGCCAGCCGCGCGGCTTCATACGTGCTGAGTTGGGCGGCGGATTTGCGAAAGTAATGCAGGGACGCCGCCTCGGCGCCGAACACGCCTTCGCCCCATTCGACGCTGTTGAGGTAAATCTCCAGAATGCGCTCCTTGCTGAGCACGGCCTCCAAAAGCAGCGTGAGGAAGAATTCCTGCCCCTTGCGCAGAAATGTGCGTTCTTTCGATAAAAACAGGTTCTTGGCCAGTTGCTGGGTGATGGTGGAGCCACCCACTATTTTGGGTGCCTTTGCCGGTCTGGTCGAGGGTGTCTTGGCCGCCGCTTTGGACTGGTTCCTGGCGGCGTTTCTCGCTTGTGCCTGCGCTGCCAGTTCTTCCGCCCGGGTGTTTTTTTGCCAGGCTTTCTCTATCGCGTCCCAGTCCACGCCGTCGTGGTTGGCAAAGCCGTCATCCTCGCTGGCGATCACCGCGCGCTTGAGGTTGTTGGATATCTTGTCGTAAGGCGCCCATTGCTGGCGCCAGCGCAATGCGTCTTTCTGTGTGACCACACGCCAGGCTTCGGAGCGCTCGAAGGTGGTGGATTGCGGGTCGATCACCAGCATGGCGGCAATGCGCGCCACAAAAAACATTTGCAGCAGCAACAGGGCGACTGCCACCAGGCCGAGCCAGCGCAAAAACGGCTTCATGGTTTCAGTGCCCGCCCGCAATGACAGCCTGCAACTCGGCCAGCACCTGGCCAGAAGGCGGGCGCACGCCGCGCCAGATCAAAAAAGCTTCTGCGGCTTGCTCCACCAGCATCCCCAGGCCGTCGCGCGGCACGGCGCCATGTGCGCGCGCCCAGTTCATGAAGCCTTGCGCGCCGGGACCGTACATCATGTCGTAGGCCAGCGCGCCGGGCTTCAAAACGCGGGCGTCGACCGGCACGCCCGCGCCGCTCAGGCTGGTGGTGGTGGCATTGATGATGACGTCGAAAGATTCATTGAGTTCGTGCAAGGTGTGCGCTTGCAGCACGGTGCTTTGCCGCGCGGCCAGGGCTAGATGCCGCGCCACCAGTTCGCTGGCCTTGTGCAGTGTGCGGTTGGCCACGCTGATGTGCGCCGGGCCGGCTTGCAGCAGCGGCCCCAGCACGCCGGCAGCGGCGCCACCCGCGCCAATGAGCAGCAGGCGCAGTCCCTTGAGCGGCAGGCCGGCATTGCGCTCGATGTCGGCCACCAGGCCGCTGCCATCGGTGTTGTCGGCCAGAATCTGGCCGTCCTTGAAGGTCAGCACATTCGAAGCCTGCGCCAGCAAGCCGTGCGCGCTGATGTGGGTGGCAATCCTGGCCGCTTCGAATTTGAACGGCACGGTGATGTTGCAGCCGCGCCCGCCCTCTTCAATGAAGGCTTGCACGCCGCGGGCAAAGTCGCTGGTCGCAATTTCGCGCTTGTCGTAGCGAAGCTGCTGGCCGGTGAGTTCGGCAAAACGGCCGTGGATCCAGGGCGAGCGGCTGTGCGCCACGGGGTGGCCCATCACGCAGTAGAGGTCGGTGGTCATTGGGTGGATTGAGGCAGGGAATTATTGGGCGTTGAGTCTGGTTTCCAGCGTGTCGTCGCGCGTGAAATTGAAGCGCGACACCACGGCGATTTCATCGGCCTGGCGGCGCATGGCGGCGCTGAATTTGCCAAAGGGCCCGGCGCTGCTGGCGATGGCGTGCGCCTGCCGGTCCAGCATCGGGTTGCCGGAGCTTTGCACCACTTCGGTGGAGAGCACGACACCGGCACTGTTGATGTTAACGACCATGGTCAGTTCGCCATACAGCTTCTGGCCGTTGGCCTGCGGGAAATTCTGCGTGCCCCGCTCTTCGATGGCGCGGCGCAAGTGGTCGTAATACAGCGCATACACCGCTTCGCGCGTGGCCGGGCTGATGTAGCGCTTTTTCGGGCGGGCGTTTTCCAGGTTGATGCGGCGCTCGATTTCGGCCAGCAGCTTGACGAGCTGTTTCTGCTTTTGCTCGCGTTGCGCCTGCTCGGGGCTCAGCGTTTCCTGACTCGGCTCGTCGGGCGGCAGTTTGGCCAGCAGATTCTTGACCTGCAAGAGCATCAGATGTTGCCGCTCCTGCAGCTCTCGCTGCTGGCGTTCCTGCTCCTGTTCCTTGTCCTGGCCGTCAGTGTTGAGCAGGGCCGGCGGCAACGGACTTTTGGCACGGCCCGATGTTGCCTCGCCGCCGCCGGCCAGCGCGGCCTGGGCAATGGCCTGCGCCTTGTCAGGCTGCTCGCGGGTGTCTGAATTGACCAGAATGACTTCGAGCGGACTGTCCTGCATCACCCGGCTGAAAGCCTGGGGGTCCACCAGACGCACGGTCAGCAGCGCCGCGTGCACCGCAATAGAGGCGCCCAGGGCGATCTGCAGGGTACTGAGCGGCAGCAGCTTCACGGCGCGGTGACAACCTCTGCTGGAGGCGGGTTGGGGGCGGCGTCGGCGTCGCTCAGGTCCACGGCGATGGTGATCGGACCGACTGCGGTGTCGTCGTCCTGCTCTTCTTCGGCATCGAACACCTCGGGTTCGGCGTCGAGGCGCTCGATCACGGTGCCGTGGATGTCGAGCGACACCAGGTCGATGTCGCCCAGCTTCACAAGCACCCGCGCGCCGCGCGGCAGCCCTTGCGCGCCCATCACCGGCAGCACCAGCGGCAGGTGGTCGGCGCGCACCAGGTTGTCCTTGAACAGGGCGGCCTCGATCTCGGTGATGCCCTGCTGCTGCACGTATTTGAGCGTCCAGTAGCGCTCGATGGCGTTCTGGTAGCCGTTGTAGGCAAAGTAGGCCGCGTCAAAGCTGGAGATGATCGAGAACAGCTCGGCGTCCTTGGGTTTGAACGGCGCCACCAGCGCGGCGGTTTTGCCGTGGCGCGCGCAGGCAATGATCTGCCACTGGTTGAGCAAGTCCACATAACGGCGCAGTGGTGAGCTGCTCCAGGCATAACTTTTGACACCGATTCCCGCATGTGGCAATGCCTTGGTGCCCATGCGCACCTTGACACCCGGGGCCATGCTGGCCTGGCTGCGGTAAATGCCGGGCACGCCGAGCTCGGCCATCCAGCTGCCCCAAGTGCTGTTGGCCAGGATCATGGCTTCCGACACAATCAAATCGAGTGGCGCGCCGCGCTGGCGCACGCTGATTTGCACCTGCTCGGTGCCCTGCGGCTCGGCGCCGTTGTTGCCGACCAGCCTGAAGTTGTAGTCGGGCCGGTTGAAGTTTTCGGGCTTGCCGCGCACCACCTCGCGTTTGGCCTTGAGGTCTTGCGCCAGACGGTACAAAAACGAGAGCTGCGGACGTTTGTGCTGCAGCGGCGGCGGGTCCGTGTCGTGCATGAAAGTTGGGTCTTGCAGCCACTCAGGGGTGACCACCGCATCGAGCTGGTCGTGGCGCAAATTGGCGCCGATGTGCACACGCTCCAGCTTGGTCTCGGAGGCCTTGATTTCCAGCGTGGCTTCGTCCAGCGTCACATAGAGCGACACCGCAGGGCAGTCGCGCCCCTCCATCAGGGTGTAGTTTTGCACCACCTCGTCGGGCAGCATGGTGAGCTTGTAGCCCGGCATATAGACCGTGGACAGGCGCGCGCGGCCCAGAAGGTCGGCCGCACTGCCGGGCTGGATGGCCAGGCCGGGCGCGGCAATGTGGATGCCGATCACCACGGTGCCCGTGCCCAGGCCTTGCACCGACAGCGCGTCGTCGATCTCGGTGGTGGCGGAATCGTCCACCGAAAAAGCCCGCGCGGTCGACAGCGGCAGCTCGTCCTTGATAAGCGGTGCGTCGAGCTTGGGAAAACTCGTTCCCTTGGGGAAGTTTTCCAGCAGGAAGCGCTTCCAGTGGAACTGGTAAGGCGAATCGATGGCGCCGGCCTTGATCAGCAGGTCGAGCGGCCCTAAGTGGGTGGCACGCGAGGCCTCGACCACAGCCTTGTACTCGGGCGCGTTTTTGTCGGGTTTGAACAGGATCTTGTAAAGCTGGTCGCGGATGGCCTGCGGGCAGACGCCTTCACTCAATTCCTTGACCCAGGCTTCGATCTGCAGCGCGATCTGCTTCTTTTTCTCGATGGCGGCCAGCGCCTGAGCCAGGATGTCGGCCGGCGCCTTTTTAAAGCGCCCCTTGCCGGCGCGGCGAAAGTAGTGCGGCGCCTCATACAGCGCCATCAACGTGGCGGCTTGCTGTTCCAGCGTGGCGTGATCCGAGAAATAGTCGCGCGCCAGCTCGGCAAAGCCAAAATCGCCCTCGGGCGCAAATTCCCAGGCCATGTCGAGCTCGATGGCGGCGGCCACGGCCTGCGCGCCAGTCATTAATTCATGCGGCGCGGGTTTGTCGAACTTGAGCAGCATGTTGGCCGACTTGACCTTGACGCGCTTGCCCGAATCGAGCTCCACCTGTGCCGATGTGTCCGCTTCAGAGAGGATGCGCCCGGCCAGGAACTTGCCGGTTTCTTCAAATAATAAGTACATCGGCGAATTGTCCCATGGCTTGCGCATGGCTATTCATCACCCCGTGGAAGGGACTTCCTGTAGACATGATGGATGACCTGCCAACCTCGTAAACGTGGGTTATGTTTCGAGGTTGGAGAACTTCGTAACACAGAGCCATTAACGAGGAGACAGGTCATGGAAAAGTTTAACGGCATTTATGTT
>NZ_JAQTWL010000046.1 GCF_028689295.1 Rhodoferax sp.
GACTCCGCCGGAAATGGCCTTTGTTGGGGCCAGTGGACGCGAGGATTTGGCGCGAATTCGTCATCTGCAAAAGCTCGATGCGCTTACCTGGCCGTCTGCCTGGTTGCGGGAACGCGGTCAGTTCGACGCTGCCCGTTTGTGGGATAGCTATTGACTCAGTAGTGTCCCAACGTTCTTCAGAGGAGAGCGAGCTGGTTTAGCTCGAAATCCGGATCTGAATTTATTGAGGGTGGTGTAAGTAGTTGATTTATTGGGATAGTTTCAAACATGGACAAGCTCAGGATTTGTAGGATTTCATACAGGCTGTGATGATCAAGATGCAGACGTTTCTTCGTGATGGCAATCAACAAGTAGGTCGATATGGCAATCCATATCTGCGTCTTGACGGCGTTTTCGCTGGTGCCGAAAAACACCTTGATGCGCAAATGCTGCTTGATCCATTTGAAGAACAGCTCCACCTGCCAGCGTTGCCGGTACAGATCGGCGATCAGTTCCGGCTTCAAGGCAAAGTTGTTGGTCAGAAACACCAGGCGCTTGCCCGCGTCGTCCCTGACCACCACGCGACGCAAGGTCGTGGGGTAATCCTTGCTCGAAAGATAGGTTGTCAGAACACCGGTCTGATCGCACAGCACTGCGGTGTTGATGCGATCCACCGGATGCGAGTAACGCCGCTTGAACTTGGTATTGCTCTTGGCGCGGGTGACAAAGAAGGCTTGGGCCTCGTGAATGACAAACAGCCGGGAGAAGTCCAGATAGCCCCGGTCCATCAGGTAAAACGCGCCAGGCTCCAGCACCAGATCGTCCATCACATTGACCTCGTGCGTCTTGCCGTCGGTGATGTGGATGAAACTGGGGATATTGCCTCTCAAGTCCAGCAGCGTGTGCAGCTTGATGGCCGCCTTGGTCGAGCGAAACGGCGCCCAGGCAAACACCGACAGACACAGGTCGATGGTGCTGGCGTCGAAGGCGTAGACCGCCGCGTCGAGCTCCAGTCCGAACGGCTCCGTAGCGTACAGGGGACGAGCCAAGCCAATCAGGTGCTGGGCGAAGTCCGCATAGATTTGCCACGGGCGTGTGGCGTTCGCATTGGCCAGCGTGTTGCGCGAAATCGTCTGGCAGCGAAAGCCCATGTGGTAGAGCCGTCGTGCTTGCGCGCGAAGGTTGACTTCGATGTCGCGCAGGGATTCTCGGTAGGTCAACTGGGCGAAGGCCATGGCGAAGAACTGGTCCAGACACGAGAAGTCCTTGACCTTGTGTTCGCCGTTGTGCTCGGCCACACAGCGGCGAAACGTGCTCAGCGGCAGATAGAGCATGAGTTGCGCAAATACGAGCTTGCCTTGGTGCATGGTGGTTCTGGGGGGAAAACCGCAAAAAACCACAAGTCTGCCTCTCGACGACATTCAAATCGAGACCAGACTGAAACACCAAATTTGACAAGTAATTCATTAACTTACGACGTTTCGATGTGACAACGTTGGGACACTACTGCTATTGACTGTGACAGGTCAGTAAAGAGCATCTGGCCCGACGCTCACACAGTCATCCCCCTGTGTCACCACGGTTTTACTGGTTGTTTGATCGTGGGAGGGCCATTTTTTTGCGTCAACTTGCGTCTGGCCGGTATGGGACAACAGTATTCAATAAAGGAAATCCCATGAAGCCCAAGAAGCTGCTTTCCAGCGCCGCAGTGGCGGCTGCCTTTGCTTTTGCGTCAATACCATCCGCTCATGCCGGTGGAGGTGGGTTTGTGGGTGCCATGGAAGCCACCCAGTGGCTGAACAACGCCGAGCTGGTCAATGTCTATTCAAGCAATCTGGAACAGCTGCAGCAGCAAATCCAGATGTACCAAAACATGTACCAGAACACGCTCGGCATTCCGATTCAGGCGTGGAGCGGCATTGCGGCGCGTTTGACATCGTTGGTCAGCACGATTCAACACACGCAAGGCATTGTGAATGCCACTGTCAATTCCATCACCGACATGCAAACAACCTACGGCAATGGCAACTTGCTTTCGAACCAACAGCAAAATCTGGTGAATTGGAACAAAGGCTTGAACAACCAGATTGGCGCGGCGTTGCAGCAATTGGGCTTGAACGCCAACAATTTTTCGACAACGCAAAGTGCTTTGCAGCAAATTCAGTTGGCATCCCAGACTGCGGCGGGCCGGTTGCAAGCAATTCAGGCTGGCAATCAAATTGCCGGCATGATGGTCAATGAAACCCAAGCACTGCACGGCACCATCATTGCTGCGGAACAGGCCCGTCTGAATGCCATCGCCAAACAGGAAAACGAAAAGTACCAAGACGAGCTTTTGTACCGCAATTTCTTTCGCAACCATTCCGGCCAATACTGAGCAAGGGGGTCGGGATGCGGGTCGCCATTTTTCTGCTGCTGTGCTGCATCACGCCATGGGCGAATGCCGCTGGCATGATGGACACGCTGGTGAGTCAGGTTCAAGGCGCGTCCGCCGGATGGATGACGACTGCTTTGGGTTACGCCACCAATTTGTTCTTTGGCCTGGCTGCCCTTGAATTCGCCTGGTCGGCCATTCAGCTGACGCTCAAAAAGTCAGAGCTTTCGGAAATCATGGTGGGGACCTTGTTCAAGGTCATGTCCCTGTCATTTTTTGCCATGGTACTGATCAAAGCGCCCGAATGGATTCCTGCCATCATCAATTCATTCAAGGCGGCGGGTGCCGGTGTGGGTGGCACTTCGGTGTTGTCACCCTCTGCGGTATTTGACCAAGGGCTGCAAGTGGCCGCCAGCCTGATGCAATTCTCCAATGATGCCGCTCCCAGCACGGGTGGCATGATCATCAACACCTTGACAAACTCCGGCCAGGGACTTGGCAAATTCATGCTGAGCGCCATCATTGTGGGTGTTGCCTCGGTGTTCATCATTCTTGGCTACGGGCTGATTGCGGTTCAACTGCTCATCACCCTGGTTGAGTCGTACTTGATCATTGGCGGGGGTGCGTTGATGCTGGGATTTTCCGGCTCGCGCTGGACGCACAATTTGTCTGAGAAATACTTTGGCTATGCGATTTCCATTGGCGTCAAGCTGTTCACCATCTATTTGATCATTGGCTTTGGCGACAGCTTCACCCAAGCGCTGAAAGATACCATTGCGGCTGCCTACGCGGCGCACCCGGAGGGCCCCAGTTTTGGTGACTACTTGGGTGTGGGGGGCGCATCGCTGTTCTATGGTGTGACGGGTTACATGGCACCCGGCCTGGCTGGGTCGATGCTGAACGGCACGGTGGCCATGTCCCTGCAAAGTGCTGGCACGGCGGCTGGCATGGTGGGCGGTGCGCCGGTGGCGGCGGGCCTTGCCGCAAGTGCCGCCGGTGCGCGCGCTCTGGGGCTTGCTGGCGGTGCCATGGGCGCATTGCTGCCTGTGCAAAAGGCGGCGGGTGCGATTGGTGGCTCCTCTGCTGGCGTCGGCTTTGGCGGTGGCATCAGTGGTACGGTCAATGCCAACAACCCATTTCAGTCTGCTTCCGGTCCAAGCAACACCAGCAATACCAGCAACACCAGAAAATCCAGCAGCGCAAACAGTGGCGGCACCAGTATGACGCCTTTGCTGGCTTTGCCGGGTTCATCCGTTTTACCCACTGCATCCCCTGCTAGCCAGTCTGGTCGAGCTCGCACACCCATTGATGGCTCTGGCCCTGGCAGCGCAGCGCCCAGCCCGTCTGAGAGTCCGATGGCTCGACGTGGCATGAACGCGAGCGGCCAAAGTTTGGGCCAGACCCAAGCGCCCGGTCTTGTTGACCCGCGTTTTGACCCGTCTGCCACGCCGGGTGGTGGCGCCAAGCAAAGCACCAACGAAACCGGCGGAACGTCTGCCAATTCATTCGATGCGCGGTCTTTCCAACAGCGATTTGAGGCGGACTACAAGCAACATCCGGGCGGCATGGCAGACAAACTCAACAGCTTTTCAAGGCGATTGCAACATGCTGCAGATCGGAGAAAACCGCATTGGGTGAGTGATGGTCATGTGGGTCACGCACCAGGCTTGCGCATGGGGCTCGATACCTGAGGAATCACGGTGCGCTCGCTACAAATCATTGAGAACTACCTCGTTGCACGCGGCTGCGAGATTCAAAAGGTCAAAGACCATATGGTCGAATTTCGTTTACCGGGCGAGACCAGTCGAACGCCTGGCGGGCGGTTGTCCGTGGCGCGCGACGGCTCTCTCAAAATGTGGCATCGCTATGCAGAAAAAGGACTGGCAGCGGGTGAGCCGTGGCATGCCACCGGTGGTATCCGTCTTGGAGATAAATCGACTCCAGCGCTGGCAACCCATATCGACCAGTTGAGTGCGGCCAAAGAACTGTCAGCACTGACCAAAGTTCCGAAATTTTCTTCAGAGCCCCAACAACGCCGCTCGTATGACCGGGAGCAAGTGTGGCGGGCGGCTGATGATCTGTTGCAAACGGCTGGTCTGATTCCGTCACGGCTGCACGGGCGCTATCGCGATGGCTCTGATTCAAAACCTGTCTACAAGTTGCTGGTGTCAAACGATGGTGTTGCAACCGCTTTTTCATTCCGGGGCGACATTGCTCTACCTGCACCTTGGCGGGAGGGCCGACAAACGAGCGATGGCAAGAAAACCATGTATGTCACGGGACGCGATTTGGGGCTGGATGGTGATCTTGCGCCACCCCAGTCATCATCTGCTTTACCGCGCCCGCCGCCTGCTGAGTTGCGTACAACTGACCTGAATCTGAACCGAGACACTTGCAAGTCTTGGATGGCAGGTGTTACCCCGCCAGCTGACCATCGTCACCTTGTCAAAGGCAATGCCGTTCTGGATGGCGCGAAGTTGCGGGTGTACCCCACAGGGCACAGATTTACCGGCACGATCCTGGCCCCCATGTTTCGTCCTGATCCGATGGGCCGGCCAGACACGGTGGAGCTGTGCGGTGTGCAACACCTGATGCCCAAAGTCGCTTTCAACACCGACAAAATCATGGCAAAAGGCACTCACACCGTCGGCGCCTTCGTGCCTTTTCCAGGGCTTGATTCATTGATGAGCGTGCTGGCTAGCGATGCCCTGGCGCCAATACAAGCGTGGCTGGCGGTTACCGATAAAAAGAAACCACTTGTGATCTGCGAGGGGGTGGCAACCGGACTTGCGATTCAGCAAAGCGGTGCGGGCAATACGCTGTGTGCGTTGTCGTCGAACAATGTGATGGTGGTCGCCCAATGGGTCAAGCAAACGGGTTTGTCGAATTTGTTTTCAGATGTCGTGATTGCAACAGATCACGATATCGGCCGGACTGAGGCTGGAAGACTCAAATCAAACGCTATCCCACGGGCTTTGGAGGCTGCAAAGCTGACGGGCTTCGCTTTGGCTGTGCCGCCTGTAACCAGTCAAGTTGGCGCTGATGCGCGGGACTTGCTCGGTCAGGGCGGTCCCCAGGCCGTGCGTGACTTCATCGCCGGCGCTGCACCGGCTGCCGATGTGGAGGATGCAAGGGTTGACATTATTTTGCCTGTCAAAGAAGGTCAACCGGCTTCTGAGCCTGAATTCGAACGGTGAAACCAAACACCAACAGTCCGAGCAGTGACCAGATGGGTGTTCAGGTAACAAGCCGGTTGGCTTGCAACGCATTCATCGGGTGATGGTGAATTGAAAATGATATGAATCATAGGGTACTATTCGGCGATATCCGATGTTTTGTATCAGTGAATCCCAAGAATCAACCATCCCAGCGAAATCGTGCTGTGGCCCATCTGCAGGCCACGGGCATGTCGCGCCTGAGTGAATTGACTGCAAAGGGCATTACTGCAGCGACGGTGTCGCGCCTTGAGCGAGAGGGCGTTCTCGTTCGCCTTGCCCGGGGGCTGTATCAGCTTGCAGACGCATCTCTCGATGTGAATCACACCCTTGCCGAGGCATCCAAACTTGCTCCCAAGGGGGTCATCTGCCTGACTTCGTCCCTGGCATTCCACAGTTTGACTGACCAGATTCCACCCAAGGTCTGGATGGCCATTGGTTCGAAAGACTGGCACCCCACATTTAAATATCCGCCGGTTCGTTTCGCTCGTTTTTCAGAGCCACGCCTGCTACTTGGTGTCGAGAGACACGTCATTGACGGGGTATCCGTGCCAATCTTCGGCGTGGCTAAAACCATTGCAGACTTGTTTCGGTATCGGCAGACCGTCGGCATCAACGTTGCACTGGAAG
>NZ_JAQTWL010000047.1 GCF_028689295.1 Rhodoferax sp.
CCGCCCCTTTGGGCGGGGATTTTTATTCTCCAGAAAAGTGCATTCTTGAGACACGCGGATTAACCAAGGCATTCAAAGGGTTTGTCGCCGTCAGTCATGTCGACCTGCAGGTGCAGCGCGGTCATATTCACGCGCTGATTGGCCCCAATGGTGCCGGCAAAACCACTTTCTTCAACTTGTTGACCAAATTTTTGCCGCCGACCAAGGGCAGCATTTTGTTCAATGGCCAAGACATCACGCTGGAGCAGCCTGCGCAAACGGCGCGACGTGGCGTTGTTCGCTCGTTCCAGATTTCTGCTGTATTTGCACACATGACCGTGCTGGAAAACGTGCGTGCTGCCTTGCAGCGCAATCTGGGAACCTCGTTTCACTTCTGGAAATCCGAGCGCACCCTGCTGCCCTTGCATGCGCGGGCGCGGCAACTGCTGGCCGAGGTTGACTTGCAGGATTTTGCCGATGAACTGACCGTCAATCTTCCTTATGGCCGCAAGCGTGCGCTTGAACTTGCGACCACCCTGGCACTGGAACCTGAGTTGATGCTGCTGGACGAACCCACACAAGGCATGGGGCACGAAGATGTCGATCGGGTCACCCAACTGATCAAAAAGGTGTCTGCCGGACGAACCATCCTGATGGTGGAACACAACATGAATGTGGTGGCCTCCATTGCGGACCGTATCACGGTCTTGCAGCGCGGGGGCATCATCGCCGATGGCTCCTATGCTGAGGTATCGAACAACCCGCTGGTGATCGAGGCCTACATGGGTACCGCCAACACAAGCTTGCAGGGAGCGCATTGATGACCCGCGAATTGCTGCGCATTGAAGACTTGCACGCCTGGTACGGTGAGTCGCACATCCTGCACGGGGTCAACCTCAGCGTCAACGAAGGGGAAGTCGTCACCCTGCTGGGGCGCAATGGCGCGGGGCGCACCACCACCTTGCGTGCCATCGTCGGCTTGACCGGCGCGCGCAAGGGCTCGATCAAGATCAACGGCACCGAAGCAATCACACTGCCCGCGCAAAAAGTGGCCCACCTTGGCATCGGTTACTGCCCGGAAGAGCGCGGCATTTTTGCCAGCCTGACGGCCGAAGAAAACCTGATGCTACCGCCCACGCTGGCACCCGGGGGCATGAGCGTCGAAGAGATTTACACGATGTTCCCAAACTTGCAGGAGCGTGCTGCCAGCCCGGGGACGCGTCTGTCGGGCGGCGAGCAGCAGATGCTGGCTGTCGCGCGCATTTTGCGCACGGGCGCACGGCTGCTGCTGCTTGATGAAATCTCGGAAGGGCTGGCCCCCGTCATCGTGCAAAAACTCGCCGAGGTGATTCTGACGCTCAAGAGCAAGGGCTACACCATTGTGCTGGTTGAGCAAAATTTCCGCTTTGCCGCACCGCTGGCAGATCGTTTTTACGTCATGGAGCACGGCTTGATCGTCAAGCAATTCGCCCAGGATCAATTGGTGCAAAACATGGGTATGCTGCAAGACTATCTGGGCGTTTAAACCCAACCTTTTCCTCGCTTCTCAATCAACAATCAACCACCAGGAGACAACATGAAACTCAAAACCCTAGCCGCCGCCCTCACCATTGGCATGGGCTTCAGCGCCTCGGCGCAAAACACCGGGCCGATCAAGATCGGGTTCATCACCGACATGTCCAGCGTGTACGCTGACATCGACGGCCCGGCCGGCGGTGAAATGATCAAGTGGGCCGCCCAGGACTTCGGCGGCAAGGTTCTCAACCGCCCCATTGAAGTGCTCACCGCGGACCACCAGAACAAGGCCGACGTGGCCAGCTCCAAGGCCCGTGAATGGATCGACAAGGATGGTCTGTCGATGCTGATTGGCGGCACGAACTCCGGCACGTCGCTGGCCATGGCCAAGGTCGCTGAGGAAAAAAAGCGTCCCTTCATCTCGATCGGCGCCGGCTCGGCCCGCTTGACCAATGAAGCCTGCTCGCCTTATACCGTCCATTACGCCTACGACACGGTGGCGCTGGCCAAGGTGGCCGGCACGGCACTGGTCAAGGCCGGTGCCAAGACCTGGTTCTTTCTGACGGCCGACTATGCGTTCGGCTATTCGTTGGAAAGCGATGCCTCGACCGTGGTCAAGGCCAATGGCGGCACCGTTGTCGGCGCTGTACGCCACCCGCTCAATGCTTCCGATTTCTCCTCGTTCCTGCTGCAGGCGCAATCGTCCAAGGCACAGATCCTGGGGATGGCCAATGCTGGCGGCGACTTTACCAATGCGATGAAGGCGGCCAAGGAATTCGGTATCAACAAGACCATGAAGATCGCCGGCCTGCTGGTGTTCATCAACGACGTGCACAGCCTGGGTCTGGCCAACACCGAAGGCCTGCAACTGGCTGACAGCTGGTACTGGAACCAGGATGACGCCTCGCGCAAATTCGCCAAACGTTTCTTTGACAAATACAAGCGAATGCCTTCCAGCGTACAAGCCGCCGACTACTCGGCCGCAACCAATTACCTGAAGGCAGTGCAGACTGCCGGCACGACCGACGCGGACAAGGTGATGTCCACCTTGAAGGGCATGAAGATCGATGACTTCTACAACAAGGGTCAGATCCGCGCTGACGGCCGCATGATCCACGACATGTACCTGTTCCAGGTCAAGTCGCCCAAGGAATCGACCGTGCCATGGGACTACTACAAGACCATGGCCAAGATTCCGGGTGAGCAGGCTTTCACCACGGTGGCCGAATCCAAATGTGCGCTGAACAAGAAATAAGCTGACCAACAAGGCGGCTGGTCGCGGGTGCGGTTGGCCGCTTTTTCAATATATCAGGCATCAACTAACGGGCCTCCATGGAAATTTTCGGTATTCCCCTTCAAGCTTTTCTGGGCCAGTTGATGTTGGGTCTAGTCAATGGCGCGTTTTACGCCATGCTCAGTCTTGGGCTGGCGGTTATCTTTGGCCTGTTGGGCATCGTGAACTTCGCGCACGGTGCACTTTATATGCTGGGCGCCTTTGCCGCCTGGATCATGCTCGACAAATTCGGCATCAATTACTGGTACGCGCTGGTGCTGGCGCCGCTGACGGTGGGTGCGCTCGGTGTCGTGATTGAGCGGCTTTTTCTCAAGCATCTTTACAAAATTGACCCCATTTACGGCTTATTACTCACCCTGGGCCTGGCTTTGATTGCCGAGGGCATCTTCCGCGAGTTGTACGGCGTATCAGGCCAAAATTACAATGTGCCCGAACTGTTGTCCGGCGCCACCAATCTGGGCTTTATGGTGCTGCCGAATTACCGTGCCTGGGTGGTGTTGGCATCGCTGACGGTGTGCCTGGGCACCTGGTATCTGATTGAACGCACGCGCCTGGGCGCCTACCTGCGCGCCGGCACCGAAAACGCCGCGCTGGTGCAAGCCTTTGGCATCAACGTGCCGTTGATGGTGATGCTGACCTACGGCGCGGGTGCGGCACTGGCGGCGCTCGCAGGTGTATTGGCAGCGCCCATCATCCAGGTTAATCCTTTGATGGGCTCCAACCTGATCATCGTGGTGTTCGCGGTGGTGGTGATTGGTGGCATGGGCTCCATCATGGGCTCGATCCTGACCGGTCTGGGCCTGGGTGTGATCGAAGGCCTGACCCGCGTGTTTTACCCGGAAGCATCCAGCATTGTGGTGTTCATCATCATGGTGATCGTGCTGATGATTCGCCCCACCGGCCTGTTTGGCAAGGAGGCCTGAGCCATGAACACTCGGACAGAAAAACCCTCCATGCCCCAGGCTACCAAGCTTCTCAATCTCACTTACGTCGCGTTGTTGCTGCTGGCGCTGGCCGCGCCCTTGCTCGGGCTCTATCCAGTGTTTGTCATGAAGCTGCTGTGCTTTGCTATTTTTGCCTGCGCCCTCAACCTGCTGCTGGGTTTTACCGGTTTGCTGTCTTTTGGCCACGCCGCGTTTTTCGGCTCGGCGGCTTACATTACCGGTTATCTCATCAAGTCGCATAACTTCACGCCGGAATTGGGCATTGTGGCCGGCGTGATTGGTTCAGGCCTGATCGGTCTGGTGGTTGGCTTTGTGGCCATCCGGCGCCAGGGCATTTATTTCGCCATGATCACGATGGCCCTGGCTCAGATCGTGTTTTTCATCTGCCTGCAGGCGCCGTTCACTGGCGGCGAGGATGGCCTGCAGGGCGTGCCACGCGGTGCGCTGTTTGGCCTGCTGTCGCTCCAATCGGACACCACCATGTATTACCTGGTGCTGGCGGTTTTTGTGGCCGGCTTTTTGGCCGTTTCGCGCATTGTGCATTCCCCGTTTGGCCAGGTCCTCAAGATGATCCGTGAAAACGAACCGCGCGCCATCTCGCTGGGCTACCAAGTGGATCGCTACAAGTTGCTGGCTTTCGTACTGTCAAGCGCGCTGGCCGGATTGGCCGGATCACTGAAAACACTGGTTATGGGCTTTGCCACACTCTCTGATGTGCACTGGACGATGTCGGGCGAAGTGATCCTGATGACACTGCTGGGCGGCATGGGCACCTTTTTTGGTCCGGTGGTAGGCGCTGGCATCGTGGTGTCATTGCAGGACACGCTGGCCGACAAGGTTGGCTCGTGGGTAAACGTCATCATTGGCATCATTTTTGTGCTCTGCGTACTGGTTTTTCGCAAAGGTGTTGTGGGTGAATTACAGGCCGCGTTGGAGCGCCGACGCCATGCCACCACCACCCCCAGAACCTGAAAAGGACAAGCGCCGACGTTTACAGCAGCGCCGTGCTGCTGGCACTGTCTTGATTGCGCTGAACGCTCGGGCCTGGTTGACAATCTAGCCATGAAAACCACGCTTTCACTGCGGCACTTTCTGTTGGCCCTGGCCGTGGTGGCTGTCTGGGGCAGCAATTTTGTCGTCATCAAACTGGCGCTGGGGCAGATGCCGCCGCTGCTGTTTGCCACGCTGCGTTTTGCCGTGGTGGTGTTGCCCATGGTGTTTTTTCTGAAGCGCCCGCTGGTTCCCTGGCGCAATCTGGCGGGCTATGGCCTGCTGATTGGGGTAGGGCAGTTTGGCCTGCTGTTTGTCGCCATGAACGGACACATCTCGCCCGGGCTGGCCTCGCTGGTGATTCAGGTGCAGGTGTTTTTTACCATCGGGCTGGCCATGGCGTTGGCTGGTGAAGGCTTGCAGCGCGTGCAGTGGATCGCGCTGGCGCTGGGGGCCAGCGGCCTGGGCGTGATCGTGGCGCACACCGACGGCAGCACCACGCTGCTGGGCCTGGGGCTGATCTTGCTGGCCGCTTTGTCGTGGGCCGGTGGAAACCTGGTGAGCCGTGCTGCCGGGCGCATCAACATGGTGGCTTATGTGGTGTGGTCAAGCCTGTTTGCCGTGCCGCCGCTGTTCATCTTGTCGCTGTGGGTGGAAGGCTGGGACGCCTTGGCGGCCGGTGTGCAGGACGCTGACTTGAGCGCGTGGGCGGCGGTGGCGTGGCAAGCCTGGGGCAATTCGATCTTTGGCTACGCCGCCTGGGGCTGGCTGCTGGCACGCTACAGCGCCGCCACCATCACGCCGATGGCCTTGCTGGTGCCGGTGTTTGGCATGGCCAGCTCGGCCTGGTGGCTGGGCGAGCCGCTGCCACTATGGAAGTTGGGCGCAGCGGCGCTGGTGCTCTCAGGCCTGGCGCTGAACCTGCTGTGGCCGTGGTGGATACGGCGACGCAAATCTTAAGAGAAATTGGCCTCTAGCCCTTGATATATAAGCGCAATATGCTATTATTTTTGATATTCATCAGCCATGAGTTCAATTGCCCTTGATGCCACCGACCTGCACTTGCTGCGCCGGGTCAACCGCCTCAAAGAAGCCGGACTGATCGAGCGCGAGATGGCGATTCTGAGCGTGGACAACGTCGCCAGCGTCATTGGCCATGGCCTGTGCGCGGTGGTGGAGATCACACTGGATCGGCAGGATCAGGCGGCGCTGGAGGGGTTTGAGAAAAAGGTGGCCACTGAGGATGCCGTGCAGCAGTGTTACCGCGTCTCGCCCGGCCCGGACTTCTGCCTGATCGTCCACGCCGCCGACA
>NZ_JAQTWL010000011.1 GCF_028689295.1 Rhodoferax sp.
AGCCCCAACGATTTCTCGTAAGGGCTTCATTCACTAGCGTATATTGGCTCCTCGACCTGGGCTCGAACCAGGGACCTACGGATTAACAGTCCGGCGCTCTACCAACTGAGCTATCGAGGAACAAGCCGCGAATTATAGGGGAGTTTTTTGGCTGTTCTGGCTGGGCACCGGCTAAATTTGCCGGGATGCGGCCGGTCAGGGCACTCGGTCATAATTTGCCGCTTACCAACACCGTGTCCTGCCATGCCCCGAACCACCCATCAACTTTTCGATCTCACCGGCCAGACGGCCCTGATCACGGGCGGTTCGCGCGGGCTGGGGCTGCAAATGGCGCACGCGCTGGGCGAGGCGGGCGGGCGCCTCATGCTGTGCGCGCGCAAGGCCGACGAGCTTGAGGCGGCTTGCGCCGACCTGCAGGACGCCGGCATCGATGCGCGCTGGGTGGCGGCCGATTGCGCGGTCGAGGCCGACCTGCAAAAGCTGGTGTCCGAGACCCTGCAGCGCATGGGTGATATTGACGTTTTGGTCAACAACGCCGGTGCCACCTGGGGCGCGCCGGCGCAAGATCACCCGGTGGCCGCCTGGGACAAGGTGATGGCGCTGAATGTGCGCGGCTACTTTTTGCTGAGCCAGATGGTGGGCAGGCAGAGCATGATCGGGCGCGGCGGGCGCATCATCAACGTGGCCTCGATCGCCGGGCTGGGCGGCAACCCGCCCGGCATGGGCACGCTGGCCTACAACACCAGCAAGGGCGCGGTCATCAACTTCACCCGTGCGCTGGCCTGCGAGTGGGGGCAGTACGGCATCAACGTCAATGCCATTTGCCCGGGGATCTTTCCCAGCAAGATGACAGCCGGCACCATTGACGCGCTGGGTGCCGACAATCTGGCAGCAGGTGCACCGCTGCAACGCTTGGGCGATGACGAAGATTTAAAAGGCGTCACGCTGCTGTTTGCCAGCGCGGCGGGCAAGCACATCACCGGCCAGTGGCTGGCGGTGGATGGTGGTGTGAGTGCAGTCATTGGAGCTTGAAACATGGACTTTGGTGTGGCGATTCCGTTTGTGGAGCATCTTGGTTTTGCGCTCATGCTGTTCGAGGACGGACGCTCCGAGCTGGTCTATGACCCGCTTCCTGAGCATCTGAACTCTTTTGCGGTGACGCACGGCGGCGCGCTCATGACGCTGCTCGATGTGACCATGGCGGTGGCCGCGCGCAGCGTGCAAAAGGACATGGGTGCCGTCACCATCGAGATGAAAACCAGCTTTATGCAGCCCGCGCGCGGCCCACTCACAGCGCGCGGGCACCTGATGCACCGAACCGCCACCATGGCGTTCACCGAAGGCACGGTGTTCGACGCGCAGGGCAAAGCCTGTGCTCACGCCACCGGCACCTTCAAGTTCGTGCGCCGCCTGGCCACCGGCCCCAAGAGCGTGAATGCGCTGCAAACCATTGCCACAGACTGATTTTTTACCTGGAGGCACCATGCCAAACCTGATCCTGCACCACTACCCGATGTCGCCGTTTTCGGAAAAAGTCCGCGCGGTGCTGGGTTTTAAAAACCTCGCCTGGCAGTCGGTGCTCATTCCTGCCGTGATGCCCAAGCCCGACCTGCTGGCGCTCACCGGCGGTTATCGCAAAACGCCGGTGCTGCAAATCGGTGCCGACATTTACTGCGACACGGCGCTGATTTGCGAAGTGCTGGAGCACTTTCAACACGGCCCGACGCTTTACCCCGAAGGCAGCAAAGGCCTGGCCCGCATCCTGGCGCAGTGGGCCGACAGCACGCTGTTTTGGGCGGCCATGGGCTACAACATGCAAAAACCAGGCATGGCCGAACTTTTTGCCGGGGTGCCGGCGGAGGCGGTCAAGGCCTTTGCCGCCGACCGCTCGGCCATGGCGCAGGGCATGAACCGGCCGCGCCCGCTGGACGCTACCAGCGCTTACAAGTCTTATTTGCGGCGCCTGGCCGACATGCTCGACTGGCATGACTTCTTGCTGGGTGATGCGCCCACCATTGCCGACTTTGCCGCCTACCATCCGCTCTGGTTCACCCGCACCCAGGTGCCCGCCATGGCCGGGATTTTGCAGGCCACGCCACAGGTGTTGCCGTGGCTGGACAGGATGGCGGCTTTGGGTCATGGTCAGATGAGCCGTTTGAGCGCGGCTGATGCCATTGCGGTTTGCGCGGGAGCGGGTGCTGCGTGGCGCCAGACGGATGACCATTTTCAGGACGACCACGGTATTGTGCTGGGCAGCCGGGTCAGCATCAGCGCCGAGAGTTTTGGCGCCGAGCCCACGGTGGGCGAGCTGGTGGCCGCCACCCGCACGCGCTACACGCTGCGCCGCGTTGACCCGAGCGCGGGTGTGGTGCGGGTGCACTTTCCGCGCGTTGGCTACGCGCTCAAGCAGGAGCTGACAGCATGACGTTCAAACTCTGGTCGGTGGGCTCATCCAGGTCGAAGTCGCGCAAACCGCGCACCCCGGTGTGGCGCCTGATGTCGTTCGAGGATTTGCGCGTGGGCGAGTTGTACGAGGTGTTGCGCCTGCGCAGCGAGGTGTTCGTGGTGGAGCAGCAGTGCATCTACCAGGACATCGACGGCGCCGACCGCCAGGCCATGCACCTGCTGGGCGTGCAGGACCAGGAATTGAAGGCCTATGCGCGCTGCTTTGCGGCAGGCGTCAAGTTCCCGGAGGCCAGCATTGGTCGGGTGCTGACGCGCCAAAGCGCCCGCGGCACCGGCTTGGGGCATGTGTTGATGGAGCAGGCGGTGGCCGCCATCAGCCAGGTCTGGGGGCCGCAGGCCATTCGCATTGGCGCGCAGGCGCATCTGGCCGGGTTTTATGCCCAGCATGGCTTTGCGGATGCGGGCAAGCCCTACCTGGAGGACGGCATCCAGCACCTTGAAATGCTGCGCCCGGCGTGACGACCGATACCCTGTGACACAAAACATAATCGCGCAAATCGCGCAAGAAATCAGGGTGCAGGAGCGCCAGGTGGCGGCCGCTGTCGAACTGCTCGACGGTGGCGCCACCGTGCCCTTTATTGCCCGCTACCGCAAGGAAGCCACCGGCGGCCTGGACGACATCCAACTGCGCGAGCTCGAAGCCCGTCTGGGCTACCTGCGCGAGCTGCGCGACCGGCTGCAAACGATCATCAAGGCGATTGACGAGCAGGGCAAGCTGACACCCGCGCTGCTGGCCGCGCTGCACGCCGCAAGCACCAAGCAGGAGCTCGAAGACCTGTATCTGCCGTTCAAACTCAAGCGCCGAACCAAGGGCCAGCTGGCGCGTGAAGCCGGGCTGGAGCCACTGGCCGACGCGCTGTTTGCCAACCCGGCGCTGGTGCCAGCCGACGAGGCGCTGGCCTACGTGATCCCGCTGCGCCCGGTGGTCGAGGGCGAAGACAAACAGCCCGATTTTTCCACCGTGCCAGCGGTGCTGGATGGTGTGCGCGACCTGTTGAGTGAACGCTGGGCCGAAACCCCGGCGCTGGTGCAAGACCTGCGCGAATGGCTGTGGGCCGAGGGGCTGCTGCAAAGCAAGTTGATGGCTGGCAAGGACGAGAATCATGCCGATGTGGCCAAGTTCCGCGACTATTTTGACTACGACGAGCCCATCAACCGCGTGCCCTCGCACCGGGCGCTGGCCGTGTTTCGCGGCCGCAGCCTGGACATCCTCGATGCCAAGCTCATTGTTCCTGAACCCTTGCCTGTCATTGCGGGCGTGACCCGCAATCCAGTGCCCGCCGTCTCGCTGGCAGAAGCGCGTATTGCCCTCAAACTCGGCTGGCGCCACCAAGCGCGCGCGGCGGACGATCTGATCCGCAAATGCGTGGCCTGGACCTGGCGCGTCAAGCTGAGCCTGTCCACCGAGCGCGACCTGTTTGCCCGCCTGCGCGAGGAGGCCGAACGCGTGGCCATCAAGGTGTTTGCCGACAACCTGCGCGACCTGTTGCTGGCCGCGCCCGCCGGACCGCGTGTGGTGCTGGGCCTTGACCCCGGCATTCGCACCGGGGTCAAGGTGGCGGTGGTCGATGCCACGGGCAAGCTGGTCGATACCAGTACCGTGTACCCGCACGAGCCGCGCAAGGACTGGGACGGCGCGCTGCACACGCTTGTCCAGCTGTGCGAAAAACACGGCGTGAATCTGATCGCCATTGGCAACGGCACCGCCAGCCGCGAGACCGACAAATTGGCCGCCGACCTGATCAAGCTCATGACCAAGTCATCCGAGCGGTTGATGGAAAAAGTGGTGGTCAGCGAAGCCGGCGCCTCGGTGTACTCCGCCAGTGAATTTGCCAGTCAGGAAATGCCCGATGTCGATGTCAGCCTGCGCGGCGCCGCCAGCATTGCCCGGCGACTGCAAGACCCGCTGGCCGAGCTCGTCAAGATCGACCCCAAGAGCATTGGCGTGGGCCAGTACCAGCATGACGTGAACCAGAGTGAGCTGGCAAAGACGCTCGATGCGGTGGTGGAAGACTGCGTGAACTCGGTCGGTGTCGATCTCAACATGGCCAGCGTGCCGCTGCTCAGCCGCGTGTCGGGCCTGAGTGCCAGCGTGGCCAAGGCCGTGGTGCGCTGGCGCGAGGTCAACGGCGCCTTTGCCAGCCGCCAGCAGTTGCTCAAGGTGACCGGCCTGGGACCCAAGGCGTTCGAGCAAAGCGCGGGTTTCTTGCGTATTCGCGGCGGGGCCAACCCGCTCGACATGACCGGCGTGCACCCCGAAACCTATCCGGTGGTGGAGCAAATCATCGCCAAAACAGGCAAGCCGGTGACCGAGCTGATGGGCCGCGCCGAGATGCTTAAAACGCTGCGTCCCGAGCTGTTTGCCAATGACAAATTCGGTGTCATCACGGTCAAAGACATTCTGGGCGAGCTGGAAAAACCGGGCCGCGACCCGCGCCCCGACTTCAAGGTGGCCCGGTTCAACGACGGCGTGGAAGACATTCGCGACCTGAAAGAAGGCATGGTGCTGGAGGGCACGGTGAGCAATGTGGCCGCTTTTGGTGCCTTCATCGACCTGGGCGTGCACCAGGACGGGCTGGTGCATGTGAGCCAGCTCAGCCACAAGTTTGTCACCGATGCGCGTGAGGTCGTCAAGACCGGTGACATTGTCAAGGTGCAGGTAGTCGAGGTGGACGTGGCGCGCAAGCGCATCGGCCTCACGATGAAGCTTGGCGCAGCCCCGGCGCGCAGCGGCAGCGCCGGTGACAACCGCTTTCAGGGCGCCCGCCCGCAGGCACGCGCGCATGCGCCACAATCCAACGCCATGTCTTCTGCATTTGCCAAACTCAAAGGCCTGGGGAGTTAGCCGCCATGACACCGGCTGACCTGCTGGCCCACGCACCGCCGCTGCCCAGCAGCCCGCGGGTGCTTGCGCTGTTGTTGACCGAACTCAAGCAACTGCAACCTGATTTGCGCCGCATCGACCAGTTCATCAAGGCCGATCCGGCGCTGAGCCTGCGCGTGCTGCAGGCTGCCAATGCGCCCGCTTTCGGACTGGACGGACAGGTCAACAGCATAGCGCAGGCGCTGGCGCTGTTGCGCCTGGAGCAGGTGCAAGACATGGTCAACCAGGCCCTTGCGCAGGCTTCTTTCAAGGGCGATGCGGGTTTGCCATTGATGCAGTTCTGGGTCTACAGCCAGGACTGCGCACGGGTGGCGCGCGCCCTGGCGGGGCTGTTGCAGCAAAACCAGCAGGCCGCTTATGTGGCCGGACTGATCCATGCGCTGGGTGAACTGGTCATGCGATCGAACCTGCCGCAGGCGTTGGCACTGGATGAAAGTTGTCTGCCCCTGGACCTGAGGCGCGCCCGCACCGAGCGCCAACGGCTCGGGTTTTGTTGCACCGAGCTCAGCTCGGCCATGGCCAGCCAGGCCCACTTGCCGCAAATTTTGTGCGATGCGCTGGCCTACGCCCATGCGCCCTTCGACAACGATGCCTATGAGCCTTTGGCGGCGGTGCTGCACCTGGCCCAGTGGCGCGCCCGCGCCAACCAGTTGGGCTTGCAGGACAACGCACTGACGGTCACTTTTCCGTCGCTGGTGGCTGAAATGCTGGGACTCGACATCGACATGGTGTTGCAGCAAGACCCCATCGACTGGTCGCGCCAGGTGACGGGGACTGTGCTGGCGGCTCCCCAAACATGACCCGACGTGATGCGGGCGCTTGACATTTATGCCGGCCCGCATCCTTCAACGGCGGTTTCACGCTTTGCCGCAACCCGTGGCTTGACGCCTGCGCTGCTGGGGGTGCTGCTGGGCAGCGCCTTGCAGTTGCAGCAAGCGGTGTTGATGCCTGCCGGTGATGACCTGCTTGGCATTGGCCTGGGCCTGCTGCTTCTGGTTTTCGGCTTGCGCGTGGGCTGGCCCGCGCTGCGCTGGGTTCTGCTGGGTGCGGCGTTTACCGCGCTGGCTTTTGCCACGACCGGCTGGCGCGCCCAGGCGTTTGGCAGCCAGGCACTTGATCCCGCGCTGGAGGGGCGCGACATGGCCGTGACTGGCGTGGTGGCTGCCATGCCGCAGCACTTCGAAGGCGGCGTGCGCTTTCTGCTCGATCTGGAGAGCGCCAGCTTGGACGGGCAGCCGCTGCGCTTGCCGCCCCGGCTGGAACTGGGCTGGTATGCCGGCGTTTTTGCCCGTGGCGATGGCCCGGGGGAATCCCTGGGCGAACTGCAACGCCTGCCCGCACCGCTGCAGGCGGGTGAGCGCTGGCAGATGACGGTGCGCCTGAAGGCACCGCACGGTGCCATCAACCCGCATGGCTTCGACTTCGAATTGTGGCAGTGGGTGCAGGGCGTGCAGGCCACCGGCTACGTCCGCGCCGGCCCGCATGACCCGGCGCCCCGCTGGCTGGCGTTTACCTGGCGGCACCCGGTGCAATGGGCGCGCGGCCAGGTGCGCGACCAGATTGTGCTTCGCCTGGCTGACTCGGAATCTGCCGGCCTGATCGCCGCGCTGGTGGTGGGCGACCAGGCGGCCATCGACCGCGCCGACTGGGATGTGTTCAGGGCCACCGGAGTGGCGCACCTGATGAGTATTTCAGGCCTGCACATCACCATGTTCGGTTGGGCCGCGGCGCTGGCGCTGGGCTGGTTGTGGCGGCGCTCGGCCTGGCTCTGCCTGCGCCTGCCTGCGCCCAGCGCGGCCCTGCTCGGCGGCATGGCGCTGGCCACCGCCTACGCCCTGTTCAGCGGCTGGGGCGTGCCCGCGCAGCGCACCATCCTGATGCTGGCCACCGTTGGCGCCTTGCGCTTGGCTGGCGTGCGCTGGCCCTGGCCGCAGGTCTGGCTGCTGGCCTGCGCGGTGGTGGTGGCGGTGGATCCGTGGGCGCTGTTGCAGGCCGGCTTCTGGCTGAGCTTTGTGGCGGTGGGCGTGCTGTTTGCCACCGATGCCGGTGTTGCGCGCGCCGGCAGTTCGGGCGTGAAAAGCCGATTCCGGACCCTGATGCGCGAGCAGTGGATGATCACGCTGGCGCTCACGCCCCTGAGTTTGTTGCTGTTCGGCCAGGTTTCTTTGGTGGGTCTGCTGGCCAACGCGCTGGCCATTCCATGGGTCACGCTGCTGGTGACGCCGCTGGCCATGCTGGGTGTGCTGCTGCACCCGCTGTGGGATATGGCCGCCTGGGCCATGACGCTGCTGGCGCAACTGCTGCGCGGGCTGGCGCAGTGGCCCTGGGCCAGCATGAGCCTGGCGCAGGCGCCGTGGTGGGCCGGTGCGGCGGGCGTGTTGGGTGGCTTGTTGCTGGCGCTGCGCCTGCCCTGGCCGCTGCGCCTCGGCGGCGTGCCACTGCTGCTGCCGTTGCTCTTGTGGCAGGCGGCGCCCATCCCGGCGGGCGAGTTCGAGGTGCTGGCGGCGGACATTGGCCAGGGGAATGCGGTGCTGGTGCGCACCGCCCACCATGCCCTGCTGTATGACGCCGGCCCGCAGTACAGCCGCGAAAGCGACGCCGGGCACCGGGTGCTGGTGCCGTTGTTGCGCGCGCTGGGCGTTCGGCTCGACACCCTGGTGCTAAGCCACCGCGACAGCGACCACACCGGCGGTGCCATCGCCGTGCTGAAAATGCAGCCGCAAGCCAGTTTGCTGAGTTCGATGGAAGTTGACCACGCGCTGCAGGCCCTGCGACCTGCCACCCGCTGCGTGGCCGGCCAGCGCTGGCAGTGGGACGGGGTGGAGTTCGAGGTGCTGCACCCGCTGGCCTCTGACTACGGCGATGTGCGCAAGACCAACGCCATGAGTTGCGCCCTGCGCATTGCCAACGACAGGCAGGCGGCGCTGCTGGCAGGCGACATCGAGCAGGCGCAAGAGGCGCAATTGCTGGCGCGCAGCCAGGACAGGGCCGCCGGCTCAGACCATCCGGCAGGAAGTTTGCAGGCCGATGTGCTGCTGGTGCCGCACCACGGCAGCAAAACCTCCAGCAGCGCAGCCTTTCTGGACGCCGTGCAACCGCGCCTGGCGCTGGTGCAGGCGGGCTACAGGAATCGCTTTGGTCACCCCGCAGGCCCTGTTTTGGTGCGGTACGATGAGCGCAGGATCAGGGTGATCGATACGCCTCATTGTGGTGCAGCAAGCTGGCAGTCCTGGCACCCGGATGGGGTGCAGTGTGCCCGTGAGGTACAAAAACGCTATTGGCATCATGTGGTGCCATGAAGGCCGGCACCGTCATTGCGAGGAGCGAAGCGAGGTGGCAATCCAGGAAGTCATGGATTGCCGCGCTTCGCTCGCAATGACGGGGTCAGGTTTCGCAATGGCGTGTCTTCCATCGCTTTGGCCTAAACTTTGCTAAGTCCAGTGCAGGAGTAAAAAATGATGCAGAAATTCGACGAGATGTACACCAAGCTGCCCTATGAGTTTTTTACCCATGGGGCACAGATTCGGGACCATTACAAAATATACGACGAATGGCTGGCACGCCAACCTGGCAACATGATGGCCAAACGGCGGGAAGAGGCCGAAATGATCTTTCGTCGCGTCGGCATTACCTTTGCGGTCTATGGCGACAAGGATGCCGAGGGCGCGGGCACCGAGCGCCTGATTCCGTTCGACCTGATTCCCCGCATCATTCCGGCGCATGAATGGCGCAGCATGGAGCGCGGCCTGGAGCAGCGCGTCACAGCCCTGAACCGCTTTCTGCACGACATCTACCACGACCAGGAAATTCTCAAGGCGGGCTTGATCCCGCGCGAGCAGATCGAGCAGAACGCCCAGTTCCGCCCGCAAATGATGGGTGTGGATTTGCCCAACAGCGTCTATTCGCAAATCTCGGGCATCGACATCGTGCGCGCGCCTGACGCCAAGGGCAACGGCGAGTACTACGTGCTTGAAGACAACCTGCGCGTGCCCAGCGGCGTGAGCTACATGCTGGAAGACCGCAAGATGATGATGCGGTTGTTCCCCGACCTGTTCAGCATGCACCGTGTGGCGCCCATTGCCCACTACCCCGACCTGCTGCTGGAGACCCTGCGTGAAAGCAGCCCGCCCACCACGGCCGAGCCCACCGTGGTGGTGCTCACGCCCGGCATGTACAACAGCGCCTACTTCGAGCACGCCTTTCTGGCGCAGCAAATGGGCATTGAATTGGTCGAAGGTCAGGATTTGTTCGTCAAGGACAACTTTTGCTACATGCGCACCACCCGCGGCCCGCAGCGCGTCGATGTGATTTACCGCCGCGTCGATGACGACTTCCTTGACCCCAAGGTGTTCCTCCCAACGTCCACCCTGGGCTGTGCCGGGCTGCTGGACGTGTACAAGGCCGGTCACATCAACATCTGCAACGGTGTCGGCACGGGCGTGGCAGACGACAAGTCGATCTACCCCTATGTGCCCAAAATGATCGAGTTTTACCTCGGTGAAAAACCCATCTTGAACAACGTGCCGACCTACATGTGCCGCAACAAGGACGAGTTGTCCTATGTGATGGCCAACATGAAAGACCTGGTGGTCAAGGAAGTGCACGGCGCCGGTGGCTACGGCATGCTGGTCGGCCCGGCGGCCACCAAGGCCGAGGTCGAAGACTTCAAGAAGGCCGTGCTGGCCAACCCGGGCGGCTATATCGCCCAGCCCACGCTGAGCCTGTCGAGCTGCCCGACCTTTGTCGAGAGCGGCATTGCGCCGCGCCACATCGACTTGCGGCCCTATGTGTTGATGGGAAAGACGGTGCAAATGGTGCCGGGCGGCCTCACCCGCGTGGCGCTCAAGGAGGGTTCGCTGGTGGTCAACTCGTCGCAGGGTGGCGGCACCAAGGACACCTGGATTCTGGAAGACGATGCCTCGCCTGTGCAGGCGGCGCAGTCGCAGTCGCAGACGCAGGCAGAAGCCCCAGCGAAATAGTCACCGGAGAATCAACATGCTTTCACGAACCGCCGACCACCTTTTCTGGATGAACCGTTACACCGAACGCGCCGAGAACACCGCAAGGCTGCTCGATGTCAACTACCAGACCTCGCTGTTGCCGCAGTCCGCCGCAGCAGCCCAGGCGGGCTGGCAGGGTTTGCTGTCGATCAGCGAACTGCTGCCCGCCTACAAGAAAAAACACGACAAAATCATTGCCCGCGAGGTGATGGACTTCATGGTCAAGGACGAAAGCAACCCGTCCTCGATTGTGTCGTGCCTGAGCGCCGCGCGGGAAAACGCCCGCGCTGTGCGCGGCACGCTGACCACCGAGGTGTGGGAAACCCAGAACCAGACCTGGCTCGAAGTCAAGCGCATGATCAAGCAGGGCGACTTCGAGGCCGACCCGTCGCAGTTCTTCGAATGGGTCAAGTTCCGCTCGCACCTGTCGCGCGGCGTCACGGTGGGCACCATGCTGATGGACGAGGCGCTTTATTTCATGCGCCTGGGCACCTTTCTGGAGCGGGCCGACAACACCGCGCGCCTGGTCGATGTGAAGTTTCACGCCGTTGACAACGACTTTTACGGCACCGCCAACGGCAAGGACCAGGAGTACGACTTCTACCACTGGAGCGCCATTCTGCGCAGCGTCAGCGGTTTCGAGGTGTATCGCAAAGTTTATCGCGACGTGATCCGGCCCGAGCGGGTGGCCGAGTTGCTGATCCTGCGCCCTGACATGCCGCGCTCGTTGCACGCCAGCCTGAACGAGGTGGTGGGCAATTTGCGCATGGTGGCCAATGACCAGTCCAGTGAAACCCAGCGCCGCGCCGGCAAACTGCGCGCCGAGCTGCAATATGGCCGCATCGACGAAATCCTGGCCACCGGCCTGCACGCCTACCTGACCCAGTTCCTCGATCGCATCAACGATCTGGGCGCCAACATCAGTCGCGATTTTCTGGTGCCGGTGCCGGTGTGACGGCCTGGGCCGCCATGGCCTGCGCCACCGCCTGCCCCAGTTCGATCACGGCCATGGCGTAGTAGCTGCTCCAGTTGTAGCGGGTGATGGCGTAAAAGTTGTCGGTGCCCGCCACATAAACGGGCGGCGCGTCGCCCATTTGCAGCTCGATCAGCGCCAGCTTGCCGGTGTGTGCCAGGGCCGCACCGCTCAACACGGCGCCTTTCGCCTGGAAGCTGTCCACGCTGAAGGTGGGCAGGATGTCGGGGGCCATGAGCGCGTCCATGTCGAGCTTTTGCGCATCGAACGCCACCGGGAAATGGGTGGCCAGACCGGGCTGCCAGCCGAAGGCCTTGAAATAGTTGGCCACTGAACCGATTGCATCCGCCGGGCTGTCAAACAGGTTGACGGCGCCATCACCGTCGAAGTCGATCGCGTATTGGTGCCAGCTCGACGGCATGAACTGGGGCCAGCCCATGGCGCCGGCGTAGCTGCCCTTGATGCTGAGCGGGTCAAGCCCGCTGCGTTGTGTCCAGCTTAAAAACTGTTCCAGCTCGCCTTTGAAATAAGCGCTGCGCTCGGGCGCGCGCGGGTGGCTGGCCGGGAAATCGAAGCTCAGCGTGGCGAGCGCATCCAGCACCCGGTAATTGCCCGTCTGCTGGCCGTAAATGGTCTCCACACCGAGGATGCCGACGATGATTTCTGCGGGCACACCGGTCGCCTGCTCGGCGCGCTTGAGCGTGTCGCCATGGGTTTGCCAGAAGGCGACGCCGGCTTTGATGCGCAGCGGCTCGACAAAGCGGCTACGGTAGAGCTGCCAGTTTTTTGCCACACCCACGGCCGGCGGGGTCACGGCTTTGGCAATGGCGGCCACATAACGGGCCTGGCTGATGGTTTGGCGCACCCAGACCGGGTCCAGGTCGCGGCGCATGGCCATGTCATCAGCCACTTGCAGGGCGTCGAGGCGCTGGGCATAGCTGGGGCCGGGGATAACGCTGGCGCTGGCGGTGGTCTTGCCCTTTTTCCTGACGTGTTTGCCCGCCGAGGCGCTGACGGCCAGCGTGGCGGCCGCGACAAAAACAAGCACGGCCAGCAGCGTGCGCTGTCGCCAGTGTGGGGAAGGAGAAAAGGGTTTCACTTGGGTGATGGCAGGTGATTGAGTTCGCTGTGCAGTGTAGCGAGCTGCTGTTTGAAACTGCCAGTGCGGCCAGCACCAGCCGGCGCATAACGCAGCGCCTCCAGTCTGATCAGCCAGTCGTGCCAGGCTTGCCGCGCAGGATCGGGCTGGCGCGCTGACCGTGTGGATCGCGCCGCATCGTCCAGCAGTTGCTGCGCCAACTGGCGCGGCGTGCTGTTGGCGGCGCTCGCCATGTCGGCTGCCTTTAGTTTGAGCAGCGCAAGGTGCAGCAGGCGCAGCCAGGGATCATGCTGGTGGCGCTCCCAGGCGCTCCAGGCGGCGCCGCCAAGACTGACCAGCACCACGATGACGCACAGCAGGTAAATCAGGTCTTGCCAGTTGGGTTCCTTGAAGCCGATGTTTTTGAGCAGGTCCAGTTGCCGGGACTGGCTGTAATTGAGCACCCACTGGTTCCAGCGGTTGTTGACGGCGTCCCAGGCAGCGCGCAAATTGAGCGCCAGCGCCGGGTTCACGTTGCCCAGGATCGCGTTGGCAATGGCGCCGCGCGGGGGCGTCAGGCGCTCCAGGGTGCCGGTGCGCGATGGTGCCACGGCCGAGGTCGGGTCCACGCGTTGCCAGCCCTGGCCTTGCAGCCAGACTTCGGTCCAGGCGTGGGCGTCGCTTTGGCGCACCGTCCAGAAATCATCGACGGTATTTTTTTCGCCGCCCTGATAGCCGGTGACGATGCGCGCGGGCACGTTCAAAGCCCGCATCAGGATGACGAAGCTGGAGGCGATGTGTTCGCAAAAACCCAGCTTGCGGTCAAACCAGAATTCGTCGGCGCTGTGCTGGCCGTACACGCCCGGCTCCAGCGTGTAGCGGTAACCGCCGCTGCGCAGGCGCTCCATGACCACGGCCACCCACTGCGCGTTGTCGGCGCGGGCGTAGCGCGGGTCGCGTTGCAGCTCGGCGGCCAGCTCCAACGTGCGCGGGTTATAGCCGTTGGGCAGCGCCAGGTATTCTTCCAGGCCGGGCGCTCGCTCGCTCGGCCCATGCCGGAAGCTGGGGTAGCTGACGGCGTTGTAGCGCAGCAACTCGGTCACCGGCTGGTCCAGTATCCATTGCAGTTCGCGCGTCATGCGGGCATTTTTGCCGGTCAGCGCGGGCGCCTGGGGCGTGGCATCGAGCACCAGCAGCCAGGGCAGTTGGTTGGGCTCCAGCGTGATTTGGTAACGGACTGGCTCACCCGCGACTTTCAGGTTGGCAGGCAGTCGCAGGCGGTTGGGCAAGTTTGAGGGCCGCGTTTGCCAGCTGCGGCCGTCGAAGTGGGACAGCACCGGGCCGCGAAAATACATCGCCGACTGCGCCGGCGCCGCGCCCTCGAAGCGCACCCGCATGGCCACGCTGCCGTCGAGCGCCAGGCTGGCAATGTTGCCCACCGTCATGTTGGCGGACAAGCCGCTGCGCCCGTTCATGGCATCGCTTGGCAAACCCCACAGCGGCGCCACTCTGGGAAAGAGCACGAACAGCAGCACCATGATGGGCGCACCCAGCAGCGCCATGCCGCCGGCCAGCCGCGCCGCCTGCCACAGCGGCGGTTTGCCCACCGGCATGTGGGCGTTGACCAAGGCGGTGAGCAGGCCCAGCAAGCCCAGCAGCATGGCTGCGGCGGTGAGCAGCGACTGCGAATAGAAAAAATTGGTGAGCATCAAAAAGAAGCCCAAAAAAAACACCACGAAGGCATCGCGACGGGCGCGCAGCTCCAGCGTTTTGAGCGCCAGCAGCACCACCACCAGCGTCACGCCGGCATCGCGCCCCAGAATGGTCTTGAAGCTGATCAGCGTGGCCACCAGGCTCAAGGCCAGCAAACCCAGCAGCCACCACCGGGACGGCAGCGGCTGGCTGCGCCAGGCCAGCACACCCCGCCAGACGATGACCGCCGCACTCAGCAGGCTGCACCACAGCGGCACTTCCAGGCTCAGCGGCGCCAGCACCCAGGCGATGACTGCAAGCACGAACAGGGTGTCGCGGGTGTCGCGCGGCAGGTGGCTCAAAGTGGGCAGCTTCATGGTGTGCTTCAGGCCAGGGCCAGGGCCTGGAGGCAGCGCTGCTGATGGGAGGGTCCGTTGGCGGGTGCGATGTCCTGGGTTTTCAGGCGCAGGCCATAAATCAGTCCCAGTTGCTCGGCCTGCAGCACCCAGGCGCACAGGCGGCTGAGTTGCGCCTCAAACTGGCCCAGACCGGTGTGTTGCTGGTCCAGCCAGAGCGTTTGTTGTTGCAGGGTCTGGCTGTCACGGCTGACCAGTTCGCCGGTCTTGGCGGCTTTTTTCCAGACGATGGTTTTCAGCGCATCGCCGCGGCGGTAGGCGCGCAGGCCATCGGGCTCGCCCTGCACGCTGATCGAAATGGCGTGGGCGCTGCCCTCATGCGCCTGGCCCTCGGGCAGCGGCGGCGCGGGCACTTCGGGCGCCGGATAAACCAGCACTTGGGCGGCAGGGCGCCACAACGTCCAGACCCGGAACGTGCCCAGCGGAAAGCGGGTTTCGGCGCTCAAAGTGGGCAGCCGGTGGCGGCCGCGCCGCTCGGGCCTGAAGGCCAGTTGCACCGTGGCGCTGGCCTGGCCCGCCACATCGGTCCAGGCCCACTGCCCGGCGCCCAGCACGGCCAGCCCGATGCCGAAGCGGGTGCGCCTGCGGGCGTTGTGCAGATGGACCCGGAACACGGCTTTGCTGCCGAGATGGATGGCCTCGGGCGCCGTCAGATTGAGCTTCAGCCCGCGCAGGGTGCCATGCCCTACATGCATGCCCACCAGGGCGCTGCCAGCCAGCAAAAAGGTCAGCAAATAGCCAAGGTTGAGCTGGTAGTTGATGGCGGCCACCAGCAGCACCAGCAGCGTCACGCCCAGCATCAGGCCGGCGCGGGTGGGCATGATGTACACGTTGCGCTGCGTCAAGGTGATGCTGTCGGCAAGCGGCAGCCGGCTTTGCCACCAGCGCGCCACGCGCGAGCGCACATGGGCCAGCGGATGACGCACAGGGTGCGGCAGGCTGACCGCAGGGGGGAGAGCGGCGGTGCGGGTCAAGGCAACGGCACCGCGTCCAGCATGGCGCGCACCTGCTCGCTGGCGCCACGCCCGGCCTGGCCCAGCGGCACCAGCCGGTGGGCAATGGTCTGCGGCAGGATGGCCTGCACGTCGTCCGGGGCCACATAGCTGCGACCATTCAACAAGGCGCGGGCCTTGGCGGCGCGCAGCACAGCCATGCCCGCGCGCGGGCTCAAGCCCTGCACAAACCATTGGCCCGAACGGGTGGCCTGGATCAGGTCCTGTACATAGTCCAGCAGCGGCCCGGCGGCGTGCACCGCCAGCACCTGGGCCTGCAGGGTCTGCAGTTCTTGCGCTGTCAGCAGGCTGGGCAGGGCTTCAACCAATTCGCGCCGGTCGCGCCCCATCAGCAATTCGCGCTCGGCCAGGCGGTCGGGGTAGCCCAGCGAGATGCGCATCAGGAAACGGTCCAGTTGCGATTCGGGCAGCAGGTAGGTGCCCAGCTGGTCATGCGGGTTTTGCGTGGCAATGACAAAAAAGGGCGAGGGCAGGGGCCGCGTTTCACCTTCGATCGTGACCTGTCTCTCTTCCATGGCCTCCAGCAGCGCGCTCTGCGTTTTGGGGCTGGCCCGGTTGATCTCGTCGGCCAGCAGCACTTGGGCAAACAACGGGCCGGGGTGAAAGGTGAATTGTTCCAGGCCGCGGTCATACACCGATACACCCGACAAATCACTGGGCATCAGGTCCGAAGTAAATTGCACCCGCGAGAATTGCAGTCCGAAGGTGCGCGCCAGCGCATGGGCCAGGGTGGTCTTGCCGACGCCGGGCACATCTTCGATGAGCAGGTGCCCGCCGGCCAGCAGACAAGCCACGCAGTCTTGCGTTTGATCAGGTTTCCCATAAATGACCGTGTTAAGCTGATCAACGAGAGATTTGAGTTTGAGCTGTATGTCCATGGACTGCACCATAGCAAAAAATTGATTGAGGAGACTATTGCATATGACGATGACCGGATACTTTACTCACCCAAGTTGCCGCAAGCACGAAATGATGCCGGGTCACCCCGAGTGCCCCGAGCGCCTCGATGCCATTGATGACCGCCTGCTGATCTCGGGGCTGGATGTGGCGCTGGACCGGCGCACGGCCACGCCCGCTGCGGTGTCCGACATCGAGCTGGCGCACGACCGCATGTATGTGGCGGCCATTCGCGGCCTGAATGCCGAACTGCAGGAGCAGATTGCCGCGGGTGGTCATGACCGCCTGCAGATCGACCCCGACACCAGCATCAACATGCACAGTTGGGAGGCCGCCCTGAACGCCGCCGGAGCTGCCATCGACGCTACCGATGCGGTGCTGGCGGGCGAAATGAAAACGGCTTTTTGCGCGGTGCGGCCGCCGGGCCACCACGCCACGCACAACCAGGCCATGGGCTTTTGTTTTTTCAACAACGTGGCCATCGCTGCCAAGTACGCGCTGGAACGGCACAACCTCGACCGCGTGGCGATTGTCGACTTCGACGTGCACCATGGCAACGGCACCGAAGACATCGTGGCCGGTGACGACCGCATCCTGATGGTGAGCTTTTACCAGCATCCGTTCTACCCGATGGACTGGGTGCACTCCAGTGCCAAAAACCTGGTGAATCTGCCGGTGCCGGCCTACACCAAGGGCATGGAGATCCGCGACATGATCGAGGCCGCCTGGATACCGCGGCTGGAAGAATTCAAGCCCGAGATGATTTTCATCAGCGCCGGCTTCGACGCGCACCGTGAAGACGACATGGGCCAGCTCGGCCTGGTGGAACAGGATTACGCCTGGATCACCAGCCGTATCGTGGATGTGGCGCGGCGCCACGCCAAGGGCCGCATTGTGAGTTGCCTGGAAGGCGGCTATGTGATGAGTGCGCTGTCGCGTAGCGTGGAGGCGCACATCCGGGTTTTGGCGGATGTCTGAGCCCGCTATCGCCGACCTGAGCGGCTGGCTGGCCGCGTTGAGCCAGACCAGCGTGTTGATCGAATTGGGCGCGCTGCTGGCATGCGCCCTGCTGGCCTGGCAATTGGCGCGGCTGGTGTCGCAAGCCTTTCCCCTGCGCGAGCTCAACTCCATCATGTTCGGGCGCCGCATTGTCGATGGCGTGCTGTTTCCGGCGCTGTTGCTGTGCCTGGCCTATGCCGCGCGCAAGCTGCTGGCCTACAGCATGCCGCTGGCGCTGTTCAAGCTGGCCATTCCCGTGCTGATCTCCCTGCTGGTGATCCGGCTGGGGGTCAAGGTGCTGCAATCAGCGTTCAATGACACGCCCGCGATCCGTCTGCTGGAGCGCAGCATTTCCTGGATTGCCTGGGCTGCCATGGTGCTGTGGGTCAGCGGCTTGCTGCCGCTGGTGATGGAGGAGCTTGACCAGATCAGCTGGCGTGTGGGTGGCGCCACTTTGTCGGTGCGAAAAATCATCGAGGGCACGCTCACCGCCGGCCTGGTGCTGATCATCAGCTTGTGGATTTCGTCTGCCATCGAGGCCAAATTGCTGCGCAGCGCGACGGGTGGCGAGTTGAGCCTGCGCAAAGCCTTCAGCAATGCCGCCCGGGCGCTGCTGATGTTCGTTGGCCTGTTGCTGGCCTTGTCGGCAGTGGGCATCGACCTGACAGCCCTGTCGGTGCTGGGCGGCGCGATTGGCGTGGGCATTGGTTTTGGCTTGCAAAAACTGGCGGCCAATTACGTCAGTGGTTTTGTCATTCTTGCCGAGCGCAGCATGCGCATTGGCGACAGCGTGCAAGTGGACAACTTCAGCGGCGTCATCACTGAAATCAACGCGCGCTACACCGTGATCCGCTCACTCAACGGGCGCGAGTCCATCGTGCCCAATGAGATGCTGATCACCAGTCGGGTCGAGAACCTGTCGCTGGCCGACCCCAAGGTCTGGCAGTCCACCAATGTGTCGGTGGCCTACGACAGCGACGTTGAGCTGGTGTCGCGTTTGCTGCTGCAGGCCGCTGCCGCGCAGCAGCGGGTGCTGGCAGAGCCCGGCCCCGCGGTGGTGTTGCTGGCCTTTGGTGCGGACGGTCTGGAGTTCAGGCTGGGTTACTGGATCAGCGACCCCGAAAACGGCAGCGACAACCTGCGCTCCCTGATCAATCTTGACATCCTGCGCCTGCTGCGCGAACACCAGATCGAGATCCCGTTCCCGCAGCGCGTCATCCATCAGCGTGCGGTTTGAGCCGGTGATGGCGTCCTGCGTATAATAAAAAGCACGGTCGTTCTTTTTAGCGTAATTTGTGAAGAATGTCGTCACAGCGACCATGCTGGCCGTGGCGGCCGCATAGAATGCCCGAGTTGACGTGCACGTCAATCAGATTGATGTCGGCGCGATGCGTATTTGCCTATTTTTTAACCATCTGGAGAGAGACAGTTATGAAAGTCCTGGTCGCAGTCAAGCGTGTGGTGGACTACAACGTGAAAGTCCGGGTCAAGTCGGACAACACGGCAGTGGATACCACCAACGTCAAAATGAGCATGAACCCGTTCGACGAAATCGCCATCGAAGAAGCGGTGCGCTTGCGCGAAAAAGGCGTGGCCACCGAGATCATCGCGGTCTCCTGCGGTGTCACCCAATGCCAGGAGACCCTGCGCACCGCCATGGCCATCGGCGCCGACCGCGCCATCCTGATCGAAACCAGTGAAGAACTGCAACCCCTGGCGGTGGCCAAACTGCTCAAGGCCCTGGTGGACAAGGAACAACCCGGCCTGATCATTCTGGGCAAACAGGCCATCGACGACGACAGCAACCAGACCGGCCAGATGCTCGCCGCCCTGGCCGACCTGCCGCAGGTCACTTTTGCCAGCAAACTTGACGTGGCAGACGGCAAAGCCACCGTGTCGCGTGAAATCGATGGCGGCTCCGAGACCCTGCAAGTCACCCTGCCGGCCGTTGTCACCGCCGACCTGCGCCTGAACGAGCCGCGTTATGTGACGCTGCCCAACATCATGAAGGCCAAGAAAAAAACGCTTGAAGTGTTCAAGCCGGAAGACCTGGGCGTGGATGTGAGCCCGCGCATCAAGACGCTCAAGATCAACGAGCCGCCCAAACGCAGCGCCGGTGTCAAAGTGCCCGACGTCGCCACCCTGGTGGCCAAACTGAAAACTGAAGCCAAAGTCATCTGACTCACCCAATGAACAGAAACTCCGTCACTGCGAGCGCAGCGCGGCAGTCCATGAAATCCTGGATTGCCACGTCGCTGCGCTCCTCGCAATGACGACTTTCTCATGAACTTATTGAAGGAATCCCCATGACCACCCTCGTCATTGCCGAACACGACAACGCCACCCTCAAGCCTGCCACCCTCAACACCGTCACCGCCGCGCTTCAGTGCGGCGGTGACGTGCACGTGCTCATTGCCGGCCACAACGCTGGAGCGGCTGCTGCTGCAGCCGCCCAAATCGCCGGTGTCAGCAAAGTGCTGCACATCGACGCTGAAAGCCTGGCGCATGGCATCGCGGAAAACGTCACCGTGCAAATTGTCGCGCTGGCCGCAAGCTACAGCCACCTGCTGTTCCCGGCCACGGCTTGCGGCAAAAACGTGGCGCCGCGCGTGGCCGCCAAGCTCGATGTGGGCCAGCTCTCGGATGTCACCAAAGTGATCAGCCCTGACACCTTCGAGCGCCCGATTTATGCCGGCAACGCCATCGCCACCGTGCAAAGCACAGACGCCATCAAGGTATTGACCGTGCGCACCACCGGCTTCGATGCGGCCGCGCAGGGTGGCAGTGGCGCCATCGACACCATCGCTGCCGTGGCAGTTTCTGGCAACACCAGCTACCTCGGCTCAGAGATCGCCAAGAACGACCGGCCTGAGCTGACCGCCGCCAAGGTGATCGTCAGCGGTGGCCGCGCTTTGGCTTCCAGCGAGAAGTTCAACGAAATCCTGACACCGCTGGCCGACAAGCTCGGTGCGGCCATTGGCGCCAGCCGCGCGGCCGTGGACGCCGGCTATGCCGCCAACGACCTGCAAGTGGGCCAGACCGGCAAGATCGTCGCGCCCCAGCTCTACATCGCCGTGGGCATCAGCGGCGCCATCCAGCACCTGGCCGGCATGAAGGACAGCAAGGTGATCGTGGCCATCAACAAGGACCCCGAGGCGCCCATCTTCAGCGTCGCCGACTACGGCCTGGAAGCCGACCTGTTCGTGGCCGTGCCCGAGTTGGTGGCAGCGCTTTGATACCTTGCGGGTCAGACTACTCGCGCAGCGACGTGCTTTGCCCCCAACTGATTTGATACCTTGCGGGTCAGACCACTCGCGCAGCGACGTGCTCTGACCCCAACTGATTAAGGAAATACCCATGAGCTACATCGCCCCCGTCAAAGATATGCTGTTCAATATCCAGCACCTCGCTGGCATTGACCAGATTGCGCAACTCCCCGGCATGGAAGACGCCGGCCTGGAGACCGCGCAAGCCGTGCTCGAAGAAGCCGCCAAGTTCTGCGAAGGCGTGCTCGCGCCCCTGAACTGGGAGGGCGATAAAAACCCGTCCACCTGGAAAGACGGCGTGGTCACCGCCAGCCCGGGCTTCAAGCAAGCCTTCAAGCAATACACGGAGGCCGGTTGGCAAGGCCTGCAACACCCCAGCGACTTCGGCGGCCAGGGCCTGCCCAAGACCATCGGCTCGGCCGTGGGTGAAATGCAAAACTCGGCCAACATGAGCTTTGCCCTGTGCCCGCTACTCACCGACGGCGCCATCGAGGCGCTGCTCACGGCAGGCTCACCCGAACTCAATGCCATCTACCTCGAAAAACTCGTCAGCGGTGAATGGACCGGCACCATGAACTTGACCGAGCCGCAGGCTGGCAGCGACCTGGCCGCGGTTCGCACCAGGGCCGAACCCCGGGCCGACGGCTCATACACGGTGTTTGGCACCAAAATCTTCATCACCTGGGGTGAGCACGACATGGCGGACAACATCATCCACCTGGTGCTGGCCCGCGTCACCGGCGCACCCGAGGGCGTGAAAGGCATCAGCCTGTTCGTGGTGCCCAAATTCATGGTCAACCAGAACGGCAGCATCGGTGCGCGCAACGACGTGCATTGCGTCAGCATCGAACACAAGATGGGCATCAAGGCCAGCCCGACGGCGGTGCTGCAATTTGGCGACCACGGCGGTGCTGTGGGCTACCTGGTGGGCCAGGAAAACCGCGGCCTCGAATACATGTTCATCATGATGAACGCCGCGCGTTACGGCGTCGGTGTGCAGGGTATCGCCATTGCCGAGGCCGCTTACCAAAAAGCCGTGGAATTTGCCAAAGAGCGCATTCAAAGCCGCCCGGTCGATGGCTCGCTGCCAGCGGCCGGCCCCATCATCCACCACCCGGATGTCAAACGCATGCTGATGACCATGCGCGCCTACACAGAAGGCTGTCGAGCGCTTTCCAGCGTGGCCGCTGCCGCCTATGACGCCGCGCACCACCACCAGGACGCCGACACGCGCAAGCAAAACCAGGCCTTCTATGAATTCATGGTGCCGCTGATCAAGGGTTTTAGTACCGAGATGAGCCTGGAAGTGACATCCCTTGGCGTGCAGGTGCATGGCGGCATGGGCTTCATCGAGGAAACCGGTTGCGCCCAGTACTACCGCGACGCCAAGATACTGACCATTTATGAGGGCACGACCGCCATCCAGGCCAACGACCTGGTGGGGCGCAAGACGGCGCGCGACGGCGGCCAGACCGCCAAAGGCCTTGCCGCGCAAATCGAGGCCACCGAATTCGAGTTGCTGCAAACCGGCAGCGATGACGCCCAGGCTGTGGCCAAACGCCTCAAGGCGGCGCGACTGGCGTTCCTCGACGTCGTGACGTTTGTCGCTAGCAACACCAAGACGCAGCCCAACGACGTGTTTGCCGGCAGCGTGCCCTACCTGATGCTCTCGGGCAACCTGATGGCAGGCTGGCAACTGGCGCGCGCCCTGCTGGTCGCCCAGGAGCAATTGGCCCAGGGGAACGACACCGCGTTCATGCGGGCCAAGATCACCACCGCACGCTTTTACGCCGACCACCTGCTGACCAAGGCTCCGGGGCTGCGGGACAGCATTGTGGAGGGGGCGGGTTGCGTGACGGGGTTGGCGATTGAGGCGTTTTGATGGTGTTACCGCAAGCACTTGCCTGATTGAAATCCGGAAGCCCGGCTGCAGCGAAGCGCGATCCGGGCAATCTTCGCTGGCTCGGGGTTGGCAGCTTGACATCCCATACTTTTACTTCAAGAGCCCCGGCTCGCCATGCCCGATGGGCAGAAATTTTCCATGCGCATCGACTCAACGCGTTGCGCGCTCACCATGACACCCCCCATTCTCAGGTTGGCCAGGTCGAGCCCTGTTCAGGCACCACCGCGCGCCAACCGAGTTCGTGCTTGATTCGGGCGCGCAGGACGTCGGCGGGTCCGGCCTCGCCGTGCACTACATAGACCTGGTCAGGCGCTTGCGGCATGGTGCGCAGCCAGGCCATCAACTGGTTGCCGTCGGCATGGGCCGAGGCTGATTCCAGTTGCACCACTTCGGCGTTTACCTCGACATCGCGCCCATGGATGCGGACCGACTTGGCGCCGCTGGCCAGCGTGGCGCCACGGGTGCCAGGCGCCTGGTAGCCCGCCAGGATGATCATGTTGCGGTGGTCGCCCGCATAGTGTTCCAGGTGGTGCAGCACGCGCCCGCCGGTGGCCATGCCGCTGGCCGACAAGATCACCATGGGGCCGTGGCGGCTGGCCAGCGCCTTGGATTCGTCGGTGCTGTTGACCATGGTGGCGCTGTGGGTGAGCGCATGGGTGTCCTGGCGGCTCAGGCGGTGCTCGCCGGGGTGGTTTTCAAACAAGTGTGTGGTGTGCACCGCCATCGGACTGTCCAGAAAAACAGGCAGCGAGTTTGGCAGTTCACCCTTCATCTTGAGCAGGTGAATGGCGTGCAGCAAAGCCTGGGCACGTCCCACGGCAAACACCGGCACCACGGCCACGCCGCCGCGCTTGGCAACGCGCTGCAAGGCTGGCGACAGTTCGGCCAGAACGTCTTCCTTGGGATGGATGCGGTCGCCGTAAGTGGATTCGATCAGTATCGTGTCGGCTTGCGGCGCGGCATCTGGCGGGCTCATGATCAGATCGTCCGGGCGGCCGAGGTCGCCCGAGAACAAGATGCGCCGACCCGCCACTTCGAGCAGGATGCTCGATGCGCCCAAGATGTGCCCGGCTGAACTGAAGGTCGCTTTCCAGCCGGGCATGGGTGTGATGACTTTGTCGAATTCCACCGCCTTGATCAAGGGCAGCGCGTCGAGCGCGTCCTGCCGTGTGTACAAAGGCAGCGCCGGGGCGTGCTTTGAAAAACCATGGCGGTTGGCAAAGGCGGCGTCTTCCTCCTGGATATGACCGCTGTCGGGCCAAAGAATGCGGCACAAGTCGCGTGTGCCCGGGGTGGCATGGACGTGGCCGGCAAAGCCTTCTCTGACCAGCAACGGCATGTGGCCGCTGTGGTCCAGATGGGCGTGGGTCAACAGCACCGCATGAATCTGGTCGGGCGGCACGGGCAGCGGGGTCCAGTTGCGCAGCCGCAATTGCTTGTAGCCCTGGAACAGGCCGCAGTCCACCAGCAGGCGTTTGCCGTCGTGCTGAACCAGGTATTTGGAGCCGGTGACGGTGCTGGCACCGCCCAGAAAGGTGATGGTCACGCTCATGTCGAGTCTCCTTGTGTTGCCCAAACAAAAAGCCACGTTGTTGCAACTCAACAGCGTGGCTTGATTCTGGCCCTTTTAAAGGTCGATCAGGCGACAAATATCAACTGAAAAAGCTTTTCAGCCGATCGGTCCAGCTGTCGCCGCTGGGCGAGTGCTTGCTGCCATCTTTTTTCAACGACTCGTCCAGTTCGCGCATCAGCTTGCGTTGGTGTTCAGTCAACTTGACGGGTGTTTCAACCAGGATGTGGCAGTACAGGTCGCCGGGGTAGTTGGAGCGCACGCCCTTAATGCCCTTGCCGCGCAGGCGGAACTGCTTGCCGGTTTGCGTGCCTTCCGGGATGTCGATGGCGGCCTTGCCTTCGAGCGTGGGCACGTCGATTTCACCGCCGAGAGAGGCGGTAACGATGCTGATCGGCACCGAGCAGTGCAGGTCGTCGCCATCACGCTCGAAGATGTCGTGTTTTTTCAGGCGGATTTCAATATACAGGTCGCCGGGCGGGCCGCCATTGGTGCCGGGCTCGCCATTGCCGGCGCTGCGTATGCGCATTCCGCCGTCGATACCCACCGGAATCTTGACTTCGAGGGTTTTCTGTTTTTTGATCTTGCCCTGGCCGTGGCAGGCGGTGCAGGGCTCGGGAATGACCTTGCCGGTGCCGTGGCAGGTGGGGCAGGTCTGCTGCACGCTGAAAAAGCCCTGGCGCATTTGCACCGCACCGGAGCCGCCACAGGTACCGCAGGTCTTGGCCTTGGTGCCGGGCTTGGCACCGGTGCCTTGACAGGTGTCGCAGCTGTCCCAGCTGGGGATGCGGATTTGCGCATCCTTGCCCTTGGCTGCTTCTTCCAGCGTGATTTCCATGGCATAGCTCAGGTCGCTGCCGCGGAACACCTGTCGGCCACCGGCACGGCCACCGCGTTGCTGGCCGAACATGTCGCCAAAAATGTCGCCAAAGGCTTCGGCAAAACCGCCGTAGGCTTCGCCACCCGCGCCGCCGCGCATGTTGGGATCGACCCCGGCAAAGCCGTGCTGGTCGTAGGCCGCACGCTTTTGCGGGTCCGACAGCATCTCGTAGGCTTCCTTGGATTCCTTGAACTTTTCCTCGGCGGCTTTGGCACCATCCCCGCTGTTGCGGTCAGGGTGGTGCTTCATCGCGTGCTTGCGATAGGCCTTTTTGATTTCTTCGTCCGAGGCGTTCTTGGGAACACCCAGCACTTCGTAATAATCTCTTTTGGACATGGTCTGTGGTTGCCTGATGTCAATGCAAACGCCGCGGTGAACGTTTCAAGGTTCAGCGCGGCGCATGCGAACGGTTTAAAGACAGGGTGACAACAAGCGCTTAGGGCTTCTTGACTTCTTTCACTTCTGCATCGACCACATTGTCGTCGGCCTGGGCCGCACCGCCTTGGGGACCGGCCTGACCAGCCTCACCGCCAGCGGTGCCTTCGGCGGCCTGCTTGGCCTGCATGTCGGCATACATTTTTTCACCGAGCTTCTGGCTCACCGTCATCAGGGCCGCGCTCTTCTCGTCGATTGCCGTCTTGTCGTCGGTCTTGAGGGCTTCCTCAAGGGCTTTTATGGCGGCTTCAATGCTGGTTTTCTCAGCCGCATCAATCTTGTCACCGTACTCGGTCAGGCTCTTCTTGACGCTGTGCAGGCTGGCATCGGCCTGGTTCTTGGACTGCACCAGTTCCAGCTTCTTCTTGTCATCGGCGGAGTTGAGTTCAGCATCCTTGACCATTTGCTGGATTTCAGCTTCGGTCAGGCCGGAGTTGGCCTTGATGGTGATCTTGTTCTCCTTGCCGGTGCCTTTGTCCTTGGCGCCCACATGCAAAATGCCGTTGGCATCGATGTCGAAGGACACCTCGATTTGCGGGGTGCCGCGCGACGCGGGCGGGATTCCTTCGAGGTTGAACTCGCCCAGCAGCTTGTTGCCGGCGGCAATCTCGCGCTCGCCCTGGAACACCTTGATGGTCACCGCTGGCTGGTTGTCGTCGGCGGTCGAGAAGGTTTGCGCAAACTTGGTCGGAATCGTGGTGTTCTTGGTGATCATCTTGGTCATGACACCGCCCAGGGTTTCAATGCCCAGGCTCAAGGGGGTCACGTCGAGCAGCAACACGTCCTTGCGGTCACCCGAGAGCACCTGGCCCTGAATGGCGGCGCCCACCGCCACGGCCTCGTCAGGGTTGACGTCCTTGCGCGGCTCCTTGCCAAACAGTTCTTTGACCTTTTCCTGCACCTTGGGCATGCGCGTCATGCCGCCGACCAGAATCACGTCGTTGATGTCGGAGGCGCTCACGCCGGCGTCCTTCAGGGCGGTGCGGCAGGGCGCGATGGTGCGCTCGATCAGCTCTTCCACCAGGCTTTCCAGCTTGGCTCGGGTGAGCTTGATGTTGAGGTGCTTCGGGCCCGAGGCATCGGCCGTCACGTAGGGCAGGTTGATGTCGGTCTGGGCGCTGCTGGAGAGCTCGATCTTGGCTTTTTCAGCGGCTTCTTTCAGGCGTTGCAGCGCCAGCACGTCCTTGCCCAGGTCAACGCCCTGTTCTTTCTTGAACTCGGCAATCACGAAGTCGATGATGCGCTGGTCGAAGTCTTCGCCGCCCAGGAAAGTGTCGCCATTGGTGGACAGCACTTCGAACTGCTTCTCGCCATCGACATCGGCAATTTCGATGATCGACACGTCGAAGGTGCCGCCGCCGAGGTCATACACCGCAATCTTGCGGTCGCCTTTTTCGTTTTTGTCCATGCCAAAGGCCAGTGCCGCGGCGGTGGGCTCGTTGATGATGCGCTTGACGTCCAGGCCTGCAATGCGGCCCGCATCCTTGGTGGCCTGGCGCTGGGCATCGTTGAAGTAGGCCGGCACGGTGATCACGGCTTCTGTCACCGGCTCGCCCAGATAGTCTTCAGCGGTCTTCTTCATCTTGCGAAGAATGTCGGCGCTGATTTGTTGCGGCGCCATGCGGTTGCCGCGCACATCGACCCAGGCGTCGCCATTGTCAGCTGCCGCAATCGTGTAGGGCATCAGGTCGATGTCTTTCTGCACTTCTTTTTCGGTGAACTTGCGACCAATCAGGCGCTTGACGGCGTAGATCGTGTTCTTGGGATTGGTGACGGCCTGGCGCTTGGCCGAGGCACCCACCAGCACTTCGCCGTCTTCCTGGTAGGCAATGATGGAAGGCGTGGTGCGGGCACCCTCGGCGTTTTCAATCACTTTGGCGGTGTTGCCTTCCATGACGGCGACGCAGCTGTTGGTGGTGCCCAAGTCGATACCAATGATTCTTCCCATGATGCTTCCTTAAATGTTTGGACCTGCACCGAACTGCTGTGCAGCAGGTGCTCGTGCCCGGAGGGTTTTGAAATTCAGATGTGAGTCAAGTGCGGCTGGCGGCTGCTTTTTCAAGCCGGAACCCACAATTATTTTGCGGCTGCCACGGTGACCAGCGCCGGGCGCAGCACGCGCTCGGCAATCAGGTAGCCCTTTTGCAGCACCGCGACCACGGTGTTGGCCTCCTGCTCAGAGGGCACCACGCTGATGGCCTGGTGCTGGTGCGGGTCGAATTTGTCGCCGGCGGCCGGGTTGATGGCAATGATTTTGTTGCGCTCCAGCGCCGAGACCAATTGCCGCAGCGTGGCTTGCGAGCCTTCGCGCAATTGTTCGAGGGAGGCCTCCTTGAGGGCCAGGCCTGCTTCCAGGCTGTCAATCACCGGCAGCAGGCTGTCGGCAAACGACTCCAGCGCAAATTTGCGCGCCTTGGACACTTCGTCCTCGGCGCGACGACGGGCGTTCTCCGAATCAGCCTTGGCGCGCAGGTACTGGTCGGCCAGATCGTGGCACTTGGCCTGCAGTGCGACCAGCTCGGCTTGACAACTGGCCAGGGTCTGCACTTCCAGTTCAGGCAGGTCGGAGGATGCGCCGGCCGGGTCAATGAGGTTGGGAGTCGTGCCGGTGGCGGAGGGCTCGGAATTGGGTGGGGTCGCGCTAGGGTGGGTCATGCAGGTGCCATTGGGTTGAAACAACAAGCCTCAGAGATGGGGATTGAAGCCGTGTTTGCAAGTGGGGCCGACAAAAAATGTTGTCGGACCGGCTGGCATGCAAAAAAAGCGGGCCGATGCCCGCTGGTTCGCAGATGGCGAGCGCTTAACCGAGGCTGAGCAGCTCGACTTCGAACTTGAGGGTGGCGTTGGGCGGAATCACGCCGCCGGCACCGCGCGCACCATAGCCCAGTTCGGGCGGGATGATGAGGGTGCGTGTGCCGCCCACCTGCATGCCGGCCACACCCTCGTCCCAGCCCCGGATCACCATGCCGCCGCCGAGCCGGAAAATAAACGGGTCACGCCGGTCTTTGCTGGAGTCGAATTTGGCGCCTTGCTGGTCGTTTTGGTAGAGCCAGCCGGTGTAGTGGACGGTGACGTTTTGGCCGGCCGTGGCGGTGGCGCCGCTGCCGAGGATGGTGTCTTCAAATATCAGGCCAGAAGCAGTTGTTGTCATGGAAGTCAATCTGTAAAAATTGGAAAAGAAAAAAATGGCGGCGGTGTCTGTCAGGCTTTGTCCGGTGCCAGGCTGGTCACCCATTTATTGGCAAAGGCCGCCAGGTCACCCATGCGCTTGAGCAGGTCCAGACCCATGGGCGTGGCCAGGTAACCGTCGCTGCCGTGAGTCAACAAACCTGCCGCCCGCAATTCCTTGATGCGGGTGTTCAGGGTGTTGGGAGTGATGTGGCCGACGCTGTCCTGCAAGATGCGAAACGTTTGCGGGTGTCCGTCTTTCAACGCCCACAAAACCCGAATGGCGTAGCGTGACTCCAGCAGGCTGAGCAATTGCCCAATGGCAACGTTGTCTTTGGCCGTCATGTGTGGTATCTCCTTGAAGTGTCCTGTTTGAAAGACCGGCATTTTCCTGGCCGGCCAATGCGCAAACTATAGCGTAATCTGAACGCTTGCTACAGGTTTCATAGTAAGAAAAATCAGGGATTGACCGTGACGTGATGAGCAGGCACTCAAGCGCGATCCGCTTGGCCTGACGATCATCAAAGACATAAATGAGGTTGACGAGCCTTGACCCCGGCACTGGCTCCACAGTTAGGGCTGCTTGGTTCCCCACCTGACCCGGTTGGCCGCTTCACCATGCGGGAAGGCCCGTCAATCGAGATTGTAAAGCCTGCGTCCGGACTTAAGCCTCTGTCAGGTCTTTGGTATCCGCGCCCGGCGCATTGGTTTTGACGGACGCAATGCCGTTGTCGCGTGACGCCTCTGAGGCATACATTTCGCTGCGTCCGATGACCTGGCCGTTGCTTGCCTTCAGGCTGAAATAAGGCTGGCCAGACGTGGACTCGGCCCGCACGAAGCGCTCGTCCACCGCGGCGTTGGTTTTGCACGATTCAATGCCCTGTGTGGCGTCCGCCTTTGAGTCATACATCTGGCTGGTCAGAATGACCTGACCATTGCCCGCTTTCAGGTTGAACAGAAATTTCCCGTTTTTTGATTTGCTGATCTCAAATTTTCCGGCCATGATTTTTCTCCTTAAAAGTATTCAAATGGGCTTGGATTGACCGGACAGGCGTTTGACTGAGCCTGCCGGGATGATCAGTTTAACGGCACTAACGGCCCTTTAGAATCGAGAAATGTCATATCTCGTGCTTGCCCGTAAATACCGTCCCCGCAACTTCTCCGAAATGGTGGGGCAGGACCATGTGGTGCAAGCCCTGACCAATGCGCTCACCACCCAGCGCCTGCACCATGCCTATCTCTTTACCGGAACGCGCGGCGTGGGCAAAACCACGGTGTCGCGCATTCTGGCCAAATCGCTCAATTGCCAGGGTGCGGACGGGCAGGGCGGCATTACTGCCACCCCATGCGGCGTTTGCCAGGCCTGCACCGACATTGACAGCGGTCGATTTGTTGACTACACCGAACTCGATGCCGCCTCCAACCGGGGCGTGGACGAGGTCCAGGCGCTGCTGGAGCAGGCGGTTTACAAGCCGGTGCAGGGGCGTTTCAAGGTCTTCATGATCGACGAAGTGCACATGCTCACGGGCCACGCCTTCAACGCCATGCTCAAAACGCTGGAAGAGCCGCCCGAGTATTTGAAGTTTGTACTGGCCACCACCGACCCGCAAAAGGTGCCGGTCACGGTGCTGTCGCGCTGCCTGCAATTCAATTTGCGGCCGATGGCCCCCGAGACCATCCGCGAGCATCTGCAAAAAGTGTTGCAGTCCGAGCAGGTCAGCGCTGATGTGCCGGCGCTGCGCTTGCTGGCGCGTGCGGCGCATGGCTCCATGCGCGATGCGCTCAGCCTGACCGACCAGGCTATTGCGTTTGGCTCGGGCAGCCTGCAGGAGGCCACGGTGCGCCAGATGCTGGGCAGTGTCGACCGCTCCTATGTGTTCCGCCTGCTCCAGGCGCTGGCCCAGGGCGATGGCAAAACCGTGGTGGAAACGTCGGAAGCCTTGCGCACCCACGGCTTGAGCGCCGCCTCCACACTGGAAGAAATGAGCGGGGTGCTGCAGCGCATGGCCGTGCTGCAGGCCGTGCCCGACAGCGCCCGGGACGACAGCGACATTGAGGCGGCCGAGATCGCGCAACTTGCTGCGCTGATGCCCGCCGATGAAACCCAGTTGCTCTACAGCATCTGTCTGCATGGGCGCGGCGAGCTGGGTTTGGCGCCCGATGAGTATGCGGCGCTCACCATGGTGCTGCTGCGCCTGCTGGCGTTCAAGCCCGGCGCAGTGCCGGCTGCGATGCAGGAAAAAAAAACTCTGAAAATTACGCCTCGGCCCGGCCCTGAGCCGGCCCGGGTTGCGCCTGCCGCTGCCACCCGTCCCGAGGGCCAGCGGCTGGCGGTGCGCGATATGCCAGGCGCCTCATCCAGCGCACAAAACCAGCCCGAGGTGGCGCAACAGCCCAAGACTTCAACCCCCGCGGACCCATCGCCGGAGGCTGCAAAAATTGAAGCCGTCCAGGTGCGTGAGCAGCCAGACTCCTGGCGCGATGTGCCGCTTGAACAAGCGGCAACTTCGGTGCCAGCCAGTCCGGAGGGCGATTTCTGGCACGCCACGGTGCACGCGCTGATTGCCACAGAGTCCATTGCGGCCATGGTGCGTGAGCTGGCCCTGCAGTCGCAATTGGTGGCGCGTGATCAAGACCAGTGGCTGCTGCGCGTCGAGCGCGAGTCGCTTAACCAGTCGGGCAGCCGTGAGCGGCTGGCGGCGGCCCTGTCGGCTGCGGGTTACCCGGTGCGGCTGGTCGCGGAGGTGGGGCGCGTCACCGACAGCCCGGCCAAACGCAATGCGGCGGCGGCGGCACAAGCCCAGCTGGCGGCTGAAAAAATCGTTTTCGATGATCCCCTGGTGCAGTCGCTGATGCGTGATTTTGGGGCGAAAATCGTGCCCGGCAGCATCAAGCCGGGGTGAAGCGCCTCAGCCGCTTAATATTTTTGTGCCGGATGCGCATGGCTTGCGCCCCGACGCTTTTTCGATTGACGATTTAAATTAAAGAAGGAAATTTCCATGTTCAACAAAGGACAACTCGCCGGTCTCATGAAGCAGGCGCAGGCGATGCAGGACAACATGAAAAAAGCCCAGGACGAGCTGGGCAGCATCGAAGTCACGGGCGAGTCGGGTGCGGGCCTGGTCACGGTCACCATGACCTGCAAGCACGACGTGCGCCGCGTCACCATCGACCCCAGCCTGCTGGCCGACGACAAGGACATGCTCGAAGACCTTGTGGCCGCCGCCTTCAATGCCGCGGTGCGCAAGGCCGAAGAAACCTCGACCGAAAAGATGGGCAAGATCACCGCCGGCATGCCCGGCCTTCCCGGCGGGATGAAGTTCCCCTTCTGACGCGCACCAGCTCTGTCGCCATCATTTCAATATGGACACCAACGCGCTTGAAACCCTGATCCAGTCGCTGCGGCGGCTTCCCGGGGTGGGCGTCAAGTCGGCGCAGCGCATGGCGTTTCATTTGCTGCAGCACGACCGGCCCGGGGCGCAAGCGCTCTCGATGGCGCTGGCCCATGCGGCGCAGGCGGTGCAACACTGCGAGCGCTGCCACACTTTTACCGAGGCACAGGTGTGCGCCACCTGTCTGGACGGGCGCCGCGATGCCGGCCAACTGTGCGTGGTGGAAACCCCGGCCGACCAGTCGGCGGTGGAGCGCACCGGTGCCTACCGGGGTCTTTACTTTGTGCTGATGGGCAAGCTCAGCCCGCTCGACGGCATCGGCCCGCACGACATTGGTCTGAAAAAGCTGTTTGAGCGGGCACTCGACGGCACGGTGCAGGAGGTGATTCTGGCAACCAATTTCACCGCCGAGGGCGAAGCCACGGCGCACGTCATCAGCGAAGGGCTCAAGGCGCGCGGCCTGCACCTGACGCGGCTGGCGCGCGGCGTGCCGGTGGGCAGCGAACTCGAGTATGTGGATCTTGGCACCATTGCCCACGCGCTGGTGGACCGGCGCTGACACGTTTATTGGCGCGCCAGCTTGACGGGTTTTTTCCTGGCCGCTGATTTGACCGGCGCGCGTTTGGCCGCCCTGGCGACCGCCGTTTTTCCGCGCGCCTTGGCGCCGCGCCCGGCTCGCGCCTTGGCTGGCAAGTAAAGCACGACCGATTGCCCCAGTCTGAAAGTGGCCGACGTGCTTACCTTGTTCCAGTCAGCAAGCACCTGGGCGCTCACGCTGAAGCGCCTGGCCATGCTGGCGACGTTGTCTCTCTTGCCTGCTTTCACCACGGTTTTTCTCAACACCACGTCGGGCGCCAGTGACAGGTAACCGTTGTCGGCGACGTGCTCTGTGACGTCGCTGTCGATGCTGGCCGAGCGCCGCACCAGCAGGGTCGAGCCGGCCCTGATCCGCATCCGGGGCGGAATCTGGTTGACGCTCAGCAGCTCGGCCTCGGTCATGCCGACACGCTTGGCGGCATCGGCGGGCTTGAGGGTGGTGGGTGCGATCCAGGCCGTCCAGTTGGTCAAACGCCCGCCCGTGTAGGCCTCAAGGTTGCTTTGGAAGCGTTCGGCGTTGTCCCACGGCAGCAGAATTTGCGAAGTGCCGGCCGCCAATAAAACGGGTTTGCTGGCGGAGGGGTTGAGCGCCCGGAAATCGTCCAGCGGTACCTCGGCCAGTGAGGCAGCAAGCGACACATCGATGTCATGCGTGATCTCGACGCTCTGGAAATAGGGATGGTTGCCGATCTCCGGCAGGGTCACCCGGAAGGATTCAGGATTGGCCACGATGTTTTTCACGGCCTGCAACTTGGGCACGTAAAAGCGGGTTTCCATGGGCATGACCAGATCGGTATAGCCGGTGCCGGTGCCGGCCTTTTTGGCTTTCTTGATGGCGCGCTGCACGCTGCCCTCGCCCCAGTTGTAGGCGGCCAGCGCCAGATGCCAGTCGCCGAACATGCCATAGAGCTTTTGCATGTAATCCAGCGCGGCGCGGGTCGATTCGATCACGTCGCGGCGGTCGTCGCGAAACATGTTTTGCTTGAGGTCGAAATGCTTGCCGGTGGCGGGCATGAACTGCCACATGCCGGCCGCCTTGGCGCTGGAGATCGCCTGCGGATTGAAGGCGCTCTCGATGAATGGCAGCAGCGCCAATTCGCTGGGCATGTCGCGCCGCTCCAGTTCTTCGACGATGTAGAACAGGTATTTGCTGCCGCGCTCGGTCATGCGGGCCATGTAGTCGGGGCGGCTGCTGTACCAGAGTTCGCGCTCGCGCACCAGGTCGGTGTCGAGGTCGGGCATGGCAAAGCCGCGGCGCACGCGCTCCCACAGGTCGGCCGGCGGCAGCACGGCATGCACACTTTGCGAGCCCAGGTGCAAAGAGGTGAGTGGCTTGAGGCCGCCCGCGGGGTAGAGCGCGGGGTTGCTGTCGTTGGCGCTGGTGCTGGTGCTGCCGGACACCGGTGCGCCAACACTTGAAGACGCAGGCGTATCTGTGGGAGCCAATGCCGGGTTGGCGCAACCGGCCAGCCAAACGCTGGCAGAAAGCACCAACCAGTGAAGAAGAAATTTCAAAATTGATCTTTCCAGGTTCGCAGGGCGGCAAACACGCTGACGGGGTCATGCGCGTTCGGGGACCTCTGCCGCACTGCATGAGCCACGCTGGGCAAATGAGTGCGCAAAAAAGGATTCACGGTTTTCTCAAGGCCGATCGAGGAGGGCAACGTCGGCAACTCCTGGTCGCGCAGTGCATGGGCCCGATCCGTATAGGCCTGCACGGCCGCATTGTCGGGCTCAACGGCGCGGGCAAAACACAAGCCGTCCAGGGTGTATTCGTGAGCGCAGCACATGCGGGTGGCATCGGGCAGGGCGGCCAGACGCGTCAGCGAGGTCAGCATTTGCGCCGGTGTACCTTCGAACAGGCGACCGCAACCCGCGCTGAACATGGTGTCACCACAAAACAAAACGGGGTCTTCGTCGGGGATATGGCCCACATAGGCGATGTGGCCGGCAGTGTGGCCCGGCACCAGCAGCACCTCGAAGCGCAAGCCCAGCGGCCGGATCACATCGCCGTCACCCAGGCGCTGCAGGGGTTCTGGCATGCGCTCCCCTGCGGGACCATAAACCAGCGCGCCCGTATTTTGGCGCAGGGTATCGACGCCGCCGGTATGGTCGCCGTGGTGGTGCGTGACTAGAATCGCTTCCAGCGCCAAACCGCCTTGCTGCAATGCAGCCAGCACAGGGTTGGCATCTCCAGGGTCAACCACCAACGCCCGGCGGCCGTCGTGCAGCATCCAGATGTAGTTGTCGTCGAAAGCAGGTATTGGTATTAATTTCATGGCTGAACAAATTATAGGTTTGCACGAATGGATGACGACACCGCCGGGCGCTTATCTGCTGGCGTGGGAGCGAGCATACATGGCCCGGGCGGTGACCGATGTGTTTGGCTTTCATGCCCTGCAACTGGGTTTGCCCGAGCTCGACGGGCTGGCTGCCAACCGCATGCCGCACCGATGGCTGGCAACTGAAATTCCCCATGAGAAGGCCGCCTTTGTCACCGACTTTGCGGCACTGCCCTTTCCGTCTGGCAGTCTCGATCTGGTGGTGCTGCCGCACGCGCTCGAACTCACCGCCGACCCGCACACCGCCTTGAGTGAAGTGGCACGCGTGCTGGTGCCCGAGGGCCGAGTGGTGATCTGCGGCTTTAACCCCATGAGTTTGTGGGGCTTTCGCCAGCAACGCGCGCACCTGTACCGGCGCCTGGGCGTGAACCGGCTGTTTTTGCCGCAAAACGGTGAGTTCATCGGTTACCTGCGTTGCCGCGATTGGTTGCGCCTGCTGAGTTTTGAAATCGAGTCGGGGCACTTTGGCTGCTATCGGCCGGCCCTGGCCAACCAGACGTGGTTGCAGCGCTTTGCCTGGATGGACAAGGCGGGCGCGCGCTGGTGGCCATTTTTTGGCGCCGTCTATGGATTGGTCGCGGTCAAGCGGGTGCGCGGCATGACGCTGCTCAATCCGGGCTGGAATACGCCAAGAATCCTGGCCACTGCGCCTGTTTCCGTGGCCAACAGCGCTGGCAGTGCCCAGGCTGGTTTTCATAATGGTTTGCATGAAGAAGGATGAGGTCAAGGTTTTGAATCTGATTGATATTTACACCGACGGCGCCTGCAAGGGTAACCCGGGCCCGGGCGGCTGGGGTGCACTGCTCAAATCTGCCGACGCCGAAAAGGAGCTGTTTGGCGGTGAACTGGGGACCACCAACAACCGCATGGAAATGATGGCGGTGATCGAGGCGCTGACCGCCTTGAAGCGCCCCTGCAAGGTCAGGCTGCATGTGGACAGCCAGTACGTCCTCAAGGGCATGACAGAATGGCTGCCGGGCTGGAAAGCGCGCGGCTGGAAAACCGCCAGCAAGGCCCCGGTCAAAAATGTGGACTTGTGGCAGCGACTGGACGCGTTGGTCAACGACGGAAGCCACCAGATCGAGTGGTTCTGGGTGCGTGGCCACAACGGTGACCCCGGCAACGAGCGCGCCGACGAGCTGGCCAACCAGGGCGTGGACATCGCGCTGGCACAGCGCTGAACCCTGCACTGCAAGGCGTGCCCGGTCCCGCTACAGTAGCGCGGTGCATGGTTTGTTGGCATTGACTGGACTACTTTCATGACTTCTAAATTTTCTTTCACAGCGCTTGCTGTTTTGGGTATCGCTGTGGCGGGTGGCGGGGCGTGGTGGCTGCAATCGCGTCCGACAGCGCCAAAGCCCGTCACTGGCGCAGCCAGCGCCCCCGCCAGCAGCAACGCGGCTGGCGCGCCCAGGGTGGCTGGCGTGGAGGTGGCCAAGGTCGAGCTGCAACGCCTGCGCGACGATGCCCAGGCAGTGGGCAGTTTGCGCGCCCGCCACAGCGTGATGCTGCGCCCGGAGCTGGTGGGCCGCATCAGCGCGCTCAACTTCAAGGATGGCGGCCCGGTGCGCCGGGGGCAAATCCTGGTGCAGTTTGACGACCAGTTGCAGCGTGCCGAAGTGCAGCAAATGGAGGCGCAGCTGGCCATTGCCCAGGCCAGCTTCAAGCGCACCCAGGAGCTGGTGGCCGCCAATTTTGTGGCCCAGCAAATGCTCGACACCAGCGCGGCCAATTTGCAGGTGGCGCAGGCCCAGCTGGCTTTGGCGCAGGCGCGGTTCAACCGCATGGCGGTGCGCGCACCGTTCGACGGCACGGCCGGTATCCGGTTGGTGAACGTGGGCGATTACGTCAAGGACGGCGCCGACCTGGTGGCGTTGGAGGACGCGCGCCAGATGCTGGTGGACTACCGTCTGCCCGAACGTTTTGGAGCCAAGGTCAAACCGGGTCAAACTGTCGAGCTGGCCCTCGATGCCCTGCCTGGTCAAAATTTCAACGCCGTGGTGGAAGCCATCGACCCGCTGCTCGACGCCAACGGCCGCTCGCTCGGCGTGCGTGCGCTCGTGTCCCGCACGGGCCAGGGCGGGCCATTGCGCTCTGGCATGTTTGCCCGCGTGAGCACGGTGTTCTCGGTCAATGACGCGGCCCTGGTGGTGCCTGAGGAAGCCATCGTGCCGCAGGGCGGCAAGCAATTTGTGATCAAGGTGGTGGCGCCTGAAGCCGGTGCCAGGTTACCGCCGGATGTCAAGTTTGTGTCCTTGCGGCAAGAGGTCGCGCTGGGCGTGCGACGTCAAGGCAAGGTTGAAGTGACGGCAGGATTGAGTGCCGCTGACACCGTGGTCGTGGCAGGTCAGCAGCGCCTGCAAAAAGATGGTTCACCACTGCGCGTGGTGGAACTCGGCCGGGGCGCTGCAGCACTGGCAGCCCGTCCGGCTGCCTCGGCGGCCAGCCTTTGAGCCCGGGAGCGATCGATGCAACTGGCTGAAACCTCCATTCGCCGCCCGGTCTTTGCCACCGTGCTCTCGCTGCTGATCGTGCTGATCGGCGCGGTCTCGTTCAAAAGCCTCACGGTGCGCGAATACCCCAAGATCGACGAGCCCGTGGTGTCTGTCACCACCACCTTTGCCGGCGCTTCCAGCGAGGTGATGGAAGCCCAGGTCACCAAGGTGCTGGAAGACTCGCTCTCCGGCATCGAGGGGGTCGATGTGATCACCTCCGCCAGCCGCCAGGAGCGCAGCCAGATCAGCGTGCGCTTTGCCCTGAGCCGCGATGCCGACGCCGCCGCTGCCGATGTGCGCGACAAGGTCACGCGGGTGCGCCAGCGTCTGCCGCAGGGCATCGACGAACCGGTCATTGCCAAGGTCGAGGCCGAATCGTTCCCGGTCATTTTCCTGGCGCTGAGCTCCGACACCCACAATGCCTTGCAGCTCTCCGAGATGGCCAACACGCTGGTCAAGCCGGTGCTGCAAACCGCGCCGGGTGCGGCCGAAGTGAACATCTACGGTGAGCGCAAATTTGCCATGCGCATCTGGGTCGATCCGGGCAAGCTGGCCGCCTATCAGCTCACCGTGCAAGACCTCGAAGACGCCTTGCGCCGCGCCAATCTGGAGGTGCCTGCCGGGCGCATCGAGAGCGCCCAGCGCGAGTTCAACGTCACCGCAGCCACCGACCTTGAACGGCCGCCGGAATTTGCCCAGGTGGTAATTCGCACGGTGAATGGCCAGCCGATCCGCATTGGCGACGTGGCACGCGTGCAGGAGGCGCCGGTCGATGAACGATCTTTTGTGCGCCTGAACGGCCGCGACGCGGTCGGCGTGGGCGTGGTGCGGCAAAGCACCGCCAACCCGCTGGAGCTGAGCAAAGGCGTGCGCGGCCTGCTCGACAAGCTGCGCCGCGACTTGCCGCCGGGCGTGCAGATCGAGGTTGCCAACGACAACTCGGTGTTCATCGACCAGTCGATCAAGGCGGTGTTCACCACCATTGTCGAAGCCGCCGTGCTGGTGGCGCTGGTGATCTTTGTGTTTTTGCGCACTTTGCGCGCCTCGCTGATTCCGCTTATCACCATTCCAGTGTCGCTGATCGGCACCTTCGCCATGATGGCGCTGGCGGGCTTCAGCATCAACACGCTCACGCTGCTGGCGCTGGTGCTGGCGATCGGGCTGGTGGTGGACGATGCCATCGTCATGCTGGAGAACATCTACCGCCATATCGAGGAGGGCCTGCCGCCGTTTCAGGCGGCCATCCGCGGTGCGCGCGAGGTGGGTTTTGCCATCGTCGCCATGACCATGACGCTGGTGGCGGTGTATGCGCCGCTGGCGTTTTCACCCGGGCGCACCGGGCGCCTGTTCACCGAATTTGCGTTGGCGCTGGCCGGCGCGGTGGTGATTTCCGGCATCGTTGCGTTGACCTTGTCGCCCATGTTGTCGTCCTTGCTGCTGCGGCACAACCCGCGCCCGACCTGGTTCGATGCGCACATGGAAAACCTGTTGCAATGGGTGACGCGGGTTTATGCCGGGCTGCTGGACTGGTCCTTGCACCGGCGCTATCTGGTGCTGACCGTGATGGTGGCCAGTGGCGTGGTGTCGTGGTGGGTGCTGGGCGACATCAAGCGCGAACTGGCGCCGCTGGAAGACCGGGGCGTGGTGCTGGCGCGCGTCAACGCACCCGACGGTGCCACGCTGGCTTACACCGACCGCTATGTGCGTGGCGTGGAAAAGATCGCCGAAGACTACCCCGAGTTCGACCGCATCTTTGCCACCGTCGGCAATCCCACGGTGTCGCAGGCCAATGTGTTCTTCAGGGCCAAACCGTGGGACGAGCGCGAGCGCACCACGCTGGAGATGGCGCGCACCATGACGCCGCGTTTCTCGGGGTTGTCTGGCGTCAACGCCACACCGATCACGCCGCCGTCGCTGGGCCAGGGTTTTCGCAGCCAGCCAATTGAATACGTCATCATCACCTCGGAGAGTTACGAGGAACTCAACAAAACATTGCGCGCCTTCCAGGACGAACTGGCCAAAAACCCCGGCTTTGTTCAGGTGGACACCGATTTGCGCCTGAACAAGCCCGAGATCAAGCTCGAGGTGAACCGCGAGCGCGCCGCCGACCTGGGCGTCAGTGTCGATGCGATCGCCCGTTCCATCGAGACCCTGCTGGGCGGGCGCAAGGTGACGCGCTACAAACGCGGTGGCGAGAAATACGACGTGATCGTTCAGACCGCGGCCTTGGGCCGCGATGCGCCGGACGACATCGAAAGCATTTTTGTGCGCGGCAAGGGCGCCGAGCTGATTCCTCTGTCAAGCTTGGTCCATATCCGCGAGGTGGTGGTGCCGCGCGAGCTGATCCATTTCGGCCAGCGTCGCTCGGCCACCATCACGTCCAATTTGTCGGCCACTTACTCGGTGGGCGAGGCGCTGCAGTTCATGGACGCCACGGCGCAAAAAGTCCTCAAACCCGGTTATGCCACCGACCTGAACGGCATCAGCCGTGAGTTCAAAAAGTCGTCAGATTCTCTGGCACTGGTGTTTGCGCTGGCGCTGTTGTTCATCTTTCTGGTGCTGGCAGCGCAATTCGAGAGCTTTGTCGATCCGTTTGTGATCCTGTTCAGCGTGCCCTTGTCGATGGCGGGTGCGCTGCTGGCGCTCAAATGGTCCGGCGGCACGTTCAATGTGTTCAGCCAGATCGGCCTGATCACGCTGGTGGGCCTGATCACCAAGCACGGCATTCTGATCGTCGAATTTGCCAACAAGCTGCGCGAGCAGGGCCTGGACACAATGGCCGCCATCCAGCAGTCTGCCGCGCAGCGCCTGCGCCCGATCATGATGACCACCGGCGCCATGGTGCTGGGCGCGGTGCCGCTGGCCATCGCCACCGGCGCGGGCGCCGAGAGCAGGCATCAGATTGGCTGGGTGATTGTGGGCGGCATGAGCCTGGGCACCTTGCTAACGGTGTTCGTGGTGCCCACCATGTACACCTTGCTGGCACGCAAGCAAGTGCCGGGGGCCAAGAAGGAACTGGCTTTGAGTCCGGCCGCAACTGCCGGTTGAGCCGTAGCGAAACTTCCAAAAAAAGCCGGAATGCGTTGTGGCCTGGGATGGCAGCGGGTCGCGTATTGGCGCCCGCCTAAGACGCGCTCTGTATGCCAGCGAACAGACTTTTCCAGCTGGGCCGCCTATAACCTGATTTAGCCAAGGCGATTGTGCTTTGGGTGAACCGTTACAGGAGTTCCATGATGAAGTCAAATACCCGAGGCGGCCTTGCCTTGTTGTCTGCCGCCGCCCTCACGCTCGCGGTGGGCTGCACCAGTTTGAAAACCCCGGCGACGGCCGATGTGGCGGTATCGAACGCTGCTGTCGCCAACGCTGCGGGTGCCGGTGGCGCCCAGTATGCGCCGCTTGAAATGGCCTCGGCGCGCGAGAAGCTGGCACTGGCCAACAAAGCCATGCTGGCCAAGGATTACAAGCTGGCGATCGAACTGGCCAACCAGGCCCAGGCCGACGCCAAGCTGGCGCAAAGCACCGCCAGCTCGGTCAAGGCGCAGGCCGCCGCCGATGTGCTGCAGGAAGACATTCGCGTGTTGCGCGAAGAGCTCAATCGCACCGCCCAATAAATTCAACCCTACAGACAGGAAACATCATGAAAAAAACTCAATTGGCCCCCATCGTTCTGGCAATTGCCGCCTTCCTGGCAGGCTGCAGCTCGACCCCCAAAACAACATCGCTGCTGGACCAGGCCCGGACCGACTACATGGCGGCCCAGGGCAACCCCGACGTTGCCACTTATGCGCCGTTTGAAATGAAGCTGGCGACCCAGGCCATGGCACAGGCCAACGTCGAAGCGAATGATCGCGGCAGCGATGAGAAGATTGACAACCTGGCCTACCTGGCCAAGCAAAAGATCGCCCTCGCGCAGGAAGTGACCAAACGCAAGATGGCCGAGGCTGAAATCGCCAATGCCGGCAAGGAGCGCGACCAGTTGCGCCTGGACGCGCGCACCAACGAAGCCAACGCAGCCAAACTCAGCGCCGAAAAAGCCACCCTGGCCGCGCAACAGGCGCAAAGCAATGCCGCCCAGTCGCAACTGGCTGCCCGCCAAGCCCAGCTGGACGCCGCCAATGCCCAGCGCCAGACGCAGGAAGCGCAGGCGCGTGCCGCGCAACTTGAAGCCCAGTTGGCTGAACTTGCTGCCAAGAAAACGGCACGCGGTACCGTCATCACGCTGGGCGACGTGCTGTTTGGCACCGACTTGTCGCGCCTGACGACCGACGGCATGCGCAGCGCGCAGAAGTTGGCCAATGTGTTGCAGCAAAACCCGCAGCGCAATGTGCTGATTGAAGGCTTTGCCGACAGCACTGGCGCCGCCGACTACAACCAGGGCCTGTCGGAGCGCCGCGCCGGCGCGGTGCGCACCGCCTTGCTGGAATTGGGTGTGGCGCGTGAGCGCATTGACATGCGTGGTTACGGCGAATCCTTTCCCGTGGCCGCCAACGACAGTGCCGCCAGCCGCCAGCTCAACCGCCGTGTCGAGATCGTCTTGTCCGACGACAGCGGCAAGGTGATCGCACGCTGATCCCCCCGATTGATTCAACCCAAGGAAAAACCATGACCACCAAAAACGTTTACATCGAAAAAATGAAGTCGCAGCTTGATGAGCTCAACGCCAACATGAACAAGCTCGAAGCCAGGGCCACCGAAGCCAAGGCCGATGCGCGCGACGCTTATCTGGAAGAAATGCGCAAGCTGCGCCACCAGTCCAAGTTGGCCGGTGCCAAGCTCGACGAGCTCAAAACCGCGAGTGAAGACACCTGGAAAACCATGGCGACGGAAATGGACAAGGTGCGTGAAGCTTTTGTGCATTCATTCAACTACTTCAAATCGCAGGTCTAAGCGGCTTTCTGGAGCCAAACAGATTGGCATACACCCAGGTGAATTCGGCCCCGATCAGAAAGATCTGGGCCGAGTAATACACCCACAACAGCACCACCACCAGCAAGCCCGCGGCACCAAAGCCCGACACAATGCCGCTGCGGCCGATGTAAACGCCGGCGCGTGGCATCACTTTGTAGATCAGCGCAAACATGGCGGTGACCAGGGCGAATCCGGCGGCCGCGTTGCTGGCGCCGGCAATGGTGAGTCAGCCGCCAAAGAGCGGGCTCCACAAGCGTTCCATGGTGGCCAGCGCCGCGCCCATGCAGGGTACGTCGTCGTCAAGCCATAAATTGAATACCTTTTTGAGCAGAGCCCAGTACAAAGGCAGATCAAATGGCATTTTGAAAAATGTGGCGTTTAGTCAACCAGCTTGCTGGCGCGCGACCTCAGCGCGTTTCATCTCAAGATAGTCTGACCGGTCAACCTCATGCAACTGGCGCGGGTAACGTTCTACCGCGTCAAACCAGGCATTCAGACGATGCTCGACCTGTGTCGCGGGTGGCTCGCCGAGCGATGCCAAAAAGCTGTCGATCGCCAGGTAATAACGCATGGTGTTGCGCTCCACCACGCCGCGCATCCCCGCCACATGAACGGGCTGGCCGTTGGCACTTGTGCCGACCTGGGTGAAGCCCACTTTGCCGGCTCCCAGAGTGGCCAGATAGGTCTTCATGGCCAGACGGCTTACCAAGCCCACGTCATAGGCGTAGGTGAAATGCAAGAACGATTGGTTGTCCGGCAGTTCAACCGCCTCAAGATGAATGCGATAGTTGCTGGTGTCTAACGGTCCGTCTTTTGCCGTGAGTGTGATTGCAAAATACGCATGGGTGACTGCGGTTTCAGTGTATTGAAGCTCGACCCGCGGGGCGGCAGCAATGGGTTGGGGTGTTTTTTTGCCAATGTTGACGCGCAAGGCAGTGCCTGTCGACCCTGCCACGGCGCGACAGTATTTGGTGTTGATGTGCAACATCATCACTTCGCACCAATGCCCGGGTGACCTCATTCCTGTGCTGACCGTGGCAAACGGGAAGGCCACGACGGCGTAAATGTCGCCCGACAGGCCGTCTGCGCTCTCTGCGGACTGAAGCACCAGGGGACGTCCAAACGCGTTGTGCTGGAGTTGTGTTTGCAGGCGCGTGTACTGTCCCTGCAGCGCCAGCGCCAGGGCTGCCTCTGTTCCGGCCCACGCGCTGTTGACATGGCAGACCAAAACAAAACCGGCCAGGCATTGCAAAATGCCTGGCCGGCAGCGCCCATACCTTTCGGCTGTCATGGACAACTCCAATGGTTCCAAGCTTGCGCGAGGTGTGTTATTTGGTCACTTCGTGGCCGATGACGCCACCGATAGCCGCACCGGCAGCAGTGCCGAGCAAGCCGCCGCCGACCACATTGCCGGCAACGCCGCCAATCACGGCACCGGTTGCCGTGCCTTTTTCCTGATGGGTCATGCCGGCGCAGCCACCCAGGCCCAAGGCGGCCAACACCAGCACAGCGGCAGAAATACGTTTGGTAAAGTTCATGAAAATTCTCCAGGTCGATTAAGAATCATATCGTGCGACGCAGAGCGCGTTGGCACGGACGAAGACCCATTGTTGGCGCAGGCGGGCATTAGTTCTGTGCGCCAACACACAGACGCCGACGTGGCGCCCGGTATGCTAGGGGCATGTCAATTTTTAGTTACTTGTCTGCCGTTGCCGTGCTGGCGTTGGCGCTTGCCGGGTTGTTTGCCTATCTGATCCTGCAAAGATCCCGGCAGCGTGTCAACCAACTGGTGCAAAGCGAGACAATGCAATTGCTGCAGGCGCAGGAAACCAGCAACCAACTGCTGGAGCAGGCCAATCACCACTTGCAGGAGAGCGAGCAACGGCTCTGGGTCACGCTCAATTCGATTGGCGACGCCGTGATTGCCACCGATGCCGCCGCGTGCGTCACGCTGCTCAATCCGGTGGCTGAGGCGCTGACTGGCTGGACGCAGGCGCAGGCTGTCGGGCAACCGATCGATGAAGTGTTTCACATCATCAACAAGGAAACCCGCGCGCTGACCAAAATTCCTGTGGCAGACACTTTGGCACACGGCACCATTCAGGGCCTGGCCAACCACACGGTGCTGATTGCTCGCGACGCGCGCGAATTTGACATCGCCGACAGTTGTGCTCCGATCCGCTCCGCTGATGGTCTGGTGGTGGGCGCGGTGCTGGTGTTTCGCAATATCTCCGAGGAATACGCGGTGCAACAGTCACTGCGCGACAGCGCGGCACTGTTGCAGACCATTCTCAATACGGTGGCGGATGGCCTGGTGACCATTCACGCCCATGGTGGCATCATCGAAACCGTGAATCCGGCCATCGAACTCATGTTTGGCTACAGCGCTGACGAACTTGATGGCAAACACCTGAGTTTGCTGATTCCCGAGCTTGACCGGGACCATCACAACGGCTCGCTGGCGTATTACGGGGTCAGCGACGAGGCGCGGGCAATTGGGGTCGGTCGTGAAGTCATTGGCCTGCGCAAGGACGGCAGCTCTTTTCCGCTGGAGATCGCGGTAAGCGAAATGACGCTGGGCGGCCAGCGCTACTTCACCGGCATCTTGCGCGACATCAGCGCGCGCAAGCAGGCCGAAGAGGCGCTGCGCAAGGCGGGCGCCCTGCAAAAAGCAATTTTCGACAGCGCGGTTTTCGCCAGCGTCGCCACCGATGCCAAGGGCGTGATCCAGATTTTCAATGTGGGAGCCGAGCGCATGCTGGGCTACACCGCCGCCGAGGTGATGAACAAGATCACCCCGGCCGATATTTCTGACCCGCAGGAGGTCATCGCCCGGGCCAAATCCTTGAGCGCCGAGCTTGAGACCGACATCAGCCCCGGCTTCGAGGCGCTGGTGTTCAAGGCCTCGCGCGGTATTGAAGACATTTACGAACTCACCTACATCCGCAAGGACGGCAGCCGTTTCCCCGCCGTGGTCTCGGTCACTGCGCTGCGCGACGAGCAGGGCAGCATCATCGGCTACTTGCTGATTGGCACCGACAACACCGCGCGCAAAGCGGCCGAAGAGGCACTGCGCGAAGCGGGTGCCCTGCAGAAAGCCATTTTTGACAGCGCCAACTTCTCCAGCATTGCCACCGATGCCAAGGGCGTGATCCAGATTTTCAATGTGGGAGCCGAGCGCATGCTGGGCTACACCGCCGCCGAGGTGATGAACAAGATCACCCCGGCCGATATTTCTGACCCGCAGGAGGTCATCGCCCGGGCCAAATCCTTGAGCGCCGAGCTTGAGACCGACATCAGCCCCGGTTTCGAGGCGCTGGTGTTCAAGGCCTCGCGCGGCATTGAAGACATTTACGAGCTCACCTACATCCGCAAGGACGGCAGCCGCTTCCCCGCCGTGGTCTCGGTCACCGCGCTGCGCGACGAGCAGGGCAGCATCATCGGCTACCTGCTGATCGGCACCGACAACACCGCGCGCAAGCAGGTCGAGGCCGAGCGTGCGCGGCTCGACCTGGTGCTGCAAAACAAGAATGTCGAACTGGAGCGCGCCCGCCGCGTGGCCGACCATGCCAACCAGGCCAAGTCGGACTTTCTCTCCAGCATGAGCCACGAGCTGCGCTCGCCGCTCAACGCCATCCTGGGCTTTGCCCAGTTGCTGGAGTCGGGCGAGCCGCCACCCTCGCCGGCACAGTCCGCCAGCGTCGGCCAGATTCTCACGGCCGGCTGGTATTTGCTCAAGCTGATCAACGAGATTCTGGACCTGGCCCTGATCGAGTCCGGCCGCTTGTCGTTGTCGCTGGAGCCTACTTCGTTGCACGGCGTGCTGCAGGACTGCCAGGCCATGATTGAGCCGCAGGCCCAGCAAAAGGGCATTCGCATCAAGTTTGCACCCGTTGACGACGACTGCTTTGTCATCGCCGACCGCACCCGGCTCAAGCAGGTGCTGGTGAATTTGCTCTCCAACGCCATCAAATACAACCGCCCCAACGGGACCGCCGAAGTGACCTACAGGACGCACTCTGCCGGGCGCCTTCGCATCAGCGTGCGTGACAGCGGCGAAGGGCTGGCGCCGCTCAAAATTGCGCAATTGTTCCAGCCGTTCAACCGACTCGGGCAAGAGGCGGGCGCCGAGGAGGGCACCGGCATCGGCCTGGTGGTGAGCCGCCAGCTGGTGGAGCTGATGGGCGGTGAAATTGGCGTCACCAGCAGCGTCGGCGTGGGCAGTGTGTTCTGGTTCGAGCTCGACGCTGCCTCGGCGCCGCAGCTGGTCGAAAACGAAGGGCTGCCGCCTGCCTTGCCGGAAACCCCCACGCCAGCGGGTACCGCATTGCGCACCCTGCTGTATGTGGAAGACAGCAAGGCCAACATGGCGCTGGTGGAGCAACTGGTTGCGCGCCGCCCCGACATGCGCTTGCTGGGCGCCCCGGATGCCACACGTGGCATTGCCATGGCACGGGCGCACCAGCCCGACCTGATTTTGATGGACATCAACCTGCCCGGCATCAGTGGCATGCAGGCGCTGGCGATTTTGCAGGCCGACGCCACCACCCGGCATATTCCGGTGTTGGCGCTGAGCGCCAACGCCATGCCGCGTGACATTGAAAAAGGCATGGAAGCCGGCTTTTTTCGCTACGTCACCAAGCCGATCCGGGTGCAGGAGTTCATGGCGGCGCTCGACGAGGGCCTGGCACTCGCCGACGCCCGTGTGCCATAGCCGCCAAACCACGTAGAAAGCCCGCACTACACTGCGAGCTGTTGTATTACCAGGCCGCCGGCCCTGACATTGGAGAATCCCATGGCCACGCGCCCAAAAGTCAAAGCCAAGGAGCCAGACGCTGACAAGGCGCTGGTGCCGGCCCTGTCGCTGTCCTTTCCCATCGTCGGTATCGGCGCCTCGGCTGGTGGCCTGGCGGCGATAGAAGCTTTTTTCTCTGGCATGCCGCCCGATGTGGAACCCGGCATGGCCTTTGTGCTGGTGCAGCACCTCGACCCCGACCACAAAAGTCTGCTGACCGAGCTGATCCAGCGTCGCACCCGCATGCAGGTGTCGGAGGTGGTGGACGGCATGGTGGTGCAAGCCAACCACGCCTACATCATCCCGCCCAACCGCGACATGGCTTTTTTGCACGGCACGCTGCAGTTGCTGGAGCCTGCCGCGCCGCGTGGCCACCGCCTGCCGATCGATTTTCTGTTTCGCTCGCTGGCCTTGGACCAGCATGAGCGCGCCATCGGCATCGTGCTCTCGGGCACCGGCAGCGACGGCACACTGGGGGTGCGCGCCATCAAGGCCGAGGGCGGTATGGTGATGGTGCAAACCCCGGCCTCGAGCGAGTTCGACGGCATGCCGCAAAGCGCGCTGGCCACGGGCCTGGTGGACTTTGAAATGCCCCCGGCGGAAATGGCGGCCCAACTCATGGCCTACACGGCGCATGCCTTTTCCCGGCCGGCCCATCGCATCAGGGCCGCCGAGCCGCTCAGCGAGAACGCCCTGAAGAAAATATTTGTCCTGCTGCGCACCCAGACCGGGCACGACTTTTCCCAGTACAAGCCCAGCACCATCTACCGCCGCATCGAGCGACGCATGGCGGTGCACCAGATCGAGGGCATTGACGCCTACGTCAAATATGTGCAGCAAACCCCGGTTGAGGTGCAGGCGCTGTTCAATGACATGCTGATCGGCGTGACCAATTTTTTCCGCGACCCCGACGCCTTTGCGGCGCTGGAGGTGCAAGTCATCCCCAAACTGTTCGAGGGCAAGCCAGTGGGCGCTGCCGTGCGCGTCTGGTGCACCGGTTGCTCCACCGGCGAAGAGGCGTATTCGATGGCCATCCTGCTGCAGGAGCGGCTTGAGTTGCTCAGGGCAAGCTACAAGCTGCAGGTGTTTGCCACCGACATCGACAGCCGGGCCATTGCGGTGGCCCGCGCTGGTGTTTACCCGGTCAGCATTGCCGATGACATCACGCCGGAGCGGCTGGCGCGGTTTTTTACGCTGGAACCCGGCGGCAGCGCCTACCGCGTGCACAAGGGGATTCGCGACCTGCTGGTGTTTTCGGAGCACGACATCATCAAGGACCCGCCGTTTTCCAAGCTCGACCTCATCAGTTGCCGCAACCTGATGATTTATCTGGGCGCCGAGCTGCAAAAGAAACTGATCTCGCTGTTCCACTACGCGCTGCAGCCCGGCGGCATCCTGTTCTTGGGCACCTCTGAGACCGCCGGGGAGCAGGGCGACCTGTTTGCCGTGCTCGACCGCAAGGCCAAGATCTACCAGCGCAAGGAAGATTTCCAGGGCGCGCAGCGCGCCGCGCTGGGCCGTTTCTTGCCGCCGCTGGTACAAAAAAGCCTGGCCAAGTCTGCTGACAAAACCGCGCCGCTGCCCGCACTCTCGCTGCGCGAGCTGACCGAGCATGCCCTGCTGCAACACGTGGCGGCGGTGGCCGCGCTGGTCAACGGCAGTGGCGACATTCTCTACCTGCACGGCCGCACCGGCATGTACCTGGAGCCCGCGCCCGGCGTGGCCGGCATTTACAACATTCTGAAAATGGCGCGCGAAGGCTTGCGTCGCGACCTGACCGTGACCCTGCACAAGGCGGCCACCAGCCGCAGCACCTCGCAGGCCCTGGGCGTGCGCGTCAAGACCAACGGCCACTTCACGCCGGTGAATCTGAGCGTTTGCCCGGTGCTGGGCGGTCCGTCCGGCGCACTGGAGTCGCCGCTGTACCTGGTGGTGCTGGAAATTGCGCCAGAGGCATCGGCGACCGAGGCCACGGCCGTGTCAGTGCCAGCCCCCAAAGCGTCCGCCAGCAAAACCGACAGCGCCCAGATTGCCGAGCTCAATGAAGAGCTGCAGGCCAAGGAGGAGTACCTGCGCGCCGCCAACGAAGAGCTGGAAACCACCAACGAGGAGCTCAAGTCCAGCAACGAGGAAATGCAGTCGGTCAACGAAGAGCTGCAAAGCACCAACGAGGAACTGGAGACCTCCAAGGAGGAAATGCAGTCGATCAACGAGGAACTCAGCACCGTCAACACCGAACTGCAAGCCAAGGTGGCCGACCTGTCACGCGCCAACAACGACATGAACAACCTGCTGGCGGGCACCGGCATTGCCACCATTTTTGTTGACCACAGCCTGCGCATCATGCGTTTTACGCCAGCGGTCAGCAGCATCATCAACCTGATTTTGAGCGATGTGGGCCGCCCGGTGTCGCACATCGTGAACAACCTGGTGGGTTACACCACGCTGGTGGCCGACGTGCAGCAGGTGCTCAGGACGCTGGCCCCGAAAGAGGCCGAGGTGCAATCCAACGACGGCAAGTGCTACACCCTGCGCATCCTGCCCTACCGCACGCTCGACAATGTGATCGAGGGCGCCGTGATCACCTTTGTCGAGATCACCGAGGTCAAGCGCAGCCGCGAGGCACTGCAAAAAGCCAATGCGCTGCTGCGCCTGGCGGTGGTGGTGCGGGATGCGCACGATGCCATCACGGTGCAGGGGCTGGACGGTCGCATCATTGCCTGGAATCCGGGCGCTGAACACCTGTATGGCTGGACCGAAGCCGAGGCCCTGCAAATGAATGTGCGCGAGCGGATTCCGATCGAGCTTCAGGAGCGGGCATTGGCGCAAGTGCGCCAGCTCAGTGAAGCGCAAACCCTGGCGCCCTTCAAGACCCGGCGCCTGACACGGGACGGCCGCGTGCTGGACGTGGCCCTCACTGCCACCGCGCTGCTCGATGAAGCCGGTCAGGTCTATGCCATTGCCACCACCGAGCGTGTCAGTGCCTGCCATGACGATTGAATCCGTCAACACCGCTCAACTGATGCACGACCTGCAGGTGCATCAGATCGAGCTGCAATTGCAAAATGAGGAACTGCGCCGGGCGCAGGTGGCGCTTGAGTTGTCGCACGCGCGCTATTTTGATTTGTATGATCTGGCGCCGGTGGGTTACCTCACGGTGGCTGCCAACGGGTTGATTGTGGAGGCCAATCTGAGCGCGGCAACACTGCTGGGCCTGGTCCGCAGTGCGCTGGTCAAACAGCCCTTGAGCCGCTTCATTGTCAGAACGTATCAGGACATCTACTACCAATGCCACCGACAACTGCTGGAAACCGGGCAGACCCAAAGCTGCGAACTGCAGGTGCTGCGTGACGATGGTGTCACCCGGTGGGTCAAGCTCAATGTGAGCGCGGTGCGGGCCGACATCAAAGAGACTGATTTGCGCATGATCATGAGCGACATCTCGGAACGCAAGCATCTTCAAGAAGTGTTACAGGAGACCAACCAGAATCTGGAGCTTGCCCGGCTGCAGGCCGACCGGGCCAATCTGGCCAAATCCGAGTTCCTGTCGAGCATGAGTCACGAACTGCGCTCGCCGCTGAATGCCATTCTGGGTTTTGCACAACTCATGGAGGTCGGCACGCCAGCGCCCACACCGAGCCAGCAGGCCAGCCTGGATCAGATCATCAAGGGCGGCTGGTATCTGCTGTCCCTGATCAACGACATTCTCGACCTGGCCACGGTTGAGTCGGGACATGCAGCCCTGAATATGGAAGTTGTGGCCTTGGCCCCCGTGCTGCTGGACTGCCAGACCCTGGTCGAACCCCTGGCGCGAGTCCGTGACGTGCACCTCGTTTTTTCCAAACTACCCGGTGCCTGCTGCGTGCAGGCCGACCCGACCCGCCTCAAGCAGGTGATGATCAACCTGCTGTCCAATGCCATCAAATACAACAAAGTGGGCGGCTCTGTGGAAGTGTCGTGGCGTGCCCCGGAAGACGGCAAGGTGCGCATCAGCGTGCGCGATTCGGGGGCGGGTTTGTCAAGGCAGCAGCTTGCCCACCTGTTCCAGCCGTTCAACCGGCTGGGTCAGGAGGTCGGCAACACCAAGGGCACGGGCATCGGTCTGGTGGTGAGCCAGCGCCTGGTCACGTCCATGGGCGGTGAGATGGGCGTGGAGAGCATCGAAGGCGAGGGCAGCGAGTTCTGGTTTGAACTCAAGCTCGCAGAGACGTAAGCGGCCAGGCTTATTGAGCCTCTTCAACCATCGCCAATAGTTTTTTCTCAACTTCTTCGGCCACTTGCAGCAGCGAGGCGTCCTGTGACAAGACGGCAAGCATGGGCACGGGCCTGATCAGGCCGATTTGGGTGCTGCCTTTTTCTGTGTACACCGAGATGCGACACGGCAAGGCCATGTTCAGCCGCATATCGATGGCCATCACTTTGGCCGCCTGCCCCGGATGAGGCTCCGGGTTGAACTTCTTTCACCCTGCCGGGCAAGCGGTCAGATGCGCCCCATCAACAGCAGCACGATGATGATGATCACCACCAGGCCCAGGCCGCCGCTGGGTCCGTAACCCCAGCCCCGGCTATGCGGCCAGGCCGGGATGACGCCAACCAGCATCAGAATCAGCACAATCAGCACGATGGTTCCTAGGCCCATGGGATTCTCCTTGAAGTGGTTGGTTTGGATTAATTGGTGGGTGCAGAAGCGGGTGGCATCACGATGATGGTGGTGCTATCGCCAGACTTGCCGGTTTTGCCCGTGGCTCCTGTGTCGCCCGTGGCACCGGTGTAGCCCGTGCTACCCGTGTCGCCTGTGCTGCCTGTGCTGCCTGTGCTGCCTGTGGCACCCGTGTTGCCAGCGCTACCGGTATTGCCGGTATTGCCGGTATTGCCCGTGGCGCCGGTATCCCCGGTGGCTCCGGCAGGACCCGCAGGACCCGGCACAGCCACAGGGACGGGAACATTGACCACGGTGGCTGGTCGGTCGCAGGCAGCCAGGCCGAGGGTTGCGAGAAGCGCCAGAATCAGTGTTGTTTTTTTCATTTGAAATCCTTGAAGAGTGAATCAATGTGGCGTCATCCACCACATTCGCAGCTTAAGGGCGCAGCTTGCGCCCATCTGTGCGATGGCGAACCGAACGCACAGATTCAGCCAGCGTGCGGACCGAGCATGTGTTTCACGTCAACCCAGGCATCGAATTGCTCGGCGCTGACGGCACCCAGCGCCAGCGCCGCTGCGCGCAGCGTGCTGCCATGGGAGTGGGCATGCTTGGCAATTTGTGCGGCGCGGTCGTAACCAATATGCGGTGTCAAGGCCGTAACCAGCATCAGCGAGCTTTGCAACAGCGCCTGCACACGCGCCGTATTCACGGTGATGCCCGTCACGCAGTGTCGGGTAAAGCTCTGCATCGTGTCGGTCAGCAGGCGCAGGCTATCGAGCGCGTCAAAAATGATCAGCGGTTTGTAAACGTTGAGCTCAAACTGGCCCTGGCTGGCGGCAAAGCCGATGGCTGCGTCATGGCCCATCACTTGCGCGCACACCATGGTCAGTGCCTCAATTTGAGTGGGGTTCACCTTGCCGGGCATGATGGAGCTGCCGGGCTCGTTTTGCGGCAGTTGCAGCTCGCCCAGGCCCGCGCGCGGCCCGCTGCCCATCAGGCGGATGTCGTTGCCGATCTTGGTCAGGGCAATGGCCAGTGTTTTCAGGCTGGAGTGAAAAGCCACCAGCGCTTCGTGCCCGGCCAGGGCGGCAAACAGATTGTCGGTCTGCCGCAGCGGCAACTCGAGCTTTTTGCCGAGCATGGCCGTCACGCGCGCGCCGAACTGTGGGTGGGTATTCAGGCCGGTGCCCACCGCTGTGCCACCCAGGGCCAGCCGGTGCACGGCCAGCAGGGCGTGCTTGATGCCGTTGTCGCACAGTGCCAGTTGCGCGTCATAACCGCCGAATTCCTGACCCAGTGTGATCGGTGTGGCGTCCTGCAAGTGGGTGCGGCCTATTTTGAGGATGCCACTGAAGGCGGCTGCCTTGACGCCCAGGGCACTGCGCAAGGCCGCAAGCGCGGGTTGCAGGGTTGATTTGGCCTGCAACGCCACGGCAATGTGCATGGCACTGGGAAACACGTCGTTGGACGACTGGCCCAGGTTGACGTCGTCATTTGGGTGAATCTGTGGTCCGGCCAGATGCGCCACCACCTCATTCACATTCATGTTGCTCTGTGTGCCGGAGCCGGTTTGCCAGACCGACAGCGGAAACTGCGCATCGAACTCGCCCGTGGCGACACGCTGTGCGGCGTTGGCAATGGCCTGTGACTTGCCGGCATCGAGCAAATTGAGCTCGCCATTGACGCTGGCCGCCGCCCACTTGACCCATGCCAGTGCATGAATCACAGGCAATGGCATGCGCTGCTCACCAATGGCAAAAAAGTGCAGGCTGCGCGCCGTCTGTGCACCCCAAAGCGCATCAAAAGGCACTTCTATTGAACCAAAACTGTCGGATTCAAGGCGTGTGCGTGTCATGTTCAAAGCCTAATACATTGGCGCAAAAAATCAAGCGTCGCGCTCATTTCCCGGAGGTATTCTGCAGCAGTTGCCGCAGCACAAAAGGCAGGATGCCGCCGGCCCGGTAGTAGTCAACCTCGATCGGGGTGTCGATGCGCAGTCGCACCGTGACAGCCGTGCGACTGCCATCGGCGCGGGTGACTACCAGTTGCGCATCGCTTTGCGGGTGCAGATCGACATCGGCCACGATGTCGATCTGCTCATTGCCGGTCAGCCCCAGGCGCTGCCAGCTGTCTCCGGCCTTGAACTGCAGCGGCAACACACCCATGCCCACCAGGTTGCTGCGGTGGATACGCTCAAAACTCTGCGCCACGACCGCCCTGATGCCCAGCAGTTGCGTGCCTTTGGCGGCCCAGTCGCGGCTGGAGCCGGTGCCATATTCCTCACCGGCGAACACCACGGTCGGCGTGCCTGCGGCCAGATAGCGGGTGGCTGCGTCAAAAATGGACATCTTCTCGGCACTGGCCGCAGCGCCCTGCTGGCCGGCGGTCGCATGGTACAGCGTCCAGCCGCCTTCGATGCGCGAACCATCCGCCTGGGCGGGAAGCATCAGGTTCTTGATGCGCACATTGGCAAAGGTGCCGCGCACCATGACGTCATGGTTACCGCGCCGTGCTCCGTATGAGTTGAAGTCGGCTTGTTGCACGCCGTGCGCCAGCAGCCACTGGCCAGCGGGTGAACTCGCCGCAATGTTGCCCGCCGGAGAAATATGGTCGGTGGTGATTGAATCGCCAAACAGCGCCATGATGCGTGCACCGCGCACCGACTCGGCGTTTTCCGGCGCTGCGGCGTCCGCATTCACGGTGTCAGATGCACCCTCTTGCAGGCTGAATGCGGCAAAGAACGGCGGCTCGGCAATGTAGGTGCTCCTGGGCCAGCTGTAGCAGGTGCCGGTGACGCCGGTGATGGCTTCCCACAGTGGGCCGGGCTCGGTGGCAATGCGCGCGTAGTTTTCCCGATACGCCTTGCCATTCATGGCGTAGGCCAGCAGGGCCTGGATCTCGTCGCTGCCGGGCCAGATGTCGGCCAGGTACACGTCTTTGCCGCCGCTGCCCTGCCCGACCGGCTCGGTCATCAGGTCGCGCAGCACCGTGCCGGCAATCGCATAAGCCACCACCAGCGGCGGGCTGGCCAGAAAATTGGCTTTGATGCTGGGGTGAATGCGCGCCTCGAAGTTGCGGTTGCCCGACAGCACTGCCGCGCAGACCAGGTCGTGCTGGCTAATGGCGGCGTTGAACTCGGGCGTCAGGTCGCCAGAATTGCCGATGCAGGTGGTGCAGCCGTAGCCCGCCAGGGCAAAGCCGAGCTTCTCGAGGTAGGGCAGCAAGCCGGTATGCGTGAGGTATTCGGTGACGATGCGCGAACCCGGCGCGAGCGAGGTCTTGATGTGCGGCTGCACCGTGATGCCCGCCTCGACCGCCTTTTTGGCCAACAGGCCTGCCGCCAGCAGGACACTGGGGTTGGAGGTGTTGGTGCAACTGGTGATGGCGGCGATCAGCACGTCGCCATGGCCCAAGGTGAACCCGGCTTTTGCCGACGCCTTGATGTCGCACACCACCGAAGATGGCACCTCTACCGCCGCCAGCGCTGGCCGGTTGCTCACCATCTCTTCGACGTCACGCCGGGCGCCGGGTGCCAGCGGCGGCGCCTGGCCCGCCGACTCGCCCGCGCCACAATTCACCGGGTAGCGCTGCGTGAGGCGCTCGGCGCTCTGGTTGAACCCGATCTCGGCATTCGGCTTGCTAAAGAGCGAGGCGAACTGGCTGGCCACCTGGCCCAGCTCGATGCGGTCTTGTGGGCGCTTGGGGCCGGCCAGGCTGGGGGTGACAGCACTCAGGTCGAGCTTGACCACCTCCGAATAGTCGATCTCGCCGGCCAACGGTACGCCGAACAGGCCCTGCGCCTTGAAGTAGGCCTCAAAAGCCTCAACCTCATCCGTCGTGCGGCCAGTGCCCAAGAAGTAGTCGATGGTCTTGTCGTCCACCGGGAAGAAGCCCATGGTGGCGCCATATTCGGGCGCCATGTTGCCGATGGTGGCGCGGTCGGGCACGGCCAGGGTACGCGTGCCTGCGCCAAAAAATTCGACAAACTTGCCTACCACCTTGCGCTGGCGCAGCATCTGCGTGACAGTGAGCACCAAGTCGGTGGCGGTCACGCCCGCGCGCAGGCAACCGGTCAATTCAACGCCCACCACGTCGGGCGTGAGCAGGTACACCGGCTGGCCCAGCATGGCGGCCTCGGCCTCGATGCCACCCACGCCCCAGCCGACCACGCCAATACCGTTGATCATGGTGGTGTGGCTGTCGGTGCCGACCAGCGTGTCGGGGTAATAGACATTGGCCGGACCCTTGTGGACGCCACGCGCCAGGTACTCCAGATTGATCTGGTGCACGATGCCAAAGCCCGGTGGCACCACGCGAAATGTGTCAAAGGCCTGCATGCCCCATTTCATGAACTCGTAGCGCTCGCGGTTGCGCTGAAACTCCAGCTTCATGTTCAGGTCGAGCGCGTCTTTCGTGCCATAGTGGTCCACCATGACCGAGTGGTCCACCACCAGGTCCACCGGCACCAGCGGCTCGATGCGCTTGGGGTCGAGCCCGAGGCGCTGCGCCGTGCTGCGCATGGCCGCCAGGTCCGCCAGCAGTGGCACCCCGGTGAAGTCTTGCAGCACCACGCGCGAGACGACCAACGGGATTTCGTCGGTGCGCGCCGCATTGGCCTGCCAATTGGCCACCTGGGCCACATGTTCGGCGGTGACTTTGCGGCCGTCGCAGTGGCGCAGCACGGCTTCGAGCACAATGCGCATCGACACCGGCAGGCGGCTCACGGCGGGAAATTGTCCGGCCAGCGCCGGCAACGAATAACACTGGCCAATCTTGCCCGAATCGGTGGTGAAAGGTTTGAGGGTGGAGGCAAAAGCATGCGACATGATGGACTCCTGGAAGGGTTGGCAAGAGAAATTCTGGCAGTTGGTCAATGGCCCTGACGATGATGTTGCTTCACGTCAACGCCTGCGCTTGCGCCCCGTCTTGGAGTGATCGGCCAGTTGGCAGGCTTGGCGGTATGCCTGCAGCGTATTCTGGGCCAGGCCCAACACCGTGTCCGGCGCGTAGCCGCTGGCCGTGCCGGGCAGGCCGCTGGCTTGGCCGGTCAGCAATTCAATGCCTTCGCTCACATGCTCTGCCGTGTAGATGTGAAACCGGCCCTGCGCCACGGCTTGTGTCACATCGCCGGACAGCATCAGGTGGCGCCGGTTGCGCTGGGGAATCAGCACGCCCTGCTGGCCGGTGAGCCCGGCGGTATTGCAAATCCTGAAGAACCCCTCAATTTTTTCGTTGATGCCGCCCACCGGCAGCACCTCGCCGTGCTGGTTGACGGCGCCGGTCACGGCAATGCCTTGCTTGAGCGCCAGCCCGGACAGGCACGACAGCAGCGCGTACAGCTCGGCGCACGACGCCGAGTCGCCCTCGATGCCGTGGTACTCCTGCTCGAACACGAGGGTGGCATTGAGCGCCAGCGGCGCCTGGGCGGCAAAGAGGGTGGACAGGTAGCTTTGCAGAATCAGCACGCCCTTGTCGTGGATCGGGCCAGACAGCGCCACCTCGCGCTCGACGTTGATCAGGCCGTCCTCGCCGGCCGAGGTGTGCGCCGTGACCCGCACCGGAAAACCAAAGCGGTAGTCGCCCAGGTCGATCTGCGTCAGGCCGTTGATCTGGCCGGTCTTTTCGCCCTGCAGGCTGATCAGCCGCTCGCCGTCGGTGATGGTCTCCTGCATGCGCTGGTCGGGGTAGTTGTGACGCCACTGGCGCGCCTGCAACGCGGCGCTCACATCGGAGCCGTCCACTCTTGTGCCCGCGCGAGCCCTGCAAACCGCCGCTGATTCCATTACCAGCGCCTCCATGCGGGCAAAGGTGGCGCTTTGGCGCGTTTGGTCATCGACCTCGCGGTGCGCGTCCTGCAGCAATTGCGCCACGGCGGCGGCCGTGAAATGGGGCAGGCCCAGGCGCTGGCAGGTGTGCGAGACAAACACGGCAGAGGCGGCATAGGTTTGCGCGCTGGCGGCAAAGCTCTCGGCAAAATCCACCTTGACGCGAAAGCGCCGGGCGAACTCGGGATCGGCCTCCTGGAGCAGGTAGTACTCCTCGGTGGCGCCAATCAGCACGATCTTGACACTGATGTCAAGCGCCTCCGGCACCAGCGACACGCTGGCCATGGGGGCGATCATTTGCATCGGTTCTTCGATCTGCAAGCGCCCGGTGCGCGAAAAGCGGCGCAATTTTTCCCACACCAGCTCGTCGCTCAGCAGGTCGCGCACATGCAGCATGAGAAAACCACCGTGCGCCTTGAGCAGGCTGCCGGCGCGGATGCGCGAGAAATCGGTGAGCAGCACGTCCTCTTCGGCCTGGTACTCGATGCTGCCGAACAGGCTGTGGAACGAGGGGTTGTCTTCGATGATCACCGGCGCGCCACGCAATTCCTCATTGTCCACCACCAGGTTGACCCGGTAGCGCGCCAACACAGTGGCCAGTTCCTCCTGGCGCAGCTCGTCGTCCAGCCCGGCATCGGCATCGGCCACGCGAAAGGCGTCCAGGTTGTCCAGCACGTCCTGCATCACCCGGTCGAGGTAATGGCCCAGCTTGACCGCGTCCTTGATCTGCTTCTTGAGCTCCAGCTTTATCTCTTGCAACTCGTGTTCCAGCAGCGGCTTGATGGTCTGGCGCCGCAGCGCGGCCAGACCATCGTTCTTGAGTCGTTCAATGGGACGGATCCTGTCAAGGTAGCGGGCAATCTCGGAACGCAGTTCCTGCTCGGCCTGCTCGACCTGGGCGCGTTGCTCCTTGGGCAGCGAGCGCGCCTCGCTTTCGGTCAGCGCCCGGCCCTTGGCGCCCAGCAGGGTAAAGATCAGGTGCCCGTCCTCCCGGTACAGCGCAAAGTTTCTGGCCTCGGCAAACGCGTCGAGTTCGGCGTAGGCTTCGGATTCCTCCCGTTTATAGGATTTTTCAAGGTGCTCACTTTCGGCCTTGAAATCAGGGCCGTCAAGCCGTTGCGGAATCTCCTTTTGCAGCGTCTTGCTCATTTGTGCCATGAGCTGGCGCAGCAGCTTGCCCTGGCCGGGCGGCATGCGCAACGCGCGCGGCTTCTCTGGCGCGTCGAAGTTGTGCAGGTAGCACAGATCGGGTGGCACCGCCTTGGTGGCCGCCACCTCGCGCATCACCTGCTGCAGCAGCGTCGAGCGGCCGCTGCCGACCTCACCCAGCACAAACAGGTTGTAGTCGGGCTGGTCCATGGTCAGGCCAAAGCGCGCCGCGGTCTCGGCCCGCGCCTGCCCGATCCAGGGCAGCGGTTGCTGCAGCAGCTCGGAGGTGTCCGCGAAGCCGAGCGCTTCGGGGGCAATGGTGAGGGCCAGGTCAGATGGGGCCAGGTTGGCAAGGGCCATGGTTCGTGTCAGGAAGATGATCAGGCGCTCAGTCTTGATCCAATTTGCAATCAAAACATTGACATGTCGCATGCTTGTGTCAACTTGCTGCCGCCGTAGCGGCGCGACAGTGTTGCGGTCTAGAATGCTCCACATCTCAAAAACGGCAGGGAAACCAACGAACAACACTGAATGTTCACACGGCCTGATTCTCAACCCTCGACAGATAACGAGAAGTCGCTTCGCCAACGCGCCGAGGCGCACTTTGCCGAGCGGTGGGCGCGCGTGCCGGCGAGCGAGACCATGCGCACCGCCGAAGCCACGCAGCAGTTGCTTCATGAACTGCAAGTGCACCAGATCGAACTGGAGATGCAAAACGACGAGTTGCAGCGCGCGCTACAGGCGCTGGACAGGTCGCAGGCGCGTTATTTCGACTTTTATGACATGGCCCCGGTGGGCTATTGCACGGTCAATGCCGAGGGACTGATCAGCCAGGCCAACCTCACCATGGCGAGCATGTTGGGTGTCACGCGCGACAAGCTGATTCTTCAGAACATGCACCACTTCATTCAGCATGAAGACCAGGACAGCTTTTACCTGTTTCGCAAACAGTTGCTGGCGTACGGTGGGTCACTGGTGATCGAGCTGCGCATGTTTCGCGCGGATGGCGCGCTCTTTTGGGCCAACCTGGCCGCGATGGCGGTGCCCGGCGACGACGGCGCCACAATGCTGCGCCTGGTGCTGAGCGACATCACCGAGCGCAGGCAGGTGGCTGACAAGCTGCAACAGGCAGCCAGCGTGTTCAGGCATGCCGGCGAGGGCATTGTGGTGACCGATTCGCAGGGCAAGATCACCGAAGTCAATGAAGCCTTTTGCCGCATCACCGGGTATGCCAGCGCCGACGTTCTCGGGCACAACCCGCACCTGTTGAACTCGGGCCGGCAGAGCCCGGACTTCTACGTCAGGATGTGGCATGAACTGACAAGCTGCGGCTACTGGCACGGTGAGATCTGGAACCGGCGCAAGAACGGCGAGGTCTATGCCGAGTTGCTGACCATCAGCGCTGTGCGCGACGCCCAAGGCGAGGTGCAGCGTTATGTGGGACTGTTTTTTGACATCACAGGCATCAAGTCGCACGAGCAACAGCTTGTACACATGGCCTACTACGATGTGTTGACCGGCCTGCCCAACCGAGCGCTGAATGCCGACCGCTTGAAGCAGGCCATGGCGCTGGCGCGGCGCAGCGGAAAAAGCCTGGCGGTGGTATTTATTGACCTGGACGGCTTCAAGACCATCAACGACCGTTTTGGCCATGAGGCTGGCGACCTGTTGCTGGTCGATATTGCCCGGCGCATGCAGCAGGTGGTGCGCGAGGGTGATACGCTGGCGCGCATTGGCGGTGATGAGTTTGTTGCCGTGCTGGTCAACCTCGACAGCATGACGGCGAGCCTGCCGCTGCTGGAGCGCCTGCTCGACGCCGCCGCCCAAGCCCTGACCTATGGCGAGCAGCCGATTCAGGTTTCGGCCAGCCTGGGGGTCACCTTTTACCCGCAGGCCCAGGAGATCGAGGCCGACCAGTTGCTGCGCCAGGCCGACCAGGCCATGTACCAGGCCAAGCTGGCGGGCAAAAACCGCTACCAGTTGTTCGATGTCAAGCAGGAAGCCAGCCTGCGCGACCTGCACGAAGACCTGGTCCGCGGGCGCCAGGCCCTGCTCGAGCACGAATTTGTCTTGTACTACCAGCCCAAGGTGAACATGCGTAGCGGCCAGCTGGTGGGCGCCGAGGCGCTGATTCGCTGGCAACATCCCACCCGCGGGTTGCTGCCGCCGGCTGCGTTCTTGCCGGTGTTTGAAGATCACCCGCTGGCCGTTGAGGTGGGTGAATGGGTGATCGACACCGCCCTGACCCAAATCGGCGCGTGGCAGGCCCAGGGGCTGCAACTGCCTGTCAGCGTGAACGTGGGTGCCTACCAATTGCAGCAGCCGGACTTTGTGGTGCGCCTGGCGGCCCTGCTCGCGGGCCACCCCGAGGTGCGCCCGGCAGATCTGACGCTGGAAATACTCGAAACCAGCGCCTTGCAGGACGTGGTCTATGTGGCGCAGCTGATCGAGACCTGCCGCCAGATGGGGGTGAAGTTTGCCCTCGATGACTTTGGCACCGGTTACTCTTCGCTGACCTATTTGAGGCGCTTGCGGGTGGCGCTGCTCAAGATCGACCAGAGCTTTGTGCGCGGCGTCATCGACGACCCGGAGGACCAGGCGATTCTGGAAGGCATCATCCGGCTGGCCGGTGCCTTTCGCTGCGCGGTGATTGCCGAGGGCGTCGAAACCATCGCGCACGGCACCCTGCTGCTGCAAATGGGCTGCGAGCTGGCGCAGGGCTTCGGGATTGCGCGTCCCATGCCCGCGGCCGATCTGCCCGCCTGGGCCGCCAGTTGGCAGCCCGAAGCCGCCTGGCGCGAATAACGGCTGTCGTTGACGCAGCCTGTGTGCGCCAGCGCACAGAACAGCCGGACTGGGCCGGGCACCATGGTCAATCTGGAAAATACTGTTCCAATCGAGGCCGGACAACAAGGAAAAAACCATGCCCATGACCGTTGATATTCTCAAGGCACGCATCCTGATCGTGGACGATCAGCCGGCCAATGTGCAATTGCTGGAGCAGCTGCTGGCCGACGCCGGCTATACCCAGGTGACCTCGACCATGAAGCCCGAGGAAGTCTGCGCGCTGCATCGCCAAAACGCTTTCGATGTGATTTTGCTCGACCTGCAAATGCCGGTGATGGACGGTTTTCAGGTGATGGAAGGGCTCAAGACCAGCCTCACCGACGACTACCTGCCGGTGATCGTGCTGACCGCCCAGCCCGGTCACAAGCTGCGCGCCTTGCAGGCCGGTGCCAAAGACTTCATCAGCAAGCCGTTCGACCTGGTCGAGGTCAAAACGCGCATCCACAACATGCTCGAAGTGCGCCTGCTGTACCGCAAGCTGGCCGACTACAACAGGCTGCTCGAAGCCACCGTGGCCGAGCGCACCGCCGAGTTGCGCGAGAGCGAGGCGCGTTACCGCAGCCTGACCGAACTGGCCTCGGACTGGTATTGGGAGCAGGACGAGAATGGCCAGTTCAGCAAGGTGTCGGGCCCGGTGCTGGAGATGCTGGGCATTCAGGTGGAGACGCTCAATGGCGACAAGAAAAGCATGCTGGTGAGCGGCTGGAACGAGGCCGAGCGCAACAAGCTGCGCGCCACCATTGCCGAGCGGCAGCCTTTTCTGGACTTTGTCTTTCACCGCGTCAATGCCGATGGCAGCCAGCAGACGTTTCAGGTCAGCGGCGAGCCCATGTTCAACAGCAACAGCCGCTTTGTCGGCTACCGGGGCATCGGCGTGGAACTGACTGCCAGATCATAAATAAAACAACATAAACCCGACCATGCCATCACTTCACAACCCCAGTCAAAATCACCTGCTGGCCGCCTTGCCGCCAAAAGACTTTGAACTACTGGCAGCGCACCTGGAACTGGTGCCGCTGCCCCTGGGCCAAATGCTGTACGACCCCGGCACCCAGATGCGCCACGCTTTCTTTCCCACCACCTCCATCGTGTCGCTGCACTATGTGACCGAAACCGGGGCGTCAGCCGAGACCGCTGGCGTGGGCAACGAAGGTGTGGTGGGCATTTCATTGTTCATGGGCGGCGACACCACGTCCAGCTCGGCCGTGGTGCAAACTGCTGGCCAGGCTTACAGGCTGGATCGCCATGTGTTGAAAGAGGCGTTTGACCAAGGCGGTGCGCTGCAGCGCCTGCTGCTGCGCTACACCCAGGCCCTGATGACGCAAATGGCGCAAACCGCCGCCTGCAACCGCCACCATTCGGTCGAGCAGCAACTGTGCCGATGGCTGCTGCTGACGCAAGACCGCCTGCCCGAGCGCGAGCTGGTCATGACACAGGAACTGGTGGCCAGCATGCTGGGCGTGCGCCGCGAAAGCGTGACCGACGCGGCCGGACACCTGCAAATCCTGGGATACATCCGCTACCGCCGCGGCCACATTGGCGTGCTCGACCGTGCCGGGCTGGAGTCACACGCCTGCGAATGCTACGGCGTGGTCAAAAAGGAAATCAACCGCCTGCTCAGTGACGTGCGCCACCGGCAAGTCTGATTAGTTGGGGTCAGAGCACGTCGCTTCGCGAGTGGTCTGACCCGCAAGACCTCTAATCAGTTGGGGTCAGAGCACGTCGCTTCGCGAGTGGTCTGACCCACAAGGTCTCAGTAGCGCTGCGCCACACCGTTGTCGATGCGCACGCTGTCGCCGACACGGATGTCGTTGTTGGCGGTTTGCGTCAGGGTTTGGTAGCTGCCGTTGTTCAGGCGAATTGACAACTGGTAAACGTTGCCCTGCTGGGTCTGGTTGCGTTTCTCCAGCTCATGGCCGACGTAGGCGCCACCCGCCGCACCCAGCACGGTGGCAGCCGTGTTGCCCGTGCCACCGCCCACCTGGTGACCCAGAACCCCACCCACCACGGCGCCGACAATGGTGCCCGCGCCAATGGGGGCGCTGGGGCTTTCCTGTTGCACCAGCGCAATGGATTGCACCACGCCATACTGCGTGTAGGAACTGGTGTTCTGCTGCGGGTAGGCCGTGCCCGCGTTGGTATTGGCGAGTGGGGTCGTGCCGGCGCAGGCGCCAAGCATCAAGGTACCCACCACAGCGGCAAGCGCTGTCAATTTGTTCAATGTTTGCATTTTCATACTCCGGTTAGTGTTTGATCGTCATCTCGTTGTTGATGCGGATCACGCCCTTGATGCTGCCAGCCACGGCGAGGGCGCGGTCAATTTGCGGCTGGTTATTGACAAAGCCGCTGAGCTGGACGATGCCGTCACGGGTCACGGCGGCAATGTCGGCGCTTTTGACGCTGGCGTCAGCCATCAGGGCGGTCTTCACCTGGGCGGTGATGACGGCGTCGTCGATCTTGGTGCCGATCGTGGTGGGCGCACCCTTGAGGTTGACGCCGTTGCTGACGCTGATCACGCCGGGCACGGCGCGGGCAATGGCCACCGCATGGTCGATTTGGGTCTGGTTATCGACAAATCCGCTCAGCATCACTTCGCCCTTGCGGGTTTCGACCTTGAGGTCGAGGCTCTTGATGTCGATGTTGTCCAGCAGCGCCGCCTTGACCCGGGTGGTCAGCAGGCTGTCGTCAATTTCAGTGCCGATGGTGGTATTGGCCGACGGGGCGCGAATTGGCTCTTCTGCCTTGCTGCAGCCCGCCATGTAAATCGTCATCACACCGGCCAAAGTGGTGCTTGCAATGCGCAGGCCAAGAGGGTTTCGTGTCATCTGTTCTCCAGTTCTTCAATCGTTGAAACAAAGGCCACTGTCGCTGGATGGCGAGATTTTTTCTGTGCGATAGCGAACGCTTGAGATGAAAAAGATTCTCCCTACAGCAAGCGCCCCCAATGCTGCGCCAGCCACTCCTTGACCTTGAATTCCAGCGGCCGTCCGGCCCAGGCTTGCGGCGTGATGCGCTGTGAGGCGTCCAGGTCCTGCTGGTGCATGGCCTGCATCCTGGCGGCAAATTCGTGCCCCAGCACCACCGCATTGACCTCGTCGTTGTCCAGAAAGCTGCGCCAGTCAAGGTTGGTGGAGCCTACCGTGGACCAGACACTGTCGATCACGGCGGTCTTGGCGTGCAACAGGGCGCCCTGGCGCTCGAAAATTTGCACGCCGCCGGCCAGCAGCTCGGCGTAATGGGCGCGGCCGGCGTGAAACACCAGCTCGGAATCGGAGTAGCTGGGCAGGATCAGTTGCACCTGCACCCCGCGCGCGGCGGCGTCGGTGAGCGCCTTCAGCAATTGCGGGTCAGGCACAAAGTAGGCGTTGGTCAGGTGGACCGTTTTTTCGGCATTGCCGATGGCCGAAATCAGCGTCAGGTAAATCAGGCTGTAGGGATCGTCGGGCGTGCTGCCAATGGCGCGCACGATGTCCTGGCCCTGCGGTGCGAGCTTGGGGAAATAGGCTTTGGCGGCCAGCGCCGGGCCATGCTGTTTTTCCCAGGTCTGCAAAAAGAGCTTCTGGAATTCCGCCACCACCGGGCCCTCAATTTGCAAGTCGGTATCGCGCCACACCACGCCGTCGGTTGGTGACTTGAGGAGGCGTTGCAGCACCGCCGACCCCGAGGTATAGACATTGCTGATGTTGATGCCGCCCAGAATGACGGAGCGGCCATCGACGATCAGCTGCTTGCGGTGATCCCGGTTGTTGATTTGCCAGGAGCCTTTGGCGGTGAGGGGATTGACGGGGTTGAACTCCAGTACCGCAATGCCGGCTTTTGACAGACGCTCAAAAAATGCCCTGGGCGTGTTGATGGCGCCCACGCTGTCATAGATCAGGTTGACCTGCACGCCGCGCGCCTGGGCTTGCATCAACAAGTCGGAAAACTCCTGCCCGGTGGCATCGTCTTCGATGATGTAGGTCTCAAGGTTGATGTGGTCCTTGGCCTGGCGGATGGCACCGAACATGGCGGCGTAGGTGGCCGCACCGTCCTGCAGCAGGCTGACCTTGTTGCCCAGCACGAGAGGGCTGTCGCTGATGGCCTGCTCCAGTGCCATTTGCTTGTCCAGGATGTCGATGTCGCCCGATTTGCCTTGCAGGGACGCCAGGATGGCGGCGTTGCGCTTGGCCGACACCGGGCCGCGCGCGGTCTCGAAGTTGGCCTCCTGCGCGCTGTGGCGCTCGATGAGGGCATCGGTGTCGGGCAGGGTGGCGCAACCCACCGTGCCCATGCTGGCCAGCAGCACCAGCAACAGTTGATTGAGAATTTTCCGCATCATTTTTTCCCCTGTAGCCATTTCACACAATCGCTGTCCTGGCCCGGTCCGGCATCGATCAACGGGATCAGGGCCAGCAGCGGGTTGATTGCGCCCAGTGCCAGGGCGCCCAGCGCGCGCGCAGCCATGCGGGTTTGATCGACCTTGATGATGGGCTTGGCGAAATTGCCACCAATATGGATCGGGCTGCGCAGCGACAGCGGGCTGGTGTTTTTGGTTTTTTGGGTCAGGGTCAGATCCAGTTTTTCCTGCGCCAGGTCGATGCTGCCACTGCACAGCAACGTGGTCACTTCGGTGTCGAGCAGCAAGATGTTGGCGTGCATAAAGCCGGATTTGACATCAAACTTGGCCACGGCACAGCTTAATTTGATTTGTTTGTCGCCGGAGAGCGTCAGCCGGAAAATTTCCCAAAGGTGCACGCCGGCTTTTTCCATCGCCATCTGACTGATCTGGCCACCCGACACCAGCAGCGCGACCGAGCCATCGGCATGGGCCAGCATGCTGCCCACCGAATTGCCGCTGCCGGCAAGCGCGATCTGGCCACCGATCTGGCTGGTGCTGGCCTTGCCTTTTTGATCGGCTGGCAGCAATTTGGCCAGGGCCAGCCGTTTGAGTCGTAACTGGGCCTTGGCCGCAATCGGGTTGTGGCGGCCGTCCAGCGTGATGGCCGCATCCAGGTGTCCGCCAGCCACGCCAAACTGGAGCGGGTCCAGCGTCAGCACCGAGTTCTTCAGGCTCAAATGGGCGGTGAGGGCTTCCAGCGGCATGTAACTGGCCTGGCGCGTCGATTGGGCGCTGAACTTGACGTCGGCATCGACCGTATCCCAGTGCTCAAATTTGAAGGGCATGTCAGGAATCACGCGCTTGGCTCTGGGCGTGACTGCCCCGGCGGCGCCGGTCTGGGTCACCGCCTTGATGGCGGCTTCCAGATGGCCGGGGCGTGCGCCAATGACCGGGCCCAGGTCCTCCAGCGTGAGTCGGTTCGAGACCAGGTCAGCCGTCAGCAACGGCCGTTTGCCACCGGTTTCAACCTGCCACCATCCGGACAAGTCGCTGGTGCCCACGCGCCCCGAGAATTCGTCGTAGCGCAGCGTGTTGCCCTTTCGCACCAGATGCCCATGGGCGACATAGTCGCGCGTGGCGGGCAGGGCGATGCCGGTCAGGGTGAAAAGTTGGTTCAGGTTGTCGCCACTAAGCGCCAGCTGCATGTCGATGGCCGAAAACTTGAGCAGGCTGGTGATATGGCCCTCAGCCTGAACGTGGGTGTTGCCCACCGTGGTGTCGATGGTCAGGCCGAAGGGTGTGCTTTCGTCGCGCAAGGCCAGCACCGAGTCACCCGTGCCGTTGGCGATGAGTGGCAGGCCTTTGTATTTGCCTTCCGCTTTGAACGAGACACCCGCTGTCTGCTCCCCGTCGGCAGGCTTGGCCAGGGTCGAGAGTTCGGCGCGAATGCTGGTTTTGCCTGCCGCGTCGTCGTAGCCAATGACGCCCTGGTCGAGCGTGAGGCGGTCGATGGCGACGCGGGCGTTTTCGTCCTTCTGGTCGCGGTCCAGCAGCCAGGTCTTGCGGCCATCGGCCCCAACTTCCAGAAATACCACGGGTTTGACCAGGTGCAGGTCGGATAAGGACAGGCGCTGCGCCAAGAGTTGCGGCACGTGGATGGAAAACGCCACTTCTTCGGCCGTCAGCATCTGCGCTTGCGCCGCCCAGGCCGGGTTGGCGAAGCTGACCTGACGGGCTTGTACGCGCGGCCAGGGCCAGCCAAAACGGACATCAAGGTCACCCTGGATCAGCAGCACCCGGCCGGTTTGCCCGAGTACCTTTTGCTGCAGCGGCGCACGCAGCCAGTTCCAGCCGAACACGGCAACAAACAGGACAGCCACGATGACGAGTGCCAGCACGGCACTGAGCATCCATTTGAGCGCACGCAGCAAGGTCATGGTGAGAATTGCAAAGGGAATATCTGCAGGGGTTGAGTTGTTGGCAACGAACGCCGGGGGGCCAAAATGAAGCCCCGTGATCCGATAGGCAGATCCGGGGCTTTGAGCTTGTGGGTTAAGCCCAGGCGCAGGTCGATTTCACTGCTACTTCTTGGAAAACCACGCATCGGTGGCTTTGCGTTCCCATTCGCTGATTTGTTTTTCAGCGTCATCTTTGGCAACGCCGTAGCGTTCCTGAATTTTGCCGGCGAGTTGGTCCCAGTTCATGGTGCGTCCTTTATGGTGTGTTGAAAAAGCTCAGTCGTGTGCCTGGATCAGGCTCAAGGACGGATGGCGATTTCGTTCTTGACCAACTTCACGTTGTTGACACCGCGGGCGATGTTTTCAGCTGCGCTTTTTTCAGTGGCGCTTTTGGCGAAACCTGACAGCATCACGGTGCCGTTCAGGGTTTCCACGCTGATGGAGGAGGCGCTGACCAGCTTGCTTTCGGCCATGCGGGCTTTCACCAGAGTGGTGATGCCGGCGTCATCGACATAAGCGCCAACAGTTTCCTGGCCGCGACTGACAGCGCAGCCAGCGGTGGTGAGCAGGGCGGCGGCCATCATGGCGGCGACGAGAGTGGTTTTGATTTGCATAGAAAACTCCAAAGGATATTGATGGTGAAAGCCCCACCACCGATGGGCGAAACGCCGGGCCGATCCCGGTCGATGACTTGACTTTACGAGTTGGCAATTTCGGCGTCGGTGCGCTGGCGCACCAAGGAGCAAAAGTGGGTAGATTGGGTGTTTTTTTCGCGCACAAGCTTTGATAACTCACAAGTCATGCTGATCGACCGCGCGTTAAGCTTTTGAGTCAAAGGAGCTTGCAATGAAGTCAATCCATCCAACCGAACTCTCGCAACTGGTCAGCATCCCGGTTGATCATGTGTTGATCGAGGGCATGCTGGAACTCCCTGCCAAGCCATCGGGTCTGGTGCTGTTCGCCCACGGCAGCGGCAGCAGCCGGCACAGCCCGCGCAACAATTTTGTCGCCAGGGAATTGCGTGAAAAGGGTTTGGGCACGCTGTTGATGGACCTGCTGACCCCGCAGGAAGACCTGGTCTATCAGACGCGTTTCGACATCACGCTATTGACCCGGCGCCTGCTGCTGGCCAGTCAATGGGTCAAAGACAACGTTCAGACGGCGCTTCTGCCGATCGGCTACTTTGGTGCCAGCACCGGTGCGGCAGCGGCCTTGCGGGCAGCGGCTGCCATGGGTGACGGGGTGCGGGTTGTGGTCTCGCGCGGTGGCCGCCCGGACTTGGCCGGGCAGGCTGATCTGGTGAGGGTGAGCGCCCCCACCTTGTTGCTGGTGGGGGGCCTGGATACACAGGTGATTGAACTCAACCAGGCCGCCTATGCCTTGCTGTCGTGCACCAAGAAGTTGAGCATCGTGCCCGGTGCCACGCATCTGTTCGAGGAAGCCGGCACGCTGGAGCAGGTGGCCAGCCAGGCGGCGGCCTGGTTTGACCACCATCTGGTGGTTAAAGACTAGCGTTTGCCGCTGACCTCGACGTCCACCCGGCGGTCGGGTTGCAGGCAGGCGATCAACGCCGGGGACACTTTGGTGCCGACGCAGTCACCGGGCTTGGTGACGGGGTCGGAACCATTGACGCCCCTGGCGTTGATCTTGTTGGCCGGAATGCCTGCCGAGCTCACCAGGTAGGCGCTGACCGCTTCGGCGCGCCGGGTGGATAGCTTCTGGTTATAGGCTTGTCGGCCAATGCGGTCGGTGTGTCCAGTGACGTTGATCACGTCGAAGTCAACCCCGCGCAAATCTGCGGCCAACTTGTCGAGCTCGCCACGACCCGTGGGCTTGAGGGCGGCGCTGTCGAAGTCAAACAGCGAGTCAGCCGAAAAACTTACTTTTTGTGGCATGGGTGCAGGAGGAGGTGGTGGCGGCGGCGGTGCCACGTACACGGGTGCTGGCGCCTGGGCGACGATCACGGGTGCAGGCCTGTAGGTCTGCGCCACCGGGGTCGGTGTTTTGCCGCCAAAGCGATAGACCAGGCCGATGGAGGCCAGATCGATGTCGCCCTTGTTGCCCACGGCATCATTGATGCGGTAGCGTTCGATCTCGGCGCGCAGGCTCAGCGCCTCGGTGAAGGCGTATTGCACGCCCAGGCCGACCTTGAGGTTGGTGTCGCGTGCGCTCGGGCTGGGGTCGAGCACGTTGACCGCGCCGGTGCCGGCAAAGGCGCCTTTGGTGTCCGCATACGTGACACCAACGCGACCGAAGGCGGAAAACTTGTCGGTGATCGGAAGGATGCCCACGGCATCCAGATTGAAACCCCTGGCCTTGATGTCGCCGCTCAAGGTGCCGGTGGGAGAGGTGTTGGCGACAAAGCCGAACCGGCCCAGGTCGAAATATCCCGCTTCCACTGCCAAATACTTGTTGTACTGGAAGCCGCCAAAGAGCTTGTAGCCACGGTCGCGGTCATTGTCTTCAATCGAGGTGACGGTCAGGCCGCTGCCGAGCAGTCCGCTGGTGATGCGGGCGTCGTCAATGGTGGCCTCGGTCACGCCGTAATTGGCGCCGGCGTACCAGCCCGAGATGTCCTGAGCCATGGCGCAAGGGGCCGCCATGAGCGCGAGGGTCAGCAGGCTGAGCTTGCCAGCGGTGCGGACGGATTTGCTTTTGTTAAGTGTCATGTTGCGCTCCGGGTTATTGGGCTGGCACGTTGACGACGGTATTGACCATCGTGACCGAGGCGCCCAGAGACAAGGCCCGGCCTTCCAGCGTGACGATGTTGACGTTGTCAGCGGTCGAGATATTGACTCCGGCTTGTGCAATGATGGTGCCCACCATGGTGCCGCCGCCGGCCGCGTTGATGGTGGCCGTGGAGCCGACTTGCCAGAACACGTTCCTGGCCAGTGCGCCGCCCGCCAGGATGATGCTTTGCGGTGCGGCTGCACCCGGGCCGCCGACGGTCAGCGTGGAAGCCATCTGGAATACCCAGGTGGCATTGGCGTCACCTTGCGCATCGAGGGTCAGGTTGCCACCTTCGATCAGGAACGAGCCACCAGGCGCCACATAGGTGCCAGGCTGCAGCGTAACACCGGCCAGATTGGCACCCGGTGCCGGGCTTGCGCCACCCACTGGTGTTGCCACCAGGGCCAGGTAAGCGGTTTGGGCATCCAGGCGCGCCTGGGTGGCGGCAGCGCAGGCAACAGCGTTAGGGCCGGTTGACGTGGGGCCTGTCACTGAGTTGGTGCAGGTGTAGATTTTGCCGTTGACAAAGCCCTTGTTGAGGGTTGTTTCGGTGTAGATGTCGCCCAGTTTGTCATGAAAACCCGTGATCATCGAGGTGCCGGTGGCAATGGTACCGATGTCGCCATTGATGATGGTCAGCGTACCCATGTTGGTCATGCCGGCGCTGCCGCCAAACGTGCCAAATGGTGCGACTGTGTTCAAGGTGATGAGAGGCACATCAACCGGCGTGGCAACCGTGGTGAATTGCCACACTTTGCTGGCTGCCAGCGTGTTGCCAGCCAGATCAGCCACATCCGTGGTGACGGTTGCGGTGTAGGTGGTGTTTTCAGCGAGATTTACATTGGGTTTGAAGGTCGCAATTTTGCTCTGCGCGTTGTAGCTGACCGTGCCCGTGACGCCAGCCACCTTGAAGTTGGCAAAAGTGATGGTCAACGGGTCCATGGCTTCGTTGAAGGTGGCATTCACCGAGGTGGTGACCGCAACACCGGGCGCTGATTCAGCAGGGTTGACCAGAATCACCAAGGGGGCGGTTGTGTCTGCCACAGCAGCTGTGGTCCAACTCCAGCTGTAATCTGCTGCCATCGGATTGGCGGCCAGGTCAGTGGCCACGGTGGTGATCGTGGCGGTGTATCGGGTATTGGCAGTCAACACGCTGCTGGGGTCAAAGAGGGCATTCACGCCAGAATAGCTGGTGTTGCCAGATACCGCGGCGCCACTGACCGTTTGTTTCAAAGTGAAACTGGTGTTGGTGATGGTCAAGGGATCCATGGCTTCACTGAACGTGGCACCCACCTTGGTGTTGATGGCTACGTTGCTGGCACCGTTGGCATTGATCGTGTCGATGACCCTTGGCGCGGTGGTGTCAAGTGCCGCTCCGGTGCTGAATTGCCAGGAGAAGTTTTCGGCAATGGCAATGCCCGTGCTGTCATGGGCCGACGTTGTGATGGTCGCAACACACCATGTATTTATGGCCAGCGCGGTGTTGGCAGGCAAGGTCAAGGTGGCAGTTTTGCTGCTGGCTTGGTAACTGACGATGCCACCAGTGATGGCTGTTGCCGTCGGGCAGGCCAGCATAAAGCTGTCCCCGGTGAGTGTGGCCGGGTCCATCGCTTTGCTAAACGTTGCGGTGATGGTTTTGGTGTTGCTGGCAACGCCCGTGGCATTGGGCAGTGGTGTGACACTGGTGACCGTGGGAGCCACGGCCGCAATGCCACCAGTTCCCAGAATGGGCTCTTGCCCACCGCCGCCGCAAGCGGCCAGAAAAACGCTCAGAACCGGTGCCATGAGCCATGGCAGTGGCCTGAAATTGAGTTGTGATTTGTTCATATACATACCTCTTGAGTTTCCAAAAACTTACTGCAGCCGGGTCAACACGGGGTTGACGAGGGAACTGTTGCGGTGCGCCAACCCAAAGGCTGGCTGCATTGCAGGTTTCAGTATCGACAGCTGGCGGCGCTGTGTCTGTGTGCTGAACCACACAAGGGGAAACGGGGATGTCTTTGATGGCAGCTGAATGGAGGATTGATTATTCGCAATGCACTGCCGCCGGGCATGGCTATTCTGAAGAAAGTGATTATTTTGTTGTCACTTTCTACCGGGAGATGCCATGAAGACCGATGCAGAAATCAAGAAAGACGTGCTGGCCGAGTTGTTGTGGGATCCGCTGATTTCCGAAACCAAAGTCGGTGTGACCGTCAAGGAAGGTGTTGTCACCTTGACCGGACACCTTGACAGCTACGCTGAAAAGGTGGCGGCCAAGCGGGCCACCGAGCGCGTCAGCGGTGTCAAGGCGATTGCGGTCGAGCTCGACGTGATCCCGAGCGGGGTGCACCAGCGCACCGACACCGAAATTGCGCTGGCCGTGGAACACGCGCTGGGCTGGAACACCTCGGTGCCGCAGGGCTGCGTCAAGGTGGCGGTGGAGAAGGGTTGGGTCACCCTGACGGGCGAGCTCGACTGGAACTTCCAGCGCCGCGCAGTGGAGCGCATGGTGCGTCCGCTCAAGGGGGTGGTGGGCATCACCGACAACATCCAGCTCAAGACGCTGCCGATCCCGCTCAAGCTGTCGGAGCGCATCCAGGACGCGCTGACGCGCCAGGCCATGCGCGAAGCGCGCCGCATCGATGTCATCGTGGAGGGCAGCGAGGTAACCCTGCGCGGCCGCGTGCACTCGTGGGCCGAGAAGAATGCGGCCGAAGGTGTGACCTGGTCTGCACCCGGTGTGAGCCGCGTCAACAACCAGCTGACGGTGGAGGCCTAGCCTGTGCGACCCGCTGACCCGCATGCCTGGATGCTGACGCAGGCCATCGAGCTGTTGCAGGGCGCGCATCGGCTGCACCGGCAGTTTTTTCAACTGGGCCGCTCCGGCGACGTGCCGCGCTGGGAGCCGCCGGTGGACATGTACGGCGACGAGCAGATGCTTTGCCTGCTCATCGCGCTGCCGGGTGTCACGCCAGAGCGGCTTGATGTGCGGCTGGAGCAGCAGGTGCTGGTGGTGTATGGCGAGCGCTCTCTTGCCGCCGATTTTGGCAGCGGCACGATCCTGCAACTCGAAATCCCTTATGGTCGCTTCGAGCGCCGTGTGCCCTTGCCACATGCCGATTACGCTGTGGCTGACATGTTGTTGCAGAACGGCTGTCTGCGCCTCACGCTTGAAAGAGAATCATGAATCTGGTCGAACCCTCGTCCGGCGTGCCTGAGCTGCAGCGCGCGCTGCCCGACGATGCCATGGTCATCGTGCCGGTGCGCAACATGGTGCTGTTTCCCGGCATGATCATGCCCATCAGCATTGGCCGTGAGCGCTCGATCAACGCGGCCCAGTATGCGGTCAAGGCCGAGTTGCCGGTCGGCATTGTGATGCAGCGCAACCCCGAGGCCGACGCGCCCACGCCCGAAGACTTGGCGCCCATGGGCACGGTGGCCGCCATATTGCGCTACGTCACCACGCCCGATGGCTCGCACCACATTATTTGCCAGGGGCAACAGCGCTTTCGGGCGCTGGCTTACCTGGACGGCTTTGATTTCATGGTGGCCCGCGTCGAGCGCGTGGCCGATGCGGGCGGCGAGGACGACCGCGACATCGAGGCCCGCTTTTTCCAGCTCAAGGAGCGCGCGGTGGAGCTCCTGCAACTGCTGCCCAAGGTGCCCCAGGAGATGCTGCTGGCGGTGCAGGAGGTGGACAGCCCCGGCATGCTGGCCGATCTGGTGGCCGGTTATGTGGACATCAAACCCGCAGAAAAACAGGAGCTGCTCGAAGAGGTCAACCTGCGCGCGCGGCTGGACCGTGTCATTGACATGCTGGTGCACCGAATCGAGGTGCTGAACCTGTCGCGCGACATTGACCAGCGCACCAAGGCCAGCATCGGCCAGCGCGAGCGCGAATTTTTGTTGCGCGAGCAGATCAAGGAAATCCAGAAAAAGCTGGGCGAGGAGGGCGGAGACAACGCGGCCGAACTGGCCGACCTCGGCAAGGCGATCATTGATGCCGACATGCCCGAGGAGGTGGCCAAACAGGCCAGAAAAGAACTCAAAAGGCTGGAGCGCATGCCGGACAGCTCGACCGAATATTCGATGGTGCGCACCTACCTGGAATGGCTGCTGGAAATCCCCTGGAAAGCACCCGAGCCTGATGCCATTGACGTGGCGCAGGCGCGCCAGGTGCTTGACGACGACCACTTCGGGCTGGAGCAGGTCAAGAAGCGCATTGTCGAATTCCTGGCGGTGCGCAAGCTCAAACCGGGTGGCCACGGCCCCATCCTGTGCCTGGTGGGTCCGCCGGGCGTCGGCAAGACCTCGCTGGGTCAGTCCATCGCGCGCGCACTCGGGCGCAAATTTGCCCGGGTGTCGCTGGGTGGCGTGCACGACGAGGCCGAAATTCGCGGGCACCGGCGCACCTACATTGGCGCGCTGCCGGGCAACATCATCCAGGCGCTGAAAAAAGCCGGCACCCGCGGCTGCGTCATGATGCTCGATGAGATCGACAAACTCGGCACCGGCGTGCACGGCGACCCGTCGGCGGCGCTGCTGGAGGTGCTCGACCCGCAGCAGAACAACACGTTCCGCGACAACTACCTGGGCGTGCCCTACGACCTGTCGCAGGTGATTTTCATCGCCACCGCCAACATGCTCGACACCATTCCCGGGCCGCTGCGCGACCGCATGGAGGTGCTGCATCTGGCGGGTTACACGCAGGAAGAAAAGCGAGAGATTGCCAAGCGTTACCTGGTGCAGCGCCAGCTCGACGAGACCGGCCTCTCGCCGGCGCAGTTCACGCTTACCGACGCCGCGCTGATGGACATCATCCGCCACTACACGCGCGAGGCCGGTGTGCGCAATCTGGAGCGCCAGATTGGCGCCGTTTGCCGCCATGTGGCGGTGCGCATTGCCGAGGGCAAGGCCACGGCGCAGACGATTGATGCGCCCGACCTTGGCGAGATCCTGGGTCAGTCGAAGTTCGAGAACGAAGTGGCCTTGCGCACCGGCATGGCCGGGGTCGCCACCGGCCTGGCCTGGACGCCGGTGGGCGGCGACATTTTGTTCATCGAGGCCAGCCGCACGCCCGGCAGCGGCCGTTTGATCCTGACCGGCCAGCTCGGCGATGTGATGAAGGAGTCCGCCCAGGCGGCGCTGACCCTGGTGAAATCACGGGTCTCCGCCCTCAAGCTGGAGCCTGCTGCCTTTGAAAAGGTGGACGTGCACATCCATGTGCCTGCGGGCGCCGTGCCCAAGGACGGACCCAGCGCCGGGGTCGCGATGTTCATTGCGCTGGCCTCCCTGTTCATGGACCGGCCGGTGCGCAGCCAGGTGGCCATGACCGGTGAAATCAGCCTGCGCGGCTTGGTGATGCCGGTCGGTGGCATCAAGGAAAAAGTGCTGGCGGCGCTGGCAGCCGGCATCAGCACCGTGATGCTGCCTGCGCGCAACCGCAGGGACCTGGAAGAAGTGCCGGAGCAGACCAGGGCGCAGCTGGCGTTCATCTTTCTCGACGATGTGGAGCAGGCCTTGGCGGGCGCCATCGACATGGGTCTTGCGCAAGCGCCAGCGACCTGAACCGGCACACTCAGACGTGCAAAAACTGAATGGCCGCGTTGAGTAAATACAAGGCCAGCAGCGCCAGGCTGGACCAGGTGGCCACGCCTGCGACGCGCCGAGTGGGGCGGCTGGCCAGCGAAACAATCACAATGGCGCTCATCACACACGCTGAGAAGGCCGAGGCCGCATGCACTTGTGACACCTTGGTGTAAATCGGCCCCGTCACATAGGCCACGTCGTCGAGCGCCAGGATCAGCACGTCAAACAGGTTGCTGCCCAGCAGGTTGCCAACCGCCATGTCCAGCGCTCCAATACGCACCGCCCCCCAGGTGGTGGCCAGCTCGGGCACCGAGGTGGCAAAGGCAATGAAGAGGGTACCCACAAAGGAGTGGGTCCAACCCATCAGCCGGGCCAGCTCAACGCCAATGATGGGCAGCCAGATGCCGGCGCCCACAATCACGATGGAAGCCATGCCGTAGCCCATCAAGGCGACTTTGAGCGTCATGCTTGTTGGCTCGGCCTCGTCGGCGCGCGCCGGGTGGCGTTGCTCGATCACGTAAACGGTGCGCATGGCCACCAGATAAATGCCGAGCAAGAGCATGCTGGTGAGGCTGATGTGGCCCAAGGCAGGCATCATGCCCTGCGCGCCAAGCACCACCGCCAGCCCGGCACCGGCGAGCAAAATGACACCGAACCCGGCCGAAACCAGATGACCCGGGCCGACCTCCTTGTAAAGGCTGCCTTTTCGGTAAAGGACGTCGATGAGGGCAAGAATCATCAGGTTAAAGACACAACTGCCCAGTACGTCGCCCACGGCAATGTCGGGCGCGTGAGTCACGGTGACCGCGCTCAAGCCCGTGACCAGCTCGGGCAGCGAGGTTACGGTGGCCAGCAAAATCAGGCCCACCCAGTTGCGCGACAGACCGGTGCGGGTGGCAATGGCGTCGCCATAGCGGCTCAGGCGCACGCCGGCAAAGCCGATCAGGCCGGCGCACAGCAGAAATTGCAGCCAGACCAAGGCGACTGGGTTCATGTTGCAATCCCCCCGGTTGCCGGGCTTTGACTCTTTCGGCGGCGCCAGGCTTTTTCAAGCTCAACCGCCACGCCCACCAGTGCCGCGGCGCCCAGACAAATGCCCAACTCAGCCACGCTCAGCGGCTGGGTCTTGAAGATGGGGTTCAGCACCGGCACGTAAATGGTGGCCATCTGCAGCACAAAGGTGAGCAGCACGGCGCCGAGCAAGGGTTTGTTGCTACCCAGGCCGAGTTGCCACAGCGAATCGCGCTCGGATCGGATCGTCATCACATGGGCCATTTGCGACAGCGTGAGCACGGTGAACACCATGGTTTGCCAGTGTGCGTGGCCGGTGGCCAGCGCCCAGGCCTGCACGCCCAGACACAGGCCGGCAATCAGCAGGCCAATGCCCAGAATATGCTGCCACATGCCGTTGGCAAACAGGCTCTCGGTGTGCGCACGCGGCGGGCGTTGCATGACGCCGCGCTCGGCGGGCTCGGCCGCCAGCGCCAGACCGGGCAGGCCGTCGGTGACCAGGTTGACCCACAGGATGTGGATCGGCAAGAGCGGAATCGGCAGAAAAACGAGCGGCGCCAGAAACAGGGTCCAGATTTCGCCCGAATTCCCGGTCATGGCATAGCGCACAAATTTTCGGATGTTGTCGAAGATGCGCCGACCTTCGCGCACCGCCGCCACTATTGTTGCAAAGTTGTCATCGAGCAGCACCATGCTGGCGGCCTCGCGGGCCACGTCGGTGCCACCCTTGCCCATGGCCACGCCGATGTCGGCGCGTTTGAGGGCCGGGGCATCGTTCACCCCATCGCCGGTCATGGCCACGATCTCGCCCTGCGCCTGCAAGGCTTCGACAATGCGGATTTTCTGCGCCGGGTCCACCCGGGCATAGACCTGCACCTGCGATACGCGCAGCAGCAGCGCGGCGTCGTCAAGCGCCGCCAGATCCTGCCCGGTCAACACCTCGGCTTGGGCGTCAGCCACAATGCCAAGCCGTTGGGCAATGGCGCGTGCGGTGGCGGGGTGGTCGCCGGTGATCATGACCGGCATGATGCCTGCCGTGATGCAGTCGCGCACAGCGGCGGCTGCCTCAGGGCGCGGCGGGTCGATGAGCGCGATCAAGCCGAGAAACTGCAGCTTCTGCTCGATTTGGCCGGGCGCCAGCACATCGGGCAACGCGGAGAGGTCACGCCGCGCCAGCGCCAGCACACGCAGACCCTGGGCCGCCAGTGTGTCGGCCCGGGCAATTGCCGCGGCTGAGTCCAGCGGCCGTGCGCCACCCGGTGACCATTGCGCGTCGCAGCAGGGCAGCACCGATTCGGGGGCGCCCTTGGTGTAGCCGGTAACGCCTTCGGCACTGGGATGCAGCGTGGTCATGCGCTTGCGCTCGGAGTCGAACGGCAACTCTTTCAGGCGGGGCCATTCAGCGTCGAGCGCCGCCTTGTCAATGCCAATGGCAAGGGCCACCTCGACCAGTGCCGTCTCGGTGGGGTCGCCTTGCCATTCTGGCGCCGGTTCTGTGCCGTCACCTTGCGGGGCTTGATTGCCATGCGCGTCGTTGCATAGCGCGGCGGCGCGCAGGGTTTCCTGGAGCACCGGCCCGGCTTGCGATCCACCGGGCAGCCAGCTTTGACCGTCGGACCAGACCAGCTCGGCGCGCATCTTGTTTTGTGTCAGGGTGCCGGTTTTGTCCGAGCAAATGGTGGTGACCGAACCCAGCGTTTCCACCGAAGGCAAGCGCCGCACCAGTGCATTCACTGCGACCATGCGTCGCGCGCCCAGCGCCAGCAGCACCGACACCACGGCCGGCAGGGCTTCGGGGATGGCGGCCACCGCCAGACTGATGGCGGTGAGTGCCATCAGCAGCGCCTGCTCGCCGCGCCAGATGCCGGCGACAAAAATCACCACGCAGATGCCGATCACCACCAGCGCCAGTCGTTTGCCGAAGGCGGCCAGCCGCCGTTGCAGCGGCGTGGTGCGGTCTTCGGGGTCGAGCAGCTGCGCCACCTTGCCCAATTCGGTTTTTGCACCGGTGGCCACCACCAGGCCGCGCCCGCGACCCAACGTGGCGGTGGTGCCCTTGAAAGCCATGTTGAGGCGGTCGCCCAGGGCGCTGTCAGCCGCATCGGGCAAGGCCGCAGTGTGTTTGGCCACCGTGACCGACTCGCCGGTGAGCGCAGACTCATCCACATGCAGTTGTGCGCTATGGATCAGCCGAATGTCGGCGGGCACCTTGTTGCCTGCCTCCAGCAGCACGATGTCACCCGGCACCAGGTCGCGCGCCGGCACTTCCTGGCGTTCGCTGCTGCGCAGCACGGTGGCCCGGGCCGCGGCGAGCTGTTTGAGCGCCGCCATGGCGCGGTCGGCGCGCCAGGTTTGCAGAAAGCCAATCACGGCATTCAGCACCACGATCACCAGAATTGCCACGGTGTCGATCAGGTCGCCAATCAGCCCTGACACCACGGCAGCGGCCAGCAGCACCAGCACCATGAAGTCGGTGAACTGCGCCGCCAGAATGGCCAGCGGACCGCGCTGCGCCCTGCTCGGCAGCTCGTTAGGGCCATGCAGCGCCTGACGCCGCTCGACCTCGGCCGCATGCAGGCCGTGCTCGGGATCCACCGCGTGCTCGGCGGTGAGCTCGTGCACCTCGCGCTGGTGCCAGGATCGTGGGTCGGCGGGGTGCGTCGAAGGGGAGTCTTTGCTGGTCTGCATGCGCCCTATTCTGTCTCTGCTTTTATCAGTGGTGCTGCGCGCCGCGACGCTTCAAGTCTGCCGCAGGTGGGCCGGCACCAGCGCCTGCAGTGCCTGCACCTGGCGCTCCAGCAGCTCGATCTGGATCAGCTTTTCAAGCAGCATGGCCACGGTAAACAGGTCAAGGTCAAAGTCGAGCCGCAGCTTGGCAGCGGTGCGCATGGGGGTCACCCAATGGGCGCTGAAGGCGCGCTCAGGCAGGCTGGTCAGCGGCACCAGGGCGTTGTAGTCCACCAGCTCGTCGAGCTCGGCCGGGCTCATGCCGCAGCACTGGGCGAGTTCCGTCAACGAGATGATCTCGGTGGTGTCGAGACTGAAACTCTCGAAGCTTGCTTGTGTCATGGATTTCCTCCTGGGGTCAGGCCCCTCGGGGCTTGAAGGTTGAGACTTTGGCCAGTTCCTGGAACAGCTCGTGTTCACGCGCTGACAGCGTGGCGGGCACGTCGATGTGGACGATGGCGTACAGGTCGCTGTGGTCCGCCGCCAGACCGCGCCCGCGCAGGCGCAATTTGCGCCCGCTGCGGGTGCCCGGCGGCACCGTCAGCAGCACGGGGTCGTCGAGCGTCGGCACTTCGACCTCGGCGCCCAGAGCGGCTTCCCAGGGCGCCAGCGCCAGGTTGAAGTACAGGTCGTGGTGATCGGGCCGGAACACCGCATGCGGCGCCAGCTTGATGTGCAGGTAAATGTCGCCATCTGGCCCGCCGTTGCGGCCCTTGCCGCCTTGGCCGCGCAGGCGCAATTTCTGATCCTGGCAGGCGCCCGGCGGGATGGTGACTTGCAGCGTGCGCTCGCCGGTGCCCTCGGCCAGCGTCAGGTTGACCGTGGTGCCGCGGCGGGCGTGTTCGAGTGGAATGGTGACCGAGGTCTCGAAATCCTGGCCCTTGAGGGGCATGGCCTGGCGCGATTGACCGCGTTGACCCTGCCCCATGGCGGCCAGCAAATCGGCCAGGTCAAGGTCTTCGAACGACATGCCGCCCGGCGCAAAATCCTGCTGCCATTGCGGTGGCGGTTTGAAGTCTGCGCCACTGGCGGGGTGGCCGAGTTCGTCGTAGGCGGCGCGCTTGGCTTGGTCTTTCAGCGTGGCGTATGCCTCGCCAATTTCCTTGAATCGCACCTCGGCGTCCGGCGCCTTGGACATGTCCGGATGGTGGGTGCGCGCCAGTTTGCGGTAGGCCTTTTTGATGTCATCCAGGCTGGCTGTGCGCGGCACGCCCAGGATGGCGTAATAGTCTTTGTATTTCATGATGCTGTCAGTTTGCGTGGTGCCTGATGACCATGCCTTGCGATTGCGCAAACGTTGTCAACGCGTGGTGTCAAAAATATGCCAGACCGCCATGAACATGGCTGCAATCAGCGGGCCGAGCACAAAACCGTTGATGCCAAACACCGCCATGCCGCCCACCGTGGTGATCATCACCACGTAGTCGGGCATGCGGGTGTCCTTGCCCACCAGCACCGGCCGCAGCAGGTTGTCCACCAGGCCGATGACCAGCACCCCGTAGGCAGCCAGCGCCAGGCCCTGCCAGATGGCGCCGGTGATCAGAAAGTAAAGCGCCACCGGCCCCCACACCAGCGCGGCGCCAATGGCCGGCAACAGCGATAAAGCAGCCATCAACACGGCCCATAACAAGGCGCCTTTGACACCCAGCGCCAAAAATGCCAAACCGCCCAGGGCGCCCTGAATCAGGGCCACCAGCAGATTGCCCTTGACGGTGGCGCGAACCACGGTGGCGAACTTGTGCCACAGTTGTTGCCGGTGCACAGGGGTCAGCGGAATCATGCGCCCGATGGCCCGCACCGTGCTGTCGCCATCGCGGATCAAAAAGAACGCCAGATACAGCGCAATGAACAGGCCCACCACGAATTCAAACGTGTTTTGGCCGATATTGAAGACCTGGGTGGCGGCAAACTGGGAACCCTGCGCCAGCGTCGTTGACAGCCGGCGTTGCAAAGTGGAAAAGTTGACCAGGCCAAAGCGGTCCAGGATGGCGCCTACCCAGTCCGGCAGCCGGTTGAATGCGCGATGGAAATACAAGCTTGGATTGATGTCGCCCGACTGCAAGCCCTGGTAAAGCCAGGCGGCTTCCTGCGCCAGCAGCAGCAGCACCAGGATCATCGGCAAAATCACGATCAATAGCACGATCGACAGCGTGCACAGGGCGGCCAGCGTTGGCCGATGGCCGAGGCGCGGCAACAGCCAACGGTGCAGCGGGGTGAACAGCAGCGACAAAATCAGGCCCCACATGATGGCCGCATAGAGCGGCAGCAGAATGCTGCCCAGCGCCAGGGTGACCAGCGCCAGCAGGATCAGCAACGCCCAGTGTTCACGCGGCGAGGACTGGGTGTTGGTCGCTGCGGTCTCATGCGTGGACATTTCAGGCTTTCTGTTGGGTGCCCAGCGCCTTGATCAGTTTCGGCGCGAGTCCGGCGAACACGGCAGACACCGACAGCCAGCGCCAAGCCTTGGTGCGCATCAACAAGGCGCCTGCCAGCCCGGCGCCAAGGACCAACGCGATGGGGTGTTTTTGGGCCACTGGCGTGGCCACCACCTCGGCTGTTTGCGCAGAGACCTGCAAAGCCAAGCGCAGCGGGTGCTGGTGCCACCAGTTTTGGAGGACGGCGGTAAAAATATTCGCGCTGGTGCTGCCTTTGAGCTTGGCCCAAGCTTCTGCGGTGGTGGCTCCGAAGGGCTGCCTTGGACGGTCATCGCCTGGACTCGCGTCTTGGTTTAAGGCCTGGCGCAAGCGGTCACGCGAGCGAATCAGCCGGTCACAACTTGTTTGGGTGTTGTTCATGATTCAGGGCGATGGTCTGGCTGCGCGCAGCATGGCCATGTCCGCATTCATCTGGCCGCGCATCAGGGCAAAAGCCTGGGGCGAGCCCCGTTGCTGAGCAACTCCCCAGCAGCTCAGTGCCGCCGCCAAGGGCAGCATGGGCGTCAGCAGCAACAGCCAGGGCATCGGCATGCCGCTAGCGGGCAGCGCTGCCCATAACATCAGCGCCACACCGGCCAGCAGGGTTGCCAACAACAGACCGCACAAGGCGGCGGCCCGCCACAGCGCCCAGCGCTGCCAGGCGCTACGCGCCTGGGCCAATTCTTCGGTGAAAAGCTCGCCATAAGCCAGCGCATGGTCGGCCAGTAATTGCGGCCGCGCCAGCAACAGTTCAAGCAGCGGGTGCATGGACGGCAATCGGGTGCCGGGTCAGTGGTGGCTGCGTGAGCGGCTGATCAGACTGACCAGGGCCATCAGGGCGGCACCGGTGGCGGCGGCCATCAGCATGGCTTTGACCGGCTCGTGCTGGATGTAACGCACCGTGTTGTCAGATGCGTGCTCGGCCTTGACGCGCAGTTGGTGCGAGGTGTCGCGCACGCCGTCCATCACATCGTGTGCCAGCTGCTGGCTGGACTTGGCCACTTGATCGGCGGCATTGGTGGCCTGGTCTGCAAGTGCGTTGGCAATGTCGGTGGCTTTATTATTAAACATGAGAGCTCCTTCAATCTTTGATCGTGTTAAAAAAATGGACAAGGGAGAGACTGGTTTTTGGCTGCTCTGATCAATCAGCGCTTCTTGATCATGCCGAACAGAAAACTGGCAATGGCCAACACCAGAAAGATGAAGAACAGCGTCTTGGCAATACTGACAGCACCAGCGGCGATGCCGCCAAAGCCGAACAAGGCGGCAATCAGGGCGATAACGAAAAATACAACAGCGTAGTGCAGCATATGAGGCTCCTGGTGAACAGGCCGGGTGGCCTTGGAAGCCTCAATTTAAGTGAATCGAGCCGCGACGTCTGTTCGCTGACGTACAGAACCGGGGTTGACTTGTCACTGAAAGAAGGGCGGGCAGTCTTTAACGACAATGTGTCAGGGCTCTCCCATCGAACCCATCACAGAAGCCACCTGCATGCCACTGACTGAATTGATATCGAATCTGCGTAACGCGCTTGCCCAGACGCTGGGGCAGGCCCCCGAACTGCGACTGCTCAACGACAAAGGTCTGGCACATTGGCATGTGCGCCTGCAAGGCACCGGCTTATTGGTTCGCATTCCCAAACAAAGCCAGATGGCGCTTGGCGCAGTGGACAACCTGCGCTACGAAGCTGCCTGCTTCGAGCGGGCGGCGCCGTCCAGCCACGTGCCCCGGCTGGCGCATGTGATTGCGCCATCGCCGGGACTGCCCTGGGGTGCGCTGCTGGTCGAGGACATCGACGGTGTTTCCGCCGACGGCCCGGCGCACATCGACGCCATCATGCGGGCCCTGGCTGCGATACACGCCTTGCCGGTGGCGCCTGGCCCGGCGCGGGCGCCGCTGCTCAATGACCGCGATCCGCTGGCGGGCATGCTGACTGAGGTGCGGGCGCAGGCGCGCTACCTTGACGATCCGTGCATCGCGGCGCCAACGCGTCGCTTGCTGCAACAGCGCCTGCAGCTGGTGCAAGGCACGCTCGCTCAAGCCTGCCAGGGGCTTGCGCCACGCCTGATCACCTTCGACGCGCATCCGGGCAATTTTTTGATCACGCCCAACGGCAAGGCGGTGCTGGTTGACTTGGAGAAGTGCCGATACAGCTACCCGCCGCTGGATCTGGCACACGCCACGCTATACACCTCGACCAGCTGGGATGTGAGCGCTGCCTTCGCGCTTTCGCCCGCCCAAGTTGCCAGCGCCTACGTGACCTGGATGCTCGGCGCTGGCGACATGGCCGCGGCTTATGCCCCTGCGTTCGTGCCGCTGCGTGAATTGATGTGGTTGTGGTCCGTGACCTGGTGCGCCAAATGGCTGGTCCAATCGACCCGGCCGCGCAGCCATAGCGCGGGCGGCGAAGACTGGTCGCAGGACAACAGCGAAGCTGTGTTGATTGCGCATGTTCGGGCGCGCGTAGCCGACTATTTGTCGATTCCAACGATTGAGCGTGTCCAGGCCGAGCTGCACACCTTGACAGGTCTTTTTGCCTGAACGTTCCAGTGGGCGTGGTTTGGCTTTGCGAGAGTCCGGGGGGTGCCAGCCCGATCAAGTGCCCGGTTTTTTGTCGAGCACCACCAGGGCAATGCCACCCAGAACGGCCAGCGAGGTGAGCACAAACTGCAACGTGATGGGTTCTTGCGCAAACGCTGCGCCCGCCAGAGCGGCCAGTACCGGCACGCTCAATTGCACCGTTGCGGCGCGTGTCCGGGTCATGTGGGGCAGCACTGCGTACCAGAGCGCGTAGCCCACGCCAGAGGTGATGGCACCCGACAGCAGCGCATACAGCACACCCACGGCATCGAACTGAAGGCGTGCCAGAAACAGGCTGCCGAGCAACACGGACAAGGCTGCCGCCCGCAAAAAATTGCCTGCCGTGTCGCGGGTTGGATCGCCCACGCCGCGACCGCGCAACGAGTAAACGCCCCATGCCGCTCCGGAGGCCAGCATCAGCGCCGCGCTGCCCAGCGGTGGCGCATCCAGAGCGGGCAACAGGATGGCCACAACGCCAATCAGCGCCACCAGCATGCCCACCATTTGGCGGCTGCTGAGCCGCTCGCCAAAGCACAGTCCGGTGGCAATCATGGTGGCTTGCACCGCACCAAATAACAGCAGGGCGCCAATACCCGTGGACAGGTCAGCGTAAGAAAAAGACAAGGCAGCGGCATACACAAACAAGGCAAGCGCTGAAATCCAGTTTCCTCCCAATAAAGGCGCGTGGCTTGATGCGGCGCTTGCCCTGGGCCGCAGACGTTGCTTGGCGTAAACCAGACAGGCAAGCATCACGGCACCCGAGATCAGGCGCAACGACGTAAAACTGGCGGCATCAAGGGTCGTGTGCTTCAGCGCCAGCCGGCACAGTATGGAATTGCCTGCAAAACACAGCATGGTCACCAGGGAGAGCAAGCCCAGTCGGATCAACGTCATACGGCTGCCAGCCATTTCAGATCTTCGGGTTCGTCGATGTCATGCAGCGCGGGCTGCGTGCTGACGCGCCAGTTCAGCTTGTTAAAGCGAAGCAGCGTCTCTGCAGCCACGTCATTGGTACTCCACGCCATGCTGGAAAAAAGTGATGGATGAAACTTGTTCAGCCCCAACAGCACGTAGCCGCCATCGAAAGCCGGCACCAGCGTGGCATCGGCGTGCTTTAGCGCCGCCGCGGCCTGTTGCAGCCGCAGAGCATCGAGTGCCGGGCAATCGGTGCCGATCAGCAGGACTGATTCACCGCCTTCGAGCACGCGTCGGGCGGCGCGCGCCATGCGCGCGCCCAGGTCGCCTTCGCCCTGATCGGTCAACTGCACGCCGCGCGGCAGAGCAAATGTCTGCCACACCGGGTCAGCGGTGTCGGGCGTGACGCACAACTCAACCGGCCCGACCCGGGCCGCCAAAGCGCGCACAAGTGCATCCGCCACCAAACGCCGGGCGAGTTCGGCCGCACCGTGGGCGCCCAGGGCCGGTATCAAACGGGTTTTGGCGAAACCGGGCAGCGCCGCCTTGGCAAAAATCACGATGCGCAGGAGTTTCATCGGTACGCCTTGGCCAATTGCTCTGCGGGCACGCCGCGCCAGTAGTGCCAACGCAGGCGCCACATCAGCAGCATCGTGCGCCAAACACCATGGGTTTCCCAGCGCCTGCCGGAGGTGATCACGCAGGATCTGATACAGGCCGGTCGGGAGATGCGGCACAAGCGTTTGCTGAGTTCGATGTCCTCCATCACCGGTTGCGCGGGAAAGCCGCCGACCGACGCGAACACGGCGCGGCTGACAAACATGGCCTGGTCACCGGTGGCAATGCCACTCCAGCGCGAGCGCAGGTTCATCATGGTGCCAATGACGCGCAGCATGGCATGGCGGCCTGCGATGCGCACATCAAAACGCCCCCAGCAATGCGCCTTGCCAGACAGGGCGCGCGTGACCAGGTCTGGCGCGCCCTCAGGCAAGCGGGTGTCGGCATGGAGGAACAACAGCACCTCCCCCGTGGCCTGCGCTGCCCCCGCATTCATCTGCAGTGCCCGGCCGCGCTGCGAGCGAATCAGTTGCAGGCCGGCGCGCTCGGCCAGGCCCGTTGAGTTGTCCGAACTGCCACCATCGACGAGCAGCACCTCGCAGCCGTCATGCTGCAGCGGCAACAATTGCGCCAGCAAATCGGGCAAGGTAGTTGCTTCGTTGATCACCGGGACGATGATGGAAAGTTTCATGCCATCCGATTATTCATCGATCTTGATAGATCGGCTAGCAGCACCCGGACTCACACACCCAGCTGATCTGCCAGTGCTACAAAGTCATCGACAACCCTATTGCAGTCCGGATGCGGTGTTGGATCCGGCGGACCCGCTGGCCCCCATTCAGCCGGTCTGCGGACAAATGCTGTCTTGAAACCGCAGGCACGGGCGGCATTCAAATCGAAATTGTGGCAGGCGACCATCAGAATCTCGGCCGGTTCCAGGCCCAGCCATTGCGCTGTTTTCAAGTAAGCCTGCGAGTTGGGTTTGTAGATGCCGATCATTTCGCACGAGATCACTGCATCCCAGTCGAGGTCATTTTTGCGGGAAACGTCCAGCACGAGCGACAGCGGCAACATGGTGAACGAAATGGCAGGAAGTTTTTTCCGGATACGGGCCAGCGCCGGTGGAAAATCCGGCCAGGCCGTGAGCTGGTGCCAAGCCTGGAAAATGTGTTCACGGTCTTGCTGGCTGAATTGTTGAAGGCTGTATTTGGCTAACACTTCATTGAGCGCCGCGCGATGGACATCGTCCATGTTGAACGCGGGCTGCATCTGTCCGACGATGCCTTTCATCGCCAGACGCCGGTAGTCATTGGTCACCTCATCCCAGTCGAGCGACACACCATGGCGCTCCCCGATTTTCTGGAAGGCACCGCAAAGGCCACTGTGCCAGTCCAGGATGGTGCCGCCGGTATCGAAGGTGAGCGCTTTGATGTTGGTGATCATGGGTTTTTGGTATTCAAATTGGGCGGCATGGGAGTGTGTGATCAGACTATTTTGTAGGCAGCAAATTTTTCATCGACTGTGGTGCCGAACGCCTGGTTGCTGTAGTTGCTCAATGCCTTGACCGCCGCGGCGAGGATGATGTAGAGCAGGTCTTGCTCGCGGTAACCGGCGTCCAGAAAAGTCTGCACGACTGCGCGATCGGGCTGGCCGTGTTTGGCGACCATCTCCACCGCCATGGCCGCCAGCGCGGCGAGCTTAGCGTCGGGAATCGACTGGCGCGTGCGGATGGCCTGCAAGACATCTTTTGGCACACCCGACATCTTGTCGGCAATCATGCTGTGGGCGGCCGTGCAGTAGTTACAGCCGTTGTATTGGCTCACAGACAGAAACACCACTTCCTGCTCGGCCGGGCTGAAGCCCGATTCGCTGCGAAACAGCGCGTAACCATGCAGGTAGGTGCTAAGCATGGCGGGCGCGTTGGCCATGTTGGCGTACATGTTGGGGATGAAGCCGACCTGCTTGAGGGCGATGTCGAGTATTTCCTTGGGCTTGCCCTGTGCGCTGGCATGGTCGATTGGGTGCAGGTTTTTGATGATGGGGGTGGTTGACACGGGGTTTCTCCTGAAGGGTTGACAAGTTTTACCGTGCGACGCGCATAAAGCGCCACAGGCTTTCATGCTAGGGCTTGCTGACGCTGGCAAAGTGTTTGTGCGTCTCGGCTTTGCTACCCGTCGTTTCATTTCTTCTGCTTGCGCTGAAAAAAATGTTTGTCACGTTTTCCGACGGACATGCGACCAAGGCTATGACGGCACTGCATACCGTAGCGTCGCAAACCCGAAAGGAAACATCATGAAAACCGTATTTATCGCCGCTGCCCTGGTCGCCACCTCATTTGCCGCCTTGGCCGACCACAATGACTACGTTCCTCAGCAAGGCGCTTCCGACCCCGGAAAAGCGCGTGCCGAAGTCATCGCCGTGTCGCAGGAGGCGAAAGCTACAGGCCAGATCAACATCACCGAGCATGCAATGCGGCAGGCAGAGCGACTCAGCCGCCAGCAAAGCACATCCAAGCTGACTCGGCAGCAGGTTCAACAGGAAGTCGTCGCGATGCGCGAGCAAACCAGGTTCGACATTCAGGGTGAACACCGTTGAAAGCGGGGTGTTCATTGCGCCGACGGGATCAGGTCTGACGTGTTCAGGCCTGATCAACCCGCGCACTGGTTCACGAAGTGTAAGAAACAGCTTTACGCGACGACTACTTTGCATCGTGTTCAGGAATCCGGCATCTCAGCCCATGTCGAATCTTCAAAGCTACCAAAGTGTGTCCATGAATCACCAGACCGAATCCATTGCGCTGCCAGCCTCTGCCACGCACCCTGATGCCTCGGGTGCCTCTTGGGTCAGACTGCGGCAACGCCTGTTGCGCCACGCCCGCATGATGGTGTTTGAGCCTGCGCAAGCTGAAGACCTGGTGCAGGAATCGCTGGTGGCGGTGCTGGAAAAGCCCGAAGCCCATCGCGGCGAGGCCTCCCTCATGACATGGGCCGTGGCCATCCTCAAGCACAAAATTGCCGACTGGTACCGCTCGCCACATCAGCGCCGACGCGCTTGGGTTGAGATCGATGAAAATGAAGTTGATGTCGATTCAACCGAAGACCTTTATGATGAGCAGGGCAGCTACAAGGAAGCCGTGCCGTCCTGGCAGCAACCTGAAAGGCAGGAGACCCAGCGCCAGATGATGTCCGTCATGGAGGGATGTCTGAAGCGCCTGCCTTCCCAGGCCGGCAGGGTCTTCATGATGCGCGAGTGGCTCGGATTCGAAACGTCGGAAATTTGTGAGCGCCTGAGCCTGAGCGCTGAAAATTGCCGCATGATCCTGCATCGGGCTCGCATGGGCCTGCGCCAGTGCATGACCACCCAAGGACACACTACCGGGAGCCTCCAATGACACTTCTTCATTCATGCCAAAAAGCGGCTGAACTGATTTCCCAGTCACTGGATGAACCCCTTGACATGGTTGACAAGCTGCGTTTGCGTGTGCATCTGAGCATGTGCGGCAATTGCCGCAACGTGCAGGAGCAACTCAACCTGATCCACAAAATGGGCTCGCAAATTGGTACGCTCGATTTGTGTGATGACTCCGGGGAAGCACCATTTCCGCAAGGAAATTGACCGTGCCGGGTGACACAGGAAAGCCCATGATCCAATAGAGTCATGAACTTGCCAAACGCAGCACCTTGTCGGAGCGACTCTCGTGTCTGACTCGCGCCAACTCTGCGGTGCCGAGCTGGTCGCGGCCCTGCGCGAGAGCCGCCAACGCACGCTGTTGCTGGTGGACGACTTGAGCCCCGCGCAGTGGAGTCCGATTAGACAGATTGGCATCAACCCGGTGGCGTGGGAGCTGGCGCACATCGCCTGGTTTGCAGAGTTCTGGATATTGCGAGGCCCCCATCATTGCGACGCGCAGGGCCTGGTGCACGCGGCGCGTCCAGCGCGCTTTGCCGGGCCGGATGGTTTGTTTGACTCGGCGCGGCTGGCGCACGCCCAGCGCTGGAATGAGGCCATGCCAACACGCGCGGAACTGGAACCGATGCTGTCGGGCCAGTTGGAGACCTGCATCGCGTCGGTAGCGGCTGGCGCGGCCGAGTCCACCGATGCCGCGCAAGACCCGCTGTACTTCCATCGCCTGGCCCTGTTCCATGAGGATATGCACGCCGAAGCCCTTTGCTGGATGCGCTCTGCGCTGGAATACCACGTGCCTGTCGGGTTGACCATACCCCAGTTGCCAACCAGCCAGCCGCTGGCCGTGCCGGGTGCCGACACCTGCGTCGGATGGCCCCCCGCGCAACCCGGTTTTGCTTTCGACAACGAATGCCCCGCCATGGCCGTTCGGGTGGACGGTTTCGAGATCGACAGCGCGCCGGTGAGCGCGGGCGCTTTTGCCCGCTTCGTCGAGGCCGGGGGCTATGACAACGCGCTGTATTGGCCAGAGGAGGCCGGGGCGTGGCGCGCGCAGTCGCGGCTGGCGCATCCGCAACAGTGGCGGCGCGCCTCGGGCGGCGGATGGCAGGCGCGCTGGTTCGACCAATGGCTGGCGCTGGACGGCACGGCACCGGTCATGCACATCAACGCCTTCGAAGCGCAGGCCTACTGCCTGTGGGCCGGGCGGCGCCTGCCCAGCGCCAGCGAATGGGAATACGCGGCCAGCTCGCAATGCGACTTTCACTGGGGCCACAGCGTGTGGGAGTGGACATCGAGCGCCTTTGCGCCTTACCCCGGCTTCATGCCCGGCCCATATCACGCTTACTCGCAACCCTGGTTCGGCAACCACCGCGAGCTGCGCGGCGGTGCGTTCTCCAGCCACGCCCGCATGCACCATCCGCGCTACCGCAATTTTTTTGAGCCGCACCGCACGGATGTGTTTGCAGGTTTTCGAACGGTGACACTGTGAGTTCAATTGAGCGCATGGCTCAGCGCATGACCCGTCCCCGCGTGCTCATCATCAGCCCAGCGGCTGCCTCTGCCAACAATGGCAATTGGCACACCGCGTGGCGCTGGTCGCGCATGTTGCGCCCGGCGTTCGATGCCACGATTGCCCTGGGATGGAACGGCGAACCTTTTGACGTGATGCTGGCCCTGCATGCCCGGCGATCTGCCGAGTCCATCGCACGTTGGGCACGGTCCAAGGGCGCCGCGGAAAATGCACAAGGTCTTGGCGTGGTGTTGACCGGCACCGATTTGTACCGAGACATCCAATCCGACACTCAAGCGCAGGCCTCTTTGCAGTATGCCCGCCAGCTCGTGGTGCTGCAGGAGTGCGGTGCAGAAGCGCTTCCCCCTGCCTTGCGCCACAAGGCAAGGGTGATTTTTCAGTCCGCCGCAGCGCAAGAGGCGCTACCCAAGCCCACCACTGAGTTGCGGGTGCTGATGGCGGGACATTTGCGCGATGAGAAATCGCCACGAACCCTGTGGGATGCAGCCCGCATCCTCCAACCGCACACAGACATCTTTATCGACCACATTGGCGAAGCGCTGGAGCCCGCGTTAGGCGCGCAAGCCCGCGCCTGCATGGTGGCGTGCCCGCAGTACCGCTGGCTGGGCGGCATGGCGCATGACACCACGCTGCAGGCAATTGCGCAGGCGCACGTGCTGGTGCACACCAGCCGTATGGAAGGCGGCGCGCAAGTGATTTTGGAGGCAGTGTGCAGTGGCACGCCGGTGCTGGCATCAAACATTCCCGGCAACGTGGGCATGCTGGGGGCGGACTATCGCGGTTACTTTGCGCTGGGCGACGCAACCGCACTGGCGGACTTGCTGCTGCGCTGCCGCGCGGAACTTGATCACGACAATGGCTTTTGTGCCCAGTTGTCCCGGCAGTGCGCCCTGCGCGTACCCCTGTTTTCACCCGCCACCGAGCAAGCCGCCGTGCGGGATTTGGTGAATGATTTACTCGATGCAAACCCCTGAACAACCCATCCTGCGCGACATTGTTTTGGTCGGTGGCGGTCACAGCCATGTGGGGGTCATCAAAAGCTTTGGCATGCAGCCGATTCCCTGCGTGCGCCTGACCGTGATTTGTACCGACGTGCATACGCCTTATTCGGGCATGTTGCCGGGTTACGTGGCCGGGCATTACAGCTATGACGACGTGCACATCGACCTCAGTCGCCTGGCGGTGTTCGCCGGCGCGCGCCTGTACCGCGACGAGGTGATCGGGCTCGACCGCGTCAACCGCCGTGTGCTGTGCCGCAACCGCCCGCCGGTGCCCTACGACGTGTTGTCGATCAACACCGGCTCCACGCCGCAACTCCACGATGTGCCGGGCGCTTTGCAAAACGCCATTGCCGTCAAGCCCATCACCCGCTTCAATGCGCGCTGGCTGGCGCTGCTTGAGCGCGTGCAGAAACACGTTGGCACAACCACGGTCGCGGTGGTGGGCGCAGGTGCGGGCGGTGTGGAGTTGCTGCTGGCCATGCAATACCGCCTGCGCCATGAACTGCGCACACTGGGGCGCAACCCGAATGATCTGGTGTTTCACCTGTTCACCAACAACGCCCACATTTTGCCCACCCATAACGCCCGCGTGCGCCGCACCTTTGACACGGTTTTGGCCGCGCGCGGTGTGCAGGTGCACTGCGATGCGGCGGTCACGCAAGTCTCGGCGGGGCAGGTGCAAACGGGCTCGGGCGAGGTGGTGCAGGCCGACGAGATCATTTGGGTCACTCGTGCCGGTGGTGCCGCATGGCTCAAAGACACCGGCCTGGCACTGGATGCCGATGGTTTCATACAGGTCACAGATACCTTGCAAACCGTCACCGACCCCGTCATTTTTGCTGCTGGCGACATTGCCGCCATGGTGAACCATCCGCTGGAAAAAGCTGGCGTGTTTGCCGTGCGCCAAGGCCCCCCGCTGGCGCGCAACCTGCGCATGAGTGTGCAGGGCGCGGCGCTCAAACCCTACCATCCGCAGCGGCGCTGGCTGGCGCTCATCAGCACTGGCAACCAGTACGCCGTGGCCTCGCGCGGCTGGCTCGGGTTTGCCGGGGCCTGGGTGTGGCGTTGGAAGGACTGGATCGACCGGGACTTTATGCGCAAGTTTCAGGACTTGGCGCCTATGGACGCCCACGCAAGGGGTGCGCACGCTGCATCGGCTAACATACCCGGCGCGGTGCAGCTCACCTCAGAAGAGTCTTTGCAAGCCATCTCCGCCATGGCCATGCGCTGCGGCGGCTGCGGCGCCAAGGTGGGGGCCACCGTGCTGTCGCGCGCGCTGGGCCAGTTGCACCCGGTGCAGCACGACGATGTGCTGATAGGCCTGAGCGACCCCGACGATGCGGCGGTGGTGCGCGTGCCGCCGGGCAAGGCCATGGTGCATTCGGTGGACTTCTTCCGATCGTTCATTGACGATCCCTACCTGTTTGGCAAGGTTGCCGCCAACCACGCGCTGGGCGACCTCTGGGCCATGGGCGCGCAGGCGCAATCGGCCACGGCCATCGCCACCGTGCCCCCGGGCCTGGAGAGCAAGGTGGAAGACCTGCTGTTTCAGATGATGACCGGCGCGCTGGAGGTCTTGAACGAGGCCAACTGCGCGCTGGTGGGTGGCCACACCGGCGAGGGCAAGGAACTGGCGCTGGGCTTTGCCGTCAACGGCCTGATCGACGACGACCCGGCGCAGATTTTGCGCAAAAACGGCATGCGCGCGGGCGATGTGCTGATTCTGACCAAACCGATTGGCACCGGCACCCTGTTTGCCGCCCACGCCCGCCTGGCCGCCAAGGGTCGCTGGATTGACGCCGCACTGCAGTCGATGGTGCTGTCCAACCAGCGTGGCGCGCAGTGCCTGCGCGAATTCGGCGCTACCGCCTGCACCGACCTGACCGGTTTTGGTCTGCTGGGTCACCTGGTGGAAATGACTCGCCCCTCGGGTGTGGATGCAGAGATTGATTTGAACGCGCTGCCCCTGCTCGATGGCGCACAGGAATGCGTGGCTGCTGGCATCGTCAGCTCTCTGCAAAGCGCCAATGTGCGGCTGCGCCACGCCCTGCGCAACCAGCAGGCGAAGGCGCACCACCCGCGTTACCCGCTGATTTTTGACCCGCAAACCGCAGGCGGACTGTTGGCCAGTGTTCCCGCAGACAGGGCAGATGCCTGCATTGCAGCACTGCGTGAACTGGGCTACGTTCATACGGCGGCAATTGGGCGGGTATTGACGCAAAGCGATGCGATGGAGCCGATCACGTTGTGCGGGTGAGGCCTTGCGTTTGAAAATCAATCCATCAAGCCCAGGCGGCTCTATGGCCTACACCGGCGAACCCCTGCCCCCCGTGCCAGTCTGAACGTCGCTCGCCAGCCGGATACCGGTGAACTGCCAACAGGCGCTGGCCGCAAAGAAGTTGCGGTAAGTGGCGCGCGAGTGACCCGCAGGCGTGGCCACCGAGCCGCCACGCAGCACGTATTGATTGACCATGAATTTGCCGTTGTACTCACCCACTGCACCGGCCGCAGTGTGAAATCCGGGGTAGGGAGCATAGCTTGATGCCGTCCATTGCCACGCCGTGTCAAACAACTGGTTCAGCGCCGATGCAGAGTGGCTCAGTGCGGCGTGTTCCCACTCAAACTCGGTCGGCAAACGCGCACTGGCCCAGCGCGCATAGGCATCGGCCTCGTAATACGACACATGGCGCACTGGTTGGTGCGGGTCGAGTGCAATCATCCCCTGCAGCGTGAACGCCTGCCAGGTTGTTGCGCAGCTGCGCCAATAGAGTGGGTGCGCACGGTTTTGCGCCGTGCGCCAATCCCAGCCTTCGGCCAGCCAGTAAACCGGGTCGTCATACCCGCCAGCGGCAACGAAAACTGCGAATTCATCGTTGCTCACCAACCGGCTGGCCAATTGATAAGGCTGCAAAAACACCCGATGTTGTGGACGCTCATTGTCAAAACAAAAACCGTCGCCGACATGTCCTACGTCCACCAAACCCCCATCAAATCGCAACCAGGACAAAGGCGTTGCCTCGCCTGGCACGATGGATCCGACTTGATAGGAGGGCTGCATCGGGTTGCACGACAGCAGGTGCAGCATGTCGGTCAGCAGCAGCTCCTGGTGCTGTTGTTCATGCTGCAGGCCGAGCGTGACCATTGTCAGCAGCTCGGCATCCGGTCCACAGTCTGTCAACAATTGCACTATTCGTTGATCAACATCGGCACGATAGGCCAGCACCTGATCGAGACCGGGGCGGGTGAGCAGGCCGCGTTGCGCGCGCGGGTGTTTGTCGCCCACCGCGTTGTAGTAAGAATTGAACAGCACCCTGAAGAGGGCATCAAAAGGCTTGAAGCCCGCCTGCCAGCGCTCCAGCACAAAGGTTTCAAAAAACCAGGTGGTGTGCGCCAGATGCCATTTGGCAGGACTGGCCTCAAGCATGGACTGTACACAACAGTCTTCGGCACTCAGCGGGGCAGCCAGTGCCAGCGTGTGCTGGCGCACCGCCTGATAGTCTGAAGCCAATGACGCAAGATTCACTTTGAGACTCCAGAAAGTACCTCATGGGTGTGCCAGGATCACGGCAAACCAGTTGTCCGGATCGGTCCAGACTTGGGTTTGCGACAGTCCCGCACGCTTGAGTAGTTCAACGAAATCCGCTACCTGGTACTTGTAGCTGTTCTCGGTATGGATGCGCTCACCTTGGGCAAAGCTGCGCCCGCCCCCTGGCCAGTGCACATCGGTGGCAGTGCTGGCTTGAAGGTGCATCTCAATACGCGACGCTACCGGGTTAAAAAAGGCCAGGTGCTGCCACTGCGTTACATCAAAATCACTGCCGACGACCCGATTGACGTGCTTGAGCACATTCAGGTTGAAAGCGGCGGTGACCCCTTGCGCGTCGTCGTAGGCAGCGTGCAGAACCGCCATGTCTTTGACCAAGTCAACGCCGATCAGCAATGCGCCGTCGTCGGCAAGCAAACCGCGCAAACGGGTGACTAAGGCTAGGGCCTGCGGTGGATCAAAGTTGCCGATGGACGAGCCGGGGTAAAACACCAGTCGCTGCGCCATTGGCAAATCCACGGGTAGTGTGATTGCACGCGTCAGGTCTGCCACCACAGCGCTGACTTCAACACCCGGCAAAGCAGCGCGCAAACCAGCCACGGCTTGATGCAGAAAATCTTCCGAGATATCCAGCGCCACAAAAAGTCTGGGGTGAATCAGCTCACACAACGCACGCGCTTTTTCGCAATTGCCCGCACCCGGCTCGATCACCGTCACACCCGCACCCATGCGGCAGGCAATGTCTGAAGCATGCGTGGTCATGATCTGGCGCTCGACTCGCGTCGGGTAATACTCTGGCAGCAGGGTGATCTGCTCAAACAGCGCAGAGCCTGCTGCATCGTAAAAATACTTGGGTGAAATGCTGGCCTGTGGCAGCAGCAGGCCCTGCAAAATTTCGGCTTGTGGTGTCATGCGCTTGCTTGGTCCGATCGGCTGCGGGTGGTTTTGTCTTTCAGGGTCACAAACTCCTCCGCCGAAGTCGGGTGCAGCGCCACGGTGGCGTCAAAGTCGGCTTTGGTGGCACCCATGCGGATAGCCACCGCCAGGCTCTGGATGATTTCGGCCGCGTCGTCGCCGACCATGTGCGCGCCCAGCACGCGCTGGCTGGCGCTGTCCACGATCAATTTGACCAGCGTGCGCTCTTTGCCACCGGCCAGGCCACGGCCCAGGGCGCGAAAATTGGTACGGTAGATGTCGATTTGCGGCACTGCTTGGAGCGCCTGCGCTTCGGTCAGGCCCACCGTGCCAATCTGCGGCTGGCTGAACACGGCGGATGGCACCGTAGTCAGGTCGGCGGTCGTGGGCGCGGTGCCAAACAGCGTCTGCGCCAGCGCGGCACCTTCGCGAATCGCCACGGGCGTGAGCGCAATGCGGTTGGTGACATCGCCCACGGCGTGGATGCTGGGCACGTTGCTGTGGCCATAGGCATCGACGATGATGCCCCCGGTTTTGTCCAACGCCACCCCCGCCTCAGCCAAGCCCATGCCCTGCGTGTTGGGCAAGCGGCCGGTGGCGTAGAGCACGGTGTCAAAACTGTGTTGGGTTGCTGTGCCCTCGCTTCCGCTACGCAAACCCACTTGCAGACTGCCGTCGCCTGATTTTTCGATCTGGGTCACCTCGCTGTGCAGCAGAATGCGCACGCCGTTTTGTGCCATCTCGTCGTGCAGGTGGGCGCGCAGGTCGTCGTCAAAACCGCGCAGAATCTGCTCGCCGCGGTAGGCTAGTGTCACTTCACTTCCCAGCCCGTGGAAGATACCGGCAAATTCGACCGCGATGTAGCCGCCGCCCACAATCAGCACCCGCCTCGGTTGCTCGGGCAGGTTGAACACTTCGTTGGACGTGATGGCATGTTCGATGCCGGGCAACGCGGGCAAAAACGGCGTGCCGCCCGTGGCCACCAGGATGTGCTCGGTGCGAATACGCTGGTCATTCACTTCCACGGTGTGGGCATCGATCACGCGGGCGGCACCCTGCAGCACCTGCACGCCCGAGTTCAGCAGGTTTTTTTCGTACATGGCACTGAGCTTGCCGATCTCGGCGTCCATGGCCGCGATCAGTTTGGGCCACGAAAAAGTGGCGGGCGGCACGCTCCAGCCAAAGCCCGCGGCGTCGCGAAATTCCTGCGCGTAGTGCGACGCGTAAACCAGCAGCTTTTTGGGCACGCAGCCGCGGATGACGCAGGTGCCGCCATAACGAAAGCTTTCGGCAATCGTCACGTGCGCGCCCAGGCTGGCCGCTATGCGCGCGGCGCGCACGCCGCCTGAGCCGCCACCGATGACAAAGAGCTGGGTGTCGAATGAAGTCATGAAGGTTCCTGTTGCTTGTTCAATGCTGTGCCGCGTGAAATACCGCCGTGTCCGGATGAAACGTGTACCAGGCAAACCAATACGCTACCACGCCCGGCAATTTCCGGCCGTCCGCCGCATGCACCGTGGCTCGCGATGCGGCACGGTCAAAACGGATTGTCAAGCGGGTGCCAGCGAGTTGGTCGGTCACGAGGCCATTGGTTTTGCCCAGTTCGACAAACGGATAAGCCTTGGTGGCAGTGCCAATCTGAACCCCGAGCACGCGCTCCTTGGGATGAAAACCGGCCGAGCGGAAGGCCAGTGGAAACATGATCTGGGTGCTGCTGTCATAGCCCGCGTAGGGGTCGCGATCGTAAGAGCGGCTGTTGCCGGTGTCGGTTGACAGCACCTGGGTTGTTGCATGGCTGGCGCGCCAGTCGCTCCAGTTGGTGTGCGTGACCGGCAACGGGGCCAGGCGCTGGCCTTTCAAGGGGCCGCTGATCGCCTGGGCCAACAGTTGGGACCACAGCGAGCCGGTTTCCCGGTCGTACAGCAGCACGTCGTTGTTGTAGAGCAGGCCTGACACGCCAAAGCTGAGCACCCGGCCTTTGACGCGCCGCTCGAACACCATGCCGGTGCCGCACAAGGGGCAATAGGTGATGGTGATGGGCTCAGCGCCGAACTGGTCGTTCACCACTTCATGCCAGTTCAGGATGCGCAGCGGATAGGCCCGCGCCACCCCCTGATGCGCCAGGCCCAAAACCATGTCGTTGGCCTGCAAAAAGCCGGCCTCTTTCGCGCTGATGAAGCGCGGCCGGTCGATGGCCGGGATGCCGTCCTTGGCCGGCCCGCCCGAGACGATCTGGTCCGGCGCGATCAGTGGATCTTTCAAGTCGACGCCGTTCATGACCTGCGCATGCAACGTGCTGCTGACCAGCCAGGCAGACAGCATGAAAAAATGGCAAAGGAGGCACCACTTGGCCAATGCGGGTTTCATTCTTCTGCCTTCGCTATTTGTGCACCACGATGCCCGTGACCGCGTTAACGGGCTGGTTCCACGGCGCTGCTGCAATCTGCCGCTGGGCAAATTCCACACCGGCTTGCCAACGCGCCCGAATGCCATCCGGGGTGAAGTCGATGTCCTTGGTGTGGTCTTCGTCGTCAAGCGCGGGTGCCTGCATCGGCAGCAAGTGCATCACGGTGCTGCAGCCCCAGGCCAGCAACGCCTTGGCCTCTGGTTTGGCGCGCGTCGCCGGTGGCAACAGGCAGCCCAGCTCGCGCACGATATGGCGCAGGTGATGAAGCTGCTGCTGGCGCTCGGTGTGGCTCTCCGCCCGGCTGGCAAACTGGATGTCTTTGAGTCGGCTGCTGACCTGGGCGATGGTTTCGGGCACGGCACCTTCCTGCTGCCACAACTGGGCGGCGAAAATGACCGAATCCTGCCGCGGGTTGTCGTCCATCACCACTTCAAGTGGTGTGTTCGAATAGATGCCACCGTCCCAATAGGGTTCGCCGTCGATCATCACTGCCGGAAAAGCTGGCGGCAGTGCGCCCGAGGCCATCACGTGGTCTGGCGTCAGGGCGGTGTCACGGCTGTCAAAGTAGCGCATCCGGCCGCTGCGCGCGTTGACAGCGCCCAGCGTCAACCGGGTGGCGCCGGCGCTGATGCGCTCAAAGTTGGCCAGCGCGTCCAGCGTCTCGCGCAGCGGCTCGGTACTGTAATAACTGGCCTGTGTCACACCAGCCGGGTTGTGCGTGCCCAGCAGCGCGTAGGGGTTGGCTTTGAAAAAGCCCGGAATGCCCAGGCCGAGCGTGACCAGGTTATGCACCATGTTGCGCTTGCCAAAGGTGTTCCAGAGTGACGAAGAGGTGTTGGCGCTGCCGACCAGATGCCAGAATCCGCGCAGGCGCTCGAGCCGGTGCTCGGGCGTGTTGCCGGCGATGATGGCGGCATTGATGGCCCCAATCGAGGTGCCCACCACCCAGTCGGGCTCGATGCCTGCGCGGTGCATGGCTTCATACACGCCAGCCTGAAAAGCGCCCAGCGCGCCGCCGCCCTGCATGACAAGCACCACGCGGCCAGGTAATTCGCAGCCGGGGCTAGTGCTGGACGGTTTGGGTTGGGTTTTGGTATTTGCCATGGTTCAATCTCCTGGTTGCCTTGCGATCACGACGCCAGCAAGCGCAAGGCCACAATGGCCAGGCCAAAGGTGCTGATGACCGCGCCATACAGCAGGCCGCGCCAAGTTTGGTGGCCATTCAGCGCGCACGCCATATAACCGGCGGCAAACAACGCCAACACCAGCAACCAGCAGGCCGCGGCAAACGCCATGCCCAGCGACAGCCAGCCCAGTGCGACGGCTGCGAACGCCAGGGCGGGAACGACGGCAGGCAGCACGACCACCAGCGATCGGCGCAACAAATGGAGCCCCTCCGGCCATGTCAGGCGCCGCTTGAAGGTGATTTCATCGGCGAGTCCGCGCGCGAAGGCCTCGGCCACGGCATTGGCGCCGAGCGTGATGAAGATGGTGGCCATGGCGCTCCATTCGGTGAGCGCGGAACCCTCCAGCACGGTCAGCAACGCCAGCACAATTATCGCGCCGTTGAGCAGTTTGTAGAGCTTGTGGCCGGCCTCTTCGGTGGCAGTTGTCTGCATCTGGCGTTCCTCGACGGTCAATGGATTGGCGGGAAATTCCCGCGGCATTCCATAGTTTGTCGGGCTTGGCCGCCAATGCTTACAGTGCTGGCGCAATGGGCGCGCTACTGCGCCTGTGTGCCCTTGAGCCATTCACCAGGGGCGCAACCCAATTTGCGCTGGAAGGCGCGGGTGAGGGCGCTTGGACTGCCATACCCCACTTCACCAGCGACATGCTTGAGCGCCAGCCCGCGTTGCAGCAAGCCCTGCGCCAGCAGGACGCGCCAGCTCGCCAGGTAGTCGGCTGGGGTTTCGCCGGTGACCTGATGGAAATGCACTGCAAAACGGGCGCGTGACATGCCTGCCAGAGCGGCCATGTCCTCCAGTCGCCACGCCTGTTCCGGTTTCAGGTGCATGGCATTGAGCGCCTTGGCCAGGCGGGCATCGGCCAAGCCCGCGAGCGCGCCGCCGCGCGTCAGGTGTTGCGCAATACAGTAGCGCAGCAGCTGAATCATCAGCACCTCACACAAGCGGTCGAGCACCGCCTGACGGCCGTCCTGCTCGGCAAAGGCCTCGTCGAACATCAGCCCAAGCAAGGCTTCCACGCCCGGCAACCGCCGCAATTCCACCATAACAACGGATGGCAGCGAGGCGGTGATGGGGTTGCTGCTGCCACCCCCGAACTGCACCGTGCCGCACACCACGTCGGCACCGCTGCGCTCGTCAGCGATCAGCCGGTGGGTGTCGGGGCGCGGCAAAAATAACAGCGCCGGCTCAGTGATGGTGAAGCTCCCGGGGCGCACCCCCATGACTAGCACCGGACCGCGCCGGATCAGGTGCAGGTGGCCGCGCACGCTGTCTTGCTGGAAATCGTGGATGCCGCAGATGTTGCCGGTATAAAACACACCGGCGTGCAACGAGAAGCGGTTGAGTAGGGTGGTGAGTTGGTCCATCGCAAATAAGAATTTTTATATCACAGTGTAAGAAGTTGATGCCTACCACGTCTAAGCAAACAGGGAAGCATCACTTTGCGCCCCCCCCATTGCCACCACTTACCAACTGAGGAGTCGTCCATGAACGCACAACCTTCCGCCATCCGCTCTGCCATTCTGGCTTCTGTTTTTGGTATGGCCTTCGGCGCTCCTGCCGCCTTTGCCCAAAGCCCCTGCGCGCCGCGCAACCCATGTGCGCCACGCAAGATGAACCCATGTGCAGCCAAAAATCCATGCGCCGCGAAAAACCCGTGTGCTGCCAAGAACCCTTGCGCAGCCAGTGGCAAAGTGGATGTCAAGCTGGTGACTCGTCCAGCCGGCACGCAGCTAGCCAAAGGCAATTCGGCCGAGCTCATCGCCGAGGGTAAAAAACTGTTTTCCGACACCAAGCTCAGCACCAACGGGCTGTCGTGCAATTCATGCCACTTCAATGGCAACTCTTACCTCAACACGTTCGCCAAGCCCTATCCGCACTTTGTGCAAATGGCCGATGACCGTGGCGGCATGAAAAAAATCGCCCTTGATGAAATGGTGCAATTCTGCATGGTGGTGCCGATGGCCGCCAAACCGCTGGCCTGGGATTCGCGTGAACTCGCTGCCTTGACCGCTTACACCGCCGAAGTGCAGAAAACCTTCAAACCCAAGAGCGGTGCCGCCGCTGCCAATCCGTGTGCTGCCAAGAACCCTTGCACTGCCAAGAACCCTTGCACTGCCAAGAACCCTTGCACTGCCAAGAACCCTTGCGCGGCAAAAAATCCGTGTGCTGCCAAAAATCCCTGCGCCGCCAAGAAGTAAAGCGGCCAGTGCCCGACGATGGATGATCTGCACGACCTGACAACCGACGAGCTTCTCGCCATGCGCGCAGCGGGCCAGGACGTCATGGCGTGTTACCGCGTGCTGGACAAGGGCGGACTCAACGTCGTCGGTGAGATGCTGCGCGGCCAGGGCGAGTTCATCGAGCTGAACCACTTCCCCGACGACGACGTGTTCGACCGTGACAGCCAGTCGCAGTATTACTACCACGCGCACCGCGGGCTCGACGGTGAACACGGCCACTTTCATACCTTTGTGCGCCAGCCCGGCATGCCTGAGGGCATGGTGCCCGTGGTCTGCCAGGCCAGCGAGCCCTGGCCGCAAGGGACTGACGCGCTTTGCCACCTGATTGCCATCTCGATGAACGCCTATGGTTTCCCCACGGGCTTGTTCACCACCAACCGCTGGGTGACCGACGAGGCCTGGTACAGCGCCGCTGACGCCGCCCGGTTGCTGGCGCGCTTTCGTATCGATCACGCCGCGCCGTCATGGCCGGTGAACCGCTGGATCAGCGCCATGTTCGTGCTGTTTCGCCCGCAAATGGCAAGTCTGCTGATGCAGCGCGACGTGACCGTGGCGAACTGGGCTGCGCGGCATCCGGCGGCCGACGTGTTCGAAGACCGCGCGCTCGACATCACCAGCGCAATGCCCATTTCAGTCGAACAGCAGATCAGTCGTGTCGAGGCTCTGCTGGGCTGAATCAGCATTTCATCCCGTTAACGTCTGCAAGGAAAGGAATTTCATCATGTCTTACCTGAATATTTCACAAGTTCGCGCATGGCTTTTGCCCATGGTGCTGCTAGCTGCCAGTGCCGCTTACGCGCAAGCGCCGACCGTGCCCGGCACGCAGACGCTGGCCAGCAAACATGATTTCAAAACGCTGGTTGCGCGCACGGAAGCAGCCATCGGTGCGCAAAAAATGGGTTTGGTGGCATCGGCCAGCGCCAGCGCGGGTGCTGCCGGGCGCGGTATCACCATTCCTGGCAACACGGTGCTGATGGTGTTTCGCAACGACTTCGCCGTGCGCATGTTGCAGGCCAGCGTGCCCGCCGGTATCGAGGCGCCGATCCGGCTTTATGTGACCGAAAACGCCGATGGCACGGCCAGCCTGAGCTACCGCACTCCCAGCGCGGTGTTTGCCCCCTACAAGTCAGAGCAGCTCGATGCGATGGCGGTTGAGCTCGACCCCATCTTTGAGCGCATCGTGCGCGATGCCACCGGCGGTTAGTCAAAGTCGGGTGCTGCCAGCCTGGCCCGCCGGACGCCAGCCTATGCCACTGGTGGCGGGCCTTGCCACCTTGCTGCTGGTAGCTGTGCGCCTGGGTGCTGATGGCTGGCGACAGGTTGCCCTTTGGCTGACCGGTCTGGTTCTGGGCGTGGCGTTGTACCACGCATCGTTCGGTTTTGCCAACGCCTACCGGCGCATGCTGCTGGCGCGCGACATGCGTGGTGTGCAGGCGCAATTGCTGTTGCTGGCATTGACCACGCTGTGCTTTGCGCCGGTTTTTGCCAATGGTACAGCCTTCGGGCAGGTGTTGGGCGGCGCCTGGGCGCCGGTGGGCGTGTCGGTGGCAGTGGGCGCGTTCATGTTCGGCATTGGCATGCAGATCGCCGGCGGTTGTGGCTCGGGCACGCTGTACACCGCGGGCGGCGGCAGCTTGCGCATGATGCTGGTGCTGGTGAGCGCCTGTGCGGGTTCGTTCTGGGCCAGCCTGCACATGGGCTGGTGGCAACAACTGCCCTCAAAAGATGCCATCGTGCTGGCCGACCTGCTGGGCTGGCGCATGGCTTTGGCGCTGCAATTGGGTATCTTCGGTTTGCTGTCATTTTTACTGTGGCGGCTGGCGCGGCCTGTCGCGCCAGTACCAAGGCCAGCGACTAACGAATCGACAACCAGCGCCGTGCTGGCGCGGGTATTTTCTGGCCCCTGGCCGGTCATGGTCGCTGCCGTGGTGCTCGCACTCGGGAACGTGAGCACGTTGCTGCTGGCGGGTCATCCGTGGTCAATCACCTGGGGTTTCACGCTCTGGGGGGCCAAGGTGGCCGGGTGGCTGGGCTGGCGGCCAGCGCCCGACGGCTTCTGGCAGGGTGACTTTCAAAGCGGCGCGCTGGCTGGCGGTGTGCTCGATGACACCACGTCGATGATGGACCTGGCCATCATGCTGGGTGCTTTGTGTGCCGCGTCGCTGGCTGGTCGGTTCGCACCGCGCTGGGACTTTCCTTGGCGCTCGCTGCTGGCCGCGCTGCTCGGCGGTCTGCTGCTGGGTTACGGCTCGCGCATTGCCTATGGCTGCAATATTGGCGCGTTTGTGTCGGGGGTGGCCTCGGGCAGCCTGCATGGCTGGTTGTGGATTACCGCGGCCTTGCCGGGTACCTGGTTGGGCATTCGCCTGCGCCGGCGATTTGGCATGGCGGATTGAGTTAATGCCCGGGTCGGGTTTCTGTAGGAAGTCATAGGCATGTCACATCGTGTTTCACAAGTTCAGTTCGCCCAAACTGGCGTGATCGTCGGGACGGCGCCCCAATGGCCAGTTAAGCAGGCGCTGTTCTTGCGCGATCCGTACATCATTGATGCTGGCAAAACGACGTTGCATGAGGCCTTGCCGGTTGAATTCCCAGTTTTCGTTGCCATAGCTTCGGAACCATTGACCGGAATCATCGTGCCATTCGTAGGCAAAACGGACGGCAATACGGTCGTCGGCAAACGCCCATAATTCCTTGATCAAACGATATTCCAGCTCTTTGGCCCATTTACGCTGTAGAAATTGACGGACTTGATCGCGACCCTGCGGAAATTCACCGCGATTGCGCCAGAGCGTGTCTTCGGTATATACCAGCGACACGCGATCTGGATCGCGTGAGTTCCAGGCATCTTCGGCCATGCGAACTTTCTGCGCAGCAGAATCAGCGGTAAAGGGTGGCACAGGGGCTTTGATCTCAGAGGTCATGATGTTTTCCTGGTTAAATAAATCGTTCAGACTGCACCCGTTCGTCGGCAATGCCGAGTCGCCGGGCGGTTTTGCGCACGTCGTCAATCAAGCGGTCCGGGCCGCAAACGTAAATGATTGCATCGGCAGATACGCTACCCAACACCAATGACACATCCAGCCGGTTTGGCTCTGACGTCTGGCTGAAATAGAACCGGCATCGACTCGGAAAATGCCGCCGCAAATCTTCGACAAATGCCATTTCTTCAGGTGCTTTGCCAGCGTAATGCAGTTGAAAACTCAGGCCGCGTGCTGCCAGTTCGTCAGCCATTGCCTTGATTGGTGTAATACCAATGCCCCCTGCAATCAATAATGCCGGGCGACTGTCCTCGTGCAGCGGAAAATGGTTGCCAGGCACGTCGACGTTGAGGCGCGTGCCTAGTTGCCATCCGTCATGCAATGCGCGGGAGCCGCCATCGCCATTGACGATCCGGAAAACTGCAATGCGGTACTGACGCAAGTCGTCATCGGCGGTGGTCAACGAATAAGTGCGAGAGGTGATACCGCCATCAGGCATCGCAACTGGCACGCGGATATGCGCCCCAGCCCGGTACGGTGGCAACGCTTCGCCATTGGTATGCCGTAGCTCATAGGTTCGAATGTCCGGTGTCAATTGCTGTAGGCCGACGACGGTCAATGGCAATGCGCCATTTCCAAGAGTCTCTGGGATTTTCTCGGCGGCAGGAACTGGCTGTGGCAGTTTGGCCCCAAGGAGCAGCGCATCTACTTCTTGCTGGCTGTAGCGTGGGGTGATGTATTTGGGACAATTCCAGTCAAATGCTTCAACGTGGATGACGATACCGCGCTCCACAGGCGCGCGGGACTCGGGTGATTCCAGTTGCGCCAGCAGTTCTGGCTCGTTGAGCTCGTCCACCATTCGCGCCCGGCCCCAGATTTTCAGACGTCGTTGTTGCGGGTAGTCCATCAGCAACAGGCTGACACGGTCGTCACCGCGAAGATTTCCCACCGAGATGTACTGCCGGTTGCCGCTGAAATCTGCGTAACCGAGGGTCCGATCGTCCAGCACCTTCAAGAATCCCGCCTGCCCGCCCCGATGCTGCACGTAGGGCCAGCCAGTCTGGCTCACGGTGGCCTGATAAAAGCTGTCGCGTTCGGTTATAAAAGCCCGCTCGACTGCACTCAGTGCTGGCACCTCAGTTTCCCCAAGCTCTGTTGACCGATACGCAGATCGGCTACCCATTTCGGTTTGAACCGCCTGTACATCCGGGGTAAAACTGATTTTTGCAAACGCCATGGCCATGACCTTGCTCCTTAAATTTGAATTGAAACATTGGCATTTGCCTGGGCATTGCCACCAGGCGCGCTGGATGGACATAACGCCTTGATGTGGTACCCATTGAGCAGCAATAGTCCGTGCAAGGTTCAATCTTGAACCTTGCACTTTGCGTGGGCGATTTGGTCAGGCTGCCAATTTCAGCGCCACTTTCGGGAAGTCGATCTCAACCCGACTGGATTTACCGAGGATGTTGGTCAGTATGTTCATGCCAACGTGGGTGATCACCTCAACGATGTCAGCATCGCTGTAGCCGACATCACGCATCGATTGCAACTCCATATTGGTGACCTCGCCATTGTGCTCAGCCAGAGCGCGGGCAAATTTGACTGCAACAGAGGCTTTGACATCCATGCTGGAGCCAGCCCGGTTGGCTTCAATTTCTGCCCCACTCAAACCAGCCTTGCGGCCAATCGCAGAGTGGGCAGACAGACAGTACTCACATTGGTTTTTTTGCGCCAGTGCCAGCGCGATGCGTTCGCGGGTGGCCGCGTCCAGTGAACCCTTGTTGGCAATGTGATGCAAGCCGAGAAAGGCCTTCAGGGCATCCGGTGAATGGGCGAACACCCGCAAGAAATTTGGCACCATGCCCAGCTGGCTTTGAATCGCGTCCAACAAGCTGCGTTGTTCGGTGTTGGCGTTTTCGTTGCTGACGGCAGTAATACGGCTCATATAAATTCTCCAAAAATGGTTGCTTGACCTGTGAGAAATTCAGCAGGTGGACATAGTGTGTCTTGTTCCAATAAAGTTAAGAATACATAAAATTATCAATTTACTATTCCATTAATCGGAACACTAAATGAATCGATTTCACTTGATGAGTGTGTACATCGCGGTAGTTGAGAGCCAAGGATTTGCTGGCGGTGCCCGAAAGCTGCATATGTCACCACCCGCAGTGACGCGCGCGGTGGCAGCTCTGGAAGACCGTTTGAGCGTCAAATTGTTGAACCGCACCACCCGCTATGTGAGGATGACCGAGGCTGGCCAGAAATACTATGAGGATGCCAAACAGATCATCGCTTTGACCAATGAAGCCGATGATGCCGCTTTGGGTATCCATGCCGAGCCGCGAGGTCAATTGACGGTCACGGCCTCGGTATTGTTTGGTCGGCTGTATGTGATGCCAGTCATCATTGAGTTCCTGCGCCGATATCCGGCAATGAAAGTCAATGCGCTGTTTGTTGACCGGGTTGTCAACATGCTGGAGGAAGGTGTGGACATGGCGATCCGCATTGCCGAACTGCCGGACTCATCGTACCGGGCGCAGCGAGTCGGCTCAGCAAGGAGGGTGTTGTGCGCATCACCCGACTATTTGGACAAGCACGGCATTCCGCAAACGCCACAGGATTTACACACGCATCAAGTTATCCTTGCGCGAGGCTTGAATCCAAATGATGAAATGCGTTTTCTGCGCGACGGCCAAACACAGACGATCAAGTTACAACCGATATTGAGTGTCAGTGACAACGACTCGGCAGCTAATGCGGCCATGGCCGGGATGGGTATTACCCGCTTGCTGACCTACCAAATTGCCGAACCGCTACACGTTGGCAAACTGAAGATCGTGCTCAGCGAATTCGAAAGCCCCCCAGTACCGATCCACATCATGCACCGTGAAGGTCGTCATTCGTCGGCGAAAGTCCGTTCGTTCGTCGATTCGATGGCCTCGCATTTGCGCACACTGCATTTTTGACCTGTCGATTGTCTCAATCCGGATTCTGGCGTGCCATTTTTTCACCATTGAGCCACTGCGTTGGCGAACAACCTAGCTTTCGAATAAACGCACGTGTGAGTGCATTGGCACTGCCGTAGCCGACATTGTCAGCCACGTGTTTGAGCTGTAAGCCTTGCTTGAGCAGCCGCTGCGCTGCCATGACTCGCCAAGTCGCCATATAGTTCGCCGGAGTTTCGCCGGTGATGGTACGGAACCGCACGACAAAGCGCGCACGTGACATACCTGCCAATGCGGCCAAACTCATCAGATTGCGCTTGCTGGCGGGGTCTTCATGAATGGCTGCAATGGCTTTGGCAAGTCGCGCATCAGCCAGCCCCGCCAATGTGCCGCCCTGAGTTAAACCCTGGTCAATGCAATGGCGCAACAGCCGGATCATCAGCACCTCACACAGACGATCAAGCACTGCCTGACGGCCGTCATTGTTGGCAAAGGCTTCATCAAACATCAACCCCAACAGTTCGTGCGCACCTGGCAAAGCAGATAGTTCAATCATCACAAGATCGGGCAAGGAGTCGGCTACCGGATTTCTGCGCCCCCCGCCAAACTGAACCGTCGCACACACGATGTCCGCGCCAGTGCGTTCATCCGCTATCAACCGGTGAGTATGAGGACGTGGCAAAAACAACAAGGTGGGTTCTATGACATCTAAAACTTGCTGTTTCACACCAATGATCCGCACCGGACCGCGCCTGATGAGATGAATATGTCCATGCAGGCTATCTTGCGCAAAGTCATGAATGCCACAGATGTTGCCAGTGTAAAAAACACTCGCGTGCAGCGAAAAGTGCTCAAGTAATGCGGAGAGTCTGTCCATGATATTTGAAACGAATAATCATATTTATGATATTTTTAACTACTTTTCGTATCATTATGACCATTAAAGTTAACCCCGTCGATAGCGATGTTGCCTTACCGGTTTGCCTCACTAACGACCTTCATCAACTCTTACACTTTTGGAAATCACCATGTCTAATCAGTTTCGTGCGTCACGTCGTAATTTTGTTGCAGCCAGCGCGCTGATGACAATCGCATCATTTGCGCTCCCCGAGCTTGCTCTTGCTTATGACGAAAATTCAACAAGCGCCTTGAACGTTGATGCAAATGGCATCGCGTTAAAGGGGTATGACCCGGTGTCGTACTTCTCGCCAAGTGGTCCGGCTGCGGGTAAAGCGGAAATTTCTGCAAAACACGGCGGTGCGACCTACCAGTTCGCCAACTTGCAGAACCGTGACACATTCGCTGCCAACCCTGCCAAATACATTCCTGCCTATGGCGGCTTTTGCGCCATGGGGGTCGCACTGGAACAAAAGCTCGATGTCAATCCGCAACTTTGGCGTGTGGTTGACGGCAAGTTGTATCTCAACGTGCACAAAGAAGCGCAAACGCGCTGGCTCGAAGACGTGAAGGGCAACTTGGCGAAGTCCGACAAGAACTGGCTTCGCCTCAAGGACAAGGCTCCAAAAACGCTTTGATTTTCTTTGCTTCCTGCGCCGTACGAGGTCAAACCAAACAGCCATTCTCAAGGAAAAAAATGATGATCAATGTCACGATGTACAGCTCAGCGAGCTGTGGCTATTGCCAAAGTGCCGAGCACTTGCTCAGACGCAAAGGCGTTACCAAGATCGACAAAATTCTGGTCGATCAGGAGCCGGGGGCACGCGAAGTCATGATGCAAAAAACCGGCCAGCGTACTGTGCCGCAAATTTACGTCGGTGATTTTTACGTGGGTGGTTTTGATGATTTGACGACGCTGGACAAAGCAGGCAAGCTTGACGCATTGCTGTCCCAATAGCACTTGTACGGCAGTGCAAATCAAAAACTTGCCCATGAATGCCCACGCCTACCACTAGCCCATTGCCCAGTCAAAATTGAAGAGAACGCAGATGACATTTTCATGATGCCAAATTTTTTTTTATTTACACGCCGTAAGAAACCCGCTGCTGCTTCGACCAATCCAGCAGCAGTGACCATCAAGTGGTCATTTGCTGAAAAGCGATCACTTTTTTATCCACCATTCATGCATTAAAGGACATCCTCATGACAACCGCATCCCAATCTCCTGTGACCCGCCGTACCGCCTCTGCCGCTGGCCTGGCCCTGGCCATGAGTGCCGCTTTGGGCATTGCCGCCGCGCCCACGGCTGCACAGGCTGCTGACACCGAAAAGTGCTTTGGCGTGGCGCTCAAAGGCAAAAACGACTGCAAAGCCGGTGCTGGCACCACGTGCGCTGGCACTTCCAAAGTGGACTACCAGGGCAACGCCTGGTCGATGGTGCCCAAGGGCACGTGCGAAAAAACCGTGTCCAAGACCTCACCCACCGGCCATGGCCAGCTCAAAGAGTTCAAGGAAGTCAAGGCCTGATAAGGTCACAGTCAACTGGAGCACCCGGTATGGCCGCAAGCGTCATGTTGCCCCTGCTGACCCCGGGTGCAGCTGCCTCCACTCTGCCCGCAAGGGCCGGGGTGGGGCTCAAGCCCGAGCATTTTCAGGACATTCTGGCCACCGAGCCCGACATCGGCTTCTTCGAAGTCCATGCCGAAAATTACATGGTGGCCGGCGGGCCGTTTCACCATTACCTGACCCGTATCCGCGAGCGCTACCCGCTCTCGATCCACGGCGTCGGCCTGTCCATTGGCGCCGATGCGCCGCTGGATACCGACCATCTGGATGCGCTGGCGATGCTGCTCAAGCGTTACCAGCCGCAATCCTTTTCCGAGCACCTGGCCTGGTCCACCCATGGCAAGGCGTTTCTGAACGACCTGCTGCCGTTGCCGTACAACACGGCCAGCTTGCAGCGGGTGTGCGACCACATCGACCAGGTGCAGGTGCACCTGCAGCGGCGCATGTTGCTGGAAAATCCGGCCACTTATGTCGAGTTTGCGGCGTCCACCTGGGAAGAGGGCGCCTTTTTGACCGAGGTGGTGCGCCGCACCGGTTGCGGTTTGCTGCTGGACGTGAACAACGTGCATGTGTGCAGCATCAACCACCAGCGTGATGCGCACGCCGCCATCCGTGCCATGCCGCTGCACGCGGTGGGCGAGATTCACCTGGCCGGCTTTGCCGATCAAACCGATGGCAACGGCGATCCGCTGCTGATCGACAGCCACGGCGCGCCAGTGGCGCAGGCGGTGTGGGCGCTTTATGACTTCACGCTGGGACTGACCGGCGCCCAGCCCACCTTGCTTGAGCGTGACAACGACATCCCGGTCTGGCCGGTGCTGCTCTCGGAAGCCGGTTTGGCCGAGCAGCGTTTGCAAATGCTGCTGGCTGAAGAGGTCATGGCATGAGCTACCAGACCACCTTCGCGCAAGCCTTGCTGAACCCGGAGTTGCCTTGCCCCGGCTGCTTGACCACCTGTAACGGCTCGGACCCCGCCACGCGTTTTGCGGTCTATCGCAACAATGTCACGGTGTCGCTGATCGACGCGCTGGCTGACACCTTTCCTGTCGTGCAAGAAATGGTGGGTGAAGATTTCTTTCGCGCCATGGCCAAGGTGTTTGTGCAGGCCCAGCCGCCGCGTTCGCGCCTCATGGCGTATTACGGGGACCAGTTCGCTGATTTTGTCAGCAGCTTCCCACCTGCCGCGTTGGTGCCATATCTGGCCGATGTCGCACGCCTGGAAATGGCCCGGGTTCAGGCTTACCACGCGGCGGATGTGCCACCCATCAACACCGACATCTTGCACCATGCGCTGGCCGAGCCGGAGCAACTCACGGTGTTGAGCCTGGTGTTGCACCCGTCGGTGCAGGTGCTGTCGTCGCCCTATGCCATTGATTCGCTGTGGGCGGCGCATCAGGGGGCGCTGTGCATCAGCACGGTCGATCCCGACGTGCCCCAGGCGGTGCTGGTCTTCAGGCACGGGCTCGACGTGGACACGCTGGCATTGGACGCTGCCACGGCGCTGTTTGTCACCCGCCTGCAAGACGGTGTGAGCCTGCTGGTGGCCACGGGCGAAGCCAGCACGATGGATGCCGAGTTCGATTTGACCCACACCCTGGGCTTGTTGCTGCGTTGGCAGCTCATCACCCACACCACCTTCGGAGCCCCACCTCATGAACACACGCACTGAACCCTTGAGCGCCACATCAGCGCGTGGTTTGATCCCCAATTTGATGCAGCGCTTTGTCGCCGTCTGCACGCGCATTCCCCATACGCTGGTGGCGTTGTTGGCACGCTTCTCGATTGCAGCGGTATTCTGGAAGTCCGGTGAGACCAAAATCCAGGGTTTTGCCATCGACATCGTCAACCAGGAATTCACGCTGGGCTGGCCGCGCCTGTCGGACTCGGTGGTGGATTTGTTCCGCGAAGAATACCAGCTGCCCATGATCCCGCCGGAAATTGCCGCCACAATGGCCGCCTTTGCCGAGCATTTTTTACCGCTGCTGCTCTTGCTCGGGCTGGCCACCCGCCTGTCTGCGCTGGCGCTGCTGGGCATGACGCTGACCATCCAGTTGTTCGTTTATCCCGACGCCTATCCCACCCACGGCACCTGGGCCGCCGTGCTGTTGCTGCTGATGGTGAACGGCGCGGGCAAACTGTCGCTGGACCACTGGATCGCGCGGCGCTACACCTGAGAAAGTCACCATGAACTCGGTATTGAACTGGCTCGGTGGGCGCCTTGCGCGCTACCTGGCCCGGGATGTGCACGTTCATTCAGCCGTGCCGGCCACGTCGCCAGAGCGGCTGCTGGCCACCTTGCGACCTGGCGACGTGCTGCTGGTCGAGGGCCACAGCCGCGTCAGCAGCGCCATCAAATACCTGACGCAGTCCACCTGGTCGCACGCCGCGCTGTATGTCGGGCCGGCGCTGCTTGGCGACAGCAACGCGCCCCCAGACCATTGTTTTGTGGAAGCCGACACCGTCAGCGGCGTGCGCAGCGTGGGCATTGACGCCTTTGCCGGCATGCACACGCGCATTTGTCGCCCGCTCGGCCTGAGCCCCGAAGAAAGCCAAAAACTGACCGCGTTTGCCATCGCCCGCATTGGCAGCCAATACGATTTGCGCAACGTCATCGACTTGGCGCGCTACCTGTTTCCCACGCCCCCGGTGCCGCAGCGCTTTCGGCGCAAGATGCTGGCGCTGGGCAGTGGTGACCCAACCCGCGCCATTTGCTCGACCCTGATCGCACAGGCGTTCCAGTCGATTCGTTACCCGATCCTGCCCGTCACGGTGCTTGCAAACGACGACCGGCCCGATTGCCCGGATTGTGTCAGCGAGATTCTGAGCGTTCGCCACCACAGCCTGTTTGCGCCACGCGACTTCGACGTGTCGCCGTATTTCCAGGTGATCAAACCCACCGTCGAGGCCGGTTTTGACTTTCATGCCTTGAAGTGGGGTGAGCAGGTGGGTGGGTTGGTGGATTCGAATTTCGATTGATGCGGTGGCGCCGCGGTGCCTTGCACTGGTCGGCCATGCAGCGTAACCGGAAATACGGTGATCCGAATTGACCGCCAGATAGCGGGCATTGCTTCCAGTAGTTCAGCGACAGCAGTGTGGTCGCAAATTCAATCAAAGAGACACCCGGACTCGACCAGGAGCTGCCGCCCAAGCCAGATCCTCCATTGCCGACATTGGCGCAGACGAATTCCAGATAGCTGACATTGAACGGTGCCGACGATCTCTCACCGCCGGGTTTCCGGTGTGTCTCTTTTGTTGTCGTACGCCAGGATTCGATGAGGTTTTCAAATCGAATTTCGACTTCAAACTTCAAACGGCCAGTAGTGTTACCTCATCCCGGCTTCACATATTCCTCAAAGTCGACCACTGGCAGCGGCCGACTAAACAGGTAGCCCTGATAGGCATGACAGCCCTGACCGACGAGAAAGTCCCGCTGCGCTTCACTCTCCACCCCTTCGGCGATCACCGCCAGCCCCAGGCTCTGCGCCAGGGCGATGATGGTGCGGCAGATTGCGGCGTCGTTCGGGTCGGTGAGAATATCACGCACGAAGGACTGGTCGATCTTCAGTTGAAACAGGGGCAAGCGCTTGAGGTAGGCGAGTGACGAATAACCGGTGCCAAAATCATCTAGCGAGAAACTCACCCCCCTGGCCTTGAGGGCGTTCATTTTCTCGATGATCTCTTCCACATGATCGAGCAGTAGGGTTTCCGTCAATTCCAGTTTCAGAAGGTGTGGATCAGCGCCGCTGTGATTGAGTGCGTCCATCACCTGATCGACAAAATCTGTGTGACGAATTTGACGCGCGCTGACATTCACCGCGATGGTGAGATGGGCCATCTGAGGCCGGGCAGCCCAGAGCGCCAGTTGAGCACAGGCCGTCTCCAGCACCCAGCTGCCCAGGGGCAGGATCAGGCCGGTGTCTTCGGCCAGAGGGATGAACTCTGCAGGCGACACCATGCCGCGCTCGGCATGCTGCCAGCGCACCAGCGCCTCGGCGCCGGTCGGGCGGCCATTACCGTCCACTTGTGGCTGGTAATGAAGGACGAACCGTTGCTGAGTCACCGCCTCGCGCAACTCGACCTCGAGCGCAGCGCGAGCAGTCACGACGGTTTGCATCGCCGGATCGAAAAAGCGCAACGTATTGCGGCCGGCCGCCTTGGACTGGTACATGGCCAGATCGGCCTGCTTGAGCAGTTCCTCGATGGTGTTTTGGTGGCCGCCGAACAGGGTGACGCCGATGCTGGGCGTGCTGTGGTTCACAAAATCAGCCAGAACGTAGGGCTGATTGAGGGCGGCGAGAATCTTTTCGCCCCCCTTCTTGGCCTGGCTGGCGGCCTCCTCGGAGTTCTCGGCCAGACCCTCGAGCATCACCACGAACTCATCGCCGCCCAGGCGGGCGACCGTGTCGCCCTCGCGCACGCAGTTGACCAGGCGTTGCGCCACTTGTTGCAGCAGCAGATCGCCCTTGTCGTGGCCCAGGGTATCGTTCAAGGTTTTGAAGTTATCCAGGTCGATCAGCAGTACCGCCCCGCGGCGGCGGCGGCGCGCGCTGGAGGCCAGCGCCTGATGCAGGCGGTCCATCAGCAGGCGCCGGTTAGGCAGTGCAGTGAGCGGATCAGAGAAAGCCAGGAGCTCGATCCGGTCCTGCGCCTGTTTGTGCAGTGTGATGTCGGAGAAGCTGCCGACGTAGTTGGTGACGCTTTCGTTCTCATCGAGTACCGCTGTGATAGCGAGCCACAGGGGGAAGACCTCGCCATTTTTACGCCGGTCCCAGATTTCGCCCTGCCAGTACTTGTCGCGATGGATGATTTCCCACATGGTCTGGTAGAACGCATCGTCGTGACGCCCGGACCCGAGCATAGAAGGCGTCTGGCCGACCGCCTCATTTTGAGTGTAGCCGGTGATTTGGGTGAACGCCCTGTTAGCCCGCAGAATGCGCTTGTTGGCATCGGTGATGACCATGCCTTCCTGGGATTCAAAGGCGGTGGCGGCGACGCGCAGATCGGCCTGCGCCTGCTTGTGGGCACTAATATCGGAAATGGTACCGATGAACAGCTTCCGGTCATTTAACTGGGTTTCATAAACCCTCAGTTCGATGTCAAAGCAGGAACCGTCTTTGCGCTGCCCCATCACCTCGTTTCGGTGGTCGATGATCTTCTTGATGCCGGTCTGACCGTAATTGGCGAGGTAGCCGTCGTGTTCGCCCCGGAAAGGCTCGGGCATCAGCATCTTGACGTTATTGCCAACGACTTCCGCGGCGCAGTAACCGAACATCTGTTGGGCTGACTGATTGAAGGACTCGACGATGCCCCGTTCGGACATCGTAATCACCCCGCTCTGAACGCCTTCCAGGACCACGCGCTGACGTGTTTTGATGTCGCGCAACTGGAGATTGCGCTTAAATCCAACATTGACCACATTAAGAACGTAGCCGAAAACTCCAGCGACGCAAATGAGCGTTGCCGGCCACTCGGTATGCGGTGACAGCTGAAATCCGTAGACACCGATCCACATGAGTGCGCCAACCAGCAAGGCCAGGACGGATTGCGCTGCGCCACGCCAGCCCTTGGCTGCCACGCTATTGATCAGATTGGCCAGAATTGCGGCGAAGCTCAACCAGATCGAGAACTTCAGGGCCGCGGCAAACATGCCAAGGAGTACGGAGTCAATCAGCAGATTGTTGGCCTCAGTTTCAACCGGTTTGTCCGCCCTGCTGGCACGCCAATACTGAACATGGGGGTAGACCAGAAAAAACAGTCCCAGAAAAATCCATACAGAAGGGCTGTAGCCCTTGCCGTGGATGTGTAGACCTGCCGCCACAAATGCCAGTGCGAAAGAAATCGCGCGCGCACGATAGTGCATGCGCACCAACCAAGATTTCCTGACTGGTGGCGCTGTCACCAAACTGGCTTCCAGTAACAGGAGTTCGGCTTTGTTTGGCGATCTGCTTCAGGCAGGCAGACCAAGTCAGGATGACGTCGGTGAAATGCGATGGCCATGGCCCATACGAAAACTGGAGTTGACACTTCTACTGCCCGAATTTTGAGGATTGATCCGTGTTGAGATGAGCTTGAAGCACGGGTGCTTTCCTTGCATGCAGTTTCAATTCTAAACCGGTGAGCCGAAAAACAGCATCGCACTGAAGTCTCGGCTGCAAAGGACTGTAGATGATCAGGACTTGCCTCACAGTCAGAAACTGCGATGAACAGATTAAGCGCTGCGCTGCAGTCCGTCAGCGGGAGAAATGGGCCACCTGCAGCGAACAGCCGCTTTGGCTTCTGCGACGACGCCGCCGAATGTCAGGTTCGCCTGCAACCTGTGTCAGCTCCGGGCACGTTGCCGAATGCCACGAACGACTTCTGTCTGGGGTTGAGTTGGCCCACCGTAAAGCTGCCTGTCATTTGCACCCGTTTTGGGTCTTGGATTCAACCGGTCGATGCAACAAGTTGGCTGAATTGTTCAGCAGGCGTTTCGTAGTTTAGAGTTTTCCGAGGCCTCTCATTGAGCTTCCTGGCCACTGCATTTAGCTGTGCTTGTGTGTAATT